>LUGL01000024.1 GCA_002796835.1 Elainella saxicola E1 | reverse complement strand
GATGCATCAACAGTTGCCGATTTGTATCTGAAACGTTGGCGAATTGAGAATATGTTTCAAACTATCACCGACACATTTCACTGCGAATTTAATACGCTTGGTTATCCACGGGCTGCCCTGTTTGTGTTTTGCGTTGCCTTGGTGGCTTTTAACATTCTGGCAACGGTGAGAGCGGTTCTCCAGCAAGTGCATGGTGCAGCAGTGATTGAAGAGCAGTTGTCGAATTACTATGTGGTGGAAGACATCCAAGCCACCTGGCGAGGATTGGAGATTGCCATACTAGCCCAAGATTGGCAGGTGTTTAGGGCAATAGATAGTGTGGCATTTGCCCTGTGTTTACGGCAATGGGCAGAACGGGTCAATCTGCAACGGTTTCGTAAATCCAAACGAGGACAAAAGAAACCGACGACCAAGAAGCCGTTTGACCCAAAACATCCCCATGTCGCAACTGCTCGATTGCTCAATCCAGAATAGTACAAATATTCACCTTAACAGGGGTACACCTTAACCCTCACCTATGACGAAGCCCTCAACGGTAGCTCAGATCCTGCGACTGGCGCTTATGTTGTCAAAGTAAATGGCTCTACGGTTACTGTCAGTGGAGTGGATGCGAATGGTTCAACCGTCACCTTGACGCTGGCTAATTCAGTTAATCCGGGTGATGTGGTTACTGTTAGCTATGCCGTTCCTGGTTCCAATCCGGTAGAAGATGTTGCCGGGAATGATGCGGCTGCTTTCTCCAATCAGGCAGTGACAAATACAACCGGAGATACAACACCACCTACCCTTACCAGTGCTGCGATCGATGATAATATTCTGATCCTCACCTATGACGAAGCCCTCAACGGCAGTTCTGACCCTGCGACTGGCGCTTATGTCGTCAAAGTGAATGGCTCAACCGTCACCGTCAATGGGGTCGATGCCAGTGGTTCAACTGTAACGTTAACACTTGCTAATCCAGTTAATCCTGGTGATGTGGTAACGATCAGCTATGCCGTTCCTGGCTCTAGTCCAGTGGAAGACCTGGCTGGCAATGATGCCGTTGCTTTCTCGAACCAAGCAGTCACGAACAACACGCTTGATACAACGCCACCAGCTGCCCCCAATGTTGCACCTGATCTGACCGCAGCAAGCGACTCTGGTTTCTCAAACACCGACAACATTACGAGCGACACAACCCCAACCTTTACCGGCGGCGGCGGTACGGCAGGAGATGTAGTCAAAATCTATGACGGCACAACCCTTGTGGGAAGCGGTACGGTTCAAGGAGATGGCACCTGGTCTGTTACTACCACTGTACTCGCCGAAGGTAACCACAATATCACCTCAACCTACACAGACCCAGTTGGTAATGAGAGTGGTGCTTCTCCTGCATTGGCTGTGGCAATTGACCTGACTGCCCCCAAAGTCACTTTTAATCCAAAGAGTACTAACGATAATACGCCTCAACTCGGCGGTACGGTTGATGATCCAACGGCTACTGTCCAAGTTACCATTAATGGCACCACTTACAATGCTACCAACAATGGGGATGGCACCTGGACCTTAGCAGATGATGCAATTACGAATGCGCTAGGAGATGGCAGCTATAATATTGTGGTTCGAGCGATCGATCCCAGCGGCAACATTGGTAGCGTGGATACCAGCCAGACCTCCAATGGTTCGGGCAATGGTGCGGGTGGCAACCAGGGCCTTGTGGTTGATAACACTGCTCCAAATGGCACGATCGAAATTCCAGCAGCAACCGGTGGAACCAATCCAGATTCTGTCATCATCAAGTTTAATGAGCCCGTCCAAAACCTGGATGTCTCCGATCTGCTGCTCAGCCGCGACGGAGTGCTACTCTCTCTGGAAGGCGCAATCCTGACTAGCACCGATGGCATCACCTGGACTTTAAGCAATCTGAAAGGCCAAACTAGCATTAGCGGCAACTATGAAATTTCATTGAAGCCGGAGAATGATGTTACTGACCTGATTGGCAACCGCATCCAAGGCGTGGTGAAAGGAATTTGGTTCGTTGCTGATACCTGTCAATTAGGATCTGCCCTGAATCCGATTTCAATTCAGAAAGGGCGAGGGGGTCTCAAACACAAAGGTCTTTCCAATAGCGATCGCCTAACCGGAAACACCCATCGCGACGATTTGATTGGCTTAGGTGGAAATGATCGTCTGAAAGGTCAGGCTGGCAACGATCGCCTGCGGGGAGGATCTGGCAATGACTTGCTCTCGGGGGGCAGCGGCAGCGATTGGTGGGTGGCAAAGGTAGAGACATGTGCGTGATCGATCGGCTGTCTAAGCAGCGGGATGTGATCAAGAAATTTGAAACGGCCAATGACTTGATCGACCTGCGTTCCATCTTTGGGCGTCCTGCCTCTGTCCTGCCTCAATTTCTCTCGAGAAGTCACCTATCCCCGATCGCTCCAATGGAACGGTTGGGGATTTCTGTTGGCTCCTCAAGTTTCAAAGCTATCTCAACCCACAGGACGTTAACTGCCGTGGCAAAATAGGGCTGACCCCACAGAGCATCAACCTGAATGGAACTCAATCCTGCCCTCACGCCCATTGCTGATCAAGAAGCCACTCGTCTAGACGAAGAAGCAACCGCCCAAGGGTTAACCGAAGCGCAATATCGTCGCAAGATGCAGCGCCGCAAAGAAGTCCAGGAGCAGCGTTTATCCCAACGCACCCAATCAAAGGGATTGATTATTGTGCATACGGGTAACGGCAAAGGCAAAACGACGGCTGCTTTAGGCATGGTAATGCGATCGCTCGGTCACGGGCATCAAGTGGCGATCGTCCAGTTTATTAAAGGAGCCTGGGAACCCGCTGAAAAAGCCGTCTTATCCATTTGGACAGAAGCCAAAGCGGGCCAGCCACCGCAGCTTGAATTCCATGCCATGGGGGAAGGGTTTACCTGGGAGACGCAAGACCGGGAGCGCGATATGCAAAAAGCAGCCGAGGCATGGCAAAAAGCGTTGTCCTTGATCAGTAATCCTGACTTTCAAATGGTGTTGTTGGATGAAATCAACGTGGCGCTGAAGTTGGGTTATCTGACCGTCGAGCAGGTTTTAGCCGGACTCGATACGAAACCCGAAGATTCCCATGTGGTTCTCACAGGCCGAGGGGCTCCAGCCGCTTTGATCGATCGGGCCGATCTGGTAACTGAAATGACGTTGGTGAAACATCCATTTCGAGAACAAGGGGTGAAAGCGCAACCGGGCGTTGAATATTAGTTGCATATACTTAGTTGCATACCTTCCTGAACCTGTACTGCTATAGGTCTACAAGTCACAGACAAATAGCCGGATTCTCTGGTTTTTGCCTCCAGTTCCCTGTATCGCTTCACAGTCATGGTTTTGCAGGAGGTTCAATGAACAAACCGCTTCGTCCGATCGAGTGGTTCACCACGCCCATCGAAGGCATTTTGGAGAAACCGATCGTCGCGCCCCGTCCTGGAAGAGTCAAAGCGTTGGGGTCCATCTGGAATGCCCAGGTTCATGCAGCCCAGCCTCGATTTGTGCTTACTGTGGGCGATCGAGTCCGCATTGTTGGACGCCAGGGCATCACCCTCTTGATTGTTCCACTGGATGAAGTTTTGCAACAGATCTAAGCAGATCGGCAAATTTCAAACCAGTTGTCCTAACAGCAAGAGAAGTTGCTAAATTGCCGGTTGCCCATTCGGCACTGCTGTTCCAGGAGATTGTATCGGAGGATTTGGGATGGATTCGCTTGGAATGGGTGTGGCTGGAATGGGCGTGGTTGACATCGGGGGGCTGGGAAGCAAAACCGAAGGCACTGACCCCGGAGAAACTGAGGATGGGGATGAGGCATTGGCGGCAACACAGGTCTCTGCATTCGGCATTTGGGTGGCAACCTGAAGCTGGGTATAGCCACCCGTGTTTAATAATTGACTGACCACGAGCTTGGCCCGATCGTTCGCAGCTTGCAGGACGCCATTGGTACAGGCTGTTTCCACGATTTTGGTCAGGGTTTCTCGTTGCGCTAATTCTTGCAATTCCGGCGCGACATCCGGTCCCAATCCCAAAAATCCCCGGTCGTAGTCATACACCTTCGATCGATTCACGTCAATTTTGCTGTCTAAAATTTTGGGAGGCGGTAAACGCAGCAGAATATTGTTGCCCTCTACCTGCACATCATTGGGTTGCAGAGCCGCCAGATCAACTCCAGCCCGCACTTCCCCATGGGCAATGTAGAGCAGCGTCGTTTTGCCAATCACATAGCCGCCGATCGTTCGATCTTGACTCGTAGGCACAACCGATTCCATGGTGTAAACCGCAGTCGTTAATTCACTGGCCCCTCGAACCTGTTGCACAATCACCGATCGGACATCCACCTGGGCTGGAGCCTGAGCCACGCTGAACAGCGTTCCGAGTTTGCTGAATAGGTTACTGCTGGATTGCCAGACGCCTGCTAAGATAAATGCCGTCAAAAACAGAAGGCCACCAGCAGTCATCAAGGCCAAATTTTTCAGAAAAAGGCTCCAGGTCCGGGTAGACAGGGAATCACGCGAAGCAATGATTCGAGAAGTCTGACTTTCTAGATGACTCCGCTCTTGCTCCTGGGTCGGGTGGCTGCTCATTCGATCGACTCGCTCCAATTACCTGATGGTTCTGAGAAATCGCGCTAGGGCTCAACGATCCTTTGACTTGACGGTCCTTTAAGATTCTACCGATCGAGCTTGATGCCTCAGGTGGGACTTTATCCCTCCGTAGAAGCAATTTAACAGAGTTGATGCCATCGATAAAGAATCCGTAAGGAAGGCAAGAAAATAGGGACAAACCCTTGTGTTGTGCTGCATTCACCAGAATGTTTGCCTCTAGAATGCCCGGATTTCTCCCAGGTTCAACGGTCTAGGCATGGGCAATGGCTGTAAGATAGCCTTAAGAAATTGTTGTAAACTCTCGATTGGGTTTAACATCCTTATGCTACTCAAATCCACAACCCGCCATATTCGGATTTTCGCTGGTGAAATTCAAAATGATGAACTCGTGCCCAGTGAAAACCAGTTGACCCTGGATGTTGATCCAGACAACGAGCTGTTGTGGAATGATGACGCACTGCAACAGGTCTATCGCAAATTTGATCAGCTCGTCGGTGCATATGATGGGGCCGATCTAACGGACTATAATCTGCGTCGCATTGGTTCTGATCTGGAACATTTTGTTCGATCGCTCTTGCAATCTGGCCAAATCTCCTACAACTTGAATAGCCGAGTTCGCAATTACAGTCTAGGGTTGCCCCGACTGGCTGATGATGGCAGTGAAAGCGATCATCTGGCGATTAAAGCGTAAATTATGTTGCACAGATCTTGAATAAACTGGCTCACAAGTCGCATGATCCAGTGGTGTCTACGATATCCTGATAAGACTATCGTATTCCCGGATTCATCGGACCTTCTGGCCTCATGCGAAATGCGGCAATGCTTTACTGCCCCAATCCTACCTGTCAAGCAGCGAACGCAGAAGATCACAAGTTCTGCCACAAATGCTCTACGGTGCTGCCCCATCGCTATCTATGGGCATTGGGTGATAGCGGTTTGTCCTATCGACCTGGCGATCTGGTCGTCGATCGCTATCTTTGTAAGCAACCGCGCGTTTTTCTAGATACTCGACCGGGTTTGCTGTCTGCAACTTATAGCGAACTGCCAGAACCGCTTTTGCCCTATCTGCGGTTAGTGTTCTATCAACTGCATGTGCCCCAGGTTTATGACTGGATTCAGGCAGGCACAGGCTTTTCTGAACTAGTGTTGCTTGATCAGGTGCCGCTCTATCACACTCAGGATTGGGTTGAGCGCAAACTGACCATGAAGTCAGAAGCTCACGAGTTGGTCCAGCTTCTGCCTACTCTGACTTCCCAATGGTCAACAGGCTCGCCATTACGGCAGTTGAACTGGCTGTGGCAGATCGCGAATCTTTGGCAACCGTTGAGTAGCGAAAATGCGGCTGGTAGCCTGTTGGATGCAGATTTGGTTCGGATTGAAGGTTCGTTGATCAGGCTGCTAGAGCTGCGGTTTAGCTCTGAACAACCTCAACTCCCAGATTTGGGCCGCCACTGGTTGCAATGGGCAGAGATCGCCCACCCTGAAGTTTCCGACTTCCTCACCCACTTGGGCCAGGGGTTGGTTGATGGCAAAATTCACAATGCCGAACTGCTGGTCAGCTTCCTAGATAACGGTTTAACCAAACTGAGTCGATCGCAAACCCGGCAAGTTGACTTAGCGACCCTCACAGACCAGGGGCCAACTCGTCAGCGCAACGAAGATGCCTGTTACCCGGCTAGCGGCACTCAAACTCAGGGATTGTCCGATCGGGCTTTGCTGATTGTTTGCGATGGCATTGGTGGGCATCAAGGTGGTGATGTAGCCTCCCATTTGGCAATTACGACGCTGGAACAACGAGTTAAGGCGTTAGACCTCGATCGCCTGGATTCGACCAGTTTATCGATCGAGCTGGAGAAAGCAGTCTGCGCCGCGAACGATCAAATTAGCCAGCGCAACGATCAAGAGAATCGGTTTGAGCGGCAGCGCATGGGCACAACGGTCGTGATGGCCTTGGTACGAGATCATGAGCTTTATATTACTCACGTGGGTGACAGCCGTGCCTATTGGATTACACCACGTGGTTGCCACCAAATCACGCTAGATGACGATGTGGCCTCCCGAGAAGTACGGCTGGGCTATAGCTTTTATCGGCAGGCTCTCCATCAACCCAGTGCGGGTTCCTTGGTGCAGGCTTTGGGGATGGGAACCTCGTCGCTGCTTTATCCAACCGTCCAGCGATTTATTCCTGATGAAGATGGGCTGCTGCTGCTCTGCTCAGATGGCTTAAGCGACAACGATCGCATTGAGGAAATTTGGGAGAGCGATATTCTACCCGTGTTGGATGGTCAGCAAGAGTTGGCGGTCTTGAGTCGTCGCTTGGTCGAGATTGCCAATACACGCAATGGTTATGACAATGTCACGGTTGGCCTGATTCACTATCGAGTAGCAATCACCCATCCCGTCGAAGTGTTATCTGAGCTGCCTGCAATTCAAATGCCTGTCACTTCTCAACCTGCGCCAGCCGCGATCGAAGACCTGCAAACTGAATTGGTCGCGCCTCCAGACAGGGATTCAGTGGAAGAACCGATCACAACCGAAGTGGTTTCCTCTGCCGCCAAACCGAACTTTCTGCCTTTGATGCTGAAATTGAGCCTGCTGATCGCTGTGGCTGCTGGGATCGGGGCAATCTTGCCCATCTGGCGATCGACTCGTCCATCCATTCCGCCAGAAAGTTCGCCTTCAGCCCCACTGTCGCCTGACTCAGCATCCCTCAGTAGCCTTGAAGTTGGCAATTTGATCCAGGTCGGTCGATCGACGCCTTCCAATAGTTCAAGCCCCGATAGTTCAGGTCCCGATAGTTCAGGCAATGTCCTCCGGCTTGTCACTCGACCTCAAAATTCTACGTTCTCGCCTGCACCCAGTTCTGCCGTACCCGCCTCTCCTCAAGTAACCCCATCTGCTGCTAACCCCACAGGTTCACCTCAACCTGTTTCCCCGACAGAACCTGAAACAGCCATATTAGGAGTGATCCCAGACGGCAGCATTTTGGAAGTGCTTCGCAAACAGAACCTTAGTCAGCAGGAAAGTTGGGTAGAACTGAGAGTCTGCACGGTTGGCAATTTAGCAGGTAGTTCAGAAAACAGCCCAGAACCTTCTCCTTTGTCGAGTCCGTTGCCAAGCCCATCCGGGACAATTTCTCCTGCTCCTGTCGAGTCGATCGGCGAATCGATCGTGCAAACCGGACAAACGGGCTGGATCCGCGAAACCGAAATTTTGCCGCACGTGACGCTGAAACCAGATTTGCTAGCCGATCAGCCTGCCTGTCGTTAAGGCATAGTTGACCGATCGTTCAGGTGGCAGTACATTCAATTCTGATGTGGGTAGGGTTTCAGACAAAACAAAGATCGAACGTTTACTCTAGCGACAGACCAGATAGACTGATAAGGGTAAATGTCTGACAGAACTAGACCTGCATCATTAAATGGGAAACGTTTGCATCTGAAAGGGTTAGCATCTGAACTTTTGATTCAACGGTCTTGTCCTCTGTAGCCTGTGTTTGTCTGTTTTCTGTGGAATGCCTGATAATCCTTGCTTAAGCCTAGTGATTTCTCCCCTCGCGGATTTAGGACCGCGACAGCGACATTATGCGATTTGGGTTTACGAGGCTCCTAATCCTAGCGGTCGTGGCCACCACAATTGCCAGTGGACAAAGGAACTGACCGATACTTGGAATGCTTGGCAAAACTTTTTCCCCTTGCGAGGTGTGCCCAACGTCCCCTTGATCTCTTCGGCCTTTTCACCGCCACCCCTGCCTGAAATCAACGAAAATAATACTGATACAGCCAGCCCTGCAATCCCCCCGCCGACCAGCTACACAGGGCGGATTATGCAGCAATTAGGGGTGAGTTTATGGCAATGGTTGTTTGATGGGCAGATCCAAAACAGTTTCAATCAAAGCTTGGGATTTGCGAACGGCCAGGGAAAGCCTTTGCGGTTGCGCCTCGAAATCCAAGAACCCGATTTAATCATGCTGCCTTGGGAAATTATGCAGGCGCAGCCAGGACGACCAGCCATTTCACTCAATAATCAGCAACTATTGTTTAGTCGCACAACCAGTGATGTCGATTTGTTGCCGCCACAGCGCACCGAGCAATTTTTGCGAGTCCTCCTGGTTTTAGGGCATAACCCAGAAGCTCAGCCGCAGAAAATCGGTTCTCCAATGGGCCCAGGTCAACGATTGGCCTTAGAACAGGAAGCTGAATCACTCTCTCAACTTTTAAAGAGTGCTGGTGAGATGGATTCCCATGGGCAGGGTATCACCCCTGTTGCTTGTCAGGTAGACACGCTGATTGAACCCACGCCTGCTGAGCTGATTCAGCAATTGGAAACAGGAGCTTACAACGTTCTGTTTTATTCAGGGCATGGGGCTCCTGCTCCAGATGGAGGATTGCTATTTTTGCGATCGGACGCTGAGATCAACGGGACAGAATTGGCGCAGGTCTTGGTCCGCGTTCAGGTAAAGCTAGCGGTGTTTAATGCTTGTTGGGGAGCCCAGCCCGATCATCGAGACGGAAAAGCAATTCCCCGTAGCAGTCTGGCTGAGGTATTGATTCACCATGGGGTTCCAGCCGTGCTAGGCATGCGGGATTCAATCACAGACGAGGAAGCCCTGGATTTTATTCGGGTCTTTGCTCAGCAGTTGGCTCGCCGATCGCCCATTGACGAGGCCGTTGCTATTGCCCGTCAGAACCTTTTGTCGATCTATCGCTTTAACCAAGCCGCCTGGACGCTGCCTGTGCTGTATATGCACCCTGATTTCAACGGTGAGTTGATTCGGCCCTATACCGAAGGCGTGACTGAAATTCCAGATCAGTCTGTAGGATGGCTAGGGCGACATATGCCGCAAGCCTATTTACAATCGCTCGCTGCTCCTCCCAGAATTTGGTCTCTTCGAGGCGGCATCATGCGGGTAGGCCGAGGGGAGGGGAATGATGTGGTGCTGCAACAACCAGAAGTGTCACGGGAACATGCTGAAATTTTTTATCAATCCTCTGCCGTAGTGGAGAATGGAGAGTCTGGTTACCTGTTGCGAGATAGGTCTCGCTGTGGCACTTGGGTTTGTGTCCCTGCTAGCACCAGTGGTTGGACACTCGTGCAAAATCAAGAAGTGCCGCTTCCCTCTAGAACCCAGTTGAGGTTTGGCAATCCCAGGGGTCAGTCTCTCGAGTTTGTCATTGGCTCCCCTCCTCTATAAGCCAGTTAATTAACCGATTGGCCTAATCCAGGAGGGTGAAGTTGAAAATCTGTGCTTTCGAATTCGGAACAGGACAATTTACAGGTGTAGTAACCTATGTCAAGCAATCCACGAGATGCAAATCCTCCAGACGAGTTTCGAGTTTTAGGAGTAAACCATGACCCTCAACCCTAACCACGCTTCGATGTTTCCCGGCCAAGGCCACGCCGAATTAGAACTGCTTCAACTGTTGCTGCAATTTGAATTGGGAAATGATTCTAACCAAATAGAAGATTCATTCTCCTATCCCTGGAATCCAGCAGAGGTAGAATGCTATTTCGAGACCTTGGAGCAGGAAACAGCCCGAGTGGGTTGGACTAATGAGGAGTTTGTTGAGCAAGGGCAAATTTTATCGAACTATTTGGATCAAGCCTGGGCTGAGTTCAATGTTGCTCCAGTCGCTCAGAAATCTGTTGTTCAATCAGTTTCTGAACACATTCTGCAACAGTTTTCCGTCCCAGTGCCTCAGCATATTTTGGATTCGATCGTTCAACGGGCACAGCAGGTAATTTCAACCAACCTGTCGGTTGCTGATCAAATGGTGCAGTGTGTTCAAAACTGTTTGCCCAACTGGGGTGAAGAAGATTTGCAAGTTCTGGCCCGTCCTTTTGCCTATGCGATGCGGGGTGCAGATACCGAAATGCTGGAAGCTGCATTGCGATCGGTTCGCTGTGCCGCCTGGACAGAACTCTCTGGTGTTGAACAAGCGCGTTTAAGCTTGGCGATTGCCCGGTATGCGATCGCTCAAATGCCTGCTGAAACGCACGAAAATTTTTAATGCAATACATTGAGATTTGATTAGGCAACCTCTGATTTGATCAATCAGTTTGATTGATTTCGTTAACCTTAGATCCAGACCTCAGATCTTCTAAAGTTGGCTCACTTGCTTAATCTATGCAGTTTTATTTCAGGGTAATCGAGTGAACCGAGTTGCAAAGTTTTTCGATCGAGTCGGCGATAAAGCTCTAGCTTTTAGGATGGCTGCAGTTAGAAAGGCATAGGAAACTATCCCAACAACCGCAAGCACTAGTAAGTTAATCAGGCCCATCGTATTCCACAAGGCGTGCAAAGAAGCTGCCGTCAAGTATCCCACCCCCAGGATTTGCCATCGTTTGGCTGGTTTGAGTACACTCAGACCGATGAAATAACCCAGATAGCCGCTGTAGGCCATGTGACCGGAAATTGAGCCCAAAATTCGCGGAATTAGCAGCTGTAACCCCAATAGCTCACCAGAGGCTCCCCCTGCTTGCAGCGTCACATCGTTGACAATTCCCGGCACATACTGCCCCAGCGTTTCTAAAAGCGTAAACCCGACTGCAGAAGCCGTCCCAAGCAGAATGCCATCCAGAGGCTCCCAGACGCCGACCTGTTCCCGATAGGGCGATCGCAATTTTGTACCAACCCAATAGGCCAGCAAGATGGGAATTGCCTTCAACAGTTCCTCCATCAAGCCTGCTCCAAAGAACATCTGGGTCAGGGTTACTAAAAAACCTGCTGAACCATTTTCCGGAATGTTTCCTGGCAAAATGCCTCTAAAGATCAGCAGAAACAGGCGCAAAACCGGACTGACGAGCAGGAGAATGGTGATTAGCCCAGCGCCCGCTAGCAGCCACCAGGGTTTCTGTTTGCCGCAAAGTTGATAGACAAAATAATAGGCAATGCCAGCAATGTAGGCCGCTAACAGCAGGTTGAAAAGAATGGGGTTGCCGATCGAAACAAACAGCATCACGACAAAAGAAACCGTGATAACACCTGGAAATAAATAGGCTTTGCGTGTTAGATCTCGACCAGTAGACAAAATCGGAAAAAGCTGACTGAGCGTTACTCCATCTGAGGGAGACTGTACTGACTCCAGGGAGCAGGCAACGGGCAGCGAAACAGGATCAGGTTCTGTTGGCAGGGGTAATGCAGAAGTGCTTTGCTGGACAATTCCACGCAGTTCAAAAACAAATTGCGGTCCAGTTTGCGACAACAGAATGTGGTCGCCCGACTGCAAATGGCGACAGCCTTTCAACCGTTGACCATTCACAAACGTACCGTTGGCGCTATCCAGATCACAAATTTGCCAGCCTGAAGGGGAACTGGAAATTGGACTGATGCGGGCATGCTGGCGTGAAACCGCTCCATAAAGCTGCGAATCCAGCACAATTTGGCAGCGAGGATCCCTACCAATCACGACCGCTGCTGGAACAACCAATGGATAAGCCGCTAGAGATGATTCTTTAGCGTGAGAAGCAACCCGGCGCAGGCAAGCAGAACTAGAGGATGATAAACCGGTCATCGTTACGGATGCCGTAATAGAGAGAAAAAGTGGATTGTGGACAGCTTACTGATTGGCTTTGGCGTCCTGTACCGCCGCATAAAACAGAATTCCGGTTAAAGGAATGGCCAAAATCAAAATAATCGTGGTTAATGAACCGCCTAACTGAGGCTGCCCTGAGGATAGTTCAAAAATTGAACCCACTGCTGCGATCGCTGCAATGCAAGAGCCAGCCAAAAAAACACCACTTTTAGGAGTCACCAGTGAGCCTACCTTATACAAGTTCGATCAATTGAACTGTTCTCTTGCCCCTATTTTTGCTGAATCAGCATGGCAGAAGCATGAATCTATGCACCGGCTCGGCAAGAGACCAGATAAGTTTGCAACTTCACCATCCTGTCATTTGAGCAATTGCCTTCTATTTCAGGGTGATGAAGCCTTGCTATTGATATGGAAGCACAAAAGGCTGTGTCTTACCAGAGCAGCGATCACTCCGCCAGACAGTCTTGTAACTGTTGCCTCAAGGTATCGTGATCAAGATTCTGTCCAATCAAGACAAGCTGGTTTTTAGGTTGCCCCTTCCATTCTTCATCATCCAGCGAAAACCGTTTACCACTCAAATGGAAAATGTGGCGTTTCGGACTTTCCTCAAACCAGAGAATTCCTTTGGCTCGGAAAATGCTTTCTGGCAGCTGATGATCTAAAAACTGCTGGAACTTGCGAATTGCAAAAGGCCGATCGCTCTGGAAAGACACTGACGTAAAGCCATCCACCTCAAGATGATTCGAATGATGGTGATGGGCATGGTCGTGGTCGTGCGTGCAGTGGCCATGCTCGTGATCGCAAGCTGAATGATCGTGATGATCGTGGTCGTGCTCGTGATGGGCATGGTGCGCATGATCATGGTGTGCATGGTCATGATGATCATGATCATGATCGTGGTCTCCAGTCCGATCGTCCGGATTGAAGTACTGGTCAGACTGGAACAACCCCACGCTTAAGATCAACGGCAGGGGCACTTGGGATTGCTTGGTGTGGAGAATTCTTGCGCCTTCCTTCACCTCACGAATTTTTGTCTCCAGTTCTGCCAGCGCAGCCTCATTCACCAAATCAGTTTTATTCAGCAGAATAATGTCGCCGTAGAGAATTTGGTTGTAGGCCGCCTGACTGTTGAACAGATCCAGGCTGTAATTTTCTGAATCGACCAGCGTTACGATCGAATCCAGCCGAGTCATGTCACGCAGTTCTGTTCCTAAAAAGGTGAGGGCGATCGGCAAAGGATCAGCCAATCCTGTTGTCTCGACCACGAGATAATCAATTTTGTCCTGCCGCTCCAGCACCCGATAGACTGCCTCTACCAGATCATTATTGATGGTGCAGCAAATGCAGCCGTTGCTCAGTTCCACCATCGTGTCGTCGGAACCCTCTACCGCCACCAGCAACTCATTATCAATGCCAATCTCGCCAAACTCGTTGACTAAAACCGCTGTTTTCAAGCCTTCCTGATTGGTCAAAATGTGGTTCAGAAGCGTGGTTTTTCCACTGCCCAGAAAGCCGGTAATGATGGTGACTGGAAGTCCATGTTTGGAATCATCCATCATCTTGGAAGCGTCGATCGAAGGGACTGCTGATGTCATAGCGCCGCTGTAGAAAGCTTCAATGAATGGTTTAAAAATATAGGCGTTTGCTCTGGAAAAGCTAGCACCATGTGTGTATTCCCCATTATTGCGTATTCCATCGATTTGATCGCAAGGTAATGAGAATCATTCTCTCCGAGAGGATGATCGCGCTGCCTGATCCCTTGCTCAAAGGGTGGAGGCATTGCAGCTTCAACCTAATTTAAGCTTTGAGTCGGATCTCAGTCATTCTTGAGGCAACATGCTAACGTACTACAGAATTCAATTCGCTAAGCAACGATGTAGGTAGGCAGCCTTGCCCTACCCTAAGGATCGTGGATTTATTTAAGATGTAATTCCTGGGTAGGGGCGTAGCATCCGGTAAAAGGTCTTTGCGATTGCACTAGAGTCATCTGCCGGATGCTGCGCCTGTACAAATAGGAGGCTGAAGTTACCGAACTTCATTGAATTCGCGTTCTTAAAGAATGATTTTGTAGTTTTGAGCTGAGTTTTGTCCCAGGCATTATGACATTAACGCTATATAACACTCTCACCCGTCGCAAACAGCCATTTACATCTCTGGAACCCGGTCTGGTCAAGATGTATTGCTGCGGCGTTACGGTTTATGACTATTGCCATTTGGGACATGCCCGCTCTTATATCGTGTGGGATACCGTGCGGCGCTACCTCATGTGGTCTGGCTATCAGGTGCGCTATGTGCAGAACTTCACTGACATTGACGATAAGATTCTCAACCGGGCGCGGGAAGAAGGCAGCACGATGGAGATTGTGGCCGATCGCAATATCGTCACCTATTTTGAAGACATCCGTCGCTTGAATGTGTTGGATGCAGTGGAATATCCGCGTGCCACCGAGCATATTTCTGAGATTCAACAAATCATCAAATCGCTGATCGAACAGGATTATGCCTATGCCGCCGGGGGAGATGTCTATTATCGAGTGCAGCGGTTTCCCAGCTATGGCAAGCTTTCTGGTCGCCATTTAGATCAAATGCAGGCTGGGGCTAGCGGACGCGTTGATCCGGAAGATCCAGAAGGCAACCGCAAACAATATCCGTTTGATTTTGCGCTGTGGAAAGCCGCTAAACCGGGAGAGCCCGCTTGGGATTCTCCTTGGGGTCCAGGTAGACCGGGCTGGCATATTGAGTGCTCGGCGATGATTCGGGCGCGATTGGGAGAGACGATCGACATTCATACCGGCGGTGGCGATCTGGTGTTTCCCCATCACGAAAATGAAATTGCTCAATCTGAAGCGGCAACCCATCGTGTCCTAGCCAACTTTTGGCTGCATAACGGCATGGTCAACGTGGGCGGCGAAAAAATGTCGAAATCGCTCGGCAACTTCACCACGATTCGGCAGCTTTTGGATGCACCTCAGGCTCCCGATCCTATGGCGATCCGGCTGTTCGTGCTGCAGGCCCATTACCGCAAGCCGCTAGATTTCACCGATGAATCGATCGCCTCTGCCCAAAATAGCTGGGAGACGCTGAAAGAAGGTCTACTGTTCGGCTACAAATACGGTGGGGCGATCGGCTGGACCGATACGGAAGATCAATCCTTTGGCCAAGCGGATTCTATGCGTATCTCCCCGGATAGTGAAGCGGTGCAGAAATTTAAAGAAGGCATGGATGATGACATTAACTCTCCGGCGGCGCTGGCTGTTCTGTTTGAGTTAGCAAAGGATTTGCGGCGAGAAGGCAACATCATCACCCACGAAGGCAAAACGGCCACCGATCCCCAAGATTTGCGACAGCAATGGCAAACCCTGGTGGTTTTAGCCCAGGTTCTGGGTCTGGAAGCCAAACCTGATGCTGCTGATGCAGATCAAGGACTGGATGATGCCGCGATTCAAGATCTGATCGGACAGCGGCAGGCCGCCAAGAAAGCCAAAAATTTCGCCGAGGCCGATCGCATCCGGGAAGATCTGAAAGCGCAGGGCATCGTGCTGGTGGATAAACCGGGTGGCGTCACCGAATGGCATCGGGGTTAATCGATCGAAATAGAATCCGTTGCGTCACGGCAAAATTTAAGGGCGGATCGCAATCCGCCCCTACAGTATTGGTTACTGTGTCACATGAATCGGGCTTTGCCTATCTCTGCTGTAAACGCAACATTTGGGCCACGACCGCCATGCTTTCTTCGTACAGAACATCCCGGCCCCAACGCTGAAGCTGCTGACTCATCAGGAATTCAGCTTTCTGATCGCTTGTAGCGGTCACCTGCTCAGTGCGAGCAATTTGGGCACCGCCTTTTGCTTCCATGCGCATGCAGCCTGTGGTTTCTGAACAGATGATCGTGTTGCAGTCCGCTTTGGGGTTGCTGGAAGTCAGACTGATGCCAATCAAATCGCCAATGATCTCGCCTGGATCGCCGATCGGCACACCGGCCAATTCTGCCTTGATTGTCTTCTGATTGGGTCCGACTAAATCGATATGGATGAGATCATAGAGATCCCTCGTTTCAGTGTAGGAAACGGGCTGCCACTCTAATCGGCTCGCCAGCCAACCCAGAAACATCAGCGCCTGAGCTGGATTCCCTTTTTCATAGTCGATCACGACCTGATCAAGCTCCTGGATTGATTCGCGGCGTTCGGGTGGGTCAAACGCAGCAGCCGTCAGTTCCTGCCAGGCTGAGAATCGGTGCCAGTTGAGGTCAGCTACATAGGTCTCAGCCTCAATCAGCTCTGCCATTTTGAGAAACTCAGATTCGGGATCGCTGTAGTAGGAAGAGTCCAAAATGATGCAGCGGCAGCACTCCACCATTTTCTTGAACAGATCCTGTTCTGGATTCGGGGTAGCCTTCCACCAAACGAATTTGGGTAGTTCTGGAATCAGCAGGGAAGCTGCCATGTCCCCAACGCGATTCAGCGCATCCTTTGTCCCTTGCAGCGTAATGTACTCACAGCACATCAAGTTGTTGCTGCTTTTCTTGAGGATAGGGCAATAGGCTGAAACCTGGGCCGTCACGCCCTGATCTTCTCCGAGCGTGGGGCAAAGCGTAATAATCCGGCAGGGGTTTTGGGCCGCGATCGCATCGGAAACACTTTGGCCGCGAAAGTCAGGATTGGTCAACTTCCGTTTTTCAGGCGGCAGTTTGGCACATTCTTCCCGCAGCTTAATCAGCGTTGCCGGATCAACCCGTCCCGTAATATTCAAGCCATAGGCTTTTTGAGCGGCGGTCACGGCCTCTTTCATCATCGGACCATTCACCCCTTCGATCGCCCCCTGGTAGAAGCCCAGAATGGCTAAAAGCTGCTGAAATTCTTCCGGCTCATAGATCACCATACTGAAGGTAGAAGCTCGCGTTGCCACTGGCGTGACATTATCTCCCACCTGGCTTTTCCAGATCTGGCTCAATTCAGCTTCGATTTCATCGATCGAAATATCTTTAGGTTTTTGGAGGGTAACAAATGGAGTGCTCATGTTTGGTTGAGAGTGTTAAGTTTTGAGTTTTGCAGAATCGGAACTCAATAGGCTGTAGGGCAAACCAGTCGAAGGATGGCTTATGCAGTGTCGGGACTATAGTCTACGCCAGCGTCGGGCTTCTCGATTGAGTAATAGCTCTGCTTCGATCGGTCCCCAGGTGCCTGCTTCATATAACGGAATCATTTCAGGTGATGTAGGGGCGTCCCAAACATCGAGGACAGGAGTCAGAATTCGCCAGGAGGCTTCCACTTCATCGCCACGAGTAAACAGGGTTTGGTCACCCAACATGCAATCTACCAAGAGGCGGCTATAGGCTTCTGTATTCGGTTGACCAAATGCATTTTCGTAACTGAAGTCCATTTCAACCGATCGCGTCCGCAGAGAACTTCCTGGTGTTTTCACTTCCATTGTCAAAGAAATACCTTCGTTGGGTTGGATTCTCAAAGCCAGGACATTATTGTTCATCTGCTTCGCCGCAGACTGGAACATTAAGAAAGGCACTTCCCGGAACCGAATCGCAATCTCAGTCACTTTCTTACTCATGCGTTTGCCGGTTCGCAAGTAGAAAGGCACGCCTTTCCAGCGCCAGTTGTCCACCATGAGTTTGAGCGCTGCATAGGTAGGCGTCGTGGAATCCGGACTGGCCCCTTCTTCTTCGCGGTAGGCAGGCACTGGTTTACCGTTCATCCAGCCTTTGGTGTACTGACCCCGGACGGCAGAGAGTTCTAGACGATCGGGATCAAACAGGTGCGTGGCCTGCAGCACTTTCACTTTCTCGTTGCGAATGCTGTCTGCATCCAATGAGTTGGGCGCTTCCATGGCCGTTAGGCTAAACAACTGCATCAGGTGATTCTGCACCATGTCGCGCAGTGCCCCGGAAGTTTCGTAATAGCCTGCTCGTCCTTCCAGGCCAACCGTTTCAGCCACGGTAATTTGGACATGATCCACAAACTGACGATTCCACAACGGCTCAAAGATGGCGTTGGCAAATCGAAACACCAGCAAATTTTGTACGGTTTCTTTGCCCAGATAGTGATCGATCCGATAGATTTGCTCTTCTGCACAGGTTTGATACACGACCCGGTTTAGTAACTGAGCCGAACTCAAGTCCTTGCCAAAGGGTTTTTCAATCACCAGACGCTGTTTACGCGGATCTTCCAGCATCTTGGCTCCCCCTAGCTGTTGAATCGCTTCTGCAAAGAACCGGGGCGCAACCGACAGGTAGAAAACCCGATTGCCGCGAGTGCCGCGTTGGGCATCTATTTCTTCAAGAAACTGCTTGAGCCGTTGATAATCATCGGGTTTATCAATATCAGCCGGGAAGTAAAATAAGCCTTTTGCAAATTCATCCCAGATTGCTTCTTTACGCAAACCGCCGCCAAATTCTTCGATCCCTTCTCGCATCTGTTCACGAAAATAATCATGGCTCCAATCGCGACGTGCCACCCCAACGATCGTAATTTCGGGCGGTAGTCGGCGCTCTAGCTTCATTTGGTAAAGCGCAGGAACCAGTTTGCGCTGGGTTAAATCTCCCGATGCGCCAAAAATTACCAGAATCTGGGGTTCTGGGATGCGGTCTTGCTGCAAACCAACACGGAGGGGATTTTCGAGTAGGGTTACCATGGGTGGAAAAGAAATAGGGTTGGAGAAACAAGCAAGGGCGACAGAAGCCGCCCCAACAAACCATCAAATCATCGTGCCACTGGCGTCAATTGATTCACCTTTTCTTGCAAAGACGCAATCAATGACTCAAATGGCTGTACGAACTTGTCGATCCCATCAGTCAGCAATTCATCCATTACCTCATCTAGCGGAATATCGATGTCCGGATCTTGCAGGCTTTCAATCAAATGGTGAGCTTCAGGAACATGGGTTTCAATTCGATCGCTCACATTACAGTGATCCGCACAGGCTTCGATCGTATTGGGTGGCAGCGTGTTCACTGTTTCGGGGCCAATCAGCTCCTCAACATACATGACATCGCTGTATTCAGGGTTCTTCGTGCTGGTGCTTGCCCACAGCAGACGCTGCACCTTTGCCCCCTTTGCCGCCAATGCATGCCAACGATCGCTAGCAATCAGCTTTTTATATTCCTGATAGGCCAGTTTGGCGTTGGCGATCGCAATTTTGCCCTTGATTGCCACCAACTTTTCGCGGGCTGTCAATTGGTCAATGCCCTTCAGCAGCTCATCAATGCGAGCATCAATGTTGTTGTCAATGCGGCTGAGGAAGAAACTTGCGACTGAGCTGATTTCGCTAATCTCTTCGCCATTCGTGACTCGGTCTTCCAGGCCCTGCATATAAGCTTCAGCACAGCCAAGATAGCTTTGCACTGAAAACAGCAGCGTCACATTGACGTTAATACCTGCAGCGATGACGGCTCGAACTGCTGGTAAACCCGCCGTTGTTCCCGGAATTTTGATCATCACATTTGGACGATCGATCTGGGCATAGTAGCGTTTGGCCTCGGCAATTGTTGCTTCCGTATCGTGAGCGATCGAAGGCGGCACCTCAATACTGACATAACCATCGAGTTTGTCGGTTTGCTTGTATACAGGTTTCAAGATGTCGCAAGCATTCCGGATATCTTCGAAGATCAAACTCTCATAAATTTCTTGCACCGATCGACCGGCACGAATCCCGTCTTTGATGGCCTGATCATAAATGGCGTTTCCGGCGATCGCTTTTTGAAAAATCGCCGGATTAGAAGTGATCCCCGCGATCCCCTGCTGTTCAACCATTTGTCGCAACTCGCCCGACTGGATCAAATCGCGAGTCAAATTATCCATCCAGATGCTTTGGCCATATTGTCGAATTTCAAGTAAGTGATTTGCTGTCATTACCGATCAGCTCCTTTTGGTATCTTGCTTGTTGTGCTTCAACCATAGATCTCAAGGAATTGGGACTGAATCAGCCTTTGGTTGATAGTATTTGGCGGTCTTGCTGTTCGCGACTATGTTCTTGAATAAAAGATTCAACCAAGGCCACATTCTCTTTGCTGCCAATGATCAGCGGTGTGCGAGCATGCAGTTTTTCTGGAATGACATCTAGAACAGCTTGGCTGCCCGTTGAAGCACTGCCGCCTGCCTGTTCGATCAAATAGGCCAAGGGAGCAGACTCGTAAAGCAATCTCAGCTTTCCTTCTGGCTTCTTCACGGTACCCGGATAGAGGAAAACCCCACCCTGGAAGAGAATGCGATGGATGTCGCCTACCAATGCCCCACTATAACGAGCGGTATAGCCTTCATGGCGATGCACATAGCGGGTGTAATCGCGAATTGGCTCTTCCCACTGCCAGAAGTTCCCTTCATTGACGCTGTAGATGGGGCCATGGTCGGGGATGCGGATATTTTCAGTGGAAAGAATAAATTCACCGAGGCTAGGATCCAGCGTAAAGGCATGAACGCCTCGCCCTACGGAATAGACGAGCATCGTGCTTGGCCCATAGAGCACATAGCCCGCCGCAATTTGCTGATGCCCAGATTGCAACATGTCTTTCCCAGACTGCTCTAGATCGTTGCCTTCTTGCCGCCGGATTGCAAAGATCGATCCCACATTTAAGTTAATGTCCACATTGGAAGAACCGTCGATCGGGTCATAGAGCAAGGTATAACGACCGATCGGGCAATTCTCCGGAATGTAGTAGGGATTCTCCATCTCTTCAGAGGCGAGGCGGCAGACTAAACCACTTTGCTCAAATACTGAGATGAAGACTTGATTGGCGAACTCATCCATTCTCTTGACCGATTCGCCCTGCACATTCGTCCGTCCCGTAAATCCCAGCGCATCTTCGACGAGCCCAGCTCTGGTCAGACGCCGCGCAATCAATTTAGCAGCCAGCGCAATGCGGTTCATCAAGGCACTCAGATCCTGCGCCTCCGCAGAAAAACTTTGCAGTTGCTGTAACACGTGGCGAGACAGCGTTGTGCAATCGCGATCGAGCGCATATTCATGACTTAAGTCTAACGGTTGATCTACATCAGCCATACAATTTCCCTCCCGTTAGGTGGATCTGATTCATTGCTGGAAGATGGGATCTTCTCAAGCAAGTCAAGTGGCCCTTGGACCTTCCTTGTACCTTCTATCTTAGGTAGGCATTTTCAGAACAGGGCTGAACTTTAGATCAACTATAGAAATGGGGTAGGTAGCCATGACTGACCTTGAGACAGAACTTTCCTGAATTTCGCTCTATTCCTTGTTCCCATCATTAGGTCTGGCGCTAATTTGTTGAGACTGAGGCATATCGCACTGAAGCATACTGCTACAGATCTTGATCGGACGTTAACTCAATCAACTTATCCAACTGCAACTCGCCCACGAGCGCTTTGAGCCCCTCAGCTAACCCACTTTGACTATCAGGAATTTGATCAATCAGCTCCAGAATCAGATCTTCATCGGCTATGCGAGCAGCTCGCTGCACTTGATCGATCCAGTGCTGTGGCATCACTTGCAGGGCACGTGCAGTCAGCAATTCATCTGCCATTGCTGAAACTTTAGGAACCTGGGTTGCAGCCTGTTCTTGATAGAGATATTGCACTCCCAAATGTTCTGAGATTTTTTCAAACAACACAGCTTCAGTGGCAGGCTTAAAGACAAAATCATCACATCCTGCCGCCAAAATGGCCGATCGTTCATCTTCAAAGGCGCTTGCCGTTAAAGCAAGAATTTTAGTCGTAGTTTGGACGGTTTCCCCTGATTGTGATTCCAGAGCTGCTGAGGACGACTTAAACAGATTATTGTCAGCTTGTGGTTCGGATGCTGCAAATTTGGACCGTTCCAGTTCTCGAATCCGCTGGGTCGCAGCATAGCCATCCATGACAGGCATCCGCATATCCATCCAAATCAAGTGCGGTGACCAACTCTGCCATAAACTGACGGCTTCCAGCCCATTAGTTGCAGACTCCACCTCAAAACCAACCGATCGCAGCAATTGCATCAAAAACTGACGGTTCTCTTGATTATCTTCCACCACTAACAGTCGATAGTCGGGCTGATCTGCAGCCAGTCCCATCACTCGCTGCGGCGGAGATTGTGGCAGCACTTTATCGGCTTGCACAAAGTCTACGGGAATTGTGAAATAGAAAGTCGAACCCTGATTGGGAATACTTGTAAAACTTAATTCTCCTCCCATCAGTTCTACAAATTGGCGGCTGATGGGCAGCCCCAAACCGGTTCCTTCTTGGAGAGCTTGTCCGGCTTGAGTTTGACCAAACGGCTCAAACACGATCGTCTGTTCAGCTGGGTCAATGCCACAACCTGTATCTTCGACTTCGAAATGTAGAATCAGCGGCAACGATGAAGGAACCTGGAAGCTCTCTGGTTCTCTGCTTTGCACCCGCAAGGTGATGCCTCCACCACTGGTAAACTTAATTGCATTGCCCAATAGATTGATCAATATTTGTCGAAGCTTGCTTTCATCGGTTTGAATATACTGGGGAACTGCTGAATCAATTTGCGTCGTCAATGTCAGCCCTTTTGATTCTGCTTTCAGGCCGAACAGTTCCTCCAAATCCTTCAGCAAAGATTGCAGATCGAAGCTTTTCATTGTCAATGTAATCCGGCCTGATTCAATTTTTGACATCGCCAAAATGTCATTAATCAAATTCAGCAAATGTTCCCCACTGCGGTTAATCACGCCAACTTTTTCTTGTTGGTCTAAATTTAAGCCAGCGTCGCGATTTAAGAGTTGGCTGAAACCCAAAATTGCGTTGAGCGGCGTTCGAAGTTCATGACTCATGTTGGCCAGAAAGCGGCTCTTGGCATGATTCGCAGTTTCGGCAGCCTCCATAGCTTGCTGTAGCTCGATCGTGCGATCGGTAACCCGCTGTTCTAATTCTTGATTGAATTGCTGTAGGGTTTCTTCGGCCTGTTTGCGATCGGTAATATTTAACGCAGTGCCAACAATTCTGTAGATTTGGCCATCTAAATCTTTGAGAGGATTGAGCGTTGTTAATGACCAAATATTCCCCGATGGCAATGTTAAAAATTCCTCATACGTTAAGGAGATATCCTGATCAACGCAACGGCGGTAGTTACTGTACAATATGCTACCCACCTCTGTGCCCATCGCTTCAATCACTGACTTACCTATGACATTTGCGGCTGGAATATTGGAGATCCTCTCACTGGCAGGATTCCAGCCGACGAACCGGAAATCGCCATCCTCTAGAACATCAATTACAAAGATGGGATTTTCCACATTCTCGAAAATACTGCGCAGAAATTGTTCCTGATCTTGAAGTTGGGCTTCAGCTTGTTTGCGATCGTCCAGATCGGTATGGGTTCCTATCATTCGTAGTGGTTGCCCTGCCTCATCCCAGGCCACAATTTTTCCTAAAGATAAAATCCATTTCCAGTGACCATCCTGGG
This sequence comes from Elainella saxicola E1, assembly GCA_002796835.1. Lineage (GTDB taxonomy): Bacteria > Cyanobacteriota > Cyanobacteriia > Elainellales > Elainellaceae > Elainella > Elainella saxicola. Next base: position 212,111 of record LUGL01000024.1, on the reverse strand, counting down.
TGCGCTGGCGAAATTCGACCTGGTAATTAGGAATTTCCCCAGCAATGTATGCTCGATAAGTTGCAGCAACGGGCTCTCTGTCATCGGGATGTAATCGTTCAATCCACTTCGTGTTGGTTTCCTGAAAGGTCGCTGGATCATAACCCAGCATCGTGGCATATTCAGGGCTGACAATGGCTTTACCGGTCTTTAAATTGAGGTCGTAAAGTCCTTGATTAGCGGTGGTGAGGGCGAGGCGCAAACGTTCCTCACTATTTCGTAGCGCTTCCTCTGCTAATTTGCGATCGGTAATATCATCATAGCAACCCAAAATTCCAATAATCTCGCCCTGACTGTTCGTCAAAGGGATTTTACTGCTGCGTATCCATATTTGCTCCCCATTCAAGTTGACGGTCGGCTCTTCATAATTCAGCTTAGGAGTACGGCTATGAATAACGGCAGCATCATCTAACTGGTAGAGGTGTGCCCATTCAGCCCAGGGCAGTTCTGAGTCCGTCTTGCCCACGATGTCTTCCAGCCGCAGTTGATAGTCATTTGCAAACGCAGAGTTGCAGCCCAGAAATACGGACTGGCGATCCTTCCAAAATACCCGTTGTGGAATCGTATCCAGCACCAGCTTCAGCATATTGCGAGATTCTTGCAAATCTTGTTCTGCCTGTTTGCGATCGCTAATATCCTGAATCACACCAATAAAACATTGCGGCTCTCCAGACGAGCTTCGCATCAGTGAAACAGACAAATTCACCCAGACAATTTCCCCAGTGCTTCGGATATAGCGCTTTTCCATTACAAAATTAGATACCGTGCCTGAGAGTAACCGTCTCACATTAGCCTCGTCGGGTGCTAAATCATCAGGATAGGTAATCTCACCAAAGTATTTCAAGAAAAGTTCAGATTCTGAGTAGCCCACAATATCACAGAACTTTTGATTCATCTGAACCAGTTGTCCCTTGAGATTTGTTTGTATGATGCCGACGGCTGCTTGTTCAAAAGTCGTGCGGAACAGTTCTTCACTGTCGCGCAACGCAACTTCAGCTTGCTTCCGATCGGTAATATCGCAAACGACCCCAATCATTTGCCGATCGGAGGTGGGTAAATTCTGTGGAACAATGCCCCAGACCGCAACCCACCGAATTTGGCCATCCAGGCGACGAATCCGGTATTCAATGTTGTAGGGCGCTCCGGTTTCAAAAGTATGGGCAACTGCTTGCACGACCCGATCTATATCCTCTGCATGTACCATACTTAGGAATGTTTCTCGATCACCAGGGAAGGTTCCTGGCACGAAGCCAAAAATTTCCTGAGCGTGATCGGACCAGTTCAATTCCCCCGTTTGCAAACTACAACTCCAAGTGGCCATGTTGGCTGCTTCCAAAGCGAGCTGCAGCCGCAATCTTTCTGATAGGAGAGATTCTTGCGCTTGTTTCCGATCGGTAATATCTCGCTGGAGACCCACCATTCGGAGGGGCTTGCCATCTGCATCACGGGCAACCACTTTGCCATAATTGGCAATCCAAATCCATTGGCCAGTCTTAGTACGGGCACGATATTCTACCTGATAGGGAACAGAACTATCTTTAAGGTGAGCATTCAGAACTGCTGTCAAGTCAGCCCGATCATCAGGATGAATTAACCGTTCCCAACTGTCTACATAACCAGGCAACTCATCCTTTTCATAGCCCAAAATACCCAGCCAACGAGGGCTAAGATAAGCCTCTCCGGTCAAAACATTCCAATCCCATAGGCCATCACCTGAACCTTCGAGTGCTAACTGCAATTGCTCTTGGCTCAAGCGGATTGCTTCCTCAGCTTGCTTGCGTTCTGTAATATCAAGGGCAACTCCCACAATGCGTAGGCCAACTCCCTCTTCATTGGGGACAGCTTTTCCCCTGATAGATACCCAGCGCATTCCACCCTGTAACTGGTTGATTCGACAGTCGATATTGCAAGGTGATTGATTGGCAAAACTATCAGTTAACGCTTGTAGAACTTTTTCTCGATCGTCAGGATGAATCCGAGCAAGGATTGCTTCTTGTGTTCCTGAAAAAGTGCCAGGAGGATAGCCGAGAATCGTTTCAATCCGTTCTGACCAAATGCCGCCTTGTAGATTGATTTCCCAGGTTCCCATATCAGCAGCTTCAAGCGCTAGCTGCAAGCGAAGACGTTCTGACTGGAGTAGTTGAGTTTGTAACCGCAGTTCCTGAGTGCGTTGTTGTACCCGCAGTTCTAATTCATCGTTCAGTTGACTGAGTGCCTGTTCTGCCTGTTTGCGATCGGTGATGTCAATAGCAACGCCAAACATGCCTCTGTTACCGTAGATGTCAGGTAAAGGAGCAGCAATTCGTAAAAAGAATCGGTCCTGATCATTGACTCGTTCAACAGTTTCAGAAGTAAAGAATTCGCCAATTGCACAATTTGCCTTGATGCGTTTGTATTCCTCTACCAAAATTGACGCATCTATCAGTTCCTCGACATGAATGCCCAATTGATTCCCGTAACGCGCAATATCGATTGAATTTTGCAGCACAATCCGATCGTTTGCATCACGGACCCAAACAGCAAAGGGCAGCGCATTGATCAAGGTTTCCAATCTTTCTTGGCTAAGCTTTAAAGCAACTTCTGCCTGTTTGCGGATGCTGACATCTATCATTACCCCAACCATCCGGATGGGTTGTCCAGACTCGTTATAAATTCCCTGTCCCTTGGTGAGCATCCAATAGATTTGACCGTCGGGATGAATCACTCGATATTCCACATCCAAAAGGGAATGAGTATCTAATGCTTGGGTAAATGCCTGCTCTACCCATTCTAAATCTTCTGGATGGACTCGCTCGCGCCAGACCTGATAATTACTCGGTTGTTCACCTGGTGTTAACCCCATCAATTGATAGTGTGTGTCACTCCAAATCGCCTCTCCAGTTGCCACCTCGAATTCCCAGCTTCCTGTACCGGTTAAATCCAAGGCTAGTCGTCGTCGTTCTTCACTTTCTTGCAAGGCAGCTTCGGCTCGTTTGCGATCGGTGATGTCTCGACCAATCACCAGCACTTCATGATCGCCACACACGACCACTCGGCATTCCTCAGTTTGCAATGCTCCATCCACCCAAAGTTCCTGCTCATAGATTTGCAGTTCTCCCGTTTCGAGTGCTGCATGAATGGCGTTCATTCGACGTTGGGCAAGTTCAGATGGCAAGGAGTCTACAACATGAGTCCCAATTACCGTATCGCGATTCCCCAATACTTTGAAGCTGGATGTGCTAAAGAAATCTAGGTAAATTCCATCCCGACTCACCCATAAAAGCAAGTCAGGTAAGGCACTGATCAGAGCACGTTGTTTCGCTTCGCTTTGCCGTAAGGAATCTTCAACCTGTTTGAGCTCGGTAATATCTGTTAAGGCACCCACATATCCAATCAATGCCCCCTCAGCATTCGTCTCGGGTAGAACTTGCACGTAAAACCAGTTGATAGTTCCATCTGGGCGGAGATGCCGTCCTTCCATCTGATGCACCCCTCCCGTCTGCTGAAACGATTGCAGCCATGTTCCAACAATTGCAGCTCTATCTTCCGGATGAACTGCCTGTATCCAACCTTGTCCTAGAGCTGTCTCGGCAGGTCTACCCGTCATCTCACTCCAACGCTGATTCACGTACACACATTCGCCTGCGGCATCAAACCGGAAAATTCCGACTGGGGCGACTGCCATCAATGTTACATAACGGTGTTCACTGTCTCTTAATATGACTTCAGCCTGTTCTCGCTCGATCGCAATTCCAACAATATTTGCCATCTGCAAAACAGTTTCTAATTCATCGGACTGGGGCGATCGAATCTCAGCGTAATAAACCGCAAAGGTGCCCAATACATGACCATCACTGGCCTGAATAGGGATCGACCAACAAGCTTGCAGACCATGACTTAACGCCAGCTCTCTATAGTTCGCCCAGAGCGGATCAGTGGCAATATCAGAGACAATCACTGGCTGATTCCGAAATGCAGCCGTGCCACATGAACCTCTTCCTTCCCCAACCCATACACCATCCACTGCCTCTACATAAGCTTCTGGCAGACTTTGGGCAGCACCATGATGTAATCGATTGTCTGCTTCCAGAAACATAATTGAACAGTAGGCTCCCTGCAATTGCTGCTCAATTTGCTCAATGAATTCCGTGAGAATATTAGAAAGCGGTTCTCCTTTTGCCACCTGTTCCAGCAGCACATTTTGGGCGGCTAGTTGAGTTTCAGCTCGTTTGCGATCGGTAATATCAATTTGGATGCCATGCATTGCGATGGGATTGCCCTGATCATCCTCAATGACTCGTCCTCTATCAATCAGCCACCGCACAGCTCCATTGGGTAAAAGAACGCGGTATTCCAGATTGAGTTCATCTTTGTCCGTCAAAGCCCTAGAAATTTGGCCTGATGCTTGTTCCCGATCATCTGGATGAACTGCTTGCAACCAATGGTCATAGCTAGGCTCTACACTTCCTGGCTCATATCCGAGCAAACGGAAGTTTTCATCTGACCAGTAGGCTTGGTTTTGAACCCTGTCCCATTCCCAAACGCCAGCTTGAGCCGCAGAGAGCGCCATGGAGAGGAACCGTTCACTTTCTTGTAGGGCAATTTCTGCCTGTTTACGCTCAGTAACATCTCGGGCTGCTGCATATATCATTTGGCCAACCGGAATCGATCGCCATTCTATCCACCGGTATGAGCCATCTTGATGTCGATAGCGATTGACGAAATTCAGAACTTCTTGTTGACCAGATAAAACTGCGATCGCATCCAGTGTACTTTCAAGATCGTCAGGATGGACGAAATCTAAGAATTTGCGATTCTCTAACTCATTGAGAGAATAACCAAGCGTCCTTTCCCAAGACGGGTTAAGCCGGAGAAAATAGCCGTCTGTATTGGCAATACACAATAAATCCAAAGCAACGGAGAAAAATCGATCGAGATCCTCAGTAGTTTGCTGTAATTTTATTTCTGCTGATTTACGATCGTCGATGTCTTGAACCACACCCAATACTCGTTCTACGTCCCCTGTCTCGGTATAGACAGCCTGTCCCTTCACCCAGCGCCAGACCATGCGACCATCCGAGAGTCGGTAGCGATATTCTTCAGCAAAGGTACTGCCAGTTGCTAGTGCATCTTGAAGGCTGGAATTGATGCGTTCAACGTCATCTGGATGAATGTTGTCATGCCAAACCTGGAACATGTTATCTAGCCCAGACGGTAATTCTAGAAGCTGCTCCATTTGGCCATTCCAGTAATACTCGCCTGTCACGGGTTGCCAGCTCCAGACACCAATTCCTGTAAAAGCTAGCGTTAATTGCAGCTGTTCTTCACTTTGTTGAATTTTGGCTTCTGCCTGTTTGCGATCGGTAATATCTAAAGCTGCACCATAAAGCTTCACGACCTGTCCTTGCGCGTTCCGAATCGCCTCCCCCCGACCTTCGTGGTAGCGAATCGATCCATCCGTATGAATGGCCCGATAATCGAGAATATAAGGTCTACCGTCTCGACTCGCTTGTTCGACACATTGCATCAGTCTTGGCTGATCTTCAGGATGAATTTTTTCTAAATATTCCGCATAGGGCGGTACGGGCTGGGATGGATCCATCCCAAACATATGATAGAGTTCCTCAGACCAGGTAATTTCTTGCGTTGTTAAATCAAATGACCAATTGCCAATGTGGGCAAGTCGTTGTGCTTCTAACAGAGAGGCTTCAACCTGTTTCAGCTGCGTAATATCAGTTAGTGTCCCTACATAACCGATCGTTTCTCCTGCTTCGTTATACTCAGGTATGGTCTGACAATAGACCCAACGGATACTGTGATCTGGATGTAAGAGGCAGGTTTCAATCGAACGTTTGCTATGGTTATCAACTTGCTGCCAATTCTCAATGGCGCGATCGTACCAGTCTGGATGCACCGCTTTCAGCCAACCTGCTTCTATGCCCTCGGCATGGCTGAGGCCAGTAATTTCACGCCAACGTTCGTTCGCATAGATCATCGAGCCATTGGCATCATGACGGAAAACGCCAACAGGTAAGGCTTCTGCCAACGTTGCATAACGCCGCTCACTTTCACGCAGAGCAATCTCAACCAGTTTGCGATCGGTGACATCAACGGCAATTCCAACAAAGCGAGCAGGTTCTCCAGCCTCATCTCGCACTAAATTAATCTGAGCTGAGATCCAGCGTATTTCACCATTGGGTTGGATGATCCGATATTCTCGTTGCACTGAATCCCTTGAGAACTGTTCGGCTAAAGAACGAATAACTAATGCACGATCATCAGGATGAACGGATTCTATCCAGGATTGGGGATGTTGATATAAACTCTCACGACTGCGGCCCCACATAACTTCATAGGCCGGGCTCACGTAAATAAACTCTCCGGTTGTTGCCGATCGAATAAAGAAAAGCTGGCTTACTGTTCGGGCAATCTCGCGAAATCGTTCTTCACTTTGCCGCAATGCTGCTTCAGCCTGCTTTTGTTCGGTAATATCTAACGACATGCCGATGATTCGAGTTGGGTTGCCTGCATCATCGGTCAGCGTTCTAGCGCTTACTTGAAACCACTGCCATTCCGGGTCTTGACCAGGAGCGATGACTCGATGCTCAATCCAGAAGCCACCTCGTTGAGCAATGGCTGTTTGATTGGCTCGATGCAAGTTTTCTCGATCCTCAGGATGTACTAGGGTAAGCGAGTCCTCATAGGAAATGCTCTGAAAGTTTGGGGATGTTGTGGTACTGCTAAAAAAGATCTGATTCGTTCGCAGATCTCGCTCCCATGCGATCGCTTTAGAAACTTCCAAGGCCAACCGTAATCTGGTTTCACTTTCCTGCAAAGAAAGTTCGACTATTTTGCGATCGGTGATATCTTCACAAACCCCAACCACCCGATCAACTTGGCCCTGATCATTCGTCACTGGATAAGACCGGATATGGACCCAGCGCACCTCACCGTCCGGATGAAGCAGTCGATATTCTAGATCGTAATCGGTGGTGATGCCGTCTAAGGGAGTGTTGGCCAGAAAATAGTTCCAATCCTCTGGATGCACTCGTTCCAGCCAACAGCGGGGATTCCGGTAGAACTGAGCAGGTGAAAGCGCCCAAATTTGCTCAACAGCAGGGCTAACGTAGAAATAGTGATCGAGGGTCGGGGTACAGATAAAAAAAGCATCGCGCAGGTGGTTTGCCAGCAGGTGGAATTTTTCTTCACTTTCTCGTAGCGCCAGTTCGGTTTGTTTTCGCTTTGTAACCACCTGGGTAAACAGGATGATGCCGCCAATCTCCCCTGTGTCGGCATACCAAGGATGAATTTCCCATTGATTCCACCTCACCGAACCATCTTGCTTTACCCAGCGATCTTCCTCACATCGTTCAATGGCTCCGGCCAAACAGCGTTGATGAGCGGCTCGCCAGCGCTCGGGAATGTCTGGAAAAACTTCGTAATGGGAACGGCCAATGATCTCCTGATCTCCCAATTCATAATCAATTTTCCAGCGCCGTGAGGTCAGCAAATAGCGCATCTCGCGATCGAACATGGCAATTGCTGCTGGCGTATGCTCCACAAATAACCGCAGTTGCTGCTCATTTTGTCGGAGTTGTTGAGTTCGCTCTTGTATCTGTTGTTCGAGTTCCGCGTTCAGAATCTCCAGATCCTGGTTCGCCTGTTCCAGTGCTGCTTGCTGCTGATAGAGCTGCTGCTCTTGCTGATAGCGTCGCATTGCCTCAGTAACCGTGAGTTGCAAATCTACCTCGTTCCAAGGTTTAGCAATAAAGCGATAGAGATTACCCCGATTGGCCACACTGCCTACATCCTCTGCACTGGCTTGTCCTGTCAACATGATTTGCAGCATGCGAGGATAGCGAGCATGAAGTTCGATCAGCAATTCATTCCCTTTCATGGTTGGCATGATCTGATCTGCAATGACCAAAGGAACCTCCGCTCCTGCAGCCAAGAGTTCTTCTGCCAGAGCCAAAGCTTCAGCCCCACTTTCAGCAATTTCGATCGTGCAGTCAGGAAAATGGCGCAAGAGTTGAGCTCTTAAGGTAAGCAGAACGTTGCGCTCATCATCGACACAGAGGATAGTGACATTACTCATGACTGACCTCGGAATTCGCCTGTGCTTCAAACTCACCATTCGATAAGGGCAATCGAACCGTAAAGGTAGTTCGTCCTGGCTGGCTGTGGACTTGAATGCTGCCACCATGCTTTTCCACAATCCGTCGAACAATATCTAACCCCAAGCCACTGCCTTCTCCGCGTGGTTTAGTTGTGAAAAAGGGTTCAAAGATCTGAGTTTGGATTTCGCTCGGCATACCGCTTCCCGAATCTGTCACCTGCACAACGACTTGATTGGTTTGTTGTTCCACACAAATTTCTAATCGGCCTTGTTGATTCATGGCATAAACTGCATTGTCAATCAAGTTCACCCAAACTTGAGTCAGTTCATCTGAATTACAGGAAATCTCAGAAACGTCACCGTAATTACGAATCACTTCAATCCCGTGCTTAAAGCGGTTGTGATAAAGCACTAAGGCCACTTCGATACTGTCAGTTACTCTAGCCCTGATCTGCTCGTTAACGTGAACTTGATGGCTATAGGTTCTGAGAGCGAACACAATTTTAGCGGCTCTAGCTACTTCCTGCTGAATGTTGCTAGCACTTTGATATTGCAAGACTAGATGGTAAGCAACCTGCAAAATCTCAGAACAATTGGGCGCTTGCAAAAGCGTTTGATAAGGCTGAAAATCTTTTCCTAGCTGGAGTAGGGTGAATTGAGCGGCGATCGTTTGAGCATTGTCAATTCCTTCAGCTGTGAGTTGAGCTTGCAGGTGTTGTCGCAGTTGCCGCTCCTCTTGAGTTGAGAGGAACTGTGGATTCTGAATGGCGTCATTTACCAACGTTAAAAATTCAGCCTGTTGCTGAGAGGAAAGCCGTTGGATCAGGGCGGGAAACTGCTGTAGAGAAGCATTGAAAGCGGCAATCATATTTTCTGTTGCACCCCGAATCACACCAAGGGGGGTATTGATTTCATGGGCGATGCTAGCAGTGAGTTGCCCTAAAGCCGCCATTTTCTCAGCTTGAATTAAGTCTTCTTGCGCTGCTTCAAGATCAACAATTCGTTGGGCTAGTTGTTCAGCAATCTGGTGCAGCTCTTCATTTCTCAGTTTAAGTGCCTGACTCAACCGTTTTACTTTAAGATGAGTTTTCACCCGCACTAATACTTCTTGTGCTTGAAAGGGTTTGGTGATGTAATCTACGGCTCCAAGCTCAAACCCCTTGACTTTACTCTCGGCATCTGCCGCCGCAGTCATGAAGATTACAGGAATATCACAGGTCGCCGGATCTTCTTTTAATCTCCGACAGGTTTCAAACCCATCCATTTCTGGCATCATCACATCGAGCAGAATCAAATCAGGTGATTGACGCTTCAGACGGTTTAAAGCTCGTTCACCGCTGATCGCAATCAATACGTTATATCCTACAAAACTCAGTGTCTCTGAGATGACTTCTAAATTACTGGGTATATCATCAACAATTAAAATGAGTTCAGTTGGTTCCGCTGCTTCTGTGCCTGAGATTGTATGCATTATAATTAACTTTAATATATAAATTGATTTTATAAACAGGTTGCTCTATGCTTTTAATTGTGAACTGCTTCGCTAGTCCAAGAACTGAGTTTGATGATGAAACAGCTAGCTTCTGCGATCGCCGGATCCTTCTTCATAGGGGGCAAGATTGTCAATTACACTATAAAATATAAAATGGGCTGAAGTCCGCCTGAAACAGGGTCTATCGGAATTTCAGAATAGGTTGATGCGTATCTGGTCCAAACTCAAGATTTAATCTAAATGAATGTTACATTTTAACTGATAAACTCTGGAAGCTGATAAGACTCAGTAGATAAGTGACGATCATACATAGTAATGACTTTTGCCACAGGGCTGATTTTTAGGTTCCCCTAGCTCATTAGCCTGGAGAGCAGTGGCTGGTATGATAAGTACGATGAACGATGAATTGTATTACTCAATAGCACGCCTGATCTGTAGCTTTACGCATGGCCCCCAGCAAGGTTGAAACAAATACACAACTCCGATGGCGATCGCCCTGAATGCTGCTGAAACTGAGCCGTCCAAATGGTGGAGTCACGTTACCTTTGTGATTAAACTCAACAAAATAGGCATTGCTGTCTTGTTTTAAGGTGGTTTCGGGGGCAAACCGAATCTGGGGATGAAGGGGCTGCCAATAGGAATCGGTTGGTATGATGCCTGCTGGATGTATCGCCCATTCGATTTGATTATTTTTAGCTCGAAAGCTAATCCGCCAAGTTTGGTGAGACTGAATGGCCTGGAGTTGGGCTTGCCGCATTGCTTGAAATGCTTCATCTTGCGCAGTACGCAACAGACGCTTGGTCTGCCAACCCAGCCAGCTTGGACCAGCAATCCCTGCCAAGATAGCCACAATCGCAATAACAGCCAGCACTTCTGGTAGTGTAAAACCAGCTTGACGAGAACAAGGCAGTTGCTTCATTCGAGGTAGTCGATCGATCGGACTGCGGGAATTTTCATGGCATACACGATGCCACTGGAAACAGAATTTCATACATACACCCCAAACAGGATGAAAGGTTAAAGTTAACAATTTGCTGCTGACAGCAAGTCTCAGCTTTCCCAGAAGCTGTGTAGGAATCACTGTTTTGCCTTGCTTAAGCGTGAAATCAAGGATGGTTTGGTTAGGCAGCAGGAATGACTTACTCAGGAACTTAGAAAAAGAGGTTGTCAGATCGAATCTCAGCGGGGTATGCTTAGTAACTGCTAGAGCAAACCATGCCTCGTAAAGGTGGTTGCTCTGAGCAGAACCTGCGGATGTGGCGGAATTGGTATACGCGCACGTTTGAGGGGCGTGTGGCTTTGCCTTGCGAGTTCGAGTCTCGCCATCCGCATTTTTTGCCCCATTTTTAAGTCGTTTTCGAGTTGGGAGAGACTACTTGTCCGCCAGCTCTTTTTTGCTGTGGTTGAACGATCGAGGCTGGATGAAGTAAGCTGTCAAAATTCTCCGCTACGGCACGCCTCAACAAGTCCTGTTACTATAAGAGTGTCGAAAATTTAACTTTTGTAACCAACTTTGACTTCCGCCTTTAAATCGCCCCAAGATTTAACAGTCCCCGCTGCCTGGTATGCCCTGCAACCCCTCTGGCGTGGGGGAGAAGAGATTGTTCAGCGTGGATTACCTCACCATCAGCTTGCGCCCATGTGGCAAATGCTCTTGCTGGGGGACGGTTCTCCGACGCGCTGTCTCCAGTTGTTGACGGGTGAACCCACGGAAGTGGATGTTCTGGACATGTCGCTGATCGATCAAGCGTCGGTCGATCAGGAGTTAGACAGCGCGCCTGACAGTATTCATGTGGTACCCAACCCCTGGATCAGGCGGCAAGTTTGGTTGAGAACTGCTTCAGGACAGCGCTTGGCCTATGCGACTTCCTGGTGGGAAGCTAGCCATGTCGATGAATATTTGCAAAATCGATCGCTGCCGATCTGGGCAAGCCTTTCCCGTTTGCGGACTGAACTCTATCGTGATGTGCAGGGGGTTGAGTTCGGCCATTCCACGCCTCTAGAACTTGCCTTTGGCCAGCGGGGTCCCTTCTGGGGCAGGCATTATCTGTTTTGGCATCATGGTCGCCCAATTACTTTGATCTATGAGGTGTTTTCGCCCTACCTGACAAAATATCTAGGACCCATGCAGCTAGAAGTGAGTTAAGCAGGGAAGACTCGAAGCCTACCCTGCCGGATGAGATGGGATGAGATGAACAGCGGTTTCTAAAATTGCCGCTTCTAAAATTGCCGCAAAAATCTCAGATCGCTGTTATACAGTCGTCGAATGTCGTCGATTTGGTGGAGCACCATCGCGATCCGCTCTACGCCCAGGCCAGCCGCAAATCCTGTGTAAACTTCTGGATCATGGCCGACTGCTTTGAGCACATTTGGATCAACCATGCCGCAACCCATCACTTCCAACCAGCGACCGCGCCACTGCACATCCACTTCGGCAGAAGGTTCCGTGAAGGGGAAGAAGCTGGGTCGAAACCGAATTGGAATTTCGCCAAACATGGTTTCCAGGAAGATTTTGATTGTGCCGCGCAGATCGGTAAAGGTGAGTCCTTCATCCACAGCCAAAATTTCGAGTTGATGGAACACGGCTGAATGGGTCGCGTCCACAGTATCGCGACGGTAGCAGCGTCCCGGCATAACAATGCGCACCGGAGGGTCATTTTCCTCCATATAGCGGATTTGCACCGAAGAGGTATGGGTTCGCAGAATATTGCCATCCGGCAGAAACAACGTATCCTGCATATCGCGCGCCGGGTGATCTGGCAGGAAGTTCAGCGCTTCGAAGTTGTAATAGTCTGTTTCCATCTCTGGACCTGTGGCCACCGTATAGCCAAGCCCTACAAAGATATCGATCATCCGATCGATCGTGCTGGTTAAGGGATGGGCGCGTCCCTGGAGCTGATATACACCGGGCATCGTCACATCCAATGCCTCAGCTTCTAACTGAGCTTCAATTTGGGCAGCCTGCAACATATCTCGCTTTTGATCGAGATCCATTTGCAAACTATCTTTCACCTCATTGGCCAGGGCACCGATGCGAGGACGCTCGGTTGCATCGAGTTTGCCCATGCCGCCTAACACTTTTGAGAGGCTGCCTTTTTTACCAAGATATTTGATGCGAAGCTGTTCTAAATCTTCGAGGGTAGCAACATGGGCGATCGCCTGCTGGGCTTCCTGGCGAAGTTCTGCCAATTGCGTTTCCAAATTGCTCATGCCTGAATGTCGGAAGGAGAAGGTAGACAGTAGAAAAGACCGTATTTCAGTCTAACTCTACCAGTGTACGAGGTTAGTCTCCGATTGATGGCTCGATCGCTCAAATTTTCCATGCTGATTCTGTCAGATGTGATTTTGTCAGATGGATGAATGGGAGTGACGCGCAGTGAGAAAGATCCTGGAAGTTGACTGCGGCAAACTTCTAAACTGGATCTGGGTTATCAATCGGGTATGAATCCATGAAGCTTTTGATTAGCAACGATGACGGAATTTCTGCACTAGGCATTCGTACTCTGGCCAACACTTTAGCAGCAGCGGGTCATCAGGTCACGGTTGTTTGTCCCGATCGAGAGCGATCGGCCACCGGCCACGGGTTAACGCTGCATGAGCCAATTCGGGCAGAGCAAGTTGCGACCGGGTTTCATTCCAATATCCAGGCTTGGGCCTGCTCAGGTACCCCATCGGATTGCGTGAAGCTGGCGTTTGGCGCGCTGTTGGATAGCATGCCAGATATGGTGCTATCGGGGATTAACCATGGGGCAAATCTGGGCACAGATGTGCTTTACTCAGGCACAGTTTCAGCCGCAATGGAAGGCGTAATTGAAGGCATTCCCAGCATTGCTTTTAGTTTGACCAGCTTTTCATCTCAAGAATTTCGCCCTGCTGCCAACTTTGCCCAAGTTCTTCTGGAACAGCTTACGAATAATCCCTTGCCCAAGGGAACACTTTTAAATGTCAATGTTCCAGCAATTTCAGTGTCAGATATTGTGGGGGTCATGGTGACTCGTCAAGGTGTGCGTCGCTATTTTGACCAGTTTGAGAAGCGGGTTGATCCGCGTGGTAAAACCTATTACTGGCTATCGGGGGAATTATTAGAGGATGTGGATGAACCAGAATTGGGTTCGCCTGAATCTTTCACCCTGAAAACCAGCCCATTGAGCTGGGAATGGTTTCAGCAAATCCCTACCGATGTGCAGGCGATCCGCCAAAATTACATTACGGTCACCCCACTGCAATACAACCTCACCTGCGCTAGCAGCATTGCCCATCTCCAACAACAGCAGCTCTATCACGATCTGACTCAAAATTTAGATCCGGCTGGCAATTAGTTGATTACTTAGCTGATGACTCAGTTGATCACTCAGCCGAATTGAATAAAAAGCTTGTGACTCCCTATGTTCTCTGGACCCTATGTTCTCTGGATATGACTCCCTGATTAGAGGAGAGAGATTGTAATTAATTTGGCAGGTGACTTTGATGAAGATTCGGTAATGAAAATTCGTTTTTTTTAGGGATTTCTCACAGATCCGAGAAAACCTCTAGGTTGCAATCAAGGAAGCCTCTAAACTGAAAGGCGGAAGCGTGAAATTACTGAACTTTTCCCTGACTTTTAACTGGTTTGCTCAGTTGGACTAACTCATTTGAATTATTCTTTCAGTAAGCTTTATTGGTCTTCCATTCGGGCATTTCCGGACAGTATGGTAAAAATCCCGAATTAACTGTGAAATAGGAAACAATCAGCACACTAACTTCGCTTTGGTGAAATCTGGCGAGAAGCGCTCATGTCGAATACGCAAAACCAATTCACGGTTCGTTTTTGGGGAGTGAGAGGGAGTATTGCTTGTCCGGGACAAAGTACGGTGCGCTATGGAGGCAACACATCCTGTGTCGAAATCCAAGTAGGAGCGCATCGCTTGATTTTTGATGGGGGTACTGGTTTACGGGTGCTTGGGCAATCCTTAATCCCGCAAACTCCGATCGAAGCTCACTTATTCTTTACTCATTCTCATTGGGACCACATCCAGGGGTTCCCTTTTTTTGTGCCTGCCTTTGTGCCAGGAAACCGCTTTCACATTTATGGAACGGTTGCGCCCAACGGTTCAACGATCGAGCAGCGCTTAAATGATCAGATGCTGCACCCCAACTTTCCAGTGCCCTTGCAAATTATGGGAGCAGACCTCAAATTTTACGATCTGGAAGTTGAGGAAGCGGTCCGGATTGGGGATGTATTGGTGGAAAACACCTTGCTCAACCATCCGGGAGAAGCGGTGGGCTATCGCGTTAACTGGCAAGGCTATGCCGTTGCTTATGTCACTGATACTGAACATTTTCCCGATCGCTTAGATCAAAACGTTTTACGGTTGGCTGACCATGCCGATGTATTGATCTACGATGCCACCTATACCGATGAAGAATATGCTTCAGAGGCATCTAGCAAAGTGGGCTGGGGGCATTCAACCTGGCAAGAAGCCGTTAAGGTTGCCAAAGCTGCCAAAGTCAAAAAACTGGTGATTTTCCATCACGATCCGCTGCATGATGACAATTTTATGGACCAGGTGCAAGCTGATGCAATCAAACAATTTGCCAATAGCATTGTGGCTTGGGAAGGACTGGAGCTCAATGTCATGACCCCTGTGGCTGTTAACACGAGAGCAGTTCAAGCTCAATCGGTTTAGCCAGAGTTTAGTTCGATCTGCTTGCGAAAGGGGGTGAATTGCCCCATGTTGTGTCAAAATGTAAAGCGTGTGGATAACCTCTTCTCTTGCGACAGTTCAAACTCCAACAATTATTGCCCTGGGAAACTTTGATGGCGTTCACCGAGGGCATCAGAGGGTTATTGAGCCAATTTTGACCCCCATCAGGGATGGATCGCTAATTCTTGCAGGTGTCAGTCCAGCAGGCAATGCGGAGCAATCTGCTTTTCCGGCGGAAGGATGCCCTGTCCCAACTGTGGTGAGTTTTTGCCCCCACCCTCAAGAATTTTTTACGGGTCAGCGGCGATTAATGCTGACCCCGATCGAAGAAAAAGCTGAGTATCTTTGCTCGCTGGGAGTTCAGCAGTTTGTTTTGCTGCCGTTTGATGCCCATTTGGCTAGCCTGACGCCCCAAGCCTTTGTAGAAGAAATTTTGATTCAGGGCTTACAGGCAAAGCAGATTAGCGTTGGCCAAGATTTTCATTTCGGCAAGCAGCGCTCGGGCACGATTACCGATTTACAGGCGATCGCGGCCCAATATGGTATTCCGGTCGAAGTTGCAACCCTACATTTGCAGGATGGCGAACGGATTAGCAGCTCAGCGATTCGGGCTGCCCTTAATCAGGGACAAGTTGAACAGGCGAATCAGCTCTTGGGTCGCCCCTATCAGCTCAGAGGTCCAATCGTGGGGGGGCGTCAGCTCGGACGGACGATCGGCTTTCCAACCGCGAATTTGCAGGTTCCAGCAGATAAATTTTTGCCGCGTTGTGGCGTTTACAGCGTTTGGGTCACCCTTCCAGAAGCAGGCCAGCAAGCAGGGGTGATGAATATTGGCTATCGTCCGACGGTGGAAGGACAGCAAATCACAGTTGAAGTGCATTTGTTCGATTGGTCCGGGGATTTGTATGGGCATACTTTAACCGTCAGTCTGGATGGATTCCTGCGTCCTGAACAGAAGTTTGCCAGCTTAGACGAGCTCAAAAGCCAGATTCAGCAAGATTGTGAGCAAGCTCGAACTCGATTAGCAGCCTCACAATTCTCAGCGACCTCATTTGCAGCATCTCCGTGAACAAGGTAATGCGAAAGCTGGATCGGTTCTGCTCTAGCGGCATTCAAGCAAATGGCTGGCAGCCTCACGCTTTGCCCTGGTTTTGGAATGACCTATGAGAGAAAGCATCGATCGGCTAATTCACAATCTGGGACAAACGATCGTCGGCAAGCAAGAAGCAATTCGGCTCGTGCTGGTGGCCCTGTTTTCGGGTGGCCATGCCCTGCTGGAAGATGTGCCGGGAGTCGGTAAGACACTTTTGGCAAAATCACTGGCGCGATCGATCGACGGTCAGTTTCAGCGAATTCAATGCACTCCCGATCTACTGCCTGCGGATGTGNACGGGCACAAACATTTGGAATCCCCGCACTGGCGAATTCGAGTTTCTTCCCGGTCCGGTTTTCACGAATGTACTGTTGGCAGATGAAATCAACCGGGCGACTCCCCGCACTCAGTCGGCCTTGCTGGAAGTGATGGAAGAACAGCAGGTGACGATTGATGGCGTATCTCGTCCAGTCCCCAAACCATTTTTTGTGATTGCCACCCAAAATCCAGTGGAATATCAGGGCACGTTTCCATTACCAGAAGCGCAGATGGATCGGTTTGCTCTGTCATTGAGTTTGGGTTATCCAACGGAATCAGAAGAACTGCAAATGCTGCAACGGTTGCAGTCAAGCACGCCGCTAGAAGATTTGAAACCTTGCATTTCGCTGACCGAGATGCAGACGCTGCGTCACCATTGCCAGCAAGTCCATGTCGAGGACCATTTGCAGCAATATATCTTGGCTTTGGTGCGGGCTACCCGTCAGGATGAGGATGTGATTTTGGGGGCTAGTCCGCGTGGCACGGTGGCATTGCATCGAGCAGTTCAGGCCCATGCCTTTTTAGAAGGTCGCGACTATGCCATTCCTGATGATGTGAAGCGACTGGCTCCTCATGTGCTGGCGCATCGGCTCATTGTCACTAGCGGCCACAAACCTCGTTATTTGATCGATCGGCTCTTGCACTCTGTGCCGATTCCCTAGCTGAACCGATTCCCTAGCTAAATCAGTTCTGCTGCACCAAAAACTCGCCTGCAGGATTGATATAGCGCCACTGATCGCCATTTTGCACCCAGGCCCAACCTTCTGAGAAAGCACCGGCCTTTTGAAATTGCGGCTCAATCTGAATTTTGCCCGTGCGATCGATAAATCCGATCTGGTTATTCACCGTCACAGCAGCCAGACCTTCGGAAAAATCAGCCGCGAAGTCAAATTGTGGTGCAATTACAACCGTGCCACTGGAATTGATGTATCCCCATTTGCTGCCAACCAACACTGCCGCCAAGCCTTCGGAAAAATCAGAGGCGAAGTCAAACTGCGGTTCGATCGCCCACTGGCCCTGCGGATCAATAAAGCCCCATTGGCTGCCCTGCCGCACTCGGCCTAGCGATTCTGCAAAACTAAAGGCTCCATCAAACCTGGGTTCGATCGCCAACTTGCCATTGCGGTCCAGATAGCCCCAGTGCTGATCAATTTTGACCACGGCTCGCGATTCGACGAACTTCCAGGCATCTGTAAATTGAGGCTGAATCACCCAATCGCCCATCAGGTTGATATAGCCATACTGATCGCCCTGCTTCACGGCAGCCAGTCCGTTAGAGAAATCAGAAGCCAGGTCAAACTCTGGTTCGATCGCCAACTGCCCCGTTTGGTCCAGATAGCCATAGCCGCGTCCCGTTCGCACAACTGCCAAACCCTGGGAATAAAGGCTAGCAGCACCAAATTGTGGATCCACGACAATCCTGCCATCGCGATCGATGTAGCCATAAAAGTCAGAAACCCGCACCACAGCCCGCGATTCTACAAAGGCTGAAACTCCATCCAGGGCAGGGTCCACCTGAATCACGACCTGGCCCGTGTGATCAATATAGGCATACTGATCCTTCACTTTGACGGCGGCCAGTCCTTCAGAAAAGTCAGAAGCAAAATCAAATTGCACGATCGCGTCCGGGTTGATAGTCGGGTTGGGAGTAGAACGAAAAGCTTGGCTGAATAAACGCGGGCTTGTCTGGTCTGAAACTAAGTCAGTGCTTGCTTCAGAGAAAGTTGGACAGCCGCCCAGCCAAAGCAACAGCAATCCTACCGTAAAATGCGATCGGGGAGTATGGTGCAGCCAGTGGAAAAAAAACATGGGATTTGCCTGGAGGAGTCTTTGTTTTAGCAACCTGACTTCAGAAGCCTGAATTTAGAGGATAATATTTAGGCTCAGTGAAACTGTCATTTGTACCGTCTTCAGTCTTCAGTCGCGTGACGCTTCTATCCTCGCTTTCTCCGCAGCAATATGGCTTAGCGATTCAAACGGCCAGCCCCGATTTAGGGTTTGCCATCAGCAACTTCGCAGGCGATCGACGGTTTCAAACTTGGGCGATCGGACGAGAAGCATCGAATTATTTGCATCTCTATCTCAGTCAGTTTATTCAGCCCCAGACCTGGACTGATTTGGCTTTTCTAGCGGTTGCCAGGGGTCCGGGCGGATTTACAGGCACCCGGCTGGGCATCGTTACAGCTCGCACGCTGGCCGAACAGTTGAACTTGCCGCTGTTTGCTATCTCGACTCTAGCCGCGATCGCCTGGACTGAATTCACGCATCCTGCTTTGGCTGAACCAATTACCACTGATATTGCAGTGCAAATGCCTGCCCACCGGGGTGAGGTGTATGGCGCAATTTATGGCAGAACTGCGGCTGGAAATCTAGAAGTGCGGCTGGCCGATCGCGTCATGGGCTTAGCAGAATGGCAACAGCAGCTCGCAGATTGGCCAACCCCTTATCAACTGGTGAAAGCCGAGGGAGAATTGGGTTCCACAGTGCAAGCGGTACTGGACCTGGCCTATGCAGACTGGCAGCAAGGGGGACGATCGCACTGGTCAGAAGCGTTACCGTTTTATGGTCAAAGTCCGGTTTAGAAGTTGTTCTAACGTTGTGTATTGCGTGGATCGAGAGCATCGCGTAACCCATCCCCTAGCAAATTAAAGGCCAGGATGGTCAGCACAATCAAAATGGCAGGCGACCAAACCAACCAGGGTTGCAGCACCAAAATCGAAGCATTCGTTGCCAATGAGAGCATGTTGCCCCAAGAAGGATCAGGTGGCTTGATCCCCAACCCAATCAAGCTTAAGACGGCCTCCGCCACAATGAAGCTGGGAATTGAAAGCGTGGCTGAAATAACGATGTAGCTTGCAGTTTGGGGCAGCACATGCCGCAGGATGATGTAAAGTGGCTGACCACCCATCACTTTGGCCGCCTGCACAAACTCCCGCTCTTTAATGGAAAGCACCTGGCCTCGAATCACCCGTGCCAGTCCGGCCCAGCCCACAAACGAAGTGACTAGCGTAATCAGCAAAAATTCCTGGAAGCTGGTTAGCTTGGGCGGAAAGATGGCCTTGAGCGAAACCAGGAGATAAATACCGGGAATCGTCATCAACACTTCCACAACTCGCATCAGCACGGCATCTATCCAGCCGCCGAAATAGCCAGAAATGCCGCCAATCAGCAATCCGAGCGGAAACGAAATCGCCACGCCGACAATGCCAATAAACAGGCTAATCCGGCCTCCATACACCAACCGACTAAACTGATCGCGGGCTTGCTCATCGGTTCCCAGTAGATTCAGCCGTCCTTCGCCCACCGTCCCAAACAGACGCAAATTCCCCGGAATGCCAGGAAATAATTGAATGTCCTCAATTTTGGGATCGGAGAAAGAGAGCTGGGTTGGCAGGGGCAACTTGATCTGAAGGAATTTGTACTCCTCACCCTGAACAAACAGCCGAATTGGAGATGGCTGAGATCGATCGACCTTCAATTCTCGATCGCCTGTTTCAATATTGATCGGTCCCTGGGTTGTGGGGTAAACATGAGGACCAATGAATTTACCCTGCGGGTCACGCCAATAGATTGCGGTGGGTGGCAACAGTGAGCCGTCAGGCTGAGTGGTAAAGGGACTATAGGGCGCGATAAACTCGGCAAAAATGACTACCAAATAAAACAGGAGCAGTACTATTGCCCCAAATTTAGCCAGATTGTTGCGTTTGAGCTTGGACCACCAGTTCATAAATCAGCGATTGCGTGCGTACTCCTCATCATATAGCGACTTCTGGAGTGACTTTTGGAGTAAGGCAATCAGGCGACAAAATACCCACAATAAAACCAGGGCAATTGAACCCTGGTTCACTAAACTTTGGAATGAATTCGATCGATCGCCTAAAGCGTGCCCATATTTGTGAGGCCCAAGATGACACCAGCACCGAGGATATGACCGAAGCAAGTTGCGCCAATCAAAGCAGGCAGGCTCAGGCCAGTAATGTCAGAGAGGGCGGGAAACGCTGGTCCAACATTAGGATTTTTGACCGTAAACTTGGCGAAGAGGATAGCGAGAACGTTGCAGGCCACCATGATCAGGGCGATCGAAGGACTCCAGTCAGGGGTTCTGGAAGCGACAGCAAGTAAAGTTGACATGAACAAGGGAATTTCTCCTTACAGCGCGATTATTCTCCTAAGCTGAATTTCTACCAAAAAATGGGGCCGAAGCGGTAAATCTTGCATCAAAGTTAATCTTTACCAGGTTGCAACCTGAAGAACTTTATTCTCAAGCAAGGGTCCGGCAAACTTGAAACAGCATCAAGTTGGGTAAGCAAGTGGGCTGTTGAGTCATAAGTGCGAGAGAGGAGAGACGGCATGAAGATCTTGGTCATGAATGCAGGTTCTAGCAGTCAGAAAAGCTGCTTATATGACCTGAGTGGCAATTCCAGTGGAAATGGCAAAGAACAACTGTCTGAGCAGCCGCCCCAGCCGCTTTGGCAAGCAGAAATTGACTGGACTCACCAATCAGGTGTGGCAGAACTGAAGGTAAAAACTCAGCAACAGAGCCTGAAAGAAGAAATTCCGTTTGAGTCTCGATCGCCCGTCATGGCGTATATGCTGGAAACCCTCTGGAGCGGTCCAACGCAGGTGATTGCGGCAGCAACTGAGATCTCTGGAGTGGGACATCGGGTAGTGCATGGTGGGCAGCAGTATCAGGACAGCGTCAAAATCACGCCGGAGGTGAAACAGACGATCGCCGATTTAGCGACCTTAGCTCCCGTTCATAATCCAGTCAATTTAGAAGGAATTGAGGCGATCGAAGCAATTTTGGGCGATGTGCCCCAGGTCGCAGTCTTTGATACAGCTTTTCATGCCCGTATGCCTGAAGCTGCTGCGGTTTATCCAGTTCCCTATGAATGGCTCAAGCAGGGAATTCGCCGCTATGGATTTCATGGAACGAGCCACCGCTATTGTGCGCAGCGAACCGCTCAACTCCTCGATCGACCGCTCCAAGATTTGCGAATCGTGACCTGTCACTTAGGGAATGGCTGTTCGCTCGCCGCAATTCAAGCAGGCCAGAGCATCGATACCACGATGGGTTTTACCCCGCTCGATGGCCTGATGATGGGCAGTCGATCTGGGTCAATCGATCCGGGCATCTTGCTATACCTGATGCGTCAGGAAGGCTATACCGTCGAGAAACTAGAGAGCGTGCTAAACAAAGGGTCTGGATTATTGGGGGTATCAGGCGTGTCCAACGACATGCGATCGGTGATGGAGGCGATCGAAGCGGGAAATGTTCAGGCGAAGCTGGCTGTGGAAATTTACATTCATCGACTCAAGCAATGTATCGGCAGCATGATTGCGTCGCTGGGTGGGCTGGATGTGCTGGTGTTCACGGCGGGCGTTGGCGAAAATGCACCTCAGATTCGGGCTGGGGCTTGCGAGGCGTTTGCCTATCTTGGCCTCCAGCTTGACCTGGAGAGAAATGCCCAATCGCCGCGTGATCAGCTCATTTCTAGCCCAGATTCTACGATTCCTGTCTTGATTATCCATACCCAAGAGGATTGGACGATCGCCTGGGACTGCTGGAATTTGCTGCGGGAATAGCGATCTTGTGAGCGAAACATTGCTGTCGTCCGCAAAACAGGCCATAATCCCAAAGATTGTTCTATATGAACTGCTCGATACAAACTACGACCGCTTGGCACAGACTGCATGGGAACCCATAAAACGATTCAAAGTATCTATACAGACGGCGCTTGTTCGGGCAATCCTGGACCGGGCGGTTGGGGCACCGTAATTTACTTCACTGATGGTTCCGTGCATGAATTGGGGGGCGCAGAGCCTCAAACCACCAATAACCGGATGGAAATGCAGGCAGCGATCGCTGCCCTCGACTATCTGCTGCTGTCGGGTCAAACCGAAGCGACGAGTCTATACACCGATAGCGAGTATGTCAAAAATGGCATTACCCAATGGTTAGCTGGCTGGAAGAAGAAAGGCTGGAAGACTTCGACGGGGAAGCCTGTGCTGAATCAAGACCTGTGGAAAGCGTTAGATGACCTGCAATCCAAGGTGAATCAGCGGTTGCAGCTGCAATGGCGCTATGTCAAAGGCCATTCTGGCGATCGCGGTAACGATCGGTGTGACCAGATTGCCAGAGCATTTTCCTTAGGTCAGATGCCAGAATTAATGATCGCCGCTAAGGAATTCCAGCAGTTTGATCATTCTTTAACTGTCAATCCTGAAGCAGAGACGGTACAATCCAGTCACGAACTTTCTGCCGTTCTTTTAGACGCCAGTTCTGAGATGGTCGATTCCAATATTCCCGATGTTTTAGAAGTTCCCCGTGAGATCAAAGTTGCCCAACTCCGTAACGTCGTCGAAACCTTGCACATGGCAGACGAAATCGCTCGACAGGGATACCTGATCACTAGCTCTGAGCTGGCTGATTTAATGGATGTCAATGCCAGCGCAGTCACCAGCCGAGGCGATAACTGGGTTTGGCGCAATTGGGTAATTTCACGGGTGCGACGAGAGGGCAACCAAATTTTGTGGCAGCTTGAACGAGTCGATTAAGGTGGATGAGTTCCTGCTTGGATTAATCCAGTTTCTGGGCACAATTCAGCGAACTTTTCAGAAACTATCCCCAGAATTGGAATTTTATGGCATCCTATACGCAACATCTAGCATTTAGATCGATCGTATAACACTAGCTGCATTTTATTTCTGCTGAGGAAAAATCAAACTTATTTTTTCAAGGTGGAAGGTGCTGGCGCAGATGGCAAGAGGTAGGGGGAGAGGGTCTCTCTTCACCCTGGTTATTCACTGGTAGCCTAAGCAACTTCTTAACCTGCTGCAAAAAGTTGGAGCTACAATTCACTGGACAATCAAGGGACGAGGTCAGCGGTGGAAACTAACCTGGAAAATTTTTGGAATCAGGTTTTGGAGCAATTGCAGCTCCAGCTCAGTCGCCCGACCTTTGAAACCTGGATCAAACCTGCAACGGTTGAACGGCTGGAACCTGATTGTCTGGTGATCTCGGCTCCGAATCCCTTTGCGCGCAATTGGCTACAAAAGTACTATGTTAAGACGATCGCCGAAGTCACAGCATCAATTTTGGGGAAGTCCGTCGAGATTCAAATTACCGTGCGACCCGGCCCCGAAGCAGACAGTGGGGCTAATACTGCTGACATGTTGTGGCCTTCACCCGCAGAAGTTCCCCTGGCTGCCCCTCCGTCAACCACACGCCTGAAGCAGACCGAACTCAACCCCAAATATGTGTTTTCGCGGTTTGTGGTAGGGGCTAATAATCGCATGGCCCATGCTGCTTCACTGGCGGTTGCAGAATCTCCTGGCCGCGAATTTAATCCCCTCTTTCTCTGTGGTGGGGTCGGACTGGGCAAAACCCACTTAATGCAGGCGATCGGTCATTATCGGCTGGAAATCGATCCCAACTCTCGCATCTTCTATGTTTCAACTGAACAGTTTACCAATGACTTGATCTCGGCCATCCGCAAGGACAGTATGCAGAGCTTCCGGGAGCATTACCGCGCTGTGGATGTGTTGCTAGTCGATGATATCCAGTTTATTGAAGGCAAAGAGTATACGCAGGAAGAGTTCTTTCACACCTTTAATACGCTGCATGAAGCAGGTAAACAGGTCGTGCTCGCCTCCGATCGTCCGCCAAACCATATTCCGCGTCTTCAGGAACGTCTTTGCTCTCGCTTCTCCATGGGCCTGATTGCTGATATCCAGCCACCCGATTTGGAAACCCGGATGGCCATTCTGCAAAAGAAGGCCGAGTACGAAAACATGCGGTTGCCGCGAGAAGTGATTGAATATATTGCGTCCAGCTACACCTCCAACATCCGGGAACTCGAAGGAGCCCTGATTCGGGCTGTGGCCTATGTTTCGATTTCCGGTCTCCCCATGACTGTGGATAGCATTGCCCCTGTCCTAAATCCTCCAAGCGATCAGGTGGAAGCCTCTCCCGAAGCTGTGATTCATGTGGTTTCAGAAACCTATGGCGTTTCGATCGACGATTTGAAAAGCAGTTCACGACGGCGAGAAATTAGCGTGGCTCGCCAGATTGCCATGTACCTGATGCGACGCCACACGGATCTCAGCCTGCCTAAAATTGGCGAAGTGTTCGGCGGCAAAGACCACACCACCGTGCTGTATAGCTGTGAGAAAATTTCGCAACAAAAAGAGGTGGATCCTGAACTGGCCCGTAATTTGAGACAGTTGAGCGATCGAATTAGTTTATCCAGTCAGGTGCAAAATCAACCGAAAAAATAGTTGCTATGTCGAATGATTAAACGGAACATTTACATCTGAATACTTATACAGAAAAAATCCCTCGAATTGAGGGATTCCAAGGTGGCAAAACTTTGAGTATTTTGAGGGTGAGTCTCTGCTTTCCGCCGTCAGAATCGATCGAAGCAGACTCTTGTGATAGATAAACGAGCTAACCTAAGCCTTCTGGGTAACCAAAACGGGGTGTTGGATCGTTTGTAGCTCGGGGGAAATTCCCAACCTCATAAATTGGTTAATTTGGGCTTCAGTGTAGTTCCGCATATCAACACCGCGCTGATAGGCTTTGGTCCAATCTACAATCCATTGCAGTGTGGTTTGCAGATCGAGCTTAGGACGCCAGTTTAGACGAGCATGGGCTTTTGAGCAGTCTAGCTTCAGATAGGTGTTTTCGTGTGCATGAGTTGCCATGGCATCGCGTTGCCAGGTTAATCCTCCGCCCCAGTAGCGGTATAGATAGTCAGCGATCCAGGAAACTGGTTTGACGTTAATATCATCAGGCCCAAAATTCCAGGCCTCTCCATAAGCCACACCTTCTTGATAGAGCCGTTCTGCCACCATCAGATAGCCATTCAGGGGCTCCAACACATGCTGCCAAGGCCGAGTGGCTTGCGGATTGCGAATCAAAACGGACTCATTCTGCATTAAAGCGCGCAGAATATCTGGGATAAGCCGATCGGCAGCCCAATCTCCACCCCCAATCACATTTCCTGCACGGGTTGTGGCTAAAGCGACCCCATGTTCTGCATAGCGATCGGGATTAAAGAAAGAGTTGCGGTAGGATGCGGCGACGAGTTCTGCACAGGCTTTACTGCTGCTGTAGGGATCATAGCCTCCTAATGCGTCCTGTTCACGATAACCCCAAACCCATTCCCGATTTTCATAGCACTTGTCGGAGGTAATATCGACAACAACCCGCACGCTTTCAACATGACGGACGGACTCTAGTAAATGGGCAGTTCCCAAAACATTGATGGCATAGGTTTCTGTCGGAGCTTGATAAGAACGACGAACCAGGGGCTGAGCGGCCATATGAATCACGATTTCTGGCTGAAAATCGGTCATAACTTGCTGAAGCTGGTCTAAATCCCGGATGTCGCCGATCACTGAGGTCATGCCCTGCGCAACCTGCGCTAGCTCAAACAAATTAGGATTGGTAGGCGGCTGCAGCGAAAATCCCATCACTTCTGCACCCAATTGCTGCAACCAGAGGGATAACCAGCTTCCTTTAAAGCCTGTATGTCCTGTGAGAAAAACTTTTTTACCGGCCCAAAAGCTTTGGCTTACCATCGATATCCTCCGAGAAATAGCAAGAAACAATCAATTGCGTCCTTGATTCAAGTGTTTCAACTTGGAGTGAAATCCCAATGAAATCTCAAGCACCTCGGTCCAGGTTTGGCTGATCTTTACACAAACTTGATATGAAATGTGGCCTCAGAGGCCGATCGCCGATCGATCGTTCTGCCCTGAAGTCTTGGCTCGTCAAGCTTTGACGCCCAAGGCTGCTAATGACACTCTATCAACCTTGGTTTTAAGTTTTGATGAATTAATCAGGCTAAAAACAATTGTTGTTGCATCCCGTGAGTTAGAGCATATATATCCACTCAACCGCATGAAGCTGGCGATCGGTCACAGGGTTGTTTGTGAAGAAGGCTGTGTTAAGTTCGAAAAAGACATTGTTTTTGAAATCCATCCGAAATTATGCGCGTTTTACTGGTCGAAGATGAGCCAGATTTAGGAACTGCAATTAAATGGGCACTAAAGCAGGAAAAATATGTTGTGGATTGGGCGCAGGACGGTACAGAAGCTTGGGAATATCTCCAAAACTACTCGACACAATATACTGTTGCGATCTTTGACTGGTTATTGCCGGGAATTTTAGGAATAGATCTCTGCAAGCGGCTCAGGCAACAGCAAAATACACTGCCTGTACTCATCTTGACTGCCAAAGATCGCTTACAGGACAAAATCGCCGGGTTGGATGCTGGGGCTGATGATTATTTAATCAAGCCGTTTGAAATGGAAGAATTAATGGCGCGTCTGCGTTCTCTACAGCGTCGATCGCCCGTTTGGCAAACCCAACAGCTCCAGATTGGCAGCATCTTACTGAACCACACCGATCGCACTGTCTATCAACAGCAGTCAGATGGCAACTTAGTGCCGATCGTGCTGACCAATAAAGAGTTTCAACTGCTGGAATATTTCATGAGACATCCTCAGCAGATTGTCACTAAAGATCAGTTGCTGGCTCGAATTTGGGAAATGGACGCTGAAGTATCTAGTAATGTTGTGGCGGCGCAAATGCGATTGCTGCGACGTAAGTTGGCGGAAACGAGTTGTCCTGACTTAATCGAAACCTTGCCCAGTATGGGCTATCGCATCAACCTGAAATATGCAAATTAGACCTTTTCATTTATCGCGACGGCGGCTAGCTGCTTGGTATACCAGCATCATGGTTCTGATTCTGGGGGGATGTGGCTTCATCATCTACCGCTTGGTTGTGCATGCCAAATGGCTCAGTTTGGAAAAAGAAATGCGCAATGTAGCCGTTGTTGTTGAGAAATGGTTGCAACCTGCATTGGTGGGAACTAGCAAAGTTGACCTAACGGTAGAGCCCATCGCTTCAGCGTTTTGCTTTGAACTTCAGAAGTGCGATCGTCCCTCAATCCCTGATTCAACCATGGGAACTGGGTTTGCGCTGCTGGATCAAACAGAAAAAGACCATTACTGTGTGCGTTTACTGGATACCAAGGATCACCCGATCGCCATCCTCAAGTTTCCCTTTACGAATCCTGTTTGTCAGGAACCCCAACTTTGGGAAACCTTGTTGGACTCTAAGGGCAATTATTACCACAACAAAGTTTATATGATCCAGAGTCGATCGCAAGATAGCTGGGGCAGCTTGCAAATGTTGCGGGCCGTCACCGATCTGGATATTTATCTGTTTTGGATAGAAATTTGTCTGATGGTGTTGATTTTATCGTCAATTGGGCTGGCTGGGGCTGCAAGTTGGTGGTTGGCTGGTGTGGCCATGCAGCCTGTGCAGCGCTCTTATCAACAGATGCAACAGTTTACGGCTGATGCAGCCCATGAATTGCGGACTCCCTTAGCAGCTCTTAAAGCAATGGCTCAAGCGGCCTTACGATCGGATGAATTAACTCCTGATGAAGCCAAAGAAACACTCGAAGTGATTAACCGACAGAGCAATCACCTTTCTACTATCGTTCAGGATCTATTGCTGCTCTGCCAAATGGATCAACCCACTATTACCAAGACTTTTAGTCCTTGCTGCTTGAATACCTTGCTCCAGGAACTCGTCAATGACTTTATCGCGATCGCAAAAACTGCAGAAATTACCTTGGATGTTTTGATTCCCGATCAGCCCATTCTGATGGTGCTGGGAAATAGCGATCAGCTTTATCGAGCAGTGGCGAATCTCCTCAGCAATGCCATTCAATATACGCCAGCCGGTGGAGTGGTGACGGTAATCCTCAGCCATGGGGCGACGCATGCTGTGATTCAGGTACATGATACTGGTATTGGAATTGCACCAGAAGATCAGCCCTACATCTTCGATCGGTTTTACCGAGTGGATCAAAAACGGACTCGTAAGCAAGGAGGAACCGGCTTGGGACTAGCGATTACTCAAGCGATCGTCCAAAACCACCAAAGCAACTTGCAGGTTGAAAGTCAGCTTGGCAAAGGCAGTCTGTTCAAATTTCGACTGGCCCTGATTAAAGAGGTTTGAAATCGGTTCAACTGCGGAGGCGGAAAAGCAGAAACTCGGTTGTTTGCAGCTCATTGAAGTTATCATCGCTGACCAAAATCAAGCTGGAGCTGCCATCGGGGAGTTGAGGCCCGATCGCCATCCCTTCATAGTTATCGAGCGGAATTCCTAAGGTTGTTAAATCGAGCAAGAGTCGCTTGTAGATTGGGGTGATGCCTTCGGTATGCCCTTCCAGTCGAGGGATTGGAGCAATATCGGTTGCACCACCGATCGCCAACTGGAAGATTTTGCCGCTAAATCCGGTAAGTCCGAAAGCTCGCTCCAGGCTAAGAAAATGTCCACCTTGATCGAGCACAAGTAGTTCCGAGAGGCCCAAATTCTCATCTGTCTCCGCTGGTGTATCGATCGGATAAAGATGCTCTGCTAGCAAAATCGGCTGATCGCCGATCAGATAATGCATGACGCGAATCGGCAGAGTAGAACTGGGTTGATTGGGATCGAGATCTTGAAAAAGTGGTCCTTCAGTGGCGGTAAACAGACGAAATGGCTCTAATTGGGTGCTGCCATAGCTCGCTGCATTTAAGGTGAGAGACTCAAACCCTTGATTGTTCTGAACGCCGATTTCCTGACCCTGCTCCACTCGCGGTAGATAACGATTGGGCAACGGCAGACGGCCACGCCACTGACCCGTCGCTAAATCAAATTCCGCAATGAAGGGGTCGATGCCTTTTTCCCGATCGCCCTCGGTTGAAATAAACAGCGACTGATTGGGGGAAAGGGCAATGCCTTCAGGATCAATTGATCCGGCAGGAAATGGTTCACCATCTTCGCCCAGCAGTGAGGTGACTTTTTCAAGAGTGACTTGACCGATCCCAGTAGTCCCATCCTTGTCCTGAAAGTTGAGCTTCAGGGTATAAAAGCGGGCAGGGGCAAAATTGCTGCGATCGTCCGAAAGGGCATAGAACTGGTTGTGTTGGCGATCGTAGGTGAGGGCAGAGAGTCCGCCCACCCGGGTGCCTGCAAAGTCTTGTTTGGCAAGTTGATAGGAGCCGAGATAATCGATCGAGAGATTCAAAAACAATCGATCTTCAGCTTTCACTTGGGGCAAACTGCAACTGCTGAGCAGCAAAATGGGCAATAGAAGCAGCACCAAACTGCAGCGAAGCGATCGACTGGCAACCCAACTTAACCTAGTTAAGAGTGAGCGTTTAATCCGTTCATACCACGTTGTCATCATGCTTGAATTCAGCAACAATTGCAGAGAAGGAGAGGGTGAACCTCAAGATTTGTGAATCAAAATCCTGGATCAATTGAGGGCTAAAAGCAGCCGTTTTATAACTTTGCGATCGCCAGAAGACTCTCTGAATGCGAGATCGGAGACCTGGGAACGAAAGCAGAAGACTGCCCCTTTAAATCATCCCCCAAAAGTTACACTTCATTGCGAACTGAAAAATAAACCTGCCGAAATATGTTACGTTCGATAGCACTGTGTTAACTATGCTTCGCTTTTCAATTAGGAAAACACCAAAGTTATGAATTTTGAGATGCTTTCTACTCCGGCCAGCCGCGAAGATTTCAGCGAGTACGTTGCTCACCTCCAGCTCCATATGGCGTTACAAGCTCGCAATTTGGTTCCTACCTTAACTAAAACTGTCGATAGCCGAGAGCAATTGCTTCACCAAACTCAGGCTGATTTTGAAAAGCAAGTTTCTCGCCAAAAGGTTTGCTAATCGCCAATTCAGCGGTAGGATCAAATATTAATTAGTGAAATTTCGGTATCAACCTTGTTGAATCAGAGCGACTTGGCTCTGATTTTTTATTGCCTGAATTACTGTTAAATTGCGATGTTGCAAGGCATTCTGGCTAGACAGATGCGGCAACAGGGAGCGGCTCGTACAGATATTCAAACCAATTACCCTCAGGGTCGCGCCCATAAAAAGAGGCGGTACCATCCCGGTGTTCATGCAGGTGGGTAATATGAACTCCTTCAGCTTTCAGCTTTTCATAAGCTGCTTCTACTTCGCTGCGATCGTGGAAGATAAACCCGAAGTGAGGCCCAGCCTGATCATAGTTAGGACTGAGCAATGCCAACCCATCTTCGCCTGCTTTGAGGTAGGCCCAATCTGGATCTTGCCAGACTAGCTCCATGCCCAGACTCTGGTAAAACTGAGCAGCGCGATCGAGGTCCTGCACACAAATCGCCACATGTCCAATCCGATTAAGTTTCATACGTCACTCTTCAAAGGGTTGCGCTCCTAGCTCCCATTGTAAACCAGTCGGCTAATCCACCAGAGCATGGGCAGGTGCGATTCACGATAAGCTGGGGAAGACCCATGCAAAGCAAGCATTAGGAGAAGAATTTATGAAACTGCGATCGATTGCAGTTGCAGTCATCACGTTTGGTTTTTGGATTGCCAGTTGGCTGATGACGCCGGAGGCATTGGCTCTGGTCCAGATCAAGCTGAGCAACCTCTCCTATCATGAATGTCCAGCTGAACTTGCCCAGGGAGCAACTACTCCTGGTGGCACCTCGATGGCCGCAAATTGCTACATTGTGACAGGGAAAGCTGAAAACCCGACGGGCAAAACGATCGTCAACGCAGACATTTTTGGCCGGATTTATGATGCAAACGATAATCCAGTGCTGCAAAATCGGACGCGGGTTGGCTCTATTGAAGAAGTACCACCCGGAAGCAGTGAGTTTGAGCTGAGAATTTCAGTGCCAATTAACCAACCTACCCCGCTCAAGCTTAAGCAATTCAAGGCTGCAGGGTTCACAGGAACGGTCAGACGCTAGAAGATTGGTGCATGCTGGTGTTGAGAGGTGATTGCGTGAGGGCTGGGGCAAGAGGATGGGTCGATCGCTCAACAGCTTGCAAAATTACTTTAATTAATCCCGGAAAGAGTGCCTCTAAATCAGTAAGGCGGAGCGAATTGAAATGCTGCGTTCCTTCTTTGCGACAGCAGATGATTCCGGACTCTCGCAATACTCGCAAATGATGAGACATGGTGGACTTGGGCACATCACAGCCTAAAGCCGCGCAAGATAACTCTCCCCTTTCTGCCAATCGTTGCACCACCGTTAAGCGGATTGGATCCCCTAACGCGTACAAAACCCCGGCTAACGAAATATCCTTTACATCGGGATGGTAAAGCAATCTCATATTTGAACTGAACTGGAATGGAAATTTTTCTATCAAACAGCGGTTTGAGCGATCGGTCGGTCTAATTCTTGCGACTCACGCATTTGCTGCTTCACCCTAGTAGTTGCATTATGCCACAATCTGAACTATATTTTAATTGTTCGGTTTTTTCGAAATATTAAATTATTAGTAAAGGAGGCAGGGATGTCATCCGAGAACGCTGTAACTGCTGTAACTGATGCTTCATTTGAGCAGGAAGTGCTGCAAAGTAAAGTTCCTGTCCTAGTCGATTTTTGGGCACCTTGGTGTGGTCCTTGCCGAATGGTTGCTCCAGTGGTTGAAGAAGTGGCCAATCAATTCGTCGGTCAAGTTAAAGTTGTGAAGTTGGACACCGATCAAAATCCTGATGTCGCCAGTAAATATGGAATTCGTAGCATCCCAACGCTTATGATTTTCAAAGATGGCCAGAAGGTAGATATGGTGGTGGGTGCAGTCCCTAAAACAACAATCTCTACAACCTTAGAGAAATATCTCTAAACTCTAGTCGCGTTCATGCATCAATTGCGGGTTAGTGCTTAATTGACCCGCAATTTGCTTCGAATCAGAACTTCCATGGCCATCACAAAATTTCTACAAGCATTTTCACTAGTGAATTACCCCTATCTTTTTTGCTGTAACAAAGCGCCAATCGATAAATTCCAAATTTGGATACTTGGTGCACAAACATATTTTGTGTGTATGCAAATATAAATTTCTACATAAATACTGCAATTGAATATATAAGCGATTTCATTATTTCATCCCTGAAATATCCTATGTCCAGATAAAATACATAAAACTATATTTTTAATATCAGCTTAAAATATTCAAGCTCAGGAATAGAAATTAAATAAAACAGAATTTCTTGTTTTCTTGTAGAACGTGCATCTTGCCTGACTGGACACTTAAAGAAAATAATCCCGAATTGTGTAATCTACAGTTCTAAGAATCATTCTGTATATCCTCGATTTACAAGATTAAAAAGCTCTCAGCATCAGAAGATTTGGTAAACCGAAGGGATTTAGCCCGATCGGGCTAGACTCAATTGGAATTAGGCCCGATTTGCCCTTTAGAGTAATTGCTCAATCAGCTAACTGCCATAGAAACGACTGTGTGGCAATTTTCACTGATATCTGCTGTACTCTGCTGATTGCTGGTTCCCGATCATCCCTTGATCTCACGCATCTAACAATAGCTATAGAATCCGTAGGACAAAAGTTGGGGATAATCGCGTTTCTCTTTTGTTGAACGATCATCTGTAACAGGCTGTTTAAGTGTTATCACTTAATTCTCCTGTCAAAAAATTAAATAGATTTACAATGTACTTATAGGATAAGTTGCCAGATTCATCTTTTTTCTACTAAATTACTTAGTGTCTAATATTACTATATAAGATAGTCGGCTCAGGTCGGAGTATTTATCATCCCCGAACAAATCTGTACTACTCTTCAGAGGAAGTCACGCTATGGTCAGCTTTAATTTTTCATTCCAACCTGGTATGACGCTGCAGCAGATGATCGGCTTTGAAATGGCAGGTCGAATTTGGGGGACTTATCTCACTGACAATGCCACAATCAATCTCCATGTTGGTACGGCTGGGTTGGCAGCAAATTTGCTAGGTGGTTCCTTACCTGGTTTCAAGACAGGCCAGGACTACAGTAATTTCCGTAGTAAATATATTGCTGACATTAGCTCAACTGATGATCAAGCTGTTTCCCAAACAATGGTGCTCAGTGACTACCAGCGTCAGAATTTCAATTTGTCTGGGTGGGATCCAGCCTACAGTGCTGATCGAGTATTTATCCACACCTATGATATGTACCTGGATTCGACCCTAACTTCACAAGGGTCAACAACCTGGTTCAATGACCTATCTAATGGCAAGGTTCTCACAAAAAACGGTGTCACCTACGGTCGATGGGGAAGCTTAGTGCCCAGTAATCAACTATCGCTAACCCGCGCAAATGCAAAGGCCCTTGGAATTGATGTTTCTACCGGATCTAGCCTGGATGGATATATTGTTCTCAGTAATCTGGCTAACAACCCGGGGCTGAGTTGGAATTATGATTTCACTCGCAGTTCAACAATGCCTTCCAACACCCTGGATTTTCTTAGCACGGCCCTGCATGAGATTGGTCACGTTCTAGGATTTGTTAGTGGGGTCGATCGCCCCAATTTGCCAAGTCCTTTTTTCAACCGCTCTGACTCTCCCGATGGCTCCATCGAAAAAATTTGGTCTACCGCGACTTATAACAATTATTGGCAAAGTGAGTTCGAGCGATCCAAGCGTACGACTCCTTTGGATTTGGTGCGCTATTCCACAGAGAGTGTCAATGGTTCAAGTCGTGGTTTCCAGGATGTATCCATGGGTAGCTACTATGGCAACATGTTTCTCTCGTTAGATGGTGTCAATTCATTGGGCAATTTGGCGGAAGGCAAAGATGTTACCCTCGCTGGAGATGGGTCTCAAGCAAGTCACTGGAAAGAGGAAACGACCTCACTGGGATTAATGGATTCCTACATGAAACTCGCCGAACGGGCCAGTCTTGCTACCCGCGATTTACGTGCATTTGACATTTTAGGTTGGAATCGCAACTCCTCAGCCAGTCTTAATTATTCCACCCTACTTTACCAAGCGAAGCAGTCTTTAGCGAATCGCCTCGGTCGTACTGTTTCCTGGTTAGATGCCTACCCCGCTCTCGCGGCTGACTGGCTCGATCAAGATCGCCTGACGGATGTCAATTTGATGCTGAGTGATAGTGGGGGTATCTATGAAGGGAAAACCAACTCAGGGTCAGGTGGTTCTTGGCAAGAGTTATTTAGCCTGCTGAATGAACAAGGTTTGTTGGACTCGATCGAAGATACCCACGCAGAGCCCGCTAAAGCTACCGTTCGGAACGATCTTCTGACAGGTAGCACCAAGGATGATGAACTCTCTGGCTTACGGGGTAACGATCAAGTAATCGGCTTTAAGGGTAATGACTCTTTGCGGGGCAACAAGGGAGAAGATACGCTGTTCGGCAGTTTAGGACAGGATGTCCTGATTGGCGGTAAGGGCAATGACAGTCTGATCGGCGGTGCTGGAGCTGATATTTTTGCAGTGCAGCGTTATGGATTCGATGTCGTGGAAGATTTCACGGATGGAGAAGATAAATTACTGCTGCTGGGTGGCCTTCAGTTTGAGCAACTTGGCATTGAGCAAAAAGGACAGGATACGCTAATCAGCTATGAAGGAAACTCGCTGATGCTGCTGAAAAACCTGGATAAAACATCACTGTCCTCTGCCGATATCGTTTATTCAATGTAAAGAAGCAAGTTATAGAGAAGAGCGATCGCAAAGCTAACCAGCCCAGCGCTAACTTCAAATGTGTACCATGCGAATCGAGGGTGGAGATGTCCGCCCTTTTTATCGATTGCCTCAGGAATTATTTAAGTAAATTTACTAATAAATCCTCAAAAAACTGATTTAAAAAACGCGACTTATTCATAAAACATGTTCGAGATTTAAGCTGATCTACACCTATTTTTGCATGTGAAATATCACAATGTTACAAAGACCGACTACGGTTGAGTGTTCCCTACTGCTAGACAACTTACATCATCGTTACAAGGAAAACACTCATGGTCAGCTTTAGCTTCTCATTCCAACCTGGCATGACACTGCAACAAATGATCGGCTTTGAAATTGCCGGTCGAGTTTGGGGAGCCTACCTCACTGACAACGCTACCGTAAATGTTCATGTTGGAGGTAGTGACAGTTTAGCCAATAGTGTGCTTGGGGGTGCTTTGCCTAGTTTTAAAACAGGAGTTTCCTTTGGTGGAGATTTACGAAACCAGATGACAGCCGATGCAAAGTCCAGTGATGATGCTGTCATCAAACAATCATTTGAGCAAGGCCGTGGCTTGAATGCAGTGTATGAACACCGCCCGAATGGGACCGTCTCTACAGTCTCTAAAAGTGGCTCAACCGTGAGCTTGACGCAGGCGAACGCGAAAGCCTTGGGCGTTACCCTAAATTCAACAAGCAGTGCTCTAGATGGATACATCACCTTCAGCAATCAAGTAAAGGATAAACAAGGTAATTCCATTCCCTGGAACTATAACTACACTTCAACCTCAGTGCCTACAAACACTGTTGATTTTGTTACAACTGCTATTCATGAAATTGGTCACATTCTTGGGTTTGTTAGCGCTGTCGATCGAGTGTGGGAAGTTAGCCCTACAGTCACAGACTACAATCTCTTCAATAACAGCTTGGATGAGCGGATTAATGAAACTAGCCTCTTAGATGTCTTTAGAACAGGTCGAGATACTAATAATTCTGCATTCACCGGATTAGCAGTCGGTGGAACTCGCTTTCTCTCATTGCGTAACGATTACCAGGCATCTGAACTGGGTTATTTTGCGACGGGTAAAGATTCCAGCATGGGCGGAAATGGGTTTCAAGCTAGCCATTGGCGTGGAGATGCTGGCAGTTCCGGCATGATGAACGCAGGTTTAGGTAAAGGCCAACGAGGAAGCCTTACAACTTTAGATCTACGGGCCTTCGACATTCTGGGCTGGGATCTGGTTTCAACAGGGGCTAATACTACGCTTAACTGGTCTACCTTGCAATCTGAGGCAAAACAAGCCCTGGCGAACCGAATTGGCAAAACAGTTACCTGGATTGATGCCAATTCAACTGCGGCAGCAGACCTGCTCGACCAAGATAGATTGAATGATGTCAACCTCATGCTCAGCAACAGTGCTGATATCTATGAGGGCAGAACCAACAAAACAACGGGCACCTGGCAAGAGCTATTTAGTCTTTTGGATGAGCAAGGATTGTTGGATGCCCTAGAGAAAACGAGTTCAGATTCTGCCAAAGCTACGGCTCGCAATGATCTGCTTGCAGGCAGCACCACCGATGATGAGCTAGCTGGACTGCGGGGTAACGATCGCCTTATCGGCTTCAAAGGCAATGACACTCTATGTGGTAACAAAGGTACAGATCTGCTCCTCGGCAGTTTAGGACAGGATGTCCTGATTGGCGGTAAGGGCAATGACAGTCTGATCGGCGGTGCTGGAGCTGATATTTTTGCAGTGCAGCGTCATGGATTCGATGTCGTAGAAGATTTCACGGATGGAGAAGATAAATTACTGCTGCTGGGTGGCCTTCAGTTTGAGCAACTTGGCATTGAGCAAAAAGGACAGGATACGCTAATCAGCTATGAAGGAAACTCGCTGATGCTGCTGAAAAACCTGGATACAACGGGGTTGACCATGAGTGATTTAACTTCCTCAGTTTAAATAGATGCAAGCACTGAATATTCAGTGACGACAGTAGGTATTGATATTGATGATGAAATTTGGGGTGGCTATGTCCACCCTTTTTCGATCGAACGATCAGATCGATTGTAAATCAGTGTTTATACGTAATCAATTTTACAAGAGGAGCTAATTCTTCACTATGAATTTATACGGAAAACTCGTTTTTGCTCTATGCTTAGCTTTTATTAAGTATAAAATACTACTATATGCCAAGGGTGTCCATATTCAGAATTTAGGCTTTTACCTGATAACCCTGACAAAATTTTTTGGAGGATAACCCATGCTGAACTTGAACTTTTCTCTATTTCTTGATTTGACTCCCCCTCAGGCCATTACCGATCAAGCAAATATTAGTCAATTATCTTCAGAAATTGGGGCCAGCTTACAGGGCAAACCCAATAAACCCAATAAACCTTGGTGGGAAAGACCAAATTCCTCTGAGAAGAAAGGGAATGTAGAGATGGACGAAAATCTAGGTTCAGCAGTGGCTAGCGATGGAGATCAACTAGTAGGACCGAGTTTTTCAGGAGATAAAATATTAGGGGATCTGTTACTCGACAGCCAAGGCTGTGATCCACTAATTAGAGATGCCTCTATTCTTAGCCAAGATAGTGTATCCGTGATTTTGTTAGCTGATTCTGGCAAGCTTTCACCGGTTACTAAAGACTTTACTGCATGGACTGAAGAATTACCGCCTGGGCAAATAGGGATTCAGCAACAAGGTCAAGGATTTGTTGGCCTCAATAGCAACCTGCTCACACTAGCTACAAACTCAGATATGAGGTTGTGATGTTGCAGTGTAAACACTGTGGTTACTCTATTTCAATTTAGACGAAATACACAGACAGTTCATGCGGTAGACTGAAATCTTTAAATCTGCTGCACCTATTCATGAGTGGCAAATGGCACAATATCGAAATGACTGACTTGGGCTAAGTGCTGCCCGGATCTGAACAAAATTGGATGCTTCAAATTTAGATTTTGCCTTAGGATCACGAACGAAATAACTCTGCAGAGTATAAGGGCGGATTTAGCTAATGATTTGCCCTGTCCTGAGGGGTCTGGACAAAACCCGCCTCTACCGAATATTCGACCTTGTTTAATTCTTGTCCCTTAGAAAATATTGGGAATGATAGTCTATGCTTAGCACTAACTTTGCCTTATCTCTAAACTTTGAAACGATCACCATCCAACAGGCACCTGTAGGAGATATCATCAGCTTAGATGGCAAGCCGAATAAGCCTACTCCAACTTGGTTTGTAGCGCCAATCAGCGATGGAGAAGCCTGCCTAGGTACCTCGACAGGAGTCAATTCAACCTCTAACTTGACAAGTCAAGTCGATTGGCTAACTGGAGTCAATGTTCCAGGGGAGATCTTTTTGGCGGATGAATTATTTGTTGGTCAGAATAATGAGTACTTCACGCAATATCAGAAAAGTGATTCTCTTAATGGAGAAGTAAATGTGTCTGTAACTTTTTTAAATAACTCTGGATGCAATGCAGCAAGCTGGCAAGATTTAATCGCATGGACTCAAGGATTGTCATACGAGAACCTCGGCATTCAGCAACAGGGACCAGATACATGCATCAGTATAGATGGCAAGCCCCTGATGCTGATCACCAATCTCAATGCAGGGCTGCTTACCTCTGCTAATGCCACCCCTTCTTTGGAATTAGTGTAGCGTCGGTACCGAAACTGGGAAGCCTAACTCAAGAAGTCCCTCGTCAACTTCTTGAACTGAGTCTATGAAATGCAATCTCGCCGTTCCAGTTTCCCGATGCTGGCTTGTCCTTCTGGTTTTCTCTCTGTTGGTTCAACCCCGATCGCCTGTCTGGGCACAAATTTCGCCCGATCGCACCTTGCCCAACAACTCGACAGTCACTCGATCGGGTAAAACCTACGAGATTCGGGGTGGAACTTCCAGGAACGGTAATCTGTTTCATAGCTTTCGTCAATTTTCGATCCCAACTGGCAACACCGCGTTTTTTGACAATGACACCGCTACTCGCAACATCTTTGCCCGAGTCACCGGAGCGTCAATTTCGGATATTGATGGTCTGATTCGAGCCAACGGCAGTGCCAATCTGTTTCTGCTCAATCCCAACGGCATTCTATTTGGACCGAATGCCCGCTTAAATATTGGTGGCTCATTTCTCAGCAGCACTGCCAATAGTATCCAATTTGCTGATGGACGTGAATTTAGTGCAACGGCTCCTACCAGCACGCTCTTAACGGTCAGTACACCGATCGGTCTACAGTATGGTGCAAATGCTGGGCCGATTACAGTACGGGGACCGGGCAGCAACTTACGGTTAGATCCCAATACTTTTGCGATTCTGCGAGACGATCGAATCCCTGGACTGCAAGTGAACTCTGGGCAAACCCTGGCGCTGTTGGGAGGAGACGTTCGGCTACAGGGAGGTAACTTAACCGCTGAAGGTGGACAGATTGAGTTGGGCAGCCTTGCAGGCGAGGGCTTAGTGCTGTTGAATCCCAATCAGAGTGGTTGGAACTTTAATTACAGCCAGGTCAATCATTTTGGCAATATTCATTTGGGGCAAGCTGCTTCAGCAGATGTGAGTGGTGAAGGCGGCGGCAATGTCCATCTGCAAGGTAGACAGATTCAGTTGGCTGATGGTGCGAGTGTCTTGTCAATGACAACGGGCAGCAAGAAAGGCGGTGCTTTAACCTTAGATGCAATAGACTCGATTGATATTTCAGGTGTTGCCATTGATCCGGAATCTGGCGAAGTGGTGTTTGGTAGCAGTCTTTATACCGATGTGGCTCCTGGGGCATCTGGACGAGGCAGCGACTTAAACATTCAGACAAGCGCTTTGACAATAGCCAATGGTGGACAGGTTTCAGCCAGTACGCTTGGGTCTGGTAATACTGGGAATATCAACGTGAATGCAGGAACGATCGACCTGATTAGCGGGGCTCCAACTGTGGGCGGCAGCGGCATTTTTGCCAATGTCAATGATGTAGGCGTAACCGGTTCTTCTGCGAATGTTGACATTCGAGCCAATCAATTATCAGTTCTTGATGGTGCTGCTATCTCAGCCAGTACCTTTGGGACAGGAAACGCAGGGAACTTGCGGATCAAAGCCCATGACATGACGGTGAGCGGTACTTCTCCGGGTGGAACAACCAGTGGTCTGTTTGTCCAGGTGGAACAAGGAGCCGCAGGCGCAGGGGGCAGGTTGGAAATCACGACCGATCGCCTCCAGGTAACCAACGGGGGACAAATTCTGGCAGCTACTAACGGTTCTGGCGATGCAGGCAATTTGGTGATTCAGGCCAGGGATATCGAATTACAAGGCTTTGCTGAGAACGGGGAGCCAAGCTTACTAGCCGCTACAGTCAGCGATGTTGAGGCAACTGGACAGGGGGGCAACCTGCTGATTGATACAACCAATCTGCGAGTTTTAGATGGTGCACAAATTGCGGTTGCAACCAGAGGCCCTGGTAACGCAGGCGATCTGAAGATTCAGGCTGAGCAGATCGAATTGGCCGGAGAGAGTGAATTTGGCCGGAGTGGTCTATTTGCAACCGCCATCGTCGGAACAGGTGCAGGTGGCAATATTCAATTAAAAACAGAAGATTTGAGCTTACGGGATGGGGCGACGATTAGCGCCAGCAATTTTTCCAGCCGCAATCCTGACATTCCACCTGGACAGGGACCTGCTGGAAATATTGAAGTTGTCGCTGATTCCATCCAGCTCGATCAGGCCGCCGATATTACTACTTCAGCGACTGTTGGCCGAGGCGGATCGATCAATCTACAGGCCCAAACCCTACTGACAAATCATGGCGGTGTCATTTCAACTAACTCGCAAGGACGCGAACCGGGCGGCAATATTACACTCAATACCGATTTCATTTCAGCATTCGAGAATAGCGACATCACGGCCAATGCAGTTAATGCCCAGGGGGGGCGTATTATCGTTTCCTCTTTGGCCATCTTGGGGACAGAATATCGTGCGGCGCTGACTCCCTTGAGCGACATTACGGCCACGTCAGAATTAGGACCGGCCTTTAGCGGCACTGTTGAGATCAACCTGCCCAATCTCAATCCGGTTCAGGGCCTCACCAACCTTTCAACCAAAATCGATAGCAGTCCACGAATCGTAGCAACCTGTGAACGATTGCAGGGCAATGAAATGGTGATTACCGGTCGAGGTGGATTACCAACTGATGCCAGTCAACTGCTTAGGGGACAGCATCCCTGGCAAGATACGAGGGTAACGACAGTGCCTGGGACAGAAATTTCTGGCAGCGCAGAAAACAGTTCTCAGATTGTCTCGACTGCAACTACGCCAGAGTCCATCCCACTCATGGAGGCACAAGGTTGGGTGAAAGATGAGCAGGGCCAGATTCAGCTTCTCGCCCAAGTGCCAGAGGTAGTCCCTCAAAGTGGCGCGATGAATTCTGCCCAATGTGGAAGTTTGTAGGAGGGAAGTGAATCATGAAAAAACGTCAGCAGCGTCGATCGCACCCTCTCTGGTCCTACCTCTGTTTGGCAACCCTAACAATAGTGCTGGTTATGAGCGGCGTACCTGCTAGGGCAGTCGATCTGATCAATGCTCCCCTCCGTTCTGCCACAACAACGCATTCAACAGAAATGCCGCTGATTTCCCAGGTCTCTTTGCTGGATCAAGGCCGGACCCACTATGAGGCAGGGCAGTTTGCAGAAGCCGCGACGCTCTGGCAGCAGGCCGCAGCAACTTACCGATCGCAAGGAGATGCAGTGAACCAGGCCTTGACCCTGAGCTATCTTTCTTTGGCCTATCAGGAATTGGGGCAATGGCAGGCTGCCGAAACCACAATTTACCAAAGTCTAAAGTTGCTGAAGCAGCCCAACACCCCTCCTGCAATTCTGGCGCATGGATTGAATACGCAGGGTAGTTTGCAGCTCGCAATGGGCCAACCAGAAGTTGCGATCGAAAC
This sequence comes from Elainella saxicola E1, assembly GCA_002796835.1. Lineage (GTDB taxonomy): Bacteria > Cyanobacteriota > Cyanobacteriia > Elainellales > Elainellaceae > Elainella > Elainella saxicola. The sequence goes on along the minus strand of LUGL01000024.1, from coordinate 169,928 downwards.
CTGGCAACAAGCAGCTGCTGCCTACGAAAAAGCTGGCGATCTGCAAGGAATGTGGGGGGCAGAGATTAACCAGGCAGAGGCATTGCAGGCCATGGGACTTTATCGTCGTGCGCAAACCCTGTTAATGCAAATTCAGTCTAACTTGCAAACGCAACCCGATTCCTTGCTAAAGGCAACGGGTCTACGCAGTTTAGGGATGCTAATGCAGGCAACGGGAGAATTTCAACTCGCGCAGACCGTGCTGGAGCAAAGTCTAGCCATCACTCAAGCGATCGGGCAACCTGCTGAAATGAGCGCAACGCTGTTTAGCTTAGGAAACGCTTATCAAGCTGCAGGCGCACAAGACAAAGCGCTCAATGCCTACCAACAAGCTGCAACATTAGCTCCCGATCAAATGGGGCAAGTGGAAGCAGAACTCAACCAATTGAATGTGTTGATTCAGATGCAGCAATGGCAAGCAGTTCAACCACTTTTGGCGGAACTGCAAACCCAAATTCCTCAGCTTTCAGCTAGCCGATCGGCTATTTATGCTCAGGTGAATTTAGCAGAACGTTGGATGGAATTGTATCAGCAGTCAGAGGAGCATACAAAATCACAATTACCAACGGTACGCCGTATGGCAGAACTGCTGGCAACTGCTATCCAACAATCCCAAAGTATTCAAGATCCACGCGCTGAATCTTCTGCAACGGGACAATTGGGCAAACTCTATGAACTGACCCAACAGTGGCCAGATGCCCAACGCCTGACTCAGCAAGCGCTTGCCCTTGCCCAAGCCAATTATGCAGAAGATATGGTTTATCGTTGGCAATGGCAACTAGGACGGATTTTGAAACAGCAAGGAGATACTAAAGGTGCAATTGCCGCCTATACGGGATCGGTGGAAACCTTAAAAATACTCCGATCTGATCTCGTTGCCATGAACACAGATGTACAATTTTCATTCCGTAAACAGATTGAGCCAATCTATCGAGAACTGGTGAGTTTGCTACTTGCCAACCCTCAGCCTGGTCAAGACAATCTACAGCGGGCCAGAAATGTGATTGAGTCGCTGCAGTTAGCAGAATTGGAGAACTTCTTTCGATCGGCCTGTTTAGACACAAAATCGCAGCAGATTGATCAGATCGATCGACAGGCGGCAGTGATTTATCCGATTATTTTGCCCGAACAGTTGTCTGTGATTGTTTCGATTCCAGGAGAACCACTTGCTTATCATGCCACGCAACTTCCTGAGTCGCAGATCGAAGATGTGCTAGAACAACTGCTGCAATCGCTGAACCCTGCTTTCTCCAATCGTGAACGTTTAAGGCTTTCAGAGCAGCTTTATGACTGGTTAATTCGTCCGGCGGAAACGCTTTTGGCCAGCCATAACCTCAAGACTCTTGTTTTTGTGCCAGATGGAACCCTGAAAAATCTACCGATGTCAGTGCTATATGATGGTCAACAATACCTGATTGAAAACTATAGCGTTGCCTTAACCCCAGGATTACAGCTAGTTGCTGCCCAAACGTTGCACCAAAAACAGGTTGAGGTTCTAATGGGTGGACTTTCTGAGTCGCGTCAGGGATTTGCTGCCTTACCTGGGGTAGAACAGGAAATTGAACAGATTTCATCCCATGTGCCAATAGGTAGTTTATTGCTGAATCAGAATTTTACAAAAGCCAGCTTTGAGCAGGACATGAGTGCAAGGCCTGCCCCAGTGGTGCATCTGGCAACCCATGGGCAATTTAGCTCCAACCCTCAAGAAACCTTTATTTTGACCTGGGACGATCGAGTTAGTATCCAAGATTTATACAGTTTGCTGCAAACTCGAACCTTGAATGAGCAGAACCCGCTGGAATTATTAATCCTGAGCGCCTGTGAAACAGCTGTAGGAGATGATCGCGCTGCTTTGGGGTTGGCAGGATTGGCTGTGCGATCGGGAGCCCGCAGTACCGTCGCTTCTTTGTGGTCAGTGAATGATGAATCGACTGCTCAATTAATGACTGAGTTTTATCAACAGCTCGTTCAAAATGCTAGCAGCCGCGCAGAGGCATTGCGTCAAGGTCAGTTATCCTTGCTCAAATCAGAAGCTTTTTCCCATCCTTATTACTGGGCTGCCTTTGTGCTGGTAGGTAACTGGTTGTGATCCGAGCTATGGCTGTTGCTTTCAAGGCGTGTTGTTGCGTCACAATAGCCTAACTATGCAGCATAGAAAAAGTCCGGTTGCTGCTCCGCACCGGACTCACAAGGAGAAATTTTTTAGATGCACACTGGAAATGAATGAGTTGATCCCATGACTATGCTTGAATCACAATATCAGCGAGGCTCAAGTTGAAGACCCTTTGTAGGGCTGCGAAATAGCCACTATTACCGAATCCTGCTGTTTCACCATTCGTATTAAAGAATAGCTTATCGGTTTCTTCGCTATAGAAAATTTTCTTGACATTCTCGTACGTTTTCAGATATCTGTATCCTATAAAATTACCATGACTGTACATCTGCAAAACGTCGCAATTTCGGCTAAAAGCAGCCTCAGCGAAAGTAAGATTTCAATTGTTCTGAAGTCAACGAAAATATGAGATCGATCGCTTGCAGTCAACGAAAGAGGGATTAGTTGAGAGACGCAAGCCACTCTTCTGCGGCAGCTTTTGCCCGTTGCATCGATTCTCCAAGGATAGGAGTGGTGGGAAAAATGTCTGTGAGCGGAATGGTATCGGTAAGGCTCGTTTTGGTGAATTGTTTAACTACAAGGGGTTCAACGCCTGCCAGCATTAGCTTACTGTTGCGAATACATAGTTCTTTAGCATAGCGTTCCAGCAAATTGATGAAAGTGCTACCCAGTTCATTACGACCTCGCAAACCCAGAATAACGACCGATCGATCGGCTGTGTAGGGGGAAGGGAGGGCTTTTCGCAAAATGTCTGCACTGGCGTAGAATACACTGCCGTAGATGTGCAAAATGGTGATGGCGTTGGGGGATAGATGGGTGGGTGCAGGCTGTTCCTGAAAGGATTGTCCTGTAGCCATTGGCAGAATTTGCTTCACCTGAACATCCAGGGAGGAGTGGTAAATCTGCAGCAGGACAGACAGAACGACCCCTAGCAAAACAGCTTGCTGAATGGGTAACAGCAGTGTTGCCACAAAGGTTGCCAGCATAACAACCCGAGGTAGCCAACCTGTGAGCCACACATCATGCCATTTCTTCACCTTCAAAGACTGGAACCCTACCACGATCAGTAAAGCTGCGATTGCAGGTTGGGGAAACCGTTCCACTAGCCCTCCAAACACCAGCACTGCTAGGACCACTAGTGGGCCCACCAGCACGATGGCCCAACGAGAGACGGCTCCAGCGCTAATATTAATGGCGGTGCCAGAGATACTCCCACCCAGCGGAATGCCTTGGAATAAGCCAGACCCAAAATTACACACTCCCTGAGCCAGAATATCCTGCCAAGCTTTGCCGTACCTTCCATTAGAGTTAGGAATGGTTTTGCCCACCCCGGCTCCCTGAATTAAACCCACCAGCCCAACCGAGATTGCGCCCAGCAGCATCTGGGGAATCAGAGTCAGGTCAGGCAGAACGGGCACCGGGAGCGATCGCGGGACAGGGGCAATGTCTTTCACCAGTTGGATGGACGGGGGTTGCCACAGATAGACCAGCACCGTGATGATCAGCAGCGCCAGAACCAGATTAAATTGCTGTAAGGGAGTCCGGCTCAACAACAGGATCAGGGCGATCGCGCCCAAGCCAATGACAGTAGTTGCGACATCGACCTGGGTTAGGTGCAGAAGCAGATCAAGCGTCTGAGTGATGCGATTTCCAGCATCGCTGTTGTATCCGGTCAATCTGCCAAGTTGCCCCAGCACAATGGCAACCGCAATCCCATTCATAAATCCAGTCAGGACGGCGTTGGAGACGAAGCGAAGAAAACCATCCAAGCGAAACAGCCCTAATAAAAGCTGAAACATCCCCACCAGCATGGTTAGCGTTACCAGGACCGCCTGCTGCTGCTCTTGCCCAAACTCGGCCAAGACACCCGCCATAACCACTGCCATCGCACCAGTCGCATTAATGGTCATAAACTCTGATCCGCTAAACAGGGCACCCAGAGGCGTTCCCACCATCAGAGCATGCAGACCATAGACCGGATTTACCCCAATCAGCAGCGCATTCGCCAGCGCATCGGGGATCATCGTCAGCGTATTGGTGAGTCCGGCGCTCGCATCGGCCCTCCAATTGGGAGACGGACGCAGTTGATTGGATATTGAACGTGTCATAGGGTTCTCGGTTATACCTGTTAGCCAGATCGTTTTTGCACAGAAGCACCGGATGCCAAAATCACCGAGACTGTGATTAACTCTAAGGTTTGAAGGAATTCAGGAGACTGTTGTTTTCCTAAACAAGGGCATTATCGTCTAAATGTGCTCCTGAAAAAATATTCGAAAATCGCTTTTTTAGGAAGACTTTTGTAAAAAAATAAATAATATCCGTTCCAAATAGGCCAGAACCTGTATACATAACTATCTAACTGGTAGTTAGAGGATTGTACCAAGATAGTAAAAAAAATATCCACATCGTGCAGATTGTGGCTTTCCTATAACTTTCCTATATTTTTTATGTAAGCTTGTTCGATGGTTTTAAATTAAATATGAATTGAACCATAGGGCAGGGCAGGTGTAGACTGTTCTACCTTAGGCTGGGATTGCCGTATAAGCCGATCAACAACAATCACACCGGAATAGCCGTTAAGAAGAATTAGCTTAAATACAAGGAGCCTGAATGATGTTCGATCGAGCGAAAGAACGACGGGAACAGCGTCGCGAAGAACGCGGGGTCTTTGGTATTCGTGGAACTGCAACTCGATATCGGATGCGGCAGAGACTCATTTCCATCGGGGATGACTTTTGGATCGAAAATGACCAGGGTGAGCGCACCTTTAAAGTCGATGGTAAAATGCTTCGCGTCCGAGACACGCTCTACTTTGAGGACATGCAAGGCAACAAGCTGTGCAAATTGCAGCAAAAACTACTTGCAATCAGAGATACGATGACCGTTGAAACAGAGAATGGCGAAAGTTTAGCCACCATTAAAAAGGCACTCATTTCGCCGATCCGAGATCGCTGGACGGTCAAAGTCGGGGACGGTCCTGATTTAGCAGTGAAGGGAAATATCCTGGATTTTGAGTATGAGATCGATAACGGCGATCGTAAAGTTGCTGAGATTTCCAAGAAGTGGTTTCGGATCAAAGATACCTATGGGGTACAGATTGAGCCATCCCAAAACGACATCCTAATTCTCGCCGTGACTGTGGCAATTGACATGATGGCGCATACTTGATCACCATTCGGTTTTGAAGTCTGGAGTACTTCAGCCGTAGATCAGCAAAGTGTGGATTTTCAGAGTATGTTTNATTTGAACAGAGGTTTGTTTCAGTTCGTCTACCTGAGAAGCGGCTATGGCGCAAGAACGATTGAAAATCTATGCCCGTTTGAGAGCGCCAAAAGCCGCAGCAATCGCAGGCATTCTCTTTGCAATTTTGATCATCATTGTTATCGTGCTGCTGCTGGTTTCTATCCCTGAGAATTCGCAAGATAGCATGGCATGGCTGACGACAAATCAAAAAAAACTGCTGCTGGCATTTAATCTGGTGCCCTTTGCGGGAATTGCGTTCCTCTGGTTTATGGGCGTCGTGCGAGATCACCTGGGCAGCAATGAAGACCAGTTTTTTTCGACCGTTTTTTTCGGCAGTGGGCTACTCTTCCTCACGATGTTGTTTATTGCGACTGCCTCAACGGGAACCATTATCTTCCTGGCTGCCACCCAGTCGGATCGCCTGCTCACCTCTGGTATTTACGATCTGGGTTGGACTTTTTCGCGAAATCTGATGTNATGTCTACGCGATTAAAATGGCAGGTGTATTTATGATTTCCACCAGCAGCCTGTTTATTCGCACTAAAGCTATTCCTCGCTGGATGGCCCTTTTGGGGTATCTATTGGCCGCCATCATGATTTTCCGGCTCAGACAGATCGATCGTGTAGGTTGGGTCTTTCTGTTCTTTCCCTTATGGATTCTTTTGATCAGCATCTACATTTTGATCACCCATTATTGGAATAAACCTGAAGCGAAACCCACAGAAAATTGAAATAAGCGGCTTCCGAAATGCTTGTATTGTGTTGACTTAAGAGGGTTATCCATTATGTTTTTTACCCGCCACTTATCCAAGATGCTCTTCGTGATGGGATTGGCTACGGCTTCTGTCTTTATCTTCGCGATCGCGCCTGAGTGGGCAATTGTCAACATCTTGAGACTCCCTTATAGCGAAAACTTTGCATCGAACTATTTCGATCAGGGACACTATCTCATCTACCAACATTGGGGTGTCATGGTTGGCTTTATGGGCGTGGTGATGATCGTTGCTGCGTTCAAGCAATCCTGGCGACACCCGGTCGTATTTTACTCATTTGCGGAAAAATTCTTGATGGTTCTACTCTATTTAGGCTCTCGCGGGTTTGCCAATGAAAGCACCCATGGCTTTTTTCCGGTCGTGATTGTGGATACTATCGTTTCGGTCTGGACGATTGGCTACTGGATTGAGCAGCGCTCCATGTTTCCAGACCCGGAGATTGAGGATCGATCGATCGTCCCCCGTCCCAAGAGTGGACAGAAGCCTATTTTGTGATTCCCAAAAGACTGCCTGACTAAGTTGGTGACAACCATTTAGGCAATCTGAAGCACCTGCTTATGCTGCTCTGGTGTCCAGGGGTAAAGTCCCTATTTCGGCCAATTCGGCTAATAGCTGTGGCGAAATAGCGGACTGGGTTGGCTGCAACTGAATGTCGGGTATACCTCCCATCAGTTCAAAGGCCCGTCGCAAGGTACGATCGCGCCAGATGTTAGGGAGAGGAGAATTTTCCATCGTCTGGGCACTGAATCCCCATTTCCAGCCACCCAAAATACCCGTAACGACGCGGTTCGCCATATTGGTCACAAACTTGTTGCTGCTAGGATCGGTTAAAGCCTGTTTGTTGAGCCACGGTGCCTGCCGCCAATGCATGATCAACCAGGCCAGGGATATCAAATCATGGGCGATCATTGAACGGGAAGCGATGACCAACCCCTGTTGTGGTGTGATGATATGACCGAGATCGGGGCCTAAAGTTGCCAATATCTTGTCTGCCGCTGTGATAACCAGTCGTTGCTTTTGCAGCAGGGTAGGAACAGTGTTGGCCTCGGCAGTTTTTTCCTGGATGCTCTTGGCTGCATGATGGTACTCCAGGCGAGTGTCGTAGCGCATGTAGCCAACCACAGACTTTATTCCGAGGGTATTCCCCAGCAGGGCATGGCGGCTACAGCGTGGCATTGACACAATGTGATCCACTTCCTGGAGCACGTTCGGGAGCATGATGCCCCTCTGCCAGTGGGAACCGGTGACGGGTTGTTCTTCATAGAAGCTCTCCCAGCCTGCTTCTTCGAAGAAGTTCCACTCGCCCCCAGCCTCTAGAACGGCATGCAGCAGCCCAGCACTCTTCGCTAGTTTTCGGGTACTGCCTTTACAACCCTCTGGGCGCTGATCGAGATGCCCAACCCCGCTCATGTCGCCCACCACGACCCGACCTGCTCCTTTTTCCTTGAGTAGACGAATCATGCTTCTCACCGCAAGAGGGCTGGTGGTAGCTGGGTAGGGCTTGCCTGAGTTAATCACCGGTTTGATGAATACGGTATCACCAGGCTTGAGCCAGCCAAGGTTATCGACGGCTAAAGTCGCATCGCGAATCGCCTGATCCATGTCCTGAGGCGAAGGGTTTCGGCTTAAAGGAGCTAAGCTTACAGTTTCACGCTGCTCAGAACTGAGATTCATCGGGTTTTGCATAACGTCGCGCCTTGAAATGACGGTTTGAATCAAATGATATAGAAGAAAGAATAGATCATTAGCGTAAATCATCAGATTCTTTTGATCTACTGTTTAACTCTATGGGATTACTTCAATATTTATCGCTTCAGAATTCATATCAGTTTCTTATTTTTTTAGTCTATTCTGCTGAAAGATAATTTTGCTCAGTACCTAGTCGTGGTTAAAATCACGTCTTGGCTGGTTTGCATCATGTATAGTTCTATGGGTCAGAATCAGTTCCTCTCATTACCATCCAAACCTGCCAGTCGTCCCCCGGCTAAGGGTATGGTGTGGATTCCTGGTGGCACTTTTTTAATGGGATCGGATCACCACTATGCTGAAGAAGCTCCTGCTCATTCAGTAACGGTGGATGGCTTCTGGATGGATCAATACCTGGTGACCAATGTCCAGTTCCAGAAGTTTGTTAAAGCCACGAGCTATGTCACCTTTGCAGAGCGTCCAGCCAATCGGGAAGACTACCCTGGTGCTCGACCGGAAATGTTGCAGCCCTCTTCCTGTGTGTTTGTCAAACCCGATCGTCCAATTGACCGGGGAAATCACTACAACTGGTGGGCTTACATTCCTGGTGCAAACTGGCGACATCCAGAAGGTCCTGGCAGTTCCATCAAGGGACGCGAAAACCATCCAGTCGTGCATGTCACTTTTGAAGATGTGGAAGCATACGCGAACTGGATTGGCAAAGCCATCCCTACAGAAGCGGAGTGGGAGTTTGCAGCCTGGGGAGGACTAGAGAAGGCGGAGTTTGCCTGGGGCGATGAACTCCATCCCCAAGGCAAAATGATGGCAAATACCTGGCAGGGAGAATTTCCCTGGGAGAATTTGAAAACCGATGGCTATGAGCGGACATCTCCGGTAGGTTCCTTTCCAGCCAATGGCTATGGGCTATACGACGTGATTGGTAATGTCTGGGAGTGGACGACGGACTGGTATCAGGAACACCGTCAGATCCAAACAGACTCCTGCTGTGGCACCAGGGTGAATCCACGGGGGGGCGATCGCGAAGCTAGCTATGACCCGAATCTACCCGATGTCAAAATTCCCCGCAAAGTTATTAAGGGTGGTTCCTTTTTGTGTGCACCCAGCTATTGTCGTCGCTATCGCCCCCCAGCCCGCATGGCAGAACCGCTAGACACTTCTACCTGTCATTTGGGTTTTCGGTTGATTGTCCGCCCGCAATCGCCAACGCATCACAATCAGAAAAAGAGATAAAAATTAATCCCTGAAGACTTGCTTCAGGGTTTCTGAGGGTAATTCACCAAACATGGTTTTGTAGTCTCGACTGAAGTGACCCAGGCTCTGAAAGTCAAAGCGCTTGGCAATTTCTGCAATTTTGGTAGTCGTTGGTTTGGCCTGTTGAAGCTGGGTGCGTACCGCGTAGAGCCGCAAGGTTTTCAGGTAGGCCATCGGACTACTGCCATACACTTCGCGGAAGCCGTAGGTGAGTGGGCGTTCACTCGTATATAGAACCTGACACAATGACATCAACGTGATAGGTGTTTCCAGATGCGCTCGCATATACTCCTCTGCCTGTTTCACCAGCCTAAATCGGCGAGGCGATTGCAAGGATGCCTCTAACCGGCTGGAAGCATGGGGAATGGAATCGATCAGCAAGGGAATAAAATCTTCTAGTCGATGGTGCGATCGAGGCTGGGTTAAATGCTCTGGATGATGCATCGCGATTGCATATAACTTTTTTAGATGCGCTTGCACTCCACTGATCATGTTTGGAACAGTCACAAAGTTAGCTTTAAAAAACTGGGCATTCAAATCACTGCGTTGCATCAGTTCTGCACAGCAGTCAAATGCATCTCGTTGGATTTGAACCACACAGATGATGCTGTTGGCTGGCACAATTAAATTCACCTCCCGAGTCGGATCAAACCCAAACAGAGTGGTTTCAGGGATAGCCTGCTCATGAGCAAAAAAGTCCTGCTGCCCCGACTGCAAAATAAAGCTAAATTCCAGACACCTCTTGTCTTTTACTCCCGCTACGTGCAATGAGCAAGAAGTTTCTGAAAAGGAAAAGCTGATCGGTTCACTCTCAATTAGCAACAAATTGCATTGTAAGGGATTCAAGCTCAACTGCCGAATTGTGGTTTGTCGGCGGGCATTCAGCGCCTGACTCAGTGCTTCGGAGTTGCGAAAACAATACTGGCGGATGGGACAACTAGATATCATGCTAGACATCATTACGAAATGTTCACAGAATTCTGTTTAAAGGCTTAAGAACAAAATATGGAATTTGATGCAGAAGAGCGATATTCGAATATCCTACGCTAATACCGTTGTCTGAACAATGCCAGATAATGCATAGAAGCATTAGCTTTTGTTTTCTCAATCCATTTCAGTTTTTATAACTCCATTGGAGATGACTCTCTATGACAACGGGCAAGAAGCCAAATATTTTGATCCTCTGGGGCGACGATATCGGTTGGTGGAATATCAGCTATAACAGCCGAGGTCAGATGGGCTATCGCACTCCTAATATCGATCGCGTGGCGAATGAAGGGGTAGCCTTTACCGACTACTACGGGCAACAGAGCTGTACTGCTGGCCGTGCCGCCTTCATTACTGGACAGAATCCCATCCGTACCGGCTTAACCAAGGTCGGGATGCCAGGAGCTGATCTTGGACTCCGAAAAGAAGATCCAACGATCGCTGAACTGCTTAAACCACTAGGCTACACCACGGGACAGTTTGGCAAGAACCACCTGGGAGACAAAGACGAGTTTCTGCCCACCATGCATGGGTTTGATGAGTTCTTTGGCAATCTCTACCACCTCAACGCAGAAGAAGAACCAGAAGATCCGGATTACCCCAAAGACCCTGCCTTCAAACAACGGTTTGGTCCTCGCGGTGTGATTCACAGTTGGGCCGATGGTCAGGGAGGGCAGAAAGTAGAAGACACTGGTCCTCTGACCAAGAAACGGATGGAAACCATTGATGAAGAGGTGACCGAGCATGCCCTCCGCTTCATCGACCAGTGCCATCAGGACGGTAAACCTTTCTTTGTTTGGTACAACACTACCGCCATGCACTTCCGTACCCACTGCCCTGACAAACATAAAGGCAAGAGCGGCCAGGGGGATTACAACGATGTCATGGTGGCTCACGACGAATTGATTGGTCAAATGCTCGACAAGCTAGATGAATTGGGCATTGCCGAAGATACGATTGTGATGTACTCCACCGATAATGGGGTTCACTACAACACGTGGCCAGATGCGGGGATTACCCCCTTCCGTAGTGAAAAGAATACTAACTGGGAGGGCGGTTGGCGAGTTCCAGCTTTTATTCGCTGGCCTGGTAAGTTCCCGGCAGGGTCGGTGGTAAATGGCCTCGTTTCTCACCAGGACTGGTTACCCACCCTATTAGCTGCCGCAGGTGAGCCAGAGATTAAGGAAAAGCTGCTGAACGGGCATACCATCGGCGATCGCACCTACAAAGTCCATATTGATGGCTTCAATATGCTGCCCTATCTCAGCAGTGAGGTGAAGGAAAGCCCACGGAACGCAGTTTTCTACTTCAGCGATGATGGTGATCTGATTGCTATCCGACATGGGGATTGGAAGATGGTTTTGATGGAACAGCGGGCAAAGACACTGCAATGCTGGTTTGAGCCGTTTGTGGCACTGCGGGCACCCAAAATGTTTAATTTGCGACGCGATCCGTTTGAGCGAGCGGATGAGAATTCCAATACCTATTGGGACTGGGTGATCTCTCATGCCTATCTGGTGTACGGAATGCAGGGACTGGTCGCGCAACAAATCGATGCGTTTGTGCAGTTTCCACCCCGACAGAAACCAGCTTCCTTTAACCTAGATGCGGTAATGCGGCAGCTAGAAGATGCAGCCAGTAGCCGCAATCACTAACTAAGCCAACCAGAAACCCGGTTTGTTCAACCTATCGGGTTTCTACCCCCAATCTTCATCGCTTGACTCTGTACTTTTTTATCTGGTATGACTGATCCCCTCGCTTCCTGGAATGATGGTGCTGCAAAACAGGCCGTTCTGGATTTTGTGGCGAAAGTGACCACACCAAATAGCCCATCCTTTGTACCTTCCGGCGATCGCATTGCAGTCTTTGACAACGACGGCACCCTCTGGGTAGAGCAACCGCTGTATGTGCAGGCATTCTTTGTTTTCGATCGAGTTCAACAACTCGCGCCCCAGCATCCGGAGTGGCAGACCCAGGAGCCGTTTGCCTCGGTGCTGAAAGGAAACTTGAAATCGGCAATGGCGGGAGGCGAATCAGCATTGCTGGAATTGGTGATGGCAACCCACGCTGGCATGACAACCGATGAGTTTGCCACGATCGCTAAAGATTGGCTGGCGACGGCAAAACATCCCACCCTGCGTCGGCCTTATACAGACTTGGTCTACCAGCCCATGCTGGAACTATTGGCCTATCTGCAAGCCCATGGCTTCAAAAATTTCATTGTCTCTGGCGGTGGGGTGGAATTCATGCGGGCCTGCACGGAGCAGATCTACGGGGTTCCCCCAGAACAGGTGATTGGCAGCAGCAATAAAACTCAGTATGAATGGCGCGATGGCAAACCCGTGATTCTGCGACTGCCAGAACTCTATTTCTTTAATGACAAGGCAGGTAAACCCGCCGCCATTCAGCATTATATCGGCAGACGACCGATCGCTGCTTTTGGCAATTCCGATGGTGATTTGCAGATGTTGCAGTGGGTTACTGCCGGTTCAGGAGTCAGTCTGGGGATGATTGTGCGACATACCGATGGCGATCGCGAGTTTGCCTACGATCAAGCAGGTATGAGCAGTCTCAAACAGGCTCTGCTCGATGCTGAAAAAGAGGGCTGGGTAGTAGTAGACATGAAGCAGGATTGGAAACAGGTATTTCCGTTGAAGCAAGCTATCGATTAAAACCTGAAATTTGCATTTGCTCGACGATTTCTCCAACATTGGTTGTTTTCTTTCGAACTTCTTCGATTCGGGAGAAGGATATTGCTGGATGTTTCAAATCTAATAATTAGGGCTATTAATGTTGACATAACACTGGTTGTGATCTAAGTGAATGAGCTTTTATGATTGACTCTTTGTGAAACGTATGAAAAACGAACGGGTGAGGATGATCCCCAGAAAGGCAATCGTGGCAGGGAGACGCTGCTGGGTGGGTGGGGAGATGATCGGCTCCAAGGACTCCAGGATAATGATTTGCTGGCAGGTGTCTTCGGAAACGACATTCTGCGCGGTGGAGCCGGCCTCGACGGGTTATTTGGTCAGACAGGTCAAGACACATTGATTGGAGGGGGTGGCATCGACTTCTTGAGTGGTGGTTCAGGAGACGACCTGCTGAATGGAGGGGGGCTGCGCTGGAATTTGTCGCCCCAACTTGCAGGCTGGGTCAGCGCTTATCGCCTTTCCAGCCTGCAATATAATACGGAAGTTGGGGGAAAACCTTGAATTGAATCTGCTGTTCCAGGGACCTTACTTAGGTGTTGCTTTCCGATTCTGAAACCAAGCGTGCTTTGGCGATGGCCATTGGGGGATCAGTTTTTTCGATCGGCTAGAATCCTATCGTCAAATGCTGATGCTATTGGTAATTTGACTGGGCTTGAGATATGGGTACTTGATCGATCGATACTGATTCCTTGCATCGATTTTTTGTTCAGCTTCGTTCAAAGCCTCCTGAAAATTTTCAACACATTGCTTTGCTTTACCAGCAAAAGGATGGTCATAGTGTCCTAATTTGTCGTAGTAATAAGGCAAGCCAAGAATGTACATAATTGCTAGCTGTTCTGCTGCCTGAGTCCGAGGTGGCAGAACAGGAACGAGACTCAGTTCATTTTGAATATCTGCCGTTTTTCGAATCGGCTGATAAGCCGCGAAGGGCATATTTGGCATATAAGACATGTATTCATACTGTGTGTAATTGACAGCCGAATGTTGAGGCCCAGAGGTAAAGATAATATTTGTCACAATATCGACCAGTTGTTCAATGTCGAGAATGGGATGTGGAAAACCCTGGACTCTGCCCCCCAGTGGTGACGCTAACTCTTCAGCCCAGGCTTGCAACTCAGAATCATTTTTCAGAACCTGAGGAGTCTCATAGTAAATCTGCAAATATGCAAAGACGAAGTCATAAATTGCATGCCAAAGTAAGTTGCCATCATCCCGATAAGGGTAATGAGGAAAGGCATTCTGATCATCCATCCCACGATTTTTAATCGCTTGTGGGAATGCCGATCGCTGAAAATTCCATGATTTATAAGATGATGTGACTATCTTCAAAGAGTCCGCGAGTGTTCCCGGCAGCAATCGATCGATATAGCCCAGTAGACGAGTCCGCCCCAACTCTCCATTCGCCAACAGGAAGCGAAAGTGTGGACGCAACAGTAAACCAAGCGGATGATTTTTAGCCAATTGTCGCGCAGTGGCGATCGCAAAAGGTTCCATCACAAAATGGGTGCGGCAAAGATGGGTACTCATTTCATGGTGGTTCGCATCTGCAATTTGAACGCATAACTTTGCATATTGCCAGCTCCAATGACGATCCCCAGGTGTAATCACTGGTCCGGTTCTACTAATGCGAATACCGAGGGGACGTAATCCTGGATGTTCGTTAGAATGCTCATAATAGAAGAAAGCCAGGGGGGCTGCCAAATACTGCCGTTTATCTTCATAACTCCCTCTCTGAACAAAGGCGAGATTGGTGTAATCGGCTAAGTAGAGATTTTCGGCATTCAGAATTGCGTCGAGATCCAGTGAGCTGCCTTGACTCTGCAGGGTTCCTTGAAGAACTTTCAAATCCTCTGCAAAGCGAATCTTCAACTCATCCGAGAATCGTTGTAAAACAACCGGATTTGGGCCAGAAAGCCGTTGTTCTGCAAAGGATTTATCTTCATAATAGTTTTGCATAACCGATGGCTTTGGCAAAAACGGAAAGAAGTCTTGATAGTCTTCCAACTCATCAACCCGATCGAAGATGGCCCGCACACGAGCCAATGTTTGGTTTAAGGGTAACTTGCTAGTTTGAATCAGTCGTGTCACCAGATACTTAGGAGATAACCATTCTGCAAATGGCAAGCCTTGATGAGCTGTATTCAATAGGGGTAACGGCTCTAAAAAAGCATGATCATACTGATAGGCTAGTCTTTGTCTCCTTAAATACTTCTGACGCTCACTTTGATTTGAAGGATCGGGCAAACAGGGTAATACAGACGACATAGGTATCATTGAGTTTCCGCGCTTTTCAATATATTACTGATATGGACTGGATGAACAAAGGATAGGATAAAGCGAATCTTCACCTAACTTAGGATTGTGGATTAAATCATGTGGTATGGGTTGCTTGAACTGTCTGGGCAGGCAAGATGCCTACCCCGCAAGAGATTCTATTTCTTAGTGACCTACAGGAGGATCGTGACTTGAGAAGTTTGAGATTCAGTTGCTCCCAGACCAAGTAAACTCTGCTTTTGTGCCTCTGTTAGGCCACTTGCATAGGCAATGTTCATTCCTTCACAAAGGCTAGGTACTCTTAACGTCTGTAAACATTCGCCTGTTTCAATATCCCAGAATTTGATCGTCTGATCCTGGCCACCACTCGCAACCACAGAGGTATTGGGCTGAAGTTTCACTGTGTAAACCCTGCCGGTATGACCTCGAATTGTTCTCAGACAATTTCCTGTCTGGATATCCCATACCTTTACGGTTTGATCCTCACTTCCCGTAATCACTTTCTTGCTGTCTAGACTAAACGTTACCGATCGCACAACACAATCATGTCCTTGCAAAGTTTTCCAACATTCACCCTTCTCTACATTCCACAGCCAGACACATTGATCATCCCCTACAGAAGCAATCAGCTTGCCATCTAAGCTAAAGGCAACTTCTCGAATTTGGCTAGGACAACCGCTCAGGACATTAATACATTTCCCTGTTCTGGTATCCCATATCCTGATGGTTCGATCGCTCCCTGCGGTGGCAAGCAGGCTATCATCCGGGCTGAAGCAAACGGACCAAACCAAATGATTATGACCTCGTAAGGTTTTGAGCAACCGTCCGGAGTGAACGTCCCATAATTTGATTGTTGTATCCAGACTTCCAGTTGCTAAAACATTGCCAGTTGAATTAAAACAGACAGCACTCACAAAGCTAGTATGTCCATCTAGCGTCCGCAATACTTCACCTGTTTCAACATTCCATAGGGTTGTAGATTTACCAGCGCTTGCCAGAATTGGATCGGTGGGACTTAGTGCGATCGCCAAAATGCGATATTGGCTTTTCCTGAGAGCTCTGAGTTCCCTGCCTGAATCCGTATCCCACAATCGCACAATGCCATCACTACTGCCGCTGCACACCATGCTTGAAGTGAGCGCAATAGAATACACCTCTGCGGTATATCCTTGATGAGTTTTCAAACATTGTCCTGTGTTAGCATCCCAGAGTTTTAATAGTTTATTGCCATCTCCACTGATCAAAATTGGGGCTGAATCACCTTGAGTAGAAGCAGCAAAGACAACTGCCCATACCCAGTCGGTATGACCTTTCAACGTTTTCAAACATCGTCCGGTTTGAATATCCCAGAGTTTGATCATCTGATCGTTACTGCTGCTGGCCAAAGTATTGCCATCTGGACTGAACGCTAGCGATCGCACCAGATCTTTATGCCCTGTAAAAATCGTATAGGTTTCATCCTCCAGATTCCAAAGATGAATTGCAGCATCCAGGCTTCCCGATGCGAAATGTTTACCATCCGGATGAAATGCCACTGTCCAAACCCAGGTTCGGTGTCCTGTGAACGTTCTCAGATGTTTCCCAGCCTGCACTTCCCATAGGTCGATCGTACAGTCATTGTTGCCACTGACCAGCAATTGACCATCGGGACTGAAAGCGACCGATCGCATGGCCTGACAACCCTGCAAGCGATGCAGAATTTGTCCGCTACGAACATGCCAGAGGCAGATTTTGCAATCTTCACCCGCAGTTGCCAGCCATTGCCCATTGGGACTAAAGGCAACTGCCCAAATCCAATCTGTGTGCTCATAAAGGGTTTGGAGACATTCTCCAGTGCTGACATCCCACAATTTCACAGTTTGGTCATGACTGGAGCTGGCTAAGGTTTGACCATCCGGACTGAATGCCACCGAGAAAACCCAGCCTGTGTGGCCCTGGAGTACCTGTAATGCTTTTCCATCTTTCGTTTGCCATAGGTGCACTTCACCAAATTCACCACCCGATGCAAAAAGATTGCCTTGGGGACTGACCGCAAGCGAGATCACTGCACCAAAAGTATCTGTAAAAACTGATTTGGCTAAATCTGCATGGGCAAAATTTGCACGAGATAATTTTACGCCTGCCAGGTTGGCTTGCCAAACCGTAAGATAAGAACAGTCAATGCGACTCAAATCCAGACTGAGTTCTCGCAATAGATTCAGAATATTGCCAGCCGTATATCCCGGCTGTAAAGGGGCTTTAATTCTGAGCTGCTCTAAAATCTGCCGGAGTTGAAATTCGATGTTTTTCTGGCTACCCAGTTGAGTCGTTAATGCCGCGAGCAGGGGCTGGAGAATCAGGGACGACTGAGCCTGTCGTACATAATCTTTACCTTGCGCCTTGAGCAAAGCATGGCTGTTGAGCAGCGCGTAATCTTGCTGCACGACTTCATGGCAAACTTGCTGAATTAAGCGATTCGTTACATATTCCATCACCACAGGCTGCAACAGCCAGCGCTTTTCATTGCGTTCGATCAAGCAGCGGCGGGCCAGCGACTTCAAGGCGTCCAGCAATTGTTGCTTCACTGTAACGGAAACAATATCTTCCATCAGCTCAACATGGGAGACCGGCTCGCGGTTGATCGCCAACCAGTACATCACTTCCTGTTCAGCCATGGAAAGTCGATCAAACTGACGAGCCAAAATATCATTAATGTCATCAAACTGTAACCATCCCTGTTGCATATAGGGGAATAACTCTTTGAGATCCCCATCAAACAGTTCTTGCACGCCTGAAGCCACAATGTTGAGGGCTAATGGATTGCCCGCATAGTGGTTGAAAAGTTGTTGCAGGGAATTCTCATCCAGACCAAAACAACCCTTGCGTTGAAAAATGGTTTGTCCGGCACTAAACGTCAGTCCCTTCAGCAAGAACGATCGCACTCGTGAATCAGGACCTTCTGCCCAAGCCACTTCTCGCGGTTTTTCTCGACTGGTGAGCAGCAAGCAGCTGGAATGCGCGACTTCACCGAACCGCTGAATCAGCAAGCCATAAGCTTCGTGATCGGGAGGGTAAGCCCCTGCGGAACTGCTATCTTGCAGAACTGATTCCAGATTGTCTAGAACAACGAGACAACGAACTTGTTTCAAGTAAGAAAGTGCCTGGGTAATTTTGCCTTCCACCGTTGCCGCGATCTCAATATCTTGTTGATCAGCCAAAAAATGAATTAATTCCTGTAAGATGCAGTCGATCGAAGGTGCATTCAATAGCGAACGCCAGAAGAGACGCTCATAGTTCCCAGTGTCTAAAATTTCTTGCACCAGTTTGATGGCCAGGGAAGTTTTGCCCATGCCACCCATGCCTAAGAGCGCAACCACACGGCATTGATCTTTCACAATCCAGGATTTGAGCATTGCCAATTCACGCGATCGACCATAGAACTGGACTGGTAAAACCGCTTCTCCCCAGTCTTGCCGATCGTCCAGATGCGATTGATGTTGCTGCTGGTAGCGTTCCAAAAGCGTCGGCAGATTGTTTTTGGTGACCCGATCGCCTAAAGCATCACTCAAGGCCTGCCATAGATCAGATCCAGTGTTTTTCAAATGACCCAGGCTGTAATAGAAACCGTTTTGGGCCGCTTGATTAATGATTTCCTGATAGGACTGTTTTGCCCAAACTCCGCGAAAGACTGCTTCTTGTACTTCAGTGAATTTAGTTTGTCCGAGAATATCTTGAACCAGAGTTAGGGCAACTTCGAGGCTAATTCCCATAGTAGTAATGATGCACTCTAGCCAGGTGACGTGAATGATTTGGGGGCTATATCTAAAGCAAGAAAACAATTGCAGAATAGGGTTTTCCGGAAGATATCTTCATATATTTGTTGGTTTTGTGAACTGATTTATTCTCACTTGTCAATCGATGACTTTTACGATGACCTTCATCTGACTTCGTCTGACCCCGATCGCCAAATGCGGTCGTTAGATTAGGAGCATCAAGTCAATGTGCATCAGATGCATGGAACGACAGGCTTGAACTTACTCCTTTACTTAAGCCCCATGGAGTTGATCTTATGCATTACTCCCTACGAAGAATTCTCTGCGCAACGACAATTATCCGTCTGGCTCTAACTGCATCAGTGCCTTTGCCGACGTTGGCAGCCGAAGCGCAGATCCTCTTGACCCAAAATCTGTTTCTGGTCACTGCCGTTCAACCTCGGCCCGTTGATTGGTTCAAAGGC
Organism: Elainella saxicola E1; assembly: GCA_002796835.1. Lineage (GTDB taxonomy): Bacteria > Cyanobacteriota > Cyanobacteriia > Elainellales > Elainellaceae > Elainella > Elainella saxicola. The sequence goes on along the minus strand of LUGL01000024.1, from coordinate 150,614 downwards.
ATTGGACGAGATGCTGATCTAACCTATCAACTTCACCTACCGTTGCAGTTAGATGCGTAATTTCTGCTGAGTTTTCAGAATTCTAATCAGCAGCTTCTACTTCATCCAGCCAAGTCAATCGATCGGCAATGACCTTGTTTCGATCACAAGACTTGCGGTTAATCCTCCAACAATCCTCCTGCAAACAAGCACCTTTTGCAATGAGTGCAACGCATCTACTCTGTGAATCTTCTCTATTTTGCAGGTCATCACACAACAGGTCTCTTAGCCCCCAATCCCCTGCTTTTGGGGAATTTTGAAAAACGTAGAAAACGTTATGACACAAATTACCGTCGCTACCAGCCCCGAAGAAAAGCAAGCTATCTATCGGTTTCGCTATCAAGTTTACGTTGAAGAAATGAAGAAACAGCCGAAAGATGCCGACCATCAAGCTAGAACGATCGAAGATGAATTGGATGAAACCGCCCTGCTGCGCTACATCACCGATGGGGATCAAATCATTGCGACGCTGCGGCACAATTACCTCAATGTGACTTCTATTCCTGCTTACCTTAGCCAACGACTCAAGTTGGAGCCATTTAGCCAAGCCTTTGGAGAAGGGGCTGTTTCGGTCAGCAGTCGCCTGATGATTGCTCCCGAATATCGCAACTCTTCGATCGTCGGAGCGCTGGTGTTGGAAGCCTATCGCGACAGCCTGGAACGGGGTATCCAGTTCGATTTCCTCTGTTCTGCCCCTTGGCTGCTGCCGTTTTACACCAATATGGGCTATCGTCGCTATACCAACCACTTTCTGGATTCAGAAGTCGGCCTACAAGTGCCACAAGTGTTGGTTCTAGAGGATGTGGAGCACTTGAAATCGATGCGGTCTCCGTTTTACCGGGTTGCCCGCCATTACACCTGTAGCGTGTTTGCAAGAAACTGGTTTGACCATACCTTTCAACCATTGCAGCAATCGCGGCAGTTGCAGCCCGATCAATTGCGATGGGATTCCAATCCTCCCGAACTTAAGACTGTGTTTCAGGGATTAGAGCCTGAGAAGTTGAAGCAACTGTTACAGGCCACCACGATTCACAAAGTACGGGCTGGTGAGACGATCGTCCAAGTGGGCGACGCAGCAAATGCAATGTTTCTCATTCTGTCTGGAAATGTTGAAATTAGCCATCGGGTGAACGGTACAACTCGCACCGTGACCTCATTAAGCGCTGCTCAAACCTTTGGCGAAACCAATCTATTTCAGCAATCTATCTCTCCCGAACAAGCTGTGGCTCTAACAGATACAGAGCTGCTCATTTTCCCAAAACCGGCGATCGCGAAACTCACGAAGGTGATGCCAAGCTTCATGTGCCAACTCTTGTTTCAGGCTTCCCACGCGATTTGTAGTCGCTATGTTCCTGATATCTCCCAAGAGCGATCGGCTCAATCTTTGCAACAAGTTGCCTAAAGGAGATTGCTGGTCTAAGCGATCATCCACTCCTGATTTCCGTTTGTGTTCTCTAATCAATCACTTTCTTTTCACGATTTCTAACCTATGGATACTCTACTCTCGATCGTTACCATTGCAAAACGTATTTTTCGCCATAAGCTGGAGCAGGTTGCTGCAGCCGGAGGGCTGACGCTGGAACAATACACCCGCTATCTCTCCATGCAGTTTCACTTGACCAAAGATGTGCAGCGGCATTTCTTCTTGGCGGCCAGTCACTCCAGTCTGGCAACGAAAGGAAAACTGCGCGAATTTTTAGTGGCATTTGGTCTAGAAGAAGAAATGCACTATCGTATTGCGAAGCGAGATCTGGAAAACCTGAATCAATCGTTGCTGCCTGCTCCTTTAGATGTGCAGCTCTGGTGGGCCTTTTTCAATAGCGTGATTGAAACCAGACCCTTTATCCGCTTGGGCGCAACCTGCATCCTGGAAAATCTTGGTTCTGGCAGCAATGATGTTGCAAAGCAGCTTTTGCATAATGCACCGTTTATTGATGAACGAACATCCCGGTTTATGCAAATCCATATGCATGAAGAGTTGCCGCATGGGGATTGGATTCTAAATGTGCTGCGCAATACCGATCTGGATGAAGCCAACATGGCCGATTTGATCGAAGGGGCCAAAATGGGAGCAATCCTTTATCTGCGCATGGTGGATTGGGCCTTGAGAAGCGATGAGTTAACTCAAGCTTTTGCTGATGACGAAACTGCCTTAATGCTGGAGGCGTCTATGCGCTAGCTTCCCTTTTCTCGAAAAATATTGCATGAAGACATCAGGGTTTCATAGGGACTACCACATCCTCACTATGAAACCCCATGTGCATTGTCCACTGTTACAAATACTAAATTTTGCAATATGGGGGTTCGGGGAAAAGCTCCAAGAAGGAGCAGAACCCCTTCACTCCTCTCAAAACTTATTTTTGCTGTACTAGAGAATAAAGTTATTGCGATTGATCTTGTCATAGTCAACATCGACCAGCCGCACTAAAGTTATGAACAGGGCATCCCCTCTTTCTCCATCTGGATCCACCCGAATTAACGTATCTGAGTTATCTTTCACCACCACCACATAATCTCGGAAACGATTGGTGGTGTTGTAGATGCTGCTCTCAAAAATAGTGCTCAGATCGATGTCGTCATCGTTGTAATCAAAGTCGATGGCTCGATCGCTTTGATCCGAAATGGAATCGTAGACGAAAAGATCTTTACCACTGCCGCTGGTAATCCGGTCTGCTCCAAAGCCCCCAACCAGGACATCATTGCCGTTGCCGCCGTTCAGCCGATCGCCCCCATCACCGCCCCGCACAGTATCTCCACCTTTGCCGCCACTGAGGCGATCGTCGCCCTTGTCCCCAAACAGGGTATCGCTTTTCTTACCACCCTTTAGGTTATCCTTGCCGCCATTTCCTCTGAGGAGATCCTTGCCATTGCCGCCATTCATCTGATCTTTGCCACTACCCCCGTAGAGCTGATCTCTGGCCTCATTGCCGTTGAGCTTATCTTTGCCACTGCCCCCGTAGAGTTTATCGTCGTTCTCATTGCCGTTGAGCTTGTCGTTGCCACTGCCCCCGTAGAGTTGATCATTTTCCTCATTGCCATTGAGCTGATCGCTCCCCTTATCCCCAAACAAGCGATCGTCATCTTTGTCACCAAACAGTTTGTCGTTACAGTCCAAACCGGTCAACTCATCCCGACCTGATCGACCTCGTAGCGTATCGCTATCTACAGTACCGACTAATGTGTCATTGGCTTCAGTGCCCTCTAACGTGATACCGGGCAGACAGTTGTTGTTTTGTTGGGCCTTTTTCTGGGTTTGGGTAGGCTTAGTCTGGCTGGAAGTAGACGAGGTAGAAGCGTCTAGAGAACGATTTGAAGTCATCAGTCAGATACCGCGAAATGGATTTAATGGCAATTGCTGTCGCAGGGGGTGAAGCAAGCTGATGTTTGCATTTGACCACCTCTAGAAATAAACCATTCTGCGAGCACTTTGGCAATTCCCCCAGCTGCTAGACTTACCGAAATTCCAAATAGTTCCAGCAGAAATTTTTCAGTGGAGCTAGTTCCACCAGAGGCAACGCAAGATCCGGCATCCTTCGCTATGATGAGAGGCCAACCTTTGCTGAGGTTGACACCCCTTAAAATTGGGGTTGATATTGAGGTGTTGAAATATCGATCAGGTTCGGCACAAGTCGCAATGTTGATCCTGGCCAATATCTGATAAAACCAATGTGATCGTTGAATCCATTCTCTAATTTGCGAGTTGAGTCATTGACCATGCAACCCCCGATCGCCACTGGCAGTATCCTGCAAAATCGCTACCGTGTGCTCAGTATTCTAGGACAGGGGGGATTTGGTCGGACTTACCTGGCAGAAGACCAGGGCCGCTTCAACGAACGCTGTGCGCTGAAGGAATTTATTCCTCCCATGGGCAGCAACTACGCCCTGACAAAAGCAAGGGAGCTGTTTCAGCGAGAAGCCACTATTCTTTACCAGATTTCCCATCCTCAAATTCCGCAATTTCGCGCTACTTTTGAGGAAAATCAGCGATTATTTCTCGTTCAAGACTATGTAGAGGGCAAAACCTACCGCTTGCTGCTGAATGAGCGAAAAGCTCGCGGCACCTCCTTCTCAGATGCAGAAGCGCTGCAACTGATCTACCAAATTCTGCCCGTCCTGGCTCATATTCACAGCAAAGGCATTATTCATCGGGATATTGCGCCCGACAATATTATTCTTCGGCAACAAGATAACTTGCCCGTGCTGATCGACTTTGGTGTGGTGAAAGAGTTAGCTACTCGCTTTCAATCCCAAGAATCTGACGTTCCCACCACCGTAGGCAAGTTGGGCTATGCTCCTAGTGAGCAAATGCAGACCGGACGCGCCTATCCAAACAGTGACCTCTATTCCCTGGCAGTCACTGCTGTGGTGCTGATGACCGGACGAGAACCACAAGAGCTGTATGACGATCGCAATTTGACCTGGAACTGGTTGCCCTGGGTACCTAACATCCATCCCGGCTTTGCAGAAGTCTTGAACCGCATGTTGAGCTATCGTCCTGGCGATCGCTATCAGTCAGTCAGTGAAGTGGCCCAAGCACTACAGGCGATGGTGACCAACTCCATGCCAACCTATCCATCAACCCCACCGGCCTATCCCACTCCGCCAACCCCCGCTCCGCCACCAGCTCAACCGTTGCCCCCTGACTTGTCCCAGATGAAAACGATGGCAGTGGGACGGCGAGCAGAACCGACTTCAACCTATAATCCCTCCTCCCATTCCCCAGCAAGACCCAGTTCGCAGTACAGTTCGCATAGTTCACATAGTTCGCAGTACACGAAGCCTGTTCGGCAGCAGAACCAACCCCCCATGATTCCGACGGGTGATGAACCCTCGATCTGGGAAAATCCCTGGGCCGTGTTGGCGATCGGGACAGGATTAGCCACGGTTACCGGAATTGCAGCTTGGGCGATCGTCAGTGCTTTGCTGAACACCACTCAACCCACCCCAATTGCCACACCGTCCCCAACGCCAGTTGACACTGCGACGCCAACTCCGGCTCCCTCCCCTCAACCTTCAGAGACGTTAAAACCTGACAACAACCAACCTGTTGAATATAGTCAACGACTAAATTTGCCTGATAACGGAGAATTAACCAGTGTCGAAGGCAGCTTGCAAGCTAATGAGGCAGTCGTCTACATTGTTCCAGCTACTCAGGGGCAGGTACTCACCGCAACCTTAGAGGGAGAAGGAGTCTTATTGAGTGTGCTGACGCCCGATCGACAACCCGCGAATGATCAGGCCGATCGCGTGCTCTCCTGGAAAGGCAGCCTTGATGCTACAGGTGACTATGCCATTCGTCTCAGTCCGGTTAAAGGGGTGTCTTCCAGCAACTACAAATTGAAAGCCAGCCTGGAAGCAGCGGTTCAAAGCCCTTCTCCAGAACCCAATCCTTCCCCTAGCCCCAGTCCTTCTGCCACACCAGAGTTCGATGTTCGACTCTTGCCGGACAACAACAGTCAAATTTCGAGTCAAACCGGGGGCGATCGGATCAAACGCTATCTTGTGAATGCGCAACCGGGTCAAGTGCTGAAAGCGGAAATTCTGCAAGGTGCAGTCACTTTAAATATTCACTATCCCGATGGCCGACCGGTTGAAAATGCTAGCGGCATCGTCACTTGGAATGCGCGTATCTTTGAAGGCGGTGAATATCAAATCGATGTGGTAGCCCAACAGCCAACTGATTTCGCCCTGAATGTGCAAGTGCAAGATCCAGCCTCGCCGCCAGAGAATCCGCTTCCTCCCAATTAAATTTTTGCTTCAGCAACGAAAAAGCTGCCTTACTGATCAAGACAGCTTCGTTTCCCTGTGTTAAATCTGTTGAAAAGCGGTTTGGTAGGAGAGAAATCTCAATTGCAACAGACCTCTATTGGCGAACCGTCTGCCATAGCTCTTTCAGCAGTTGCTTAATCTTCTGCTCTTTTTGAGCGATCGTTGCGCCAGTTTTACCCGCTTTGGCATTGATCTCAGCTTGTTTTTCATCAACCCAATAGCTGCCTTTTTCAGCGGCATCGGCTCTGGTTTGCTCATACCAGACTTTGGCCTTCTGGGCATCTTGCTGAATGTCTTGTTTGAAGTGGGTATAGCGATCGCCATAGCGTGAAGTCAGATTGCTATCGATCCCTTCAAGTTGCTCTTTCAGCTTGGCCATTTGCTGCTGAATGTCGGCATAGATTTCCTGTTGCTTGAACTGATTCATGGCCCGATCGAGTAGCACTTTGAGCGTTTCAACCAAGTGTTGAGCCGTTGTTCCGGCTGAATTGGTGGAGGTTGTTTCTGTATCTAACAGGACTTCAGGCTGAACTTCAACGGTTGGTTCGGCTACAACCGGATGGGGTGTTGCGATCGTTTCAATGGTTGGTTCAGCAGTTAGATCAGAGGTTGAATCAGCGATCGAGTCAACTCTGATTTCAGCATTAGATTCAGAAGGACTGGATTCAGGATAGTTAGATTCAGGATGGTTGGGTCGAATTGTGGGTTCCATGGGGGTCACCTCGATGGGTTTGCTTTCATCCGCATTGACAATTTTGATCTCGACCGGCGTAGGGCTGGTTGGCTGTGAGGGTGTTTCCTTTAGCGTGTCGAAGATCGTTGATGTGGACTCTTGGGCGATGATGCGAATTTCGCTGCTTCCTTCCTTCAACTCAGTCACGGTTTGTGACAGGGCATCCTGGAAGATTTTGCGAATTTTCTCAACTTTCGTACCGCCAACTTGCTTTGCTTTTTGCAGGTCGGCAGCGATTTGATCTTTGAAGCCAGTAGGCATGTTCTCCTCCTAAATGATGGGCGGGGATAAGTGTGAGCAATTGAGCTGGTTTTTCTGACTCTTGATTTGGAATATTAGGAATTTGAAAACTTAGGAAGCCGTTGATTCTGTTGCTTCTGTCGTTTCTTTACGAGCCTGACGCCGTTCGATCAAAAACTGAGAAACCTCGGTAGCTAGAAGCGTAATCAACACGCCATCATCCAACCAACCCAGCACCGGAAAAACATCGGGCGAAATATCGATCGGGCTAATCAGATAAATGAGAGAGACTCCAATAAATAACCAGCGAAGCTTAGGATGACGAATACTATTTCGAATAAAACCGTGAATGAATTTGTTTAAGATTTTCATTACGCTGCCCTTCACTACACTGATAATCATGACAAATTTCCTTGAAACAGTCTGGTGTAGATAACCCGCAGGCTTGGGCGTATAAGCCTCATCCCTCGATCGGGGGATGAAATTTTTAAGCAAAGATGTGTTTTTTATTGCGATCGACTGTAATGAAGCGCTTAATATTGAGCGGTCAATTCTCAGTGTCAAGTGCTGGCATCCTGTTAGAATCTCTAGACATTGCGATGTTGCGGCAGTAAAGTTACCGCGCTGAGGTTCGCCATCATGACACTGACACAGGTTTGGGGGGCGCTGCTCATTTTTATCTTGGGTCCCTTAATTGGTGGATTGCCCCTGATTCGCTGGATTACCCAATTTCTGACTGGACAAGATTTGAAGCAATTAGGCACAGGCAATGTCAGTGTTTCAGCTGCTTTCTACCATGGGGGACGATCGATCGGCATCCTGGCTGTTTTGTCTGAATCGCTAAAGGGCATTCTCGTGGTATTGCTGGCGCGAGCCTTTTTTCCGGCTGACCCTGCCTGGGAAATTATTGCCTTGATTGCGCTAGTCATGGGTCGCTACTGGTTTGCCAAAGGGGCAGGCACCACGAATGTGGTCTGGGGATACATTGTTCATGATCCGGTCACATCCCTGCTGACGGCATTGATTGGTGGTATTGGCTTCACCCTGCTGCGAGAACGGCAAACCGGTAAGTTCGGGGTTTTGGTGCTGTTGCCGTTGTTGACCGCGTTGCGCCATCCTCATGATGGGGATTTAATTGGCGCTAACATCACCCTCAGCTTGCTGCTAGGCTGGATTTATCAAAAGATTCCAGATGATTTAACATTGCCAACCGATCGAACCCAAGCCAGTTCTCGCCAAGTCTTTCGCTTTTTTCGCGGCGATCGGGCCTTGCTTGCTCTCGATCGTCAATTAGAGGCCGAGAAAGTAGGGGCAAAGGCTGCTGCGTTGTCGCAGCTGATTCGTTGGGGCTATCCGGTGCCTCCCGGTTGGGTGTTACCGCCCGGAGATGATCCGGCTGTCTTAGTCGCCACACTCAATCCCACGGCTGAACATCCATTAGTAGTACGCTCTTCTGCGATCGGCGAAGATTCTGTGACCGCATCTGCTGCTGGACAATATGAGTCTTTGCTCAATCTCACCAGTCCTGCTGCTCTGGAACAGGCTATTTGGCGCTGTCAAGCGTCCTATAGTTTGCCTGCGGCCACCCACTATCGTCAGGATCGAGGGATCGCGATCGGCGGCATGGCGGTGATTGTGCAGAAACAGGTGCAGGGAGTCTTCTCCGGCGTTGCTTTTAGCCGAGATCCGATCGCGCGTCAGGGAGAAGCGGTGGTGGTCGAAGCCCTGCCCGGTGCGGCGACTCAGGTGGTTTCAGGTCGCTATACTCCCGAACAATACCGCGTTTGGCTACATGAGGCTGATGTGCAGAGTGCCGACTGGAGATTACCGGAAGCTGTAGATTTGGCGATCGAAGGCAGTGGAGTAGTGCCACCCCGTTTGATTCAGCAGGTTGCCTATATTGCTAGACAGCTAGAGGCTCGCCAGCATGGCATTCCTCAAGATATTGAATGGAGCTATGACGGCAATCAGCTTTGGGTGCTGCAAGCTCGTCCCATCACCACCCTGCTGCCAATCTGGACGCGCAAAATTGCTGCCGAGGTGATTCCGGGCTATATTCATCCGCTGACCTGGTCGATCAACCGTCCGTTAACTTGTGGGGTTTGGGGCGAAATTTTCACGCAGGTACTCGGCGATCGCGCCCAGGGTTTGGATTTTGAAGAAACTGCCACCCTGCATCGATCGGCTGCTTACTTTAATGCCACCTTGCTAGGAGATATTTTTCGCCGCATGGGATTGCCAGCCGAAAGCCTGGAATTTCTGACCAGAGGCGCAAAGTTTAGTAAGCCTCCCCTCAGCGCCACATTGCGCAATACACCCGGTTTACTGCGATTGTTACAGTCTGAACTGCGGTTAGAACAAGACTTTGACCGGGATGATCAGCAACGATTTCAACCCGGATTTGCCGCGCTGGCTGCTCAGCCCATCGATCAGGCGACTCCAGAAATTCTGCTCAGCCGTATTCAACAAATCCTTGACCTGCTTAAACCTGCCACCTATTACAGTATTCTGGCTCCCCTCAGTGCAGCCCTGCGACAGGCCATTTTCCAGGTGGACCAGACCCAACTTGACAATCGCCAGATGCCAGAGGTAGCAGCCATTCGATCGCTCCAAGCCCTAGCGGAAACCTTGCGGCTGCAGCTTAGCCTGGATCAGCGTGGAACAGTAGACCTGGAAACCGAAACTGCTCAACTTTTGGCAGGACGAGCAGCCGATCAGAGTTTGCAGCAACAGTTTGATCAGTGGCTCGATGCGTATGGCTATCTCAGCGAAGTCGGCACTGATATTGCCGTACCTACGTGGAAAGAAGATGCGCGTCCTATTCAGGATTTGCTGATGCAGTTTATCCAGCATCCGCCCTCATCAACGGGATCGATCGATCGGCCTTCATCCTGGAAAGTCAAGCAAGTTCAGCGGCGACTCAATCTAAAAGGGCGCGTTACAACCTGCTATAGCCGACTGTTGGCAGAATTGCGCTGGAGTCTAGTGGCGCTTGAAAAAATCTGGTTAGAGACGAACCGACTTCAGCAACCCGGAGATCTGTTCTTCCTCACCTTTGCAGAAATTCAACAGCTTATAACCGCCCCTGATTCAATCTCTCTGGCCAATTTAACGGAACGACTGGACCAACGTCGATCGGAGCTTCAACAAGATCGTCAGCTTGCGCCTCCCTCCCTGGTCTATGGTCAGGCCCCCCTGATCGAAACAGTCCAACTAACCCTTGTACGTCCTCGATCGTTTCATTCTCGATCGTTTCAAGGGATTGCTGGCAGCCCCGGTCAGGCAGAAGGCAAGGTGCTGGTGTTGCAAACCTTACAAAATCTCCCGGCTATCGATCGTCAAACCATCCTAGTCGTTCCCTACACCGATTCAGGTTGGGCTGTGCTGCTGGCTCGATCGGGCGGCATTATTGCCGAGGTGGGTGGACAGCTTTCGCATGGGGCGATCATTGCACGCGAATATGGCATTCCAGCCGTGATGAATGTGATGGATGCCACTCAACTATTCCAGAATGGCCAAACCGTCCGCATTGATGGTTCTCAAGGAACGGTGGAAGTGCTCTCTGGTGCAGGGAAAGAAGAATGAGTGCGGAGTGCGGTTTACTCTTCAGGCTGCTGAGGCGAAATATTCAGGACGGGTAATCGATCGCCTCGAAATATTTCTTCACTGGTTTGCCCTAGTTCTTGTAGGGTTGCGATCAGGGCACGGCTGCCTACTAAAACCAGCAGCAGGGGAGCTGTACTGACGCTCAGCAAAAGCTGGGTGGCAAACTGATTGGTCGAGAGTTGAGTCGGCATAGGAGTCAGAATGGTTAAGTCAGAAAACGATGAGCCAGAAAAGCTGTGAGTCAGAACAATAATGAGTCAAGCTGAAGAGGCAACTTAGAAGCCAAGGTAAGGAATTTAGGCTTTATCTATTCCCTATGCTAAAACAATCGTTAAAATGGCGTGAACATTTTGCCTGAGAGCGAGTATTCTATATGCCGATCGAGTCCGTCCATTTCCTCTCAGCCCGTTAAGCACTAGATAGAGCCCATAGCCGCGATGTCTAAGTCTGTGAAATCTGCTTCTAATTGCATGACCGCTTCCCTTGAGCAATGGCTTCAGAAAACGATCGCCAGTCAAGGTTTGCATGTCCAATATCGGGTGCGAGGCAATACATTGCACTTGCTTTGCCGCAAAGCCCCTTGCCCCGATCGCCAGGAGATGCTGCTGTGGCTGATTCCAGTATTGCAGCAGGTCGATTTTAGCCAACTGCTGCCAGATGCGCCGCCGCTCTATCAAGTTTGGCTGTATGGTTGTGCAGCGAATCAAAAAAGTCCAGAGTGGACTGCCCTGCTTTACCTGAACCAACTCGATCGCCACCTCCAGGAACTGCAATCCCAGGTTCATTCGTTGGTTACGGCAGGCTATGCAGAAGAACCGGTCCTATCCCAAACTTTAACGCCTCGATTTGAGACAACTGCGCTAGCGCTCTCCAACATTGCCCTGGCAAAACGGGGTGAAGAGATGGCGATCGCCTCTTATTTAAGTGAAACGCTGAATGAATTGGGCGTAGCAGTTCGGGTCAGCGCTAAGGTCATTCCCTATACGCCTCCTGCAACCGTACAGCAACCCGATGCAGGATTTACGCTGATGGCGAAGCGGCTTTGGGTGGCCTGTGAGGCGGCCTATAGTCCCGACCCGTCGCTGCTCAGTGAACCGATTACTCACAAACTGCGCGAACTGGAAATTGAGGGATTTCATGATGCGGTAATTCTGTTTCAGGTAGTTGGCGAAAGTCGGCCAGACTGGGCCTTGCGGGTTGACTTAACCCCGGCAACGGAAATGCTGCGCGAATGGGCGCGATGGGGCGATTTAGAGGCGATCCAACGCTTGTTGAATCAGGACATCGCCTCACTTCAGTTGCAAATTACCACGGCGACGCTGAATGCAACCACTCTGCACCTCTGCTGTGGCAGTAAGTTGCCCCACTTAGCCGCGCCGGTCATCGAACATCACAAACGGGCGAAAGCGGATATTGCCTTGCTGCTGGAATCGATCGCCCCCCAAGGAATTCATGCGGCTACGCTTTATGGCCAGTTACCCCAGCAAGAGACTCCGGCCTGGATTGAGTGGTTGGATTTGCCTGCTACCCAACATGCAGCTTTTGCGGACCCGACGATCGAACTCGCCAAACAGGGCGATTGGGGCGCGATCGCTTTCTCACTGCATCGATTACTTAATCCTGATCTGGATGAGTTTTTGGCAACTGGGGGAATTCGGCTGCAATTGCTGCCTAAGCATGATTTGCTGCATATTATGTGCGAAGGATCTCGCTGTCCAGAACGGCGGCAGATCATTCCGGTGGTAGTTCGATTTTTGCGTCAGCTTGAGGTAGCCGGAGTTGCCGGGGTGCGCCTGTATGGACGACGATCGGGCCAGAAGAAGCCACTTTGGAGCTATGGCAGTGATTTTGTGGTGCGATCGCGCTTGGTTCCTGAAGTGACGCCAGAATTTGCTGCCACAGAAAATTACGTTGCCGATCTGCTGCCCCAACCTGATCAGGTGACGCTTCGTCCTGATCTGACGCCAGAAGATATTCGTAATACCTGGCAACGCTGGCAGCAAAAAGTGTTGCAGAAAACCCAGCAGGTGCTGTTGCGTAGTCAGTTGTTCACCTTCGCGCCTACTGTGACTGAAGCCAATGCGCTTCCTGGTGAAAGCAGTGATATTGGCCGAAAAATTGCGCTGGTTTGGGGCACAGCTGGCGTGCTGTTGCTGCTGCAATCCAATTGGCTGTTGACCCAGATCGGCCATAAGCAGCCTCCAGAAACAAAAACGGCGGCACAACCCACGATACAGATTTCTTCCCAAATTCCGACGCCAGTCTCTCCGCTACCCTCGCCCAGTTCAGCAATCAAATTGAAATCTTCTGTTCAAGGCGAAGATGCATCTGTTTTCAACTCCAGCGGCTTTACCAGATCAGGCGATCCGGATGCTGTTGCAGTAGAGGCCGATCGTCCCAGCAACCTCCCTTATGTGCCGCGTAGTCAAACTGAAACTTTATTAACGGCTGAGATTCTAGCGGAAGATTCGCCGTTACCCACTTTCAATAGCCAGCAACTTGATCAAAAGCTACAGCTCTATTACCGCTTCCTTGAAAAACATGGCGCACCCGATGTTTTAATCGTAGGCAGCTCGCGAGCTTTGCGAGGGATTGATCCGATCGCCCTTCAGAAAGCGCTGAAAGATTTGGGCTATGCCGATGACAAAGTTTTCAATCTGGGCATTAATGGGGCGACAGCTCAGGTAGTTGATTTATTGATCCAGCAGATTTTGACCACAGAACAGTTGCCGCGCTTGATTCTTTGGGCTGACGGTGCGCGGGCTTTTAATAGCGGCACAACCGATGTCACCTATAACGGCATTGTCGCCTCAGAAGCCTATCGGCAATTGTTGGCTGGAACCTTGCCCATTCCTACTTCAGAGGTGGCGACTGTTCCAACCCCAGCACAGCCAACCCCGATCAACAAATCTCTGGCCGACAGCTATGCGTCGATCGATCGCTGGCTCAGCCAAAAGTTAGGAGAAATCACCGGGCACCAGACCGATCGCGATCGGTTAAAGCAGTGGACTCAGCAGGGATTGACCGCTTTCTTACCCAGTTCTGATCCAGAGGTTCTACAGCCTGTTGTCAATGCTCAATCGGGCGATCGGGTCAGTCAAATTTTGCAGGCCGGACAAACCTTGCCTGATGAAACGGGTTTCCTGTCCTTGGGTGCGCAGTTCAACCCAGCAACTTACTACCAAAAGTATGCGCGGGTATTAGGCTCATACGATAGCGATTATGAAAACTTTCAAGTCAAGGGCGATCAAGAAAACGCACTCAAAGCGCTACTCAAGTTTACGCAGGCCAGCAAGATCCCAGTCGTATTTGTGAACTTGCCGTTGACGGAGGATTATCTTGATCCGACCCGTTTGGAATATGAACAAGAATTTCGCGATTATATGGTGAAGCTGAGCTTGAAGCATCCTGGTTTCATCTTTCGCGACTTAAGCGAGCAGTGGACAACTCGATACAGTTACTTCTCTGATCCAAGCCACCTCAATCGTTATGGAGCTTATGCAGTGGCAAATAAACTGGCCCAGGATGTCAAGATTCCCTGGTTAAGACCATCTGAGCGAGCTGCCGCCAAACGGACAGAGGAAGAGAGTTAAGGCTGATTGAAATCGAAGATTGAATTGGGTGAGGCCAAGGTATTTAACTGGGAGCGTGACACAACTGGTCCAAAACTTGGGTTTTATTATACGACTGGTGAAACTGCGATCGACTCCAGAGGTAGCCCTGTCCGTAATCAATGCCAATTGCTGCCATTGTGTCTCGGATTGTCTCGTTTTCAATAAACTCAGCGATTGTTTGAATGCCCACAATATGACCAATTCGGTTAATGGATTCTACGATCGTTCGAGCAACTGGATCATTGACGCTCTCCTTCACGAGAGAACCATCAATTTTAAGATAGTCCACCGGTAGATTTTTTAAGTAATTAAACGAGGACATGCCGCTGCCAAAGTCATCTAAAGCAAAATGGCAGCCCAAGGTTTTCAACCGATGAATTAATTGGGTTGTTTTGCTGAAATTGGCGATTGCTACAGTCTCAGTAATTTCGAAGCCAATCACCTGAGGCGGAATTTGATAATGGTGAAACTGGGTTTCTAAAAAGTCAGCAAATTGGTCATCATTCAAGCTGGCACCGGAAAGGTTCACCATATAGAGACAGGAACCCGATTCTCGCTGAGCTTGCTGCCACATTTTTTGTAAATATTGCTGTTGGCTCGAAAATAGAGTTTGGACCACCCATCGATCGATTTTAGGCATCAACCCGTAGCGTTCAGCCGCAGGAATAAATGCGCTTGGAAAAACAACTGAGCCTTGATCATCGATCAGCCGCAGTAAGACTTCATACCATTCATAGCAACAATGCTCGTCTTGCAGTGACACGATCGGCTGGTAGTTCAAACAAAACTGATGAGTTTCCAGGGCTTTATTCAACTCAACAATCCAATGGACATCTTGCTGTTGTTTGGTAATTTCTTGATCGCCTTTACGATAGACATGAAAGCGGCTCCCCCCTCTTTTTTTAGCAGCATAACAAGCTGCATCTGCTGCACTTAGGGCATCCGTTACATTCGTAGTTGTGCTGGTAATTTCGACTAATCCCAAGCTAAAGCCAATGTTAAATAGGTTCTCTTGATGAATAAATCGAAACCCTTCAAAAATCCGATAGAGAAGATTGGTGGTTTCCCTGACATAATCAAGCGATCGATTGTAGAACAGAATTGCGAACTCATCGCCGCCTAGCCGAGCGACCGTATCAGTGGAATGAACGTTACTGCTCAATAACTGACCAATTTGACGCAAAAGCTCATCGCCTGCTGAATGACCGCAGATATCATTCACAATTTTGAATCGATCGAGATCGATAAAACATAGGCAATGGTTCTGCCCACCAGTTTGTGCACCTGTAATTGCCTCTGCCAATCTACGTTCAAATTCGCGTCGGTTCACCAGTTGGGTGAGCATGTCATAGCTGGCCTGCCAAGCCAATTCTTTGGCCATTTGACGAGACTGGCTGACATCTCGAAACACTAAGACAACCCCCGCAATTTGGGCATCATCAGCCTGAATGGGAGAAGCAGATTCTTCAATGGCAAAGTGGCGGCCATCACGAGCCACCAATAATCTATCCTCTCCCCAACTAGAAACACTCTGTCTTGTTCGCAGCACGGTTTCAACCAAATTCTCCAGCGGAGTTAAGCTATTTTCCTCAACCACCTGAAAAACTTGGGTAATGGGTTGACCTTTTACTTCCTCCTCCTGCCATCCTGTCAACTGTTCAGCGATTGGGTTAAGGGATTGAATTTGTCCTTTCGCATCAGTTGTAATGACTCCATCGCCGATCGAATCCAGCGTAATCCGAGCCAGGTCACGTTGTTGCCGTAATACTTCGTTGACATCTCGCAGGGCAGTTTCAGCCAGCTCTCGCTGGGAAACCTCCAACTGTAGCTGTTGATTTTGTTGCTTTAAAGTCTTTGCAAAATGCTGAAGTTGCAAATGAACTTTCACTCGTGCCAGCACTTCGGTCTGCTGAAAGGGTTTTGTGATATAGTCAACTGCGCCCAGAGATAAACCCTTAATTTTACATTCGACATCATTAAGGGCTGTCATGAAAATAATTGGGATATCTTTCGTGAGCGGATCTGCCTTCAGCCGTTCACATGTCTCAAAGCCGTCGATTCCGGTCATCATCACGTCTAGGAGAATCAGAGCAGGCTGAGAATACTTAATTTGCTCAATGGCAGTTTCACCATCTGTAGCAACAGCGACCTGCAAATGGGCCGCAGTCAACGCTTGAGAAAGCACTTTCAGATTAGTGGAATTATCATCAACAATTAAAATCGTCGCTGTTTCTAGAAATGAATCCTTTTGAATTTGTGCTTCTCCTAGGTCTGCTGCTGCTGACATAGAATGGTCCCTTCGTAAAATATCAGTACCCAAATCAAACGTTTGTTAACCTGTGTCTTCATCCTTTTAAATTAGCTAAACCACACCATTTCCCACAGAATCTATTGCCTCTTCTAAGAAAGATCGCAATTTATTAACCTGAAAATCATCGGCAAAATAACGGATTTTTTGCGTAAATGCTGTAGATTCTGGATAAAATTGCTCAATTTCAGTTGTTTCGTTCAAGATATTGTTAAGCAACCCTTGCCTTGCCAGCTTATACAACGCTGTAAGGATTTCCATGGGAGGTAAGACCATCTCTCCTGCGACGCTATCAGGATGATTGATTGCTACAGGAGGCTCAAATTCATGCTCAAGCTGTTCGTATACCCATTCAAGATCTAAATGTAACTTCAAAATCTCCAATAACTGATCCGCATGAACTGGCTTAGCTAGAAAGGCATCCGCGCCAGCATCAAGGCTCTTCTGCTGATCAAGCTCATAGGTGCTAGCAGAGGAAACAACAACCTGAATCGAGCGTAACTGAGGCGATCGTCGGAGTTGCCTCAACATCTCAAATCCGTCCATGACCGGCATGACCAAATCCGAAATAATTAGATCGGGTTGAATGGCCTCTGCCTGCTCCAAAGCGACTTGTCCATTTTCGGCTTCAACCACTTCAAACCCGATCGGTTCTAATAAATTGGTCAGAACTGAGCGATTCTCCCAGCGATCGTCCACGATTAAAATTTTTCGCTGTTCTCCTGTGTACCCAACGATCATGCCTTGTTCAAGTAACTGCGCAGGCTCTGCCCATTCTTCAAGAACATTCAAATTAATTTCAAAATAAAAAATACTTCCCTTATTGAGTTTACTTTGTACTTCTAATTGACCCCCCATCATTGCCACTAGCTTTTGGCTAATCGCAAGTCCGAGGCCAGTTCCTTCAGCCCGTTGCTGGCTATCTCCTACCTGTTGAAAGGGCAAGAAAATTTCCTTCAAATGATCAGGATGAATCCCTACTCCTGTATCCGTAATCTGAAAATAAATTCTAGCTGTAGAGCAAGGGTTGACTAAGCCAACCTTAAACGTAACGCCACCATGCTGTGTGAATTTTGTTGCATTGCTCAGCAAGTTTAATAATACCTGTCTCAATCGTTTTTCATCCGCCTCAACATTGGTTGGCAATTGAGGATCGAACTGGTGGTTGAAAGCGAGATTTTTTTGATCAGCTCGAACCTGACAGATTTCTACAATGTTTTGAAGGAAGGAGGGAAAATGTAATGCTGTAGGGTACAACTCCATCTTGCGAGCTTCGATTTTAGATAGATCTAAGATGTCGTTAATTAACGTTAGTAAGTGAGAGCCGCATTGGTAAATGATATTGATACCATTGAAATCAGGGCCAATTAGATTTTTTGATCGCAACAGGATTTGAGCATATCCGAGAATGCCATTGAGGGGAGTGCGCAACTCGTGACTCATGTTCGCCAAAAATTCACTCTTTGCTACGTTCGCAGCATCTGCATCTTCTTTTGCTTGTTTTAGATCGATTGTCCGCTCTTCCACCCGTTGTTCTAGCAAAATATTGTTCCGTTCAAGCTGTTCATTTGCTTTTTGCAGCGTTGAAAAAGCTTGCCGCAGTTGAGCTGCCATGCTATTGAATGCTTGAGTCAGTACACCTAGCTCATCTTGGCGATGATTTACAATACTTTGATCAAACTCTCCGTTAGCAAGGGCTGTTGCTGCATCTTTCAAATGCAGGATTGGTCTCGTAATCCATTGGGCTGTCAGCACCCCGGCCAGTAAACAAATGCCAAGTGCTAGTAGCGATAGGAAAAACGTATTGCGATTATTTGCATGAATTTGCTCCATGAAATCTATTTCTGGTACGGCTTCAACAATCAGCCAATCCAATCCAAATTCATCTCGCCAAGGAGCAACTTTCACAAAGATCTGTTGATTATTCATTCTAAATTCAATCTGCTGTTCAGCTTGAATTTGATGAAAATCTTTGAATGTAGCCGTTAAATGTTGAGCGGTTGAACGTGTCAACTCGTCGTTACTGTCTATAGCTTTCAGACGAGTAATTTTTCCGTTGGCATCATTGAACAGAGGTTGTGGATCAGAACAGGCAACCACCAGTCCATTGCGTTCCATAATAAATACTCGGCCAGTTGGACTAATCTTCAGATCCTTCAAAAAGTTACTGATGTGCGAAAGTTTGAGATCTGTCCCTAAAACACCTAGCAGCCGATTATGACGATCGAAGACTGGGTAACTATAGGAAATTGAGATAATTGGCAAATCTTGCCATTGGTAAATTTGGCTCCAACCCGGTTTCCCTGCCTTTACAGCATCGGTATACCAGGGATCTAATAGTGGATTAATGTCGCGTACATCTAATTGTGCTTTGCGTGCTCCTTCAGAATCAAGCTGATAGACATGCATTTTTGCATCTCCTGATGCATTGAATGCCTCAAGCGTGAAATTAGGAGGTTGCTTAGCTTGATCCTTAGCAATTCCAACGAATCTTCCATCTGCCGAACCAAAATTAATATAGCTAATATTCGCAAGTTGAATTTGACGATAAAAATACTTCTCTAGCTTCTGCCAATCCTGTAAGTTGAGAATTTCTAAATCAATCAAATCAAAGTTCGATCGATTGAGATGCGCAGGTGCAGCTAAATAGGTATCTAGGTGTTGGGCAATTCGTGAGTTAACTTCATTTTGCAATCGAATGACTAAGCTATTAACAGTTTGCTGGCCATTTTTGTAAGAAAAGTAGCTAATCAAGCCAACGGCACCAGCTACCTGGAGAACGAAAGGGACAATTAAGATGGTGCGCAAGGGGATTTTAGAAACTGTTTTTTCTGAGAATTGGTTGAGAAGATGAATCAGCTTAACCATAGCTTCTGACAGAGAAGATCCTTACTTAATACTCTTAGATTGATAAATGGCAAACAGATTTTGGTATGGGTAATATGACTGTTAGAATTCAATCTACCTGATTGCATAAAAGCTGTTTGGTACTACGCTCTGATTTTACTTTAATAGCTAAAATCCAAAGGTTTTTCAACTTAAACCCAGTTTGGCAAGCCTATGCACCCTTGCTTAAAGTACCCAGAAAAATCTCAGAATATCCGAAAAATTTTAGTATTGACCTAAAGCTACTGAAAATGGCTCTTTTAACTCTTTAAACTTCCTTACTAAAATGACTAACTGAGATAAATCCGGGCTTAAAAACATGTAATAAACATTCTTGTCAAGAGAGTTTTTACAGACGGCCTAATCTTGACAAAAAATATTTTCGAATTTTCTCTATGTTGAGTTGAGACATTAGTCGAAAATAGAAAGTTGCAAATAAAGGCATTCGTGTTATTGCTTTGATTTTTTATGTTATTTTTTCAGTTTTCACAAGATAAATCAGGGCTTTTACCATCCTTAATAACACGCAAGCGGACCTAAGACCGCTATCTGACTGGAGTT
The DNA here is from genome assembly GCA_002796835.1 of Elainella saxicola E1. Classification (GTDB taxonomy): domain Bacteria; phylum Cyanobacteriota; class Cyanobacteriia; order Elainellales; family Elainellaceae; genus Elainella; species Elainella saxicola. The sequence continues at coordinate 130,858 of LUGL01000024.1, read as the reverse complement.
AACTTCCCTTCCCTGTTGAGTTGAAAAATACTATATTCCTGCAAAATACAAATCACCTTTAAAGAGTTGATGTAATTAGAGGAAAAATGGGTGGCTTGCGTATTAAGACTGAGTGCGAATCGCTGAAATTTGTCTATTTCTAGAGTTAGAACAGTCGTATTGAAAAAAGTTTGACAGGAGTTCACTATGCTAATGTCCATCGATACCATCGAAAACGGTTTTCAATTGGAATTCCGTCGGAAAGTAGTTGAGCCCGGAATCAAAGATCCAATTAAATTTCTACAGCGGTGGCTGTATCTCTCAAGCCAAGTTCCTCGACTGCATGGTGCAGCATTAGCTCGAATCCGAATTCCAGATATTCAGTTTCTTTTGACAGAAATTGCTTATGGAGAATGTGGGTTTGGAGACAATACTAAAATTCACTGCAAATTGCTTGCTGAACTCATGCGAAAATCTCCCTACGCTACCGCAATTACTCAAGCTGTGAGTCCTGAATTAGAGCAATTTCTTGAGGATACTGTCTCAGAACTCTGCCAGATGAGCCAAGATGAAGCGATCGGCTTTATTGTTGGGTTAGAGGCACCGGCTTATGAAATTCTTGGCTTGTTGAAGCAGGGTTTAGTCACTGCTGGAATCGATGAAGCTGATGTTTTAGCTTCTGAATATATTGTCATCCATGATGCAGTTGAGAAGGAGCATCAGGAGTCAGGTCATGCCGCCATGGAAATGATTCTCAGCTATGGATTTGATCTATATAAAATTTACCAAGGTGGCAATACTGCAGTTCGGTTCCTGATTGAAATGGTAGGAGAAAATATGCTGGAAAAGCAACTCTCCTACTGTTAGAACAACCCCCAAGACAATTGAGTGACCATAAAATCAATCAGGGTGCAGCTCCTCTAATCTAAACTTGGCGGAGCAATGAGGAGCTATTTTTGTCAAATTCTATTTTCATCAGGAACCGATCGCAATAACGGTAAGTGAATGGAGATACGAGTTCCAGTTGTTGTATTTGATGTAATTTCAAATTCTCCCTGATGGGCTTCTATAATTTGTTTAACGATCGCTAATCCTAATCCATTACCAGAGGATTTAGTTGTGAAGAAAGGGGTTCCCAGCTTGGGCAGAATTTCAGACGGAATGGGGGAACCACCATTATGAACACTAATACACAGACAATTTTCAATTTGGCTCGGCTCAATCTGCCAGGTAATCTGTTCTCCTTCATCGATCGCTTCACAGGCATTTTTGGTTAAGTTGATAAATACCTGCTTGAGCTTGTCGCGATCGCCTTGAATATAAGCAGAGGGAAGCGAAGAAACAAATTCAAGATTGCGTTGGGCAATGCCAGGAATATTGCGAATCGATTCTAGCAGCTCAGTGATTAGTTGATTTACCTCTAGCTCGGATGCTTGTAAAACCTGGCGTTTGGCATATATGAGAATCTCATTGAGAAGGCGCTTTAGCCGTTCTGCTTCTTCCAAAGCAAGTCTCAATCGTTCTTGTGCCCGGGTTGATAGTTCCATATTTTGAAATGCAGTCAAGCCCATCAAGACTGTTGTTAGGGGATTTCGGATTTCATGGACAATCATTGCTGCAAGTTCACCAATTTCAGCTAAACGGGCCAGTTTTTGTTCGGCTTGCTTGCGCTCTTTCACTTCAACTTCCAACGTTTGAAGGAGTTGTTGCTGCTGATGATAGAGCTGATAGTTGTCGATCGCTGTCGCAGCACGTTCAGCAAAAATCTCGGCAAGGCGAATTGCTTCGGTTGAGAATTGGCGCGGTTGATGAAATAAAGAACAAATTGTGCCAATGCAAGTTCCATCTGCGATTCGTAAAGGTACACCGAGATAAGCGCAATAGCCATCCGGAGGTTTAATGTCGCCGGCATGGATTTGAGCATCTTCGATCAGGATCGATCGGCCAGTTTCGGTCACTTGTCCAGCTAGAGTACCATGGGCTACAAATTCGTTGCTTTGACTGAGACTTAAGCTGCTAGCAACCACCTCTCCGGCTCCAGCCCGACAAACTGTCACAATTGACCAATCGGAACCCAATAATCGGCTCACTCCACAGGCAATTTCGTGCAAATAGGGGCTAAGCTCACCCGATCGATAACTGAGGTTTGCCAATAGCTCTAGGAGATAGGGGTCTGACTGCGACCACCCCTGCTGAAACTGAGACATTTCTAAAACCACTACATTCTCCTCTACATGCTACGTTCAAGTGGCTGTAAAAACTGATAAGAGTCAACAGTGGTTTTCATAGCAGATTTAGAACAGTAGGCTCTGTTATACCTGAAACCCAAGCCCCTTCAAATGATTTGAATCATGTTTATTCTAGGCAACCGATGTTTCGTGGAGCGTAATCTGGCGATGGCTTCGACTGATTGATCCCTTGCGCTCAAGTTGAGCTAAAGTGCGATAAAATGCTTCCGGTGTTAAACCAAGGTCAAGCGCCACCATTTTTAATGGTCGATCAAAATTGATCACAATGCCACTAAATTGGGCAATGGTTTTGAGGTAGTACAGGACTCGATCGCGAGCAGCTCGAATTTCTCGCAGTTCTAGCCGCATTTTCAAGGCATAAATATGTTTAACCAATTGCTGCATCAGCTCTTGGGCTAGTTCAGGGTGTTTGATCAGTGCATCGAGCAAGACCTGCTTTGGATAAACAATGACACGGGATGGTACTTCACTAGTTGCATTTGCTTCATACAACCGCTCGAAGAGCGACATGACTGCAAAACTCTCCATGGGACGAGCAATTTGAAAAGTAACAAATCTGCCTTCAGGGGTGTAGCTGTCCAATCGAATCCGGCCTGACTCTACGACATAAATCGCGGTTGCAGGATCATCCCGGTGAAATAAGGTTTCTCCAGTAGCTAAGTTTTGATAGCGGATCTCCGATCGAATTTCAGGAGGTAAATTCTCAGGTCTCAAAGATTTGATCGGCTCTCTCAGTAAACCATCCATACAGCGGTCATCTAAACTTATCTTGAAACAAATGACAATGAAACAAATGACAGTCTTAGAAAGATTCTCGGTTAGCTTTCAGTAGGCTAAGTCAGTTAGCTTTCTGGTTGGGAGTCAAATCGATAGAACTTTTCCTTTTTTTCGATTTGGGAATGCGCGAAGGTGTCCTCTAACATCTCTAACTGCTGCACAATGCAACAAACTTTCTGGATCAATTGGTTCAGGTGGGTAGATGCCGCGTCCTGTGGATTGACTGGGCATTCAAGATCATCAGACAATGATTTTTTCACCGGTATTCTCAAATGCCTCCTTAAAACTGCCTGATTTAGGCTATTGAAAAAGATCGCTGAATCAGCTTGGCCAGAGTGACTTTTTGACCAACTGGATAGTCAGGCGATCGGGTTGATCAAGGTGAATCAAAAGCCTTGCTTTCTAGCATGGATTTAGACTGTAAGCTCTCGCTGATCAGTTCCTGAGAGTTTGCCAATAGTTGAATAAGAAACCTGAGAAAGCCCTGTTTAAGCCATCACTTGCTTCAGGCGCTTGAACAACGTTTATAAACCATCTATTTCCTGACCCAACAAAATATTTATATCGTATGAATATCTTTATCCGGAAACTTCTGCTTGCGTTGATTGATTCGTTCTTCTATTTGAGATGCTAATGCTCGATCGTTCGCATAGATTTGCAAAGCCTCTACCGCTGCTTGGGAGTCTTGTCGGCTGCCTGTGGCAACAAGTTCCAGCAAAAATTCGATCGCAGTATCAAAACGTAACATGGCGATCGCCAGTAAAGCCATTTGGCGAATTTCGGCATCTGGATTGTGTTGCCACCAGTTTTGCAAAATCGGGAATGCTTCTGTCAAATGCGATTCTCCTAAAGCTAAAGCTGCCATCTCACGGGTCTGGGCTTCTGGCGTATTCAAATAGTGGCTGACTAACGGCAACGATGCGGTTGGGGCTAATTTCAGCAAAGCAGAGAAACATTCCGACAAAACATTCGGTTCATCTCCCACTTTGACTCTCAAACGCAATAAAGGTACCCCTTGAGCAGTTTCATTGTAGGCGATCGCCCGCACGGCTCCAATTCTGGCTTCCAACTCAGGATCGGCCAGCAAATCGGCTAATTCTGTCATCACATCTGGATAGTTTATCCGCACAAGTCCCAATGCACAAATAGCGCGTAGTCCCGGTGCAGTGTCAGCCCGACCTCCCCAAACGGGTTCCATTTGAACATGGCGAATTCCCTTTAAAAAAGGCGTTTCTTCCGCATAGTTGAGGCGATATAAAGCATCCGCGATCGCTTTTTTGCCCAGACAGTTTGGATCAGTTGTTTCTGGCTTCTGCATAAATCGATCGAACGTTGCCACCAAGTGAGGCATGAGCTGTCGCAGTTCTGCATCTCTGACAATGCGGGCCGCCTGGGCAATGGCTACCGGATATTTACTTTTGAACACCTGTTGCAGCAGATCGATCGCAGCTTCAGAAGTTGGATCGTCACGAATTTGATTGAGCTGAGCCTGGAGTTCTTCGAGCCTGCGAGATTTCGCCATATGCACCTGCGAGTCAAAACCAATTGCATCGTTCGATGGTCAAATTCGGTTTTTCTTGATCATGTCGCAATTTGATCATAGCCAGGGAAAACATCAGCAATCGGTAAACAACCGGACCGGTCTGTAAGTACTTTGTAAATTTTCACTTTTTGTAAAGGATCGACAAAAAACGTAGAAATCCTATTTACGTCACCGGATTCTGCTTTCTACAGTCGGTATATAGAGATAAATCGAGGCTGAGATCAGGATTCATAGAATTAAATCTATGCAAGCAGATAAGCCTCTCTATACAAGCGTTTCAGGAGAGTTGATGAGGGTTATGCTTAAGCAAACAGTTCAAAATGTTGCCCGTTCGTTTGGCTATCAGGTTTCAAAGATTTCCGAATCGGTTCCCAAGCCTGAACTTCTAGACTATCCCTGCATTGATTTGCTCGATCTTGTGATGCAGGACTACATGCAGCAAAATCCAGACATTTTCTTTGTGCAGATTGGAGCCCATGATGGCCTCTCTGCCGATCCAGCAGGACGTTTGATTCGTAGACATCCCTGGCGCGGCATTTTGGTTGAGCCTCATCCGGAGTCGTTTAAACAACTCTTGGAAAACTATCAAGGTACCGATCGCCTCGTTTTTGACCAATTAGCGATCGGTGCCGAAGATGGCACGGCAACTTTTTATAGCGTTCGGGATGACATTCCTAACCTGCCATTCTGGTTGCCCCAGTCAGCCTGCTTGGATCGTCAGCATGTTTGGAATTCACTCTATTACTGGAAGTATGTCAAGCAGCTCGATATTCCAGCAGATTTTGATAGCTTGATTACTGAAATTCCAGTCCCATCGCTGACGATGCAATCCTTACTGGAGAAGCACCAAGTCACCAAGCTGGATCTGCTCGTCCTGGCAACTCCTGGCTTCGATTTTGAAATCTTAAAAATGTTCCCGTTTGATCAATACAAACCACCAATCATCTGCTTCGAATACCTTTGCCTGAAAGAGCGGGAAGCCTGCCTGCGTTTCTTGTCTGGCTTAGGTTACAGCGTGGGTCGATTTGCCTCGCGTGCAGTGGCGTGTCTAGATAGTCCAACGATCAAATGGACGATTGGTGAATATTAATCGGCTGATTGATCGACTGATGCGGATTTCGATCGCAATGATATGAAAGATAGGCGAGAGGAATTCCAAAATTACCTTTCGCCTGCTTCTACTTGGCTCTCTTCTGTTGCAATTACCCATTATCATGACCCACTCTGCCCCGATCGTTGCGGCCCACTCTGCTCATCATTCAACTCCATCTTTGAAACAGCGAGCGATTCGAGGTTCCCTGTGGACGTTAATTGGCTATGGCTTGAGTCAAGGCTTACGGCTGGGCGGCAACTTGGTGCTGACGCGACTGCTCAGTCCAGAAGATTTTGGCCTGATGGCCCTGGTGCAAACATTTTTGATCGGGCTGCAAATGTTTTCTGACTTTGGCATCTTTCCCAGCATTGTGCAAAGTTCACGAGGCGATGATCCAAAATTTCTCAATACTGCCTGGACTATTCAAGGGGTGCGTGGCATTGGACTTTGGTTGGGCTCCTGTCTGATCGCCGTTCCACTGGCCCAGTTTTACCAGGAACCGTTGTTGGGGTGGTTATTGCCCGTGAGTGGATTGACCGCGTTAATTAGCGGATTGGCTTCTACAAAACTCGCCACTGCTAACCGAAATTTGGCTTTGCGGCAGATCACTTTAATTGATTTAGGTACCAACGCGATCGCGCTGGCGGTCATGATCATCGGAGCCTGGATCTATCGATCGATCTGGATGCTCGTGCTGGGTGGCATTATCAGCAATATCTTGAGAACGATCGCAAGTCATTGGCTGCTGCCCGGAGAACGCAATCAAATGGACTGGGATCGATCGGCAGTCAAGGAAATTCAACAGTTTGGCCGCTGGATTTTCTTGAGCACAATTATCGGGTTCTTTGCGTTGCAGAGCGATCGATTGATGCTTGGTAAATTACTCGATATTCGATTTCTGGGTATCTATAGTGTTGCTTTAGGTCTATCCAGCATTGTTGAACAAGTCGTTGAGCAAATTAACAGCAAAGTTCTCTTTCCCTCCTACTCCGAACTAATTCGCGATCGTCCCTCCAGCCTATACAGAAACTTACGCAAAGCAAGGCTCATCTTACTCACGTTAAGTGTTGGTTTCGCGACTTTCTTTGTGTTTTGCGGTCCTGGCTTAATTGATCTGCTCTATGACGATCGCTATCAGGAAGCCGGTTGGATCTTGCAGATTCTGGCGATCGGCTTTCTCGGCAGAGTCGTCAGCACAACCTATGGGGATGTCTTGATGGCTAAAGGCCAGACATTTAGCACTATGACGCTAACCATTACTGGCACGATGATGCAGGTAATATCTGTTCTGGTGGGCTTCAGTTCAGCCGGATATTCTGGCGTGATCCTGGGACTTGCCGCCGCAGAATGGCTTACCTACATTGCCTATGCTATTTGCTTCGCCCGTCTCAAGCTTTGGCAACCCGGTGTGGATTTTTTGATGGTTGCGATCGCAGGCTGGCTATCGGCAGTGATCTACTACCTTTAGAACCTACTCCCTTTAGCCAACCGGCTAGCTAACTGCGGAGCGACACCTGGAATTTTTCCTCCAGCACTTCTCTCACTTTCTGGTGTACGGGTTCAATATCCTCATCGGTAAGAGTCCGATCGTTCGCCCGATACACCAATCGAAACGCCAGACTACGCTGCCCTTCAGGCACATTCTGGCCACGATATTCATCAAACAAATTGATCGAATCGAGTAATGCTCCTCCAGCTTTCTTGATCGTGCGTTCCAACTCAGCGACCGAAATTTGGCTAGAGGCATAGAAAGCAATATCGCGATCGGAGGCCGGATAAGCAGAGAAAGGCTGGAACACGGGAATTAATTTATCTTCTTGCAGCATGTGATCCAGCATCACCTCTAAGCTGAGTTCAAAAGCATAGACCTGCTCTGGCAAACTGCGCTGCTGGCGGACTTGGGGATGGAGTTGCCCAAAAGTACCGAGACGATCGCCATTGACCCACAGGGAAGCCGTGCGTCCCGGATGCAGGAGGAGATTGCGACGATCGGGCTGATATTCCACCTCTAAGCCCAGTTGGGTAAAGACGCTCTCTAACCGACCTTTGGCTTCATACCAAGTCATCGGTTGCTCCCGGCCACTCGTCACCCAACGTCCCCGGAAAGGATCGCCTCCTAGAATCCCGGCCACCAAATCTTCCTCTTCCAGGCCATTCTCTTCACGCCAGAAAACTCGACCAATTTCAAACGCACTGAGGGCACCGTTGCCTTGCTCCAGGTTGTATTGAAATGCCTCGATCAAGCCCGGAATCAGCTCAGTGCGCAGGGCGGAATACTCCGAAAATAGCGGATTAGCCAGCACAACTTGGTTGTCGCCTTCAGGTTTGCCCAGCGTGTAGTGAATCACTTCCGTTAAGCCTACGGCCCGCAATGCCGCCTGAATTTGCCGAATCGCCACTTGCTCATCTGGAACATAGCCCGCTTCACCCTTTTCGGGCAGCGTGTCGCAGAAATTGTTGTAGCCATAGAGTCGCGCCACTTCTTCAATCAGATCAATCTCTCGCTCTAAGTCGCGATAGCGGTAAGGCGGCACTGTGACGCTCCAAACGCCTGTTTCGATCTGGGCTAGCTCACACCCTAAAGCGGTTAACGTGCGCTCTACATCTGCGGGTTTCAGTTCGCCAATTTCTTCATCCTTCAGTTCGCTGCCTGCATCCCGTGTGGCTGGATCCAATATGACTGGGCCTAAAACCTGATTGACCCGCTCTAACCGAAGTTCGATCGTCCGTGAAGTTGCCTGGGCCGATCGGACCTCGTCAATTGCCTGAATTTTGACTTTGCCGCCTGCCAATTCTTGCATCAGCTGTAAGGCTCGACGGCAGGCCAACATCAGTTCCGCTGAATTCACCCCTCGCTCATAGCGGGCAGAAGCTTCGGTTCGCATGCCTTGCGATCGGGCCGATCGACGAATGGCTGCTGAGTCAAACACGGCAGCTTCGAGCAGCACATTTTCGGTCTCCTCATGCACTTCTGTTGCTTCGCCACCCATTACGCCCGCCAAGGCAACGGGAAGATTATTCGCCGTAATCACCAGGGTTTGCTCTTGCAGCGCTCGTTCCTGACTGTCCAACGTGGTCAGCGTTTCTCCTGTATGGGCATGACGCACGCCGATCGTCAACTTTGAAGCTTTGGTTACCGATTGCAGCCGATCGCGATCGAAGGCATGGAGGGGCTGCCCCCATTCCAACATGATGTAGTTGGTGATATCGACAATGTTGTTGATTGGACGACTGCCTGCAGCCTGAATGCGGCGCTGGAGCCACTCTGGAGAAGGGCCTATCTTGACATCTTCAACGATCGTCCCGATATAGATAGGACAACCCGCTTCGATTTTGATGGCAAGGTCACTGCTTGACTTAACTGGAATATCGTCAATTTGCGGCAGTTTCAGTGTTGCACCCGTAATGGCAGCCACTTCCCGAGCCACCCCAACCATACTGAGGGCATCGGCTCGATTGGCCGTCGAAGTCAAGTCCAAAATTACATCATCAAGCGCCAGATAGGGGCGGGCATCGCTGCCAACCGTGAGATCGGTCTGGGGAAAAATGTGAATCCCTTCCGAATCTTTGGTTAGCCCCAGTTCTGCCAGTGAGCAAATCATCCCTTCTGAAGGCACATCTCGCAGTTTCCGGGGTTTAATTTTCAAATCCACTTTAGGCAGGTAAGTGCCGATCGTCGCGACTGCCACATAAATATCGGCGCGCACATTTGCTGCTCCACAGACGATCGTCGAAGGCTTGGCAGCGCCAATATCAACCGTACAAACGCTCAGCTTGTCGGCGTTGGGATGTTTCTCGCGAGTTAACACTTTGCCGATCACCACACCTTCTGCCCAAGTGCGGCGGTCTTCAATGTCTTCTACCTCAAACCCTGCCATTGTTAACGCATCGGCCAACTCTTCAGGAGTCAGGGTAATGTCTACCAGTTCTCGCAGCCAGTTCAAAGAGATACGCATCCCGCTTCCTGTTCCTTCAGTGCGCTTCAAAAGGTTAAAGATTCCAGTCAACTATTCTATCGCTCTGGGGAAGTTCTCATGAGCACAAATGGAGCAATCTCTAGTTTTACTGTAATTTTGTTGATGGCAATAGGCCGCCTCGATCCAGGTCCGATCGTCCTGTTACAGAAAAGCAACTGACGCCTGCTAAGGATTAAAGACCGATCGCTCCACTCTATTAAGCAGAAGCTGAGTCAAATTCGCTGAGTCAAATTCGCTGAGTCAAATTCGCTGAGTCAAATTCGCTGAGTCAAATTCGCTGAGTCAAATTCGAAAAGGGGCTGAACCGGTTTAAATCGGGAGTTCAATCACAAACTCCGCACCTTGCTCAGGCTGAGAGACGAGCTTTAATCGTCCACCATGGTTTTCTTCGACAATTTGACGGGCGATCGCCAAGCCTAAGCCGGTCCCCTTTCCTACAGGTTTAGTTGTGAATAGATGGTCAAAAACTTTTGTTTGCAATTCAACCGGGATCCCTTTACCGTTATCTGAAATTCGAATAATGATTTGATCTGTGATTTGCTCAGTGCTAACGACAATTTGGTTTGGAGTTCCTTCAAGTTCATCAAAACTTTTGTCTTGACTCGATTCTTCTAAGGCATCAATTGCATTCGCCAGAATGTTCATGAAGACCTGACTGATCTGACCAGTGTAGCAAACGATTGGCTGAATCTCGCTGTACTGCCGAATGACTTCAATTTCAGGGCGATAATCCTTCGATCGCAACCGATGACGGAGCAACAAGAGTGTGCTGTCAAGACCATCGTGTAAGTTAAAGAGCGTTTTTTGCTGAGTATCTGAGCGAGCAAAAATTCGTAGGGAATGGCTGATGTGATAAAGCTGATCAGCACCAGCTTGAAGCGATAGCAACATTCTGGGTAGGTCTTCATACATGAATTCGAGCTCAATTTCCTGAGCGTCCTGCTGAATACGCTCTACAGGTGTAGGATAAAAAGATTGATAGAGCTGTACATGTTTGAGTAAGTTTTGCATGTACTCACCTGTGCACCCCAAATTGCTGAAAATTGACGTGAGAGGATTACTCATTTCATGTCCAATTCCAGCGACCAACTGTCCCAAAGTTGCCATCTTTTCAGCTTGAATGAGTTGAAGCTGGGTTTTTTGCAATTGTTTATATTGCAATTGCAATTCCTGATGCGACTGTTCAAGCACTTGGTTCATATTCTGCAACTGACGATTCTGTTCTGCCAGTTGTTCAGCTTGTTGTAAATTGATTCCTTTTAAAGATTGCTGTAAACGATGTAATTGCAGGTGAATTTTAACCCGAGCAAGAACTTCTTCTGTTTGAAATGGTTTAGTGACATAGTCTACTCCACCAACAGCAAAGGCTTTCGCCTTATCCCAACTTTCGCTAAAGGCACTGAGGAAGATGATTGGGATATGGGCAGTATGAGGGTTGGCCTTCAAAGCTTCACAAACCTGATATCCGTCCATTCCTGGCATATTGATATCTAGCAGGATCAGATCAGGAAGCAACAGGTTTACTCCCGCTAAAGCACTAGCTCCACTGGTTGCAGCTCGAACCCGACAGCCATTCTGAGTTAAAAGATTAACGAGTAGCCGCAAATTTGCGGGCATATCGTCTACGATGAGAACTTCGCCTTGATGAGGATTAGAGATCGATTGATCATGCATAAGGCCCTATCTCAGCTCTTTTGAGAGTACATAAACGACGTAGAGAAGCACTATAGAAAAAACTTGCTAAGTCATAGAATTCCCAGCTTGTTTGAAATTCACACGAGTTGTCGTCTCTGCCACTATTTCCATCTCATCCTTTTCTAAGATTTTGCTATTCATCCTATAAAGAATTGTGGTCTGCTTGGCATGTTTTTAAATCTATCTTTACTAGGCTCATTGCTTGATCAAACTCATAGTATGATGCAGAAGATCTACTTTTTTCGATCGCAAACCCGTGAGTGAACTTTTTGTCATCACCTTCGATCAAAAACATGGTGCAGATGAAGCTCTCTTAGCATTACTTAAACTTGAGCAGTCGCATTTGAGCGATCTAGAAGACGCTGTGATTGTGGTGAAAGATGCAGCAGGTAAAGTGAGAGTCAAAGCCTGTCATGATTTGCTAGAGCCTGTTGCTGAGCTGAGTAACGAACTCTGGGGCGGTGTGCTTAGCGCTTTAGTATTTCATCGATCGATCACACTGACGAAAGAAGTGTTTGACAGTCATCTGCTGCTCGAAATTGAAGAGGACTTGCAGCCCAAAACTTCTGCCTTGCTCGTTTTAGTACGTCCCGACGCAATTGCACAAGTAGAAGTGAACTTTGCCCAAATTGGTGGCAAAGTGTTTCGAATGCCGCTTTCAGAGGCGACTCAAGCAAAACTGAAAAGCTTATTTTCAAGCTGACCTGATTTCCAGGCTTAACTTCTAATTTTCTTACCTGAACTTATCCTTACCTGAACTTATTGATGGGTGTAGGTCTTATTTGTAAATACTGCTTAACCATGAGTAGACAGTTGCGATTGTCTGCCATTCGATCGTAGCTGAATTGATCGGTTAACTGAGCAATCAGATGAATGCCGCGACCACCTGTAGCTTCAGGACTGGTTAGATGCGGATTGTGCAGCAAATAGTTTAGCTCAAAGGCGGGGCCAGAGTCCCATACCCGCAGCTCTAACCAGTTTGGATGTAAGCCTGCTTCAATTTCGATCGGCGTTTCCACATCCATATTTCGATGGGCATGGCGAACTGCATTTGTAAAAGCCTCGGCTAGAATCATTTGGCACTGAATCAGAACATCGCGGGAAATTTCCCTTTGGCAAATTTGATTGAGCCAGTCCAGAACAGTGGCTAATTCTTCGAGATTCGTTCTTGTCAGCAGGCGATGATGTTGTACCACGTTTTGCCTAATAGGAGGATCCCTTTGATAAACAGCAGGATCATTGACTACACTTCAATTACTGTGCCCACTTTTGAGTCATTTGTTTGCAAATTGGAGTCCTAATATACAGAAGCGAAACAATATCCAATTCAAGGAAAAGATGCCCGAATTTAATCCAATTCAACCTATTTTNGCGTTAATTCAATCAATTGAGTTTCATAGAGTAGACAAACACCCGTTATGATTAACAATGGTGCAACGGGCCGCTGCAAGTGCAATGGTTAAGATTTTGGTGATTGATGATGATCCAATCATTCGGCTCATCCTGCAAAATACACTGCAAAGCCAGAATTATCAGGTTCAGGTTGCTCAGAATGGTGAAGATGGGGTGCAGATCGCAAAACAATGGCAACCCGCATTGGTGATTTGTGACTGGCTGATGCCCGGTATTGACGGGTTAGAAGTCTGCCGTCGGATTAAGGCAGAGCCCGCTTTATCGACCCTTTTCTTCATCCTGCTTTCTTCTCGATCGGACTTGAACGATCGGGTTACAGGTCTGGATACCGGCGCTGATGATTTTCTCACCAAACCCATTGAATCAGTGGAACTGCTGGCGCGAGTCCGAGCCGGATTGCGTCTTTACCAATCAGCACAAGATCTGCAACAGTTGGCCCAAGACTTACAGCTGCAAAAACAGCGATTAGAAGCTGAATTGCTAGAAGCTGCTGAATATGTTACTTCGCTGTTGCCCCAGCCGCTGACGGGATCCATTCGCAGTGAAGCCCTCTTTGTCCCTTCTAAGCAACTGGGCGGCGACTTCTTTGACTATTACTGGCTGGATCCTGATTATCTTACGTTCTATTTGCTGGATGTTTCGGGACATGGGCTAGGAGCTGCCCTGCTCTCAGTTTCGATTCAAAACCTGCTGCGTTCCCAATCTTTACCGGGAGTGAATTTCTACCGACCCGAGGATGTCCTGCGGGGTTTGAACGAAGTGTTCCAAATGAGTGAACAGAACCCTCGCTATTTCAGCTTGTGGTATGGCATCTATAATCGAGCCCAGCAACGTCTTAGCTATTCCAGTGCAGGCCATCCACCAGCCGTGCTATTTTCAGCGGGTGATCCAATGCCCCAAATGCAGATTTTGAGGACACGGGGTGCACCCATTGGCATGTTATCAGAGGCAAAATATTCCAGTGCCCAGTGCCAGATCTCGCTGCCTAGCACATTGTTTATCTTTAGTGATGGAGCTTACGACCTACAGTCATCGGTTAAGGTAACTTGGGGGCTCGATCGATTAATTCAACTATTGATGCAGTATTACATTGACGATCGTCCCTTGACTGCTCTCTTACCAGAAATTCAAGCACTAACTTGTACTGAAACTTTTGAAGACGATCTTTCCGTGTTGCAGCTTCAGTTTGTTGCCCAAAATGCTTCAACGGTTGTCGTTAAGTAGAAAACTTCGCGGCTCTCAAAGATTTCAAATGTGCTTTCCATGTCGGTTAGCTCCAGCAACAGTTTGATTTGGTCGTTGATGCCACAGAGGGCAAATCGGCCACCGATCGATCGAGTTTGCTTCAATCCCATCACTAATGCTCCCAACCCGGAACTGTCCATGAAATCAACTGCTGAGCAGTCAATTAAGATGACGTAGACTCCTCCCCTGATGGCCTCGTCGATTTTGCGCCGCAGTTGAGCACCACTAACACCATCTAAGATCCCATTTAGTGGAATCACTTTGACTTGAGGCTTCATAAATCACGTCCAAAAAATACAGAGTTGCATCACAGCCCTTAGTATGCCCAAGCCGAAGGATAGGCTCACGACAATCAGCATCACTTCGGTACAGATCTCGGTGCAGATAGGGAAGGACAGCTCTAGGGCAGCCCACCGATAGGAGAAAGACGACAATTCTTACAGGTTCTTGAGCGGAAATTCGGTTTGAATCTGCCAACGTTGTGCCTGATAAACCATGAGGCTGAGGCGATCGACCACAAATTCAAATTGGACCGATCGGGGCTGCAAATCAGCCCAAGCTTGGTGAAAAGTTTGCCGGGTGAGATTTCGAGAGGCAACGGTGAGATGCGGGACAAAAGGACGGTTTTTGGCCTGGGGATCAACAATGCCGAGTTCAACTCCTAACCCCTTGCTCAGAGCAGCCTGCTGCGCTAAAAGTTCGGAGGTTCTGACCACATTGATGTACAAAACACAGGGAGCAAACGCTCCAAATCCGTCAAGCTGGATGGGGATGGGGGTATGCTGATCGGCAAACTCTGCCAGATGGGATTCTAAAGAGGGGAAGCCTGAAAATGACCACTGGAAGGGCGGCTGTAGGGTGATATGGGGCGATGATTTAGAAGTGCCGCTTTGATAGCGCTGGCCTAGCTCTTGAATGACTGTTTCTGCGTAAGCTTGAACATCCCTTGGGGGCAGTAAGGCAATGAAGAACCGAGTTTGAGTACCTTGCTGCGCTGAGCTTGTCATATTGTTCTCTCCGATGCTGACAGGATGACGAAACAATGTCAACTGTTCTTCATCGCCATCATTCTAAGAATGCAGTAGGCTTAATTATGCAGCTTCAATCCTGCTTGCATTCTATTGCAATTGATTTAGAGAGGTTATTCAGAGGAGCGGAGTGGACGTTCAACCCAATCAACTAGAGTCTGTTGTTCTCCAAATTGGGGAGTCAGTGCTGGCAACAACCGAAGCAGTCGATCGCTTGGCGGCCCAAGTTGATGCTTTAGCAACTCAGGTTCAGCAGCAAGGCTATCAAATTTTTGCCCTCAGTGATGCTGTACAAACGCTAGCGGAAAATCATGATGGTGCTCTAGAGCGCCTTGGTCAACTGACCGATGCTTTACAACGATTAGTTGCAGCGGTTGAGGAACCAGAGAAGCCAGCTTAGCAATGTTTTTTAAAGCAGGTTTTTTCGAAGCATGATCGAATGAGTTGGTTGAACCAGGCAAATTTGGCTGTATAAGAGAATTGCACTGATCATCGATCGGCTTTGGAGACCAACTTGAGAGAGGGTATAACTAGGAAACTACCAAAAAGGGGCTGCAATTCTGATGTCACTGGCTGAGGAACTCAGGCAAAACTGGCGAGAGAAACTTCAGGCTAGCGAAGTCGCGCTGTCACCCACCGCTCGGGAAAGCGTGGTCAGTTGGCTATTGGGAGAAAAAGAGGAGCGATTTGAGGAACTACCAGCAGCTCAGCTTGACATCGCCAAACAGGCAATGGACTACCGTTTCCGAATTTTGCAACAGCGCTACTTAGGAGTGCACCCAGAGCGAGCCTACAGTCAGTTGATCCAACGGCTGAGTAGCCTATTCCTGATCCGCAGCCGAATTCGAACCTGGGTTGCTCTATCGCGCGATCGCCGTCGTACGGTTGTCGATGTGCTTCAGGAAGTGATCCAAGAACTGATCCAGAGCGATACCTACATTCGTCAACAAATGGCTTGGATTGCTCAATGTACTTCCAATCCACGGCTGCGCAACGCGCTGATGCTTGCCAGCATTGAAGAATATTGTCTGCGCCCCATCCGGAATCAACCGCTGTTGGTCTATCGGTTTGTCAACTACCTGCGGCGATCGCAACGAGGTGGCATGACTCAAGTACCAACCGGCGAACTGATTCGGCTGGTTTCTGAAGAGATTACCCCTGATGAGGCTGAAAACCCGGTCAGTCTGCTGGATGCACAGGCAGTTAGCCGCTATCAGGAAAATCAGGAATGGGAAGAACAGCAGGCCCTCCGAAATAAGGTGCTGCAAGAGTTTGTGACTTATCTTGAACAGGAGGTGGAACCCGTCGCTGCTGAATGGCTGAAGTTACACCTGCAAGGGCAATCCCAAGAGGCGATCGCTCAAGCCCTCAATTTAACCGTGAATCAGGTCTATCGATTGCGGGAAAAAATCAGCTACCATGCCATCCGGGTGTTTGGGTTCAAACATCAAAACGAGCTGGTCGGAACCTGGCTTGGAACTTCCTTGGTAGAACACAATCTCGGTTTATCTCCCCAGCAATGGCAGGTGTTCTTACAAGATTTAACGCCACTTCAGCAAACATTGATTGAGAAGATGAAAGCGAAGCAAAGTTTTGATTCGATCGCTAAAGAGCTTGGTTTGAAAGCCAACCAGGTTGCTGGGGAATGGAGTAAGATTTATCAATTAGCCCAGAAAGTACGTAATATGTACTGAATTAGAGCGCCACGGCCTGTAGTCACTATATAGCCATCATTATTGCGTCGCAAGCAGCATGGGCTTGGCGTCAATCTGAAAGTGATTTTCTAGTATCTTGTCGCAGCTGAGTTTTGGGATGAAGCGCGCTTCTGATGGGTGATAGGGCACTCTAAATTAAGAGGTTGTACAACTGCTATGACGCCGCGTTCAGACAACTTGAATAGTTCAAAGTTCAGCCAAGCACTGCAGCAAAGCATTTTGGCTCAGTTTCAAGGAGACTGGGTATCGCGCTTGAATGTTGAACACCTTTTTGTCTTGATCGATGGTGTATTGCCATTTGAAGCCTGTTTATACTACCAGGTTTTACCTCTGTTTTTGGAAGGGAATCGCCTTCATTTGGGGATGGTTAGTCCGGAAGACACTGCTGCCAGTGAGTATGTTCGACGCATCATTTCCTACCTGAATTATTCGCTGGTTTCTCACAGCATTTCCTCGGAAGGTCTGCGCGTTGTTTTGACGGCCTATCTTAACCACACGGGCAATCAGCAACCTGGATCGACAAGGTATGACGCTTTTAGTTATGGTCACTATCGCCACACTTCACGCCATCAAACCGATCGACAAATCAATCCCAGCGAACGCTTAACTTTGGTAGTGGATAGCCCAGATGATCTCTATCACCCAGATGTAGAGATGGCGGAAGTCGTGATCAGTCCGCTTGATCCTCCCCCTCCTGTTGAAATTGCTGCGGATAGGGTCACAGATTTGGAAAAGGAGGCGGAAACTGAAATTGAGGTTGAGTCACAAACTTTACTGTTAGTTGAATCAGATTCCTTAGAGACCTCTGTGCCGGTCGAGGCTGTGCCGGTTGAACCAAGCCTAGAACCTGAAGAGCCCTTGCTGGTGGCAGCGAATGGGGCTTCTTCTCCTGCTGAATCAGCTCTCGTTACCGAAGTACCGTCAAGTCTAATTCCCGATCAGAAGCTGGCAATTCTTAAACTGGCAACCCATTATCTAGAGGAACCAGTCGAAGTTTTGGCAACCTTGCCTGCAAGAGAGCTATTGCAAGAACTTCTGGCCAGAGTTTTGATGGGCGGCATTGGGCGGCTGTATTTCGAGTGTCATCCTCATCATGGGCGGGTTGTTTGGAGTCAAAACGGTGTCCTGCAATCTGTGCTCGATCAGCTCGATCAATCCACGTTTCACAGCGTCATTCAAGAATTGAAAATTATGGCCTGCATTTCGCTGATGCCGATCGATCAGCCCCAGCAGGCAGATATCGAATATTTGTACGAGCGTAACCGGGTGTTGCTGCGATTCCGGTTTATGGCGGGAATGTATGGAGAAGAGGTAACGGTACAGGTTTTGCGAGGGGCTGCCCTCAAGTTTTATCAGCAGCAGCAGATCAATAAGCTAGAAAAAGACGCTGTCTCGATCGCCAAGCAATTGCAGAATAAACTGCACGAAATTCGGTCCAGGGCTTACTCTGATCCCGCCTTACTGGAAGCACGATTGGAGATGCTGCCCAAGCTCACCGAAATTTTGCATACGGTGGAACAAGAACTGGATGCGCTAGGGGGCGATCGAGCAAATTAAATCTACGGCTGAGCAATGAAAGAACTGAAAAAAAACATACCGAAACATAGACTCATCAAGTCTATTTTGACTGGCGGCTATTCTCTTTCCAAGCTGCCTTCATCCGGCCAAAATTCGTTCTAAATTCTGAAATACCTAACCAACTGCCCGGAATCTCCTCGTCCCATGAGGTGGAAAGCAGGCCGTAGCTGACCCCCAAAACGCCGAGGCCGAACCACCCCAGGCTCACCAACAACACAGCATAGTTTGGCAAATTCACCCAATCGTTGCTAACCAATACATAGCTCGCTACAAACGTAGACATTCCCAGCGCCGTTGGAATACCACAAAAGAGGGCAATTCGCTTAACCATGCGGCGACTGACCACCTCAGGAATTCCCTCTTTCGTCGATGATTGAGCCGGACGCTTAGGACTCGGCTGATTACGATTCGGCTTAGCAGAAGCAGTCGTTTCCTTAGCGGGCTTAGCAACTTCCTTTTCAGACTGAGTGCTGCGCGGCTCAAAAGGCATTGCTTTGCGCTTTGAAGGCTTGCCCGAATTCTCATTTGGCTTCGGCTTCGCAGACATGGGATTAACCCCGAATTCCAAGACGGGTAATCAGGGCACGATACCGTTCCTGATCCTGCTTGAGAATATAGGCCAACAGGCGCTTGCGTTGACCGATCATTTTCAGCAAACCCCGACGAGAAGCGTGATCCTTCTTATTCGTCCGGAGATGGAGGCTGAGGCGATTAATCCGCTCAGTTAAAATTGCCACCTGAACATCTGCCGATCCGGTATCTGTCTCGTGAACCTGATAATCCGAGATAATTTCTTGTTTGCGCTCTTGCAGCAGTGCCATGAAAGTAACTAGTTCCTACTTCATATAAACCCAGTCACCTATACTATCACATGGATTAGGAGGTGAGGAAGAGGCTACTGAAAAATCTGAGGGGCTGCTCTCTATTCATCAGTCTGGATAGCAATATCAACCTGATCAAGGCAGAGGCAATGCGGCACTTCCTGGATAGAGTGGAAATTCCAGGTTGGCTTTAGATATCTTTGAGCTGCAAGCAATTGATCAACCCGGATCTAAGACTTAACTGAGGATCAGCTCATGCGATCGCCATTACGGCGTGTTCTGACTGGCGCAATTTTGTTTGGGACCACGCTGATTGGGGCGGTGATCGGCTATGTCCTTTTAGGTTGCCCTGTCCTGGATGCTGCTTACATGGTGATCATTACGATCTTTGGCGTGGGCTATGGGGAGTTTTGTCCGATTTCTACAGCCCAGCGAATTTTTACGATTTTTGTGATTGTGACAGGCTCTTCGGCTGCCGTTTACACCGTAGGAGGATTTGTGCAAATGCTGACCGAGGGAGAAATTAAGCAGGTTCTAGAAGCTCGACGCAAAAGCCGCGATCTGGCTAACCTGACGCAACATACGATCGTCTGTGGCTATGGGCGAATTGGGCAGGTGTTAGCTCGCAAATTAACGGAAGCAGAACAGCCCTTCATTATCGTTGACCGCAATCCCGATCGGTTGTTGGCGGCTGAAGATCAGGGCTACCAGGTTTATGAGGGCAATGCAACAGATGAAAATACTTTAATTGCTGCTGGCATTGAACGGGCCAGGGTATTGGCCACTGTGCTGCCGGATGACGCCTTAAATGTGTTTATTACCCTGACGGCTAGAGGACTCAATCCAAATTTAGAAATTGTGGCGCGGGGCGAAATGCCAAGCACTGAAAAAAAACTGAAGCTAGCTGGGGCGGATCATGTTGTTTCACCAGCCAGCATTAGCGGCATGCGGANTGGCCAATCTAATCACTCAACCCAATACGATCGAGTTTCTTGATCAGGGGGAAGAGCGCAATCGCCTGAATGAATTACTGGCTCAGATTGATGTTCAGGTTGATGAACTGACGATTCCTCCCAACTCTCCCCTGGTTGGCAAGACGGTTGGGGACCTAGAAGTTCGGGGAAAGGGAACTTTTATTGTGGTGGCACTGCGGAAGGCCGATGGCGAGATCATTACGCATCCCAACCACGATTTGCCGCTTTTGGCCAGAGATGTGGTAATTGTATTGGGCCATCGAGGCGATATTCCCAAGTTCACGCGCCTGTTTAAGGTGAATTCTCAGACTCGCTATCGAGGAGCCCGATCGGAAGGACTGTTGTGATGAGGATAGGAACGCTGCGGTAGCTCTTGCTTCCAGCTCAGCTTTTCTAGCGGCATGGTGTAGAACCGCCAGGTTAGTACGATCGCCGCTACCGTCAGACCAAGTGCCAGTCCCCACCACAGACCAACCCCACCTAACTGGAAGTGGATGCCCAGGAAATAGCCACTCGTTAAACCAATTGCCCAATAGGCCACAATGCCAATCAGCATCGGGATGCGAGTGTCTTGCAAACCGCGTAAGGCCCCGGTTGCACTGACCTGAATGCCATCCACCATTTGAAATACAGCAGCCACCCCTAAAAGCTGTTGAGCCAGTTCCACCACTGCCAGATTGGCTGGATCGTTAACATCCAGGTAGATTGCCACAATATTCTTGGGGAAAAGCCAGAACAGCAGACCCATCAGACTCATAAACAGGGCTGCGATCGCAATGCCGACCGAACCAGCCAGCCTTGCGCCAACTAAATCTTGCTGACCGAGTTTGTGACCGACTCTCACTGTGGTTGCAAGCGAAATGCCTAACGGCACCATAAATGTTATGGCTGCAGTTTGCAGAGCAATTTGATGAGCGGCCAGTGCCAATGTGCCCAACTGCCCCATAATCAGCATCGTGACTGTGAACATTCCGGTTTCTACGGCTGCCAAAATGCCGATCGGTGCACCCACCCTCACCAGGGCTTGAAACGTGCGGCGTTCAAACTGAGCTAGTCCTCGAAAAGGCTGATAAATGCGATAGCGGGGCTGAGTAACGATATAAAGCGCTAGTGCCACCAACATGCCCCAAAGCGACAGGGCACTGGCCCAACCGATGCCAGCTAACCTCAGTTCAGGAAATCCCAGCTTGCCAAACATCAGGACATAGTTGGCTGCAATGTTGAACACCGTGCCTCCAACCACGATCGCAATCACCGGACGTGGATCAGACAGGGCTGAAACAAAATTGCGCAAAACGGCAAATTGCAGAGCGGGCACAATTCCCCAAACGATCGATCGAGTATAGGGAGTTAACAGGGCGATCGTCTCTGGGGATTGCCCCAACCAGACCAGCCAGCGATCGGCAAACCAGAGCAAGCCACAAATGGGTAGAGCAAGTCCTAAGGCTAGCCAAAAACCTTGTCGGAGCGCTTTACCGACTAAAACGGGCTGTCCTGCACCATGAGCCGCAGCCACAATTGGACTCACCGCAGAGACAATGCCGGTGCTGATTAAAATTAACGCCTGAAAAACGGATGCGCCCAATCCCCCAGCAGCCAAGATGGAACTCCCCAACAAACCCATCATGATGGTGTCAACAAAAGCAGTTGCAGTCTGGGCGAGCTGAGCTCCAGCCAGGGGAATTGCTAAATGCAAGCATTCCCGAATTTCGGCAGTGAGTTGGGTTTTGGTTACGACTGGTTGCATCGAAAAAGCAGATATCGACAGGATTGAAAGCAGCAGTTCATCAGAATTGAGTCATTGAGATTGAGCCATCGACGATCGAGATTCCCTGCTCATCCTAGCGATGTCCAACTTGCTGTTGCATGTCCAAAAATCAAAGGTCCATTCTCGGCGGTTGATAGGCAAATTGATATCCTGCCAATGGATCATCTTGAGCGTCCAGCATTGATAGACATTTAGCATTGACCCAATAGGCCACTGTTGTAGGTATCTCAGTTGGTCGCTACCGGCACTCTATTTAGAAAGATTTTCGTCAAAATGAGGCGATGGGGAGATTAGTCTGACTAGATCTTTGCTCTAAAGCTTGCAAAAACTGATTTACAGGTTAATTCAGAACTGATGACCTGTTTAAAACTCGATTTGCTATTGACATATATTCTCAATAAGATTAGGATTCAAATATAGTGTTCTCCTCTCAAAGGATCGGCAGGTGGGGTTGGTCGGCAGACTGATCCCCCTTTTTGTTTGGCAGGCTTGCTGATTTGGGATGCGGCAGCGAGGAGGATTTTGGATTTTGGCGGCCTACCGTTCAGGTTGATGTTGTCGATCGGGGGTGAGTGCTGCTAATGCAATGCACAATGGCTGCTTGGAGTGGGAGCCTCGGCGGTGAGAACAATTTGTCCTTGTAGATTGGTTCTCCAGCTTTGGGCTTCTGCTAAAGGTGCGTTGGCATCGATCGGACGCAAATCAGCCAAAATATCGCTGGTACTTAAAGGCTCATAGGGAGTTGTCGGTAAACCCCCTCTGCCCGTCGTGAAGAATGCTGCAGTGGAATTGCCCTGGGCTACTGCACAACCTTGAACTGGACGATCGCCCAAGGGAGTCGTTGGCAGTTCGCTGACTGTGGTGTTGGGAGTCACATCAGGACTGCGAATGATCACCTGTCCGGCGGTGCCCAATTCTGAACTGGCAGTGATGTCGCTGAATGCAGTGGGCTGCAAGCGAGGTTCAATTCCAATAATTCCAGCAGCCGTAATCGTGACGGTTCCCCCAGTTCCAGTGAAAGCGTTCGCGCGGATATCGCTATTTTCTGCGGGCGCTGCAAACAAAAACTCTGTGCCGATCGTCAGATTGCCGCCATTCCCGCCTGCATCGATCGTGCCTGCTGTCGTAGAAATGCGGCTCTGGTTGCGTAGTTTAATCCGATCGCTCACCTGCAAATTTAGATTACCGCCATCGCCAGAAGCGGTTTCGGCTGAAAGTTGGCCCCCGTTCGAGAGCGAAATGCGATCGGCCTGAATATTGAGACTACCTGCTCCTTCTGCCTGTTCAACCGGATTTAAGCTAGTGACGGCAATTACCGCATCTCGATCAAGCTGGAGCCTGGGAGTTTCAATTCGTAAGGTGCCGCCGCGTCCCGTTGCGGTTGAAGTGCCACCGCTGCCCGGTAACCCCCCAGAAGCCGCAAAAATGGTTGTGGGTGGCAAAGCTGGACCTGCTCTGCCGGTGAGTTCGATCAATTCTGTGGCCCGCAGGGTGAGATTTCCGGCATCTCCTGGACCTTCCGCATTGGTTTGAATCACCGCGCCGTCGCTTAATCGCAATTGCCGCGTGTCGATCGCAATTTCACCCCCAGTCCCGGTTGCCGTTGCTTCAGGATTGCTGTCTGCAAAAATGCCGCTCGGAAAGGGCAAACCTTGATCCAGCACAATATTGCCTTGAGCGTTGAGCAGCACGCCAGTTAAATCAACCTGATCTGCCTGAATTCGAATCGATCCGGCCCGACCGCTGCCTGACGTATCGGTGGCGATCGCTGCACCCGCCTCAAGCTTGAGCTGATCGGTTGTGATTTGTACTGTCCCGCCTGCTCCAGTAGAACCAGTTCCCGCCTGGGCAAACAGACCCGTCGTGGCAAAGTCCCCGTTGGAAAGAACACTGTTGCGGCCTGATAGTTCGATCTGGTTGGCTCGAATCGTCACATCTCCGGCATCGCCCGCTCCAAAGGTTTGAGTGGAAATGGCTGACCCCGAGCCCACCCGTAGTCGATCGGCTTGAATACGCAGATTGCCGCTATTACCGTTGCCTTGGGTTTCTGTGCTGATTAGCGAGAAATTGGCTAATTCCAGATCAGTCGCTCGGACTTGAATATCCTGGCCATTTTGTTCTACCGCACCCGTATTCGACAGGATTGAAGTGCCACTCGTCAGAAAAATCCGATCGCCCCATAAGCCGATCCTGCCGCCTGCTAGCAGTTCCGATAAATCAGTGGCATTCAGGGTCGCCTCCTGAGAGAAATTCATCTCGCTACCCGTTGCTGCCGCATAGTCAAAATTCCAGCCCGTCACAGTTTGCGCGATTGTCACATTCCCTGCTGCCACACTGCCCACTTCGATCTGGCCTCCGGGCGCAGTCACATAGCCACCATCCATTTGAACGGGTCCGCCAATTAGGGCGATCGTCTGTCCAGAGGCTACCTGTAATCCACCTGCACTAGGATCGCCGAATTCATCCCTGACCAAATTGCTGCGTGACTGGTTGTGAATCAGACCGGGACTGGGACCAAACTGAAGGCCGATCGGCACACTGACCTGCAGCAATGGCGCATCTTGAGGTGTAACAGCACTAAATTCTGCGCCGTTGGCAAAGCGAATCCGATCAGCCGTACTGGCAAAGAAGGCTCCGCCTAAGTTAAGCGACGCCTGACGACCAAAGTGAATGCCGTTGGGATTAATCAGAAAGAAATTGGCGGTACTGAGGCGGCCATCATTCTGCAATACCTCCAATACTCCATTGATCCGGGAGGTCGATCGACCCGTGACGCGGGTGAAGATATTGCGGACTTCTGGTGAAATATTCCGAAAGGAAGCCACGCCTCGATTGGGAATGGAAAACTGGCGAAAACTGTGGAAGAGGTTTGCTCCCGTTTGAGTGCCGCCTGTGATGATTGTGGTGTTGCGCTCCTGGCGAGTGCGAGAAGGGTTCGACAAACTGCGATCGGGCTGAATTTGCGCCCAGCTTTTGGCAGGCATACTCAGTAAAATCAGCAATCCCAGCCCGTGTAGTCCTCGAACCCAGCCCATATGACGATATCCTCAAACAGACGAGACGCGCACAAAATCAGCCGCAGTAATTTTCTCTGCCTGCACACCGACCAAGAGCGCCAACGGATCTTTGCTGCCGAAGCTGACTAAGGTATTTCGTCCCTGCTGCTCAATCTCTAGCTGCTTGAACTTGAGTTTGGGCGTCAGACCTAAGCGATCGACCTTATCTCGGAAATCTTCGATGCGATCGCGGCCCGGTCCTCGACTCAGGACAAAAATGTCGCGATCTTTGCCGCCTTTTAAAGTATCGTTACCAGGACCTCCATCCAACCGGTCGCGGCCAGATCCTCCTTCAAGCCGATCATTGCCATCCCCGCCACTCAGCCGATCGTTCCCGCTGAATCCCTGCAGAATATCCTTCGCTGCACCGCCCTTGAGGGTATCGTTCCCGTCGCCGCCATCCAGGTCATCATCGCCATCGCCCCCCGTCAGTGTATCGTTGCCGCCACCCCCCGTCAGCACATCATCCGTGCCGCCGCCCGTAAGGACATCATCGCCTGTTGTGCCTGTGGTCGCAGGAGCCTTGGCATTCGTTTCGTCAAATGCGATCAGATTGTTGGCCGTTAAGGATAATCCAGCTGCCAGCGTGGCAATTTGAACCGCAGCCGTTGCGCCCGTGCCATCCCCATCAAACAAGAGTGCACCCGTGACATTGTTGTAAATGATCCGATCGCTGCTATCTGCGGCAGCCGCCCCAATTCGAAACTGATCGGCAGTGATGGCAGTATTTAAGGCAAAACCCGCATCAGCAAAAGCCGTATCCAGATTTTCTCCGACATACAGGCCAATTTGATCTTCAGCTGCATTGAAGTCGCTGATTTGATCAATGCCACCCGTGGCTGGACTATAGAAATTAAACCGATCGATGCCCAATCCTCCCGCTAGCGAATCATTTCCTTTGCCGCCGCTGAGGGTATCGTTACTGGAGCCGCCATTCAGCGTATCGTCGCCCGCTTCGCCATGCAGCACATCATCGCCTGCTTCCCCTGAAACAACATCGTTGCCCGAATCACCGTTAAGAAAGTCCTGCCCTTCGCCGCCGTTGATTGTATCGTTGCCTTCCTGCCCGCTAGCCTGATCGTCACCCGCCAAGCCATTGATCGTATCGTTGCCTTCACCCCCAATTTGGCGATCGTTCCCGTTCGTTCCCGTCAGGGTTTGTCCCGCAATCGGCGTTGCAATACTGGCAGAAATGGTTGGCAGCGTGAATCCACCCACCAGTTTAATATCGCTACTCGTGAGTGCTAGCCCAGTAGCCAACTGGGCAATTTTAGACTGACCAAATCCGCCCAACCCATCAAAATCGTGGAAGAATTCGCCCGTCGCTGGATTGTAAATAAAGTGCTGAGAAGCGCTGGTAGCCGATGCACCCACTCGGAAATTAGCCGCAGGCAGCAGTCCTTCACTTAAACTGCTGGCCGTATTGAACACGCTGAGCGGGATAACAAGCTTATCGCCTTCTGCCTGGTTGAAGTCGGTAATTACATCAACACCATCCGTTCCGGGCGAATAGGAGCTGAAATTAGTGGCGAAGATAAACTCATCGGCCCCCGTGCCACCCGTCAGCGTATCTGTACCATACCAGCCTGCAAGTCGATCGTTTCCCGCTTCACCATTTACTGTATCCTGGCCACCACCCGCCCGCACCAGATCATTGCCACTGCCCGCCAGGATCGTGTTATTTAAGGGAGGCAAGCTGCCAGAACTGTCGATCTGATCTTCAACAATCACGTTATCTAATTCATTGCCAATGCCGGTAACTGCATCCGGTCCCGTGAGAATCAGCCATTCTACATTGGCAGGCAGGGTGTAGCTAAAGGCAGATCGAACCGTATCAATCCCCTGATCGGCTTGTTCGACAATTGTATCTGTAGTATCAGCAGTAATGTAGTAGGTGTCATTACCAGTTTCACCCTCCAGGCGATCGCTGCCTTCATCTCCATCTAATACATCATCGCCTGAGCCACCATAGAGCGAATCATCTTCTGAACCCCCAAACAGGACATCATTGCCCGATCCCCCATAAAGAGCATCCTTGCCTGTAAAGCCTTGCAGTGAGTCATTTTGGGATTCGCCATAGAGCTGATCGTCTCCGGATAGACCGATTAAGCGATCGGCATCCGAGCCGCCGTTGATCCAATCATTGCCTGCACCGCCAAACAGGTTATCTCCACCCTCTAGGCCAAACAAAACATCGTCGTTGGGGGTGCTGTAAACCGAGAAATCATCACCTTCGGTGGCAGCGATCGGCAAAGGGGACGCAACGCCTTGTTCGACCGGAACGCTATTGAAGTCTTCAATAATGATGGTGACCGCTTTGATCGAACTGCCAGGAACGATCGGGATATTTTCAATCACGCCTGAACCGCCAGTGGCAGGCTCCCGAAACACATAAATTTCTTGGGCAAAGCCAAAATCGGCGGTACTATCTACTTCCCAAAACAGAATGTCGTAGGGATTGCCATCATCATCATCATTGCGGCCTTCACCCGGACTACCCTGATTTTCAATTTTCAACGGTACAGAGGTGGCTGTATCACTCAGGGTGGCCAAAATATCTTGACCAGAGGTGTAATTGACGATGTTGTTCACGTCCCAGGGTGACGGCAACTCGTAATCCAACCGACCGTCATAACGGTTTGCAGTTCCTCGGTTGGTTCGATGGCGAATTCGACGCACCATGGTGATTTCCTCCAATCCAGACAATGACCCTAGAGATCTACGCAAGCTGAAGGTAAAAATCCAGATTTCCCACGAGAATTGTCATACTCTCATGCGCCAAATTTTATGCGCCAGAATTCTATGAGGCTGGATGGGCCGATCGCTAGCCTTGCTCTAGTCAGTCCCTTCGTTGACTGGGAAGCGATCGAGCAACTGAATCGCCCGGATTGCATTGTCTTTCAGATCGCCCGTTAAGTAGGGAACATGGGGCACCTGAGAAAGAAAATCAACTGTGCGGCGCAAAATCCGCACCACATCTCCCTCATCCAAACTGGTATGCTTACAAAGCTCAGGCCATTCCGTGCCTAAAGCCCATTGTTCAACCAGACCGATCCATTCCGTTTCCAGCCAAACGGGCAAGGCCACCTGATAGCGTCGCTGCAGCTTAAACAGCTCCCGTCGAATGCTACGCAGGCCTGCCAAAGCTTCCTCCACTTCCGAAGAAGGCTCATAGTGGGTCCAGCTATCCGGACGGGAAACTTCAGTCACGAGCGCCGCACAGGCCGCCGCAAGGTGATGCGGATCGAGGGCATCCAGTTCTCCTGAAGCCAGCGCCAGACCCAACCAGAGTTCGTTATCGCCACGAATTGCTGCTGAAACCAGGCCAAGGGGGGTCGGTTTCGACTCTTCCAGGCAGCCAAAATACTCCAGAATTTCCATCAAATCGACAAATTCTTGCCAGTAGCGCTGGGTGTAGTGACTTAGTTTGTCTTGCCGACTGGCTAATTCTTCCCGCATCCGATCGATCCGTTTTTGTCGCTTCAGCAAATGGGAGGGATCACCAAATTGATGCAGCGCATGGGCTCGCAGCTGAGATTCCACCGCCGTTACCCGGCCCTGCTGATCTTGCACTTCGGGAGCGCGATCGGCCTCAGTTGGGATCTCAGGAATCAGCAAAGCCAAATTTTGCGTTGCCTCATCCCCCTTGCGAACAGAGCCCGGTTTAGGGGCAAGCTCGGCTGGAGGCACCAGATGATCTGTCTGGATTAATCGCGGAAATTCAGCATGCAGTCCGGTCACGTCTGCCACCGTTGCCACATACCAGCGGTTATCTCGACTCAAGCAGATCAGATACGGAAATTGGCCGGCTCCCTGCACTTTCATAACCAGGACAGCAGGCATCGGCGTCGACACGGGTACATGCTTGCCCTTCAGTGTCAAAATTGTGCCAGCTACCGCAAACGAGAGTGCCGTTGCTAAATGCTGCGATTCCACCTCATGCGCCTGCTGCTGCAAAATCTTCAACAGCCGCTTTTCTTCCTTTAACCGCTCATTCAGCTTTTCGTAGCTCTGGATCAGGGCTGGATCGATCGCATCAAACTGGCTTTGCTGATGTTCGATCTGGGCAGAGAGATCCGTAATCGCCTGTTGCTGGGGCCGTAGATAGAGCGTGGAAAGATAATGGCCAAAACTGCGTTCGATTAGATTTCTGGTTTCGTCGATCGTGTGGGTTTGCAGTAGATTTAACACCATGCCATAGCTCGGCGTGAACTGGCTCACCAGTGGATCGGCCTTGGAAGTTGCCAGATAGGCCGCTTCGGAAGCTCCCTCAAACGGCGTCTGCACCGTCACCACATAGCCAATCTCATCCATGCCCCGTCGTCCAGCCCGACCCGCCATTTGCAAAAATTCAGAAGCCGTCAATAGCCGATGGCCGCGATCGGTCCGTTTGGAGAGACTAGAGATCACCGTGGTGCGGGCAGGCATGTTGATTCCCGCAGCAAGCGTTTCCGTGGCAAAGACGATTTTGATCAGCCCCTGCTGAAATAACTCTTCGATCAGTCCTTTCCAGGCAGGCAGTACTCCGGCATGGTGGGAAGCAATGCCCCGATACAGCGAGTCAATGTGGCCCGATCGCCCTGCTTCTGGGTTGCGAGTTAGAAACTCATCAATTTTTTGCTTCAAGATGCGCGTTTCCTGCTCATTCACCAGGGAGGCATTGGCCAGATCGGCAACGGCCTTATCGCAGCCTCGACGACTAAAAATGAAGTAAATGGCGGGCAGCATATCGCGCTGCTGCAGTTGACTCACTACATAACCCATACTGGGTGCTTCTTGGCGACCTCGCTGTTTTCCCCCTTTAGGCTTCAGGCGCGGATTGATCGATCGACCATTGGAATTAAGCAGCGGAAACAGCCCTTTGGGGTTGCAAAAATTGAACTCCAGCGGCACTGGACGAAAGTCGGAGTAGATCAGCTGCGTCTTGCCATGCACTGTACCGATCCAATCGGTGAGTTGGTCGCTATTGGCGATCGTGGCTGAAAGAGCAACGACTTGAATTCCAGGCGGACAGTAAATGATCGATTCTTCCCAAACCGTGCCGCGCTGGCGATCGTTCATGTAGTGACATTCATCCAGCACCACTGCTGACACATCAATCAGTGAAGTGCCCACCTGACCGATCGGCGTGCCGTAAAGCATGTTGCGAAAAATTTCGGTCGTCATCACCAGAATGGGTGCATCTCGCTGAATCGAGAGATCTCCTGTTAGAAGACCCACCCGATCAGCCCCAAACCGATCGCGAAAATCTCGCAGCTTTTGGTTAGAAAGCGCTTTCAACGGCGTCGTATAGAAGACTCGCTTACCATGCGCCAGCGCCCGATAAATTGCATATTCCCCAATCAGCGTCTTTCCCGATCCGGTCGGTGCACAGACCACGACTGACTGATCCGCGTCTAAGGCATCGATCGCCTGTTTCTGGAAGTCATCTAGGGCAAAGGGAAAGAGTTGATTCAGGTCTAGCTGGGTAGAGGGTGGCGAAGTCACAGATGGGAATTACAGCTCCGTGCGAGATCTTTACCCCAATCATAGCGCTGTGAGAGAAGGAGAGCTCAGTTCGGCCCAAATCACCGTCTTGAAGCCTCAGGAGACGGGCGTTGCCTTTGCCGCGCTACGATTTTGCATCAGCTGAATGATTGAGGTTTTTTCTAAAAGTCCTAAGAGAGAACCATTTTCCCGGAGCACTGCAAGCTCGGGCAGTTTTTTCTGTTCTAACAAATTGACCACTTCCAGGAGGGGTTGACTGGAAGCAACGATTTCAATATCTCGTTTGGGCTGCATCAACTCCTGTACAGTCACATTCCACCAATCGTTAGTCGGAATGCCTTTAAGTGAATCAACCAGAATTTCACCAATCCAGTAACCTGCTTCATCTACCACAAAATACTTCTGCCAGCTCACTGGATTGCCAATAATATATTGATTGGCGAATTCTCGCAGCGACAAATTTCCAGGAACGATCGGACTATTTGCGATTACTGCATCAGCAGCAGTCAGACCACTTAACTGCTCTTGAATTGAAGCGGCTTGACTATAGCGACTGGCATTTTGCAGCAGAAAATAGCCAATCAAAATCGTCCAAATATTGCCGATCGGACTAATTCCAAGTAAGTTTAGCAATCCGAGCGAAATTCCAATCCAGCCCAAGGCTTGACCGGCCCGACTGGCAAAAGCTACCCCACGATATTGCTTGCCTGTAATTTTCCAGACGATCGCTTTCAGAACATTGCCACCATCTAGAGGCAGTCCGGGTAAGAGATTAAACAAAGCCAGCATCAAATTGATAGTTGCGACCAGTCCCAGAATAGCTGCTAGTGGACCTGCGAGGGGCGTTGTAATCTGAATTGCGGTGAGCAAACCAAACAGAACCAAACTGACGATCGGGCCAGCAACTGCCACCCAGAAAGCTTCAGCAGGTGTTTTGGACTCTTCTCCTAAGCTTGCCAATCCGCCGAAAATGAACAGCGTAATTGAATTGACTGGAATTCCTTGCCGCAATGCCACCCAGCTATGACCAAGTTCATGGGCCAACACGGAAACAAACAGCAATAGCGCCGCAGCCAGTCCCCAGAGCCAGGTAACATTACCGAGTGTCGGAAATGCCCTGCTCAAATCTTGCCCATAATCCCAGGTAATCAGGGCCAGAATGAAGAACCAGGAAAAGTTAATGTAAAACGGAATTCCAAATAAAGAGCCAACACGCAGGTTGCCGTTCATGAATTTTGACCTCCAGTCTGAGCCGAGGGGCGAAACAGCCTATTTCTTAGTCTATCGAGCTACCCTGCTCTGATCGTAACGAAGCGTTAAAAAAAATCATTTTTTCTTGGGGTAGAGATTTCCGTCCATGCTGCAACCGGTGGAAATCTCCCTTTTGGAGTTGGGGTTTTCCGATCGAATTGTTTCCTTCAGCCGGGATCAGCGATTTGTCTGATTTGCTAATGTCTTTAACAGACTGTAATTCAACGGAAAACAGGCTTTCTCTCTTGCTCGGTATTCCCTTCTCTTCCCTGGAATTTCCGGTTGACTCCTTGTATTCACCTAAGCCATCTCGCTCATCGATCGCAATCTCCGTGAGTTTCCCATGGGGACAGGGATTGATTCTAGGCAAAGTATGGCTGCATTAGTTGTTTCGTTCCATCCCAATTGAGGTACTTCACGATGTTTCAACCGACTCACCTGCTCGTTTCTCGCTCGCGCCAAACTCCGGTCCAACTGGTTCCGGCTGAACAAGGATTCAAGATTTTGACTGAGACCGAATGGCAGCGTAACAGCGAACCAGCGTTCGAAATGCGCCCCAAACAAGGCTTCTTCTGTCAAGGTATTCCTGTGATTGGCTATAGTTTGCAGCCAATTAGTTTGCAGCCAATTAGTTTGCAGCCGATCGATCTGAGCGAGACACCGATCGAGGCCACTGGCATTTCTGCCAATGAGGGAATTGCGAAAGCTCAAGCTTGAATTCATTTCCTTTCACCCTATAGGACCCAGTATGGCCTGCTTCTATTAGGCGCATTCGGCCTTATCCAGGCTTACAGCAAAGGTTTAGAGTGCGCCTATCCTAAATTTGATCATTATCATCATCTTGCTCAAAACGTTTGACCGCACCTGTCGAGCAGCTTTATTAAAACTTCGATTAAAACTTCGGTTGAACGATCGAGACAATTACCGCATGAAAGCTCTGCCAACTCCTCTCTCAATTTGATTGAGAAAAGCTTAAGACATTTCCTGAATTGCCCGATCGACGGTACTAATCTAAATGGATAAAGTCAGGTCAACTTCCGGCTTTGCCTCAGATTTTTTTACCCAATAGAGGTTTAAATTCGATGGGACTTTTCTTTGATGTTTTGAGTTCAATCAATAATCCGAATCAAAACGGGAGTGTTGAACAGCTCAGCTCGATTATGAATACTGTTCAGCAAGCAGCCGCGAGCAGCGGTGTAGAACCTTCGACAGTAGAAACTGTTCTCTCTGGTTTGAGCGGTTCTCTGCGTCCAGCATTGCAGCAACAGATGACAGGCGGCGGCATGGGTAACTTACTCGGTCAACTGGCTGGGGCTGCCTCTGGGGGTGGTGGTTCTTTGGGAGGACTGACCTCTCTGCTGACGCCCGAACTCCAACAGCAATTGATCGAAGGCGTTACCCAAAAAACAGGCGTCAATGCAGGAATCGTCCAGAGTTTGCTGCCTTCTCTACTGCCTGCTGTCATGCAACTGCTGAATATGGGGTCTAGCACAAGCGGGGGAGGAGGTCTCAGCGGTTTAGCCTCAAATCCCCTGTTGAAATCGTTTTTAGATGGCGATCGCGATCAGGATGTTGATTTGGGCGATGTGTTTAAATTTGCCAATCGCTTCTTGAATCCTGCCCCTTAATTCAGGCCAACTTTTTACAGGTCAACATTGCATAGAAAATTTCAGGAATTGCACTAAAAAAAGAGACAGTCCTATAAAAGGGATGTCTCTTTAATATTTTGGAGCTCTAGATCCGGTGATCAACTTGAATGCAGCAAAGCTCGAAAATAAGCTGCCGGATCATATTTTGAGCATGGGTTCATGAGGTAGCTTCACTCATCGACACAGGGGCTGAACGGGCAATTCTCAGCCAGCGACCATTGCTCGCCAAATAACCAATTTCAGCCACATAATCGCCATTTGCCGGCACAGTTACATGGCGATCGACATCGCTTTCCTCACAGTTGAATTGTTGAATGCTGTGGGGAGCCTGATGTTCTAAGTCAACTCCTGTTACATCACAAATGCGCAGGATAAACTCTTGCCCACCATGCTGTTTGGCAATTTCCTTATGCTTATCCAGCACCTCCCAATACACATAAGCCTCTTGATCGTTGCGGGGCACCATCACAATTTGGCTGCGCCGAACCCGGTTAGACCGCTGAGTTGCTTCATCTGTAGCTCCTGCAATCCCTGCAATCCCTGCACCGATCGCCCCACCCGCCAAGGTAGATTTGATCGCATCACCCAGACCAGACAAACCACCTGAACCTTCTGAGGTAGCTAGTTCAGGATAATCAGGGTTGTCGGGCGTAACATCTGAAGTAATGTCAGCAGCGATGTCAGGGGTTGGGTTAGTCTCCGTGTCAAACCCTCTCAGTTCAACTAGTGGGGTGCCGCCGGATTGGAACGAGGTGCCTAGACTGGGAATTGCCGGAAATGCAGGGGGATTGATTGTTGGCGCAGAGGGTTCAGAGAGGTCAGTGTTGATTGGCTCATTGACTGGAGCCGTTGCCGTTGGACTACTCAGATCTGCCCCTTCTGCTGGAACATGAACTGCTTCAGATTGAGCCAGCTTGATCCAACGTCCCTGATAGGTAACATAACCCAACTCGGCCATGTAATCCCGATCGCTCTGGGGAATGGCAATATGGCGATCCTGGTCAGTTTCTTCACAATCGAACTGGTCAATACTGTGGGCAGGATGGCGATCAAAATCCAAACCGGTTACATCATAGAGACGAAGTGCCAGCTGTTGACCTCCTTCTTCTTTACGCGCGCGCTGTAGAGCCGATTCAGGAACTTCCCAGTAGGCATAGGCTTCATGGCTATTGCGCGGTACAAGCACCAGACGATTGTCGGTGGCTGTAGCGGTGCGATCGGCTCCAACTACTGCCCCACCGGCACCAATCTCATCGATGGATTCGGTTGAGCGATCGAGTCCTCTAAACAAGGTCCACAGCAAAGCTCCCAGCAGAGGAATTGAGAGCAGCCAAAGCCACCAGGGCACTCCAGTCCGTTCCGTTTCAACATCGCCACCTGCCGGAGCTTGAGCCACTTCACCTGGAGAAGCGGTCCCTGCCTCCGGGGCTGTACCGGGTTGAGCTGGATTCGCAGGAGTAGGACTGCCGCCATTCGCTTGAGGGGCATTTGCTTGAGGAGCATTCGCACCGTCACCTGCAGCAGGTTGAGCTGGATTCGCAGGAGCAACTCCGGGCGCAGGTACGGCTAAATTGCCAACTGCTCCTTGGGGAGCCCCTGCCGTTGCTAGCGTCTGCTGATTATCAGGTGATGTAGCATATCCTAAAAAGGCTTGAACAGCCGGATTGGGCTGCGGTCCTTTATAAACGTAAGTCAGGGGTTGTGAAAACGGATAGCTCGGATCCGTTGGCAACGTGCCATAAATCGAGATAATTCGCACTCCCGGTTTATTCGCAACTTCATCAATTAAGGCGTAGCTGATGCCATCATCGCCCAATTTCCGAATCATGGCATCGACCTTATCATTTCTAACCGGTGAAGCGGTGTCGCCTGTTTTAAATTCTCCCGCTTGAAAAACGGGATACGGCTGAAGGGCAGGACGGGTATCGCTGGTTGGACGATCGACCATACGAATCCGCTTATCGGGACCACCCAGCTGCGACCAATTGGTGATTTCACCTCGGAAAATGGCCGCAAACTGTTCCCCGGTCATATCGCCTGGAAAGGAGTTTTGATCGCCAACCACGATGGCAATTTTGCGGCGGGTCACTGGTACTTGTACCAAATTTTGTGCCTGCTCATCAGGAGTGAGGGATCGAGCGATCGCGGCAAGATCTGCTCTATCTTCTCGGACTGCTTTTAATGCATCATCCGTATCTTTCTCCTGAACTTCAACTTTGGATCCAGGAAACTGAGCTTCAAATTTTTGTTTCAGCACCTGACTGATTGCTGCCATACTGGTTGAACCATCCACCCGTACTGTCGTTCCTTCTGGAACAGCAACCGGCTGGGCAGGTGACGGAGATTGTGCGAAAGCAACCTGACGGAGATACGGTAGAGAAGACTCCGAAACCGTTGCCAGTGCCAGTAAAACCGCCAAAGTAGCGAGAGAAGAACGAGGTTGTCGCATGATCCAGCTCACCTGAATGATCCAAAGTTAACTCAAAGCACCTCATGATACAGCGAGCTAACAAAATGGTTTCACTTTTTAGAAATAATTTAATGGCACCCCAATCATTAACAAACCAATGCCAAGCCACGATATTTTAATTCTGTCTAATGGACCTGGTGAGTTGACAACTTGGGTTCGTCCGGTCGTGAAAGCCTTGCGGCAACAACTAGGAGAGGATCGTCAAGTCCTCCGCATTTCTCTGGTGCTGGCACCTTGTCCCAACGCGAGCGGTCAGGAGGCAGAGATCGCCCGAAGCTATGCCGGAATCGATCGCGTACAAGCCGCAGAAGATTTTTGGCCTTTTCTACTTTGGGGTAAAACCCGTGAAGCATGGGACTGGGCCAAACAGGGTGTTGTTTTGTTTCTGGGGGGCGATCAATTTTTTTCGGTGGTGATTGGCAAACGATTGGGCTACAAAATTCTGATCTATGGAGAATGGGAAACTCGCTGGCACCGTTGGGTGGATGCTTTTGCTGTGATGAAACCAGCCTTGATTCAGCAAGCGGCTCCGATCTATCAGCCCAAATTCACCGTGGTTGGAGATTTGATGGCCGATATTCAATTGCCAAATTCCGCAGCAAATTCTCTGGGATCCTCAACCTCCTTGAATGCTAATCCCGATCGTCCTACTGCAAATCAACCGCTAACTCATCAACCCGTTTATAAAATTGGTATCTTGCCCGGATCAAAAGCCGCTAAATTAGCCCAGGGCTTGCCGCTTGGCTTGGCGATCGCAGAACAGGTACAGCAGGTCTATCCCCAAACGCAATTTGTCATTCCTGTTGCTCCGACGTTAAGTTTGCCCGAATTAGCTAAGTTCGCTGACCCGGTGCGCAATCCCATCCTGTCCTACTTTGGGGAAGTGGCGGCTGATTTGATCTGGGAGAACAATCGCTCCTATCTCCAAACGCAGAAAGGATTACGGGTTGAACTCTGGACTCAATCTCCCGCTTATGAGTTGCTGATTCAGTGTGATCTATGTCTGACGACGATCGGAGCCAACACGGCTGAACTGGGAGCATTGGCCGTGCCCATGTTGGTGTTGATGCCAATTCAACAATTAGACGCCATGAGGGCATGGGATGGGCTGCCGGGACTGCTAGCCAATTTGCCAGGACTGGGGTCGCTGTTTGCCAAGCTGATTAACCGCTGGTTCTTACGCCAAACGCGATTGCTGGCTTGGCCTAATATTTGGGCGGGTGAAATGATTGTGCCGGAATTAATTGGGGAACTTCAGCCTCAAGAAGTTGCGGCTCAAGTTTTGGATTGGCTGGCTCATCCTGAAATCCGCATTGCCGTTCAGCAAAAATTGCGACAGGCTAGGGGAGCAGCCGGTGCTGCTGAAAAACTGGCCCGCCTCGCTCAAACCCTACTCAAAATAGACTAAATCAGAATACCATCATGGTTGTCTGAACATGAGTGTTCTAGTGGACATGGGTTAGAAGGTTCATGGATGACCTAAAACAGGATCCAATCTAGTCAAAAATAATGAGTAGCGTTTCAGTAAAAGTGCAACTGTGAAAAAATTGCCTTGGTTATCTCTCCTGTTGCTATTTGCGGCATACAGTACGTTTGGTTGGTTTTTAATCCGAGTACTCTCGATCGGCGTTGGGGCCTGGATCCTGGTCTTATCTTTTACATTGCTGCAGGCTCTGTTGCTGACCACCTGGTTTGATGGCCTCAAACGATTCATTTCTTTATGGTTGCGATCGGATGTGGGCTATTTCACCCTAATCATCATCAGTGCCCTGAGTTTCACCGTAGCGTTAGTTTGGTTCAAAACTTTTGGCTATTTTCTTGTCCTTGTCTCTGCTGAATTACTCACCCGGTTAGAATTGCAGCATGCTGGGGTAAATCGCGTCAAATCTCTGTTTTTCCTAACGTTAGTTTCTCTTGCAGGGCTGGCAGTGGGATGGTGGGCTGCTCAAAATCCCATTTTCAGGCCAACGGTTGAGCGACTCAGCCTTCATGGCTTTTCCTGGATTTTTTCATAGTCTTCGTAGGCGCTGACAATACGTTGCACCAGAGGATGCCGCACCACATCAGCCTTAGTCAGCTGACAAAAGGCAATGCCCTCAACATTTTGCAAAATTCTTTGAGCAACCGATAGCCCTGATTGCTGATAGGCGGGCAAATCGGTTTGAGTAATGTCGCCCGTTACCACCATGCGCGATCGAAATCCCAACCGCGTCAGCACCATCTTCATTTGAGCTGGTGTGGTATTTTGGGCTTCATCTAAAATCACAAATGCATTGTTGAGCGTTCGACCCCGCATATAGGCTAGGGGAGCTACTTCAATCACGCCGCGCTCCATCAAATTGGGGATCTTCTCCGGGTCCAGCATTTCATAAAGCGCATCATACAAAGGCCGCAGGTAAGGGTTCACTTTTTGCTGCAAATCACCGGGCAAAAAGCCGAGTTTCTCCCCTGCTTCAACAGCCGGACGAGTCAGAATCAGCCGTTCACATTGGTTCGCTAACAATGCCTGGACCGCAACCACTGCCGCTAGAAAGGTCTTGCCTGTTCCAGCCGGTCCAATGCAAAAAGTCAGATCGTGGTTTTGGATAGCCTGAATATATTGCTGTTGCCGAAAAGTTTTGGCCCGAATTTCTTCGCCTTTGCGGGTACGGGCAATCACATTTTGCTGCAGGGATTGCAGTTCTGCCTGTCGCTTTGTGTTGAGAGCATGACGAGCTGTCAAAATATCTATGCTCGTGACTTGCCGTCCTTCACCCCAGTAAGGTTCCAGCGATCGCACTAAATCAGCAGCCAATGCAACCTGCTTTTCCAGGCCAGAAATATGCAATGTCTGACCCCGCAGCACTAAACTGGCCCCAGTTTGCTGAGCCAGTTGCTTGAGGTTTTCCTCTTGAAATCCACCTAGCGCAATTGCACTTTCAGGACTAGGTAATTCGATTGTGAATGTTGTTGCCATGCAACCCTAACGTAGGGAGAGCAGAATTTGATTCCTCAACCTGGGTGAATGCTGCCTTGCCTATTTCTCGTGACGAGAAGGAGGGCGACGGGAAAACCGAGGACGGGAAGGCCGATCTTCATCAGAATCGCGGTGACCACCAGACCCGCCAGATTGGCTACCAAATACTTCAATATGGGCAGAATAGCCTACAGTTTGAGCAACCGCTTGCAAAACCGTGCGTACCGCCTGAATATTGCGTCCACCTCGCCCGAACACACGTCCCTTGTCTTCTCCCTCAAACGCGACCCGAATCAATACACGTTGCGTTCGAGGAGAGATTTCACAATCTACCCGCAACGAGTCTGGAGAATCGAGAAAAGGCTGCATCAAAAAACGCACAAGGCGACCATAGTCAGGTGCCGTAGGCGAGGATTGAGAAGACGAAGAGACGTTCAAATCAGGCACTGGTTATATCGATTAATAAATGGAACCATCGTCAGGTTGGGCACGTTAGGCACGAGCCTTTTGCTGAAGAAGATTAGCCTTTTCTAAAATGCGGCGAACGGTTTGAGTGGGTTGGGCACCTTGCTCTAATCGTTTTGTGATCGCTTCAGTGTTGAGTTTTACTTCGTCGGTTCTGGGGTTATAGAACCCAAGTTCTTCAAGTGGACGACCATCCCGGCGGGAATCATTGTTCATCGCCACGATTCGATAACTTGCTTCAAATTTTTTGCCGAACCGCTTCAAGCGCAGTTTGATCATGCCTGAAAAGTTTGCTCCCAATAAAAACTACAAAAGCCAGCCGCAAGTCAGTTAATGCCTACAGCTTTCCCGTCTGATGTCTCTTCAGCGAGACAGAGATAACCATGTCAAATTTTTGCCAAGCAAATTTTGACCTTTCAAATCATAGCGCAGAAAAAAGCTGAACTGGTGATTCTTCTCTATAAATCTTGAGAAATGGCTCCAAATGAATATGGCATATCGAATCAGTCCCTTTAGGATGGAAGCGGCGGCTGCATCCCGTCGTTACTTCAGCTATTTGACTATCGCATATGGTTTTAGACAGGCCGATTAACCCAAATCCCGTCAATGCCCGCTCGACCGATGTATTTGACCTATTCAATTTCAAGTTTTATGCGGGACCAAATCCCTATCTCAATTGGGGAGCCCTTGTCTTCCATTTTGCTCTGACTGGCTATGATGACCCGTTGCCGATCGCAGCCTATGTCGATGTCATCAGCCAACGATATCCGCAGATCGGTAAAACCTCCTATGAGTCCTACGCTCATCTGTTTGCTTGCACCTTAATCGAGGTAAGTAAGCTAGACATGGATCTGCACTTTGAACACTACAACCTGCAAACCGGCAGCAAGTCGGTTCGGATCGCGATCGAAGCGTTGCATGAAGCTACCAGCTATCGGGCTGCCTATGCCGTATGGGATTGGTTTGAAGCAATTACCCAAAATCGATCATTCGGATTGGATGAGCTGATCGAACAGTTGCAGCGACGCTTCCGGCGATCGGTCTATGGTGGCCCCACAGTTTATGCGTTACTGCGATCGGCCTACCACATGGGAATTCCTGCTTTCTATCTTCCCGATGAAGGATTGATGCAGTATGGCTACGGCAAAAAACTCGTGCGCGGGGTGGCATCCACGTTTCATTGCGATAGTCACCTTGACTCTGATTTCACAACCCGCAAAGATGATTGCAAAACCTTTTTAGCGACCCTGGGCTTCCCCGTGCCTAAGGGCGACATTGTCTCAACGCTGGAAGGGGCTTTGCGCGTGGCTCATCAGATTGGCTATCCAGTTGCAGTTAAACCAGTTGTGGGCCATAAAGGCATTGGGGTTACTGCCGATGTTAAAGACGATCGAGAATTGGAATTTGCCTTCGATCGCGCCGTTGATGCGCATGTTGAAGATCAGCCGATTACGGTCATTGTTGAACGCAGTATTGCGGGATCAGACTATCGGTTGCTTTGCGTTAATGGAAAATTTGTGGCAGCGATGGAGCGACGCCCTGCTTCGGTGACGGGCGATGGCATTTNCTACCATTGCCGAATTGATTGACCAAGAAAACCGTAAGCCAGAACGGCGTGATACGCCCACCTCTCCGATGGGAAAAATCCTGCGCGATGAGGCGATGGAACGCTACCTCAAGGATCAAGATCTCTCGCTTGAAACGGTGCTGGAAGCCGATCGTCAGGTTTATTTGCGCAAGGTGGCGAATCTTTCAGCAGGCGGGATCAGTCTTGATGCAACGTCGATCGTCCATCCCGACAATATCGTCTTGGTTCAGGACATTGCTCAGCATTTTCAGCTGGTTTGTCTGGGTGTAGATGTGCTAACGCCGGATATTTCCCAATCCTGGCGAACCGGAAATTTTGGCATCGTTGAAATCAACGCTGCACCTGGCGTTTACATGCATCTCAAACCAACCATAGGAGAGAGCATCGATGTAACGATCCCCATCCTGGAAACCTTTTTTGCCTCTGGGGCGGATGCTCGCATTCCCATCCTCACCTTTAATTATCTGCCAGTTGATGAGCTGCAAGAGCTGATTGATCAAATTCTGCTGAAACATCCACACTGGACGATTGGGGCTGTTTGTCGAGATGCGGTGTTCATCAACCGCTCAGAGAAGCATCTGGCCGGAACCCACAATATGAAGGTGCAAAGCCTGCTGCGGCATCCTAAGCTAGATTTGCTGATCGCAGAATATCGGGAGTCCGTGATTGAGCAGGAAGGCTTATTCTATGACGCCAGTAATGTCGTGATCTTGGATGATCCCACTGAAATAGAACTGACCTTAACGCATAGTATCTTAAAGGATGCACCTGTATTGATCAAAGACCGCAGCACCATTTCAGTTCGACGGGAAGGG
This sequence comes from Elainella saxicola E1, assembly GCA_002796835.1. Lineage (GTDB taxonomy): Bacteria > Cyanobacteriota > Cyanobacteriia > Elainellales > Elainellaceae > Elainella > Elainella saxicola. The sequence continues at coordinate 89,266 of LUGL01000024.1, read as the reverse complement.
TTGGTTGAGCAGTATAGCTTAGGCGATAATGAACCCTTTAAACGGGTGTATTGGACAGAGATTGCCGCTATTCTGTAAAAATATGTGATGAACGGCGGGCCAGAAGCTCGCCTTGGAAACCTCTATTCTGACCCTTTACCGAAGCTTCTTGATTTTTGTAGTTTTTAATACTTTCCATGCTTGTGAGTTTGGTTTACAACGCAGGTGCGATCGTTCTTTATCCCAGTTAGGAGCTACCCGTGAGGCAGGAAGATTTGGCACCAACCGAAACCTCCATCGCGACTTCGGTATTACCGATTATCACTTCTGAGAATGACCCAATTCGCGTTGATTTTCTAGCTTACGATGTTTTGCCGCTACCCGGTCGCCTGGGCATGACGTTCGCTCCTGGAAAATGCAATGTGGGCATGCATGCTGATTGGCAGCGCAATCTAGAGCAAGATTTAACGCGACTCAGCCAGTATTATCAGACCGATCGATTAGTCACACTTTTGGAAGAACCAGAACTGGCTCATCTCAAAATTCCAGACTTATTTGAGCAAATTCAGCAGCATGGCATGCAAACCCGCTGGTTCCCTATTCCCGATTTTGGTACACCAGCCTCGATGTCTGGCCTGATTCAGTTGGTTGAAGAGATCTTGGCACATTTAACGGATTATCAAACGATCGTTATTCACTGTCGTGCGGGTTTGGGTCGAAGTGGAATGGTTGCAGCCTCCTGTTTAGTGGCGATCGGTTATACACCCAGTGAAGCGTTCAAACAGGTGCGGCAAGCTCGCTTAGGCAGTGTGGAGACAGCAGGTCAGGAAGAATATGTTGTGCAATTTGCCCATGCTTGGCTCAACCGAAAATTTGTTTAGTTTCAATATCCTGAATGATAAAAGCTTCAACGATGTAAACTTTGAGTTTAGTGGTAAGTAATAAGTCGTTAAAATTTATTTAAAGAATTATCTTGATGTTTCACCAAAATTATTGAGGTGGCAACGCCAAGCAGCGTGGTATACATAATTCTCAATGGTTTCTGTTGTTGCTTGTTGTTGGTTGTCTAACTGCAATTGGCTATCTTGAGAGGATGGCGTCGGAAAAGGAACAGGTCGATCGCACGATCGAAATAGGCTGGCTTCAAGAAATTTCAGCTTGCCCTCCGGGTCATAAATAACCTTCTCAACCTGAAATGCTCCGGCCCCCCAACGCTGACAACCAACCATGCCATGGGAAGGATCTGAATAGAGTTGGCGTGAGTAGATAGCAACCTCTGTCACAAGGGTTGATTCATTTGATCCAAAGGCGTAGGTGCCTGGTTTTAAGTCAGTAGTTTGTAGGGAAATTTGTAAATCTGCAATGTTCCCTCTAGCAGGTTGAACAGTCTGCTGGCAAGCCCTCGTTCCATTAGATTGACAGGGTTGAGACTGACTGGAAACTTTGAAAAAGTATGTTGTTGTATCACCTTGCTGAATCAAAATAACATCAAAGCTTCCTGGTTCGGACTGAGTCAAAGATTCTGCATATTGATCTGGTTCAAGGCGTGTCGAAGATGGAAAACTGAGATGACTTGAAAATTGAAATTCATCTGCTTGAAAGTGCATCACTTGGTCTTCATTGTTGGAAGATTGGGATAGCTGTTGAGTATCCGTTTGCAAATTACGTAGGCGGTGCGTCAATAATTTTTGGTTAATGGCACTCTGTTCAGAAACATTAAGGTTGGGGAGTGGGTAAACGGGAGTAGATTTTTCTTGATCGAGCGGTTTGGAAATAGTCAGGGTATTCAAGATAAGAACAGTGATACCCACAAACATAAAACTCTTTGCCAACATACTTCCCTCCATTTCTCTTCGCCGATCGGGTTCGATCGTTGTTCTTCAACAGAGAATGCCTAACTCAAGCTATCAAAAAAGCTATCAAAACTGCTTAGATCGTGGAAAATCAAGCGATTGGATAAGAGATTAATCCCAAGCTGGCAGCAAATAAAGGGTGAGCAGTGCCCACCCTAAATCGAATTTGTTGACGAATCAAACTGTTCTAGACAGTAGTTTTAGACAACAGAAACTGCTCCAAGGGTGTAGTTTTGCAAGAAGATGATCGAATCCGTGGTAGAGCTGAAACCTGCTGTCGCATCATTCAACGCGATGAACGTACCTGGTTGGCCAGTTACAGTAAATGCTACGGCACTATTTGCTGCAAATGCTCCACTTGTTAAAACAGCAGCAACGTTCGCAGCTGACAAGCTTGCTGCATTCCCAACTGAAGTAGTAATTGTACCTGTCAGTACAGAAGCAGGTGCATCAATGAATTCACCAAGTACATAGTCGGTGATGATATCGTAGGTTGTCAATCTGGATTGAGGTAGGGCTGTATAGATAAATCTATCAGTCCCAGCGCTACCAGTCAGAATGTCTTTACCATTGCCGCCTATAAAATTATTAGCCCCATTACTGCCGGTTAAGGTATCTCCATAAATTGAACCTGTAACCCTCTCGAAGTTAGCGATCGTATCTCCAGTAGCATCACCTCCAGTGACTGTGTTGGTAGCCAGATTGACGATAACACCTGCGACTGAGCCAGCATAAGAAAGGTTGTCACTACCAGACTCACCATCCATGACATCTGCACCTGCACCGCCATTAATTGTATCGTTACCGCTGTATCCTTTTAAGGTATCGTTGCCTGCTTCACCATAGTAGGTTTCGTTACCACTAAACCCCCAAATGAAGTCATCTCCATTACCGCCATAGAAGATGTCGTTACCTAAAGAAGTTATATTGACAGAGTCATTACCATCACCAAGATAAATCTGATCATTCCCATCTCCGCCATCAACCGTGTCATTGCCAGCATTGGCTTCAATTACGTTGTTAGCGACATTTCCGATAATCGTGTCATTGCCCGATCCTCCCTTCGCATTTTCAATCAGCGATCGAGCATCTCCATTATATTGCAGGGCATTGAACACATGACCACGAGCATATTGTGTAATCCCGCCATAGCCTGCGTTCAACATTGCGCGTTGGGAGTTGCCTCCTACATCCAGATCAGACCAACCACCTGGCGTTAAATTGATCGATAGGTTGGTGATGTAGTTTGAGAAGTCATAGGTATCAATGCCGTTGCCATCCCAGACCGTACGGAAGATGCGATTTGCTCCAGGTGTGCCCTGACCAACACCATTCACGAACATTTCACCCGTGGTTGTGGAGAAGGTATAGGTTGTAGCACTAGAATTGTAGCCAAACCAAGCACCGTACATCTGCTGAATCGCTCTGATGTCATACATCATCAGCGATTGGGCAAAACCCCATGTTTCGTTGGTGTAGTAGGGCAAAGCATTGAGATCATGGCCCACGTAAGAGCGATAAGTCATGATCGAGAACTCCATCGAGTCGCGATCGGCATTCATAGAGACATTACTGACTCCGCCGGTTTCATGACCATGTTTGAGGCCCAAGGCATGACCTAATTCATGGCCAAAGGTATGGTAGGCATAGTTACCAATGACTGGACTGTTGTAATCAACTTTGTTGAACCAAGTATCGCCTCCTGCTACAGTGTTTGCAGGATAGTAGCCAAAGGCTGTACCAGGAACATTGGACATGGCCATGCGAATGGTTGCATCGCGATCGCTTGTTCCAGTCAATTCAGACGTAACTAGCAGTGAAACATTATAGTACTCTCCTCCAGGCGCAATCCACTTTCGTGCAACGTCTCGCTGAGTTGCATTAAAGGTTTGAAAGCTAAGTCCATGGTTTGCAAGATCAGGGTAACCAGATTCATAGTCAGCAATACTATCAGTGAAGCCAAAGCTGACTGAAGTAGATGACCACTTTGATCCAACCAATAAGCCGTCAATATTGTTGTCGCCAGTTGCTGAGACAGTTGTTGCAGGTGTAGGAACCCCAAAAGTCTCCGTCTGTTGGAGTGGAGAAGATGGCGTGGGTGTAGAAGTCAAAGGATTGAGCTCTGGTGTTTCATCAAACTGCCATGGAGAAGGCCCAGAAATGGATGCGGATATGGAGCTAGTTTCTTGGGGTGTATCAATCAGATCATCAACTGCAACAGCTGTGTAATCTACTGCTTGGGGAACAGACAATTTACTCATGAGTAAGCCTCCAGTAATTTGACTACAACAAATGAATTGCTTGGGTTTGGTCAATTACATGTCTGGTACGGGATGTAAAGCTTTGCCGTCATATGACGACTGTGGTTTCTCAAAAGCAACGGAACAGAAAGGCAGCAAAAAATAAACCTGGAATCACAATGTCTCGTAATTCATCGGCTTGATCGATTTTTTACGCCACTAATTTAGTCAATCCTTCAAAGGCATCAAGAAACGAGGATTGCACAGTAAGCGCATCTCCGACTAAACAAAAAGAGCTTGAACCTTGTAAAAGCAGGTCAGCTGCATATTACAGATAATCTAAAAGGTATATGCACTCTACGCTTTTTGAAGGTAGGCTATACAAGCCATCAATCGTAACTTCTAAAAATCTATTAATGCATCTTTAGCGATGACAAAAACTGCCAGAAATTGCTTACAAACAGTTCTAGTCAAGCAACATTAGTAGATTAATAGGATACGCTCGATTTGAGCAATAGAAAACAGCTGAGCAAACAATACGCCCAGAAGATGATCTAATACTTAGGAAACTCAATTTTCTTCAGGAACTCTTCGCCAAAATCTTGCAGGCGATATTTCTCATCACAATCAAATGCCTTGATTGAGCGATGAGATTATTAATATTCTAGGAATGCCAAATTAGTCTTGTTCTAGAGCATTTCCATGAATGCACCACTTAACAAAAACCACTCTAGAACATCGGCATAGTGACGACGTACTTTAATCTAATTTACTTAACCTGAATGCACCGTTGATATCAACGTATACTTTTGTCGTCAGAAATACAAGTCTTGAAAGATAAAGAATTTGTAAAGCCACGCTATTCAGCTAGTCTGTTTAGGTAGGTTTTGTATCTAAAGGTAAGGAGCGTTGGGTATTTCAGATAATTTTTTATAAAGACTAGCCATTCCTTCAGGACTTTGACGTGGTCTCGCAAGACAAAATAAATAAGGATATAATTCTTTATAAAGGCTAGCCATTCTTTCAGGACTTTAACGTGGTCTTATAAGACAGAATAGATAAGGATTTTAGTGTAGTCTTACGAGACAAAATGAATATGGACATAACAGGGATTAACCATCCACTATTTGGTTTTGCACCACTGAGTCTTGGGATGATAACTCTTGTGCATGTATAATTGAGTAAGTTATCCCCCTTAAGGTAGAAATCCCTAGTTCCCAGTAGTGCGACTTAAAGACACTCCTCAAAGTGGTAACCCCTAATTCTGAACATTCCGATTAGTACGAGTTTCAGAACAAAATGCGGAAGGATTCAGACGGAGAAATCCTGCTTTCAGTACTAAATGCTTCTCAACAAGGTAGATAGCGATCGCTATTCTGTTCGCTATCTTCCATGATCTTTCAGGACTCAGCCACCCTTAAGCTTGTAATCTGCATCTAACCAACAGAGGGGCAACGCTTCCCCTGAAGGAAATTCCAAATTTTGTTTAGAAAATTCTTCCGGGTCCTGCTCTTCTTGGCCGTCCTGAATCCGACCCGGCACATCATTACGGCTTGGATCGATCAGAATATCAACATCGAGAATCTTAACGAGCGTTCCAGCTTGTTTATCTTGTAAAAGCATAAGAAATTAAGTCCAGTTGCTTGGTTCAGCAGATGTACTTTTATCTTCCAGGAAGTATATCGATCCAGCTTCTGTCCTAGGGACGAATTCTTGATCCGCAGAAGTTAGCTTTGCAATGCAACCTGCCCTTGACGGTAAATTTCGCGGGCGAAGTCGGTCCACTGTCCCTGACCCCAATAGCGGAAGCAACTTGTCTGCAACAGCAAATTGTAGAGCAGAGCTTGCTGATAATCCGATCGCCGAGTTGTTGCAACATCCTGGTCCACGAGCGTGTCATATTTGCGATGAAACGCTGCGCTGATCTCGCTCATCGGTTCCAGAACATTATCGTATCCGGCAACCCAGCTTAAGTGATTCGTCCAGGAAGCCCCTTCCATATGAAAAGTGGGATCGGTCTGTCGCAGCTCTGCAATTGCCTGTTCAACCAGCACCGAAGTTGCGGCGATGGGTTCAACGCGCTGCCAAATTTTATGTTGCTGCACAGCCTGACAGGTAGGATAGGCATCTAGACCAATGCCTGCGGCCTCCAACAGCTCTAAATATTCAGTGCCATTAAGGGCGACAGTTCCCGAATAGTTTTCTCCCCGATCGCGAATTTCGTGATACACCCGGAATAGATCGCGAGGATATTCATTCATCATCACGCCACCATTTTCGCCGTCCGCAATTTGGGTGACCAGTCCTGGAACTGTGGTTTGACCCAAGGGCTGGCGATCGCGCGATCGGGCTTCAAAATACGGCTGCATCTGCGCAACAAGTTTCGTATCAGACCCTTGCGTTTTGATCAGCGCTGTAATGCTAACCTCCTGACCCTGAGAATTGCGGGCGATCAGGCGGTTGGGCAGGTATTTCTGATCCTGCGGCAGGGGGGAACCGTCCAAATTTTCAACGGCATGTTCCTGAACCATCAGCCAGCGATAGCCACAGTCTCGCAGCGCTTTGACATATTCATAGAGTGTATCAGGGTGATTCGGCAAATGCATTTCGGGGGGAGAGAATCCTCGGACTCGTCGCAGGGCTTCAGTCCCAAACAAAGCTGCAAAGTGGTGCTGCCAAGCCTGAATCTGGAGTTTGAAGTCAGGAATTGGCGTTGATGGCGCAACGGCATGTCCCCAAAATGTGCCCAGCCATTCCACATAGGGTTGATAAGTTGGATCACAAGTGATTCGCTTTAACTGATCGAGAATATCCCAGCGTTGCATTTGCTGAAAACTCCAAAGCAGAGTACCTGAATAGTCCAACATAATGCGCGGATTACAGCCTTGCTGCACAAGCTGCGGAATAAACTCACCTATGCGGGCATAACACCAGGCAAAAACACTCGCATTATGATTGTCGCCATCGTGCGGATGCTCAAACATATATTGCAAATGGCCGATTAATGCACCTTGTTCACCGGCTGGGATAGTGGGCTGATGCATATGCAGCGCGCAAGCAAACCCTGACCTGATCGCATCAAGCTGCAAATTGGTGGTGGGTAGAAAGATAGGATTGGTATGGTTAACGATCGCTTGAATTTCCTGTTCCCAACCGCAGATCGTCGGCAGTCCAAACTGGAGTTCAGGCAGGGGAGGCAAAGAGGCAGAAGGGGCAAAGCTGCTCATATTAAATTCTCCTAAATGCAGTAATTAGCGGGCAATTGGATCTTTTACCCTTTTGCGATTGCTTGGGCCTGAATCGCCGTAATTGCAACTGTATTGACAATATCGGTTACCGTGCAGCCACGGCTCAAATCATTAACCGGTTTTCTCAAGCCCTGCAACACAGGTCCGATCGCCACGGCGTTGGCCGATCGCTGGACGGCTTTGTAAGTGTTATTGCCTGTGTTTAGATCGGGGAAGATAAAGACTGTAGCATGTCCTGCGACTTCACTACCGGGCAATTTGGTTTTGGCGACCGCTTCATCGACTGCCGCATCATATTGGATCGGCCCCTCAATTTTCAGATCGGGCCGCAATTCACGCGCGATCCGGGTGGCCTCCTTCACTTTATCCACATCTTCACCCTGACCCGATTCTCCGGTGGAATAGGAGAGCATGGCCACGAGTGGTTCGATGCCAAATTGCTGGGCTGTCATCGCAGAACTGATCGCAATATCGGCCAACTGCTGGGGATTCGGATTGGGATTTACAGCACAATCGCCATACACCAAAACCCGATCGTCTAATCCCATTAAAAAGACACTGGAGACGATCGAGACATCGGGCTGAGTCCGAATGAACTCGAGAGCTGGACGAATCGTGTGAGCAGTAGTGTGAATTGCACCAGACACCATGCCGTCAGCAACGCCTTTATAGACCATCATCGTGCCGAAATAGCTGAAGTCATGCATCATATCGCGGGCACAGTTAGGGGTAATTCCCTTGTGTTTGCGCAGCTCGTAGTAGGTATTGGCATAATCATCCTGCCAGGGAGACTGGAGCGGATCGAGGATAGTCGCCTGATCGAGATTAAGGCCCAGTGTAGCAATCTGGCTACGAATTACCGTTTCATTCCCCAGCAGAACCACATCCACAACGCCACGTCGCAGCAGGATCTCACTGGCGCGTAAAATGCGCTCTTCGTGACCTTCCGGGAACACAATGCGCTGCCGCATCGCTTTAGCCCTTGCCACTAACTCATACTCAAACATGAGCGGAGTCATGCGGGTTGATCGCGCTACCGTGATGCGATCGTCCAATTTAGCTGCATCCACATGCGCTTCAAAAATACCTAGGGCGGCAGCAATTTTACGCGGGTTATTCGGCGTAATTTCCGGTCGAACTGCGTTAATTTTGGCTGTTGTTTCATAGGTGTCGGTGGTGACGCTGAGAATTGGCACATTCCAGGGCGATCCTTCCAGCAGCGTTTTAATGTGGGAATCCAGGCCAAAACCGCCCGTCAGCATGATCCCGGCCACATTCGGAGAATGAACAGACAGGGTAGAGACTAAACAACCCAGAATGATGTCAGCCCGATCGCCCGGTGTAACGACCAAACTGCCTTCCTGCAACCGATCGAGAAAATGCGGTAGCTGCATTGCGGCTGCTTTAAAGTGCAAGACATCGCGATTGAGCTGGGTCGCATCACCATAGACAAGTTCTGCATTCACGGCGCTGGCAACTTCCGCGACTGTCGGTTTCGTTAACATTTCATCATCCGGCAGCACAAAGATCGGATCGTCCTCGGTCCAGGTCGCCTGCAATTGTGCTTTCACTTCTTCTATCCGATCGGGCATCACCCGATTCACCATCGTTGCGACAATTGCACAACCTTCCTGAATAAATGCCTCTCGTTCGGTTCGCACCTTATTGATCACTTCATCCGGCGAATTATGTTCGCCATTGGCCACCAGCATAATTGGTGCAGCCAGATGATTGGCAATTTGGCTATCCAAATTATCTACCAGCGCAGAGTCGATTGTGGTTGTATCGATCCCTTCACAAACAATAAAATCACAGTGTTGCTCTAATGTTTTGTAGCATTCAATAATTCTTTTTAACAATTCGCCATACTGTCCTGTAGCCGTCAGCTCGCGAGCCACTTCATCCGTCATGGCATATTGAACTTCATACTCACAGTTCAACTGATAGCGACTGCGAATCAATTCAATATCGTTATCTTTGACTTGACCCGCTCGGATAATTGGACGGAAGAATCCTAATCGATGCACTCGTTTCGAAAGTAATTCCATGATCCCTAGCAGGATCAGTGACTTACCGCTTCCTGGCTCGATCGCCACGATGTATAAATTCTTAAGCATTTCTTATGCTCCCAATGCGAGGGGGTTGAGTTGGGCCAATCTATCCTTGACAAATCTCACCCCATCTATATCAGTACCGTATCGCAGAATATAGCGCCATCAATGTATCGAGGAACTCAATTCCAAACGAACTCTTTCTTTATTCTTCCCGGACAATCCATTATACTCTCTGCCCGCTGCTTTGATTCGATCGCTGTACTGAGTGCTTTAGGCTACTTTTTACAGATAAGTATTTGTTAGATTACCTGAATTGCTGATTCAATTATAGAAAGCAGGTCTCAATCCTCTGATAATTTGTAACGCAAATCAGAATGTAAAAGTTTACCCCATTGTGAATTATAGGGATGCACCTGGTAGACTCTTTCATTTAATTGATAAACCGGATAGTCTTGATTGGCCCAGGCAAAAATCGATCCTTCTAGATTCCAAACTCGATCGAAACCCATTTTCTGCAATTTCGCAGCCAATCGAGCCGATCGATAACCCACTGAGCAATAAAGGACAATCGGTCGCTGTTGCAAATCCGATCGATCCCGCCAGTCCTCAACCCGGCCAGAGGCAAGTTGGGCTTCTGCTAGGTGGCTCACCTGATATTCAGCAGCAGTACGGACATCGAGCAGAATTGGGCGATCGGTATCCTCGTTCAACCAGTGGGCTAATTCAGATGATGAAATATGCTTCACCTGCGGAAATTTGAGGTGAATGAATTGGTTAACGAGAAACCACAGTAGATTCAAGAACAGCCTATTCACTGATCAAGAATCAGCTTGTGATAAAACCGCATTATCAGCAGCTGTTCCAGGACGGGAGGAAGTTTCCACTCTGCCAACCAGCAAAGCAACGGGAAATTCACTCAAAATATCCCGAACCCAGAGCGTATCTTCACTCTGAATTTCTTGGCCGGTAATCACGTTTTTCCAACAGATAGATAAACCAGGTGCCTGCGTGATCCGAGTTTCATGCCAGACTTGCTCTCCCAAAGGATATTCTCCTTCTTTAACCAGACTTGTTAGCAGTCGGGGAGCAATCACCAAAACTTGTGTCTCTCCTAACTCACGGGCAAAACCAATCAGGTGGGATTTCAAACTGCCGCTCAAGGTGAGTTTTTGATAAGTTCCTCGCTGGAAGAGTTCAGCATGGGTGCGTCGCGCTTGCAAAACCTGATAGATCAAAAATAGCTTGATGCGGCCATCCTCTGGCGATCGCATTAGATCACTCAGCAGGCCGGACAGATCCTTTTCAATGTGGGCACGAATTTCTTCCAGATAGGTTAACCGTTTTTCGTAGTTAATAGGCCGACGATTATCGGGATCGACCAAACTCAAATCCCAAAGCTCTGCTCCCTGATAAAAATCAGGTACACCAGGTGCCGTCATTTTCAGCAAAGTCTGCGAGAGGGAATTCAGGATGCCATAATGCTGAATTTTTCGCTGAAAAGGTCGAAACTCTTGGAGAAAGAGATTATCATCTGAGTCTTTCAGTAGCCGTTCCGCAAATTGAATAAAAGCGTTCTCATAATCTTCATCTGGACGCTGCCAGGAAGTATAAACTTTTGCTTCTCGGCTAGCCTTAATAATATATTCCTTAACGCGATCGATGAATTTAGGATGCTCTTCAGAATCAAACGGAAATGCACCCAGCAATGTTTGATAGAGAAAGTATTCGGCATTGCGATCGGGCGCTTCCAGACCGTCCAATGTTTCTTTGAGTGGCGTATTAATGGCGTGCCAATTGCGCAGATGATTGTTCCACTCTTCAGGCAATTCAGACAAAACATTCAGTCTCGCGCGTACATCTTCGCCACGCTTCGTGTCATGAGTCGCGGTTGCATTCATGGCATGAGGCCATTGTGCCCAACGGTTTTGGTTGAAGCTGTGAAAATCATCAACCGAGATGCCAAATTCACCCGGATGAGAACCCACCTCATTGAGCGACAGCAAGCGGTTGTAGACATACATCACCGTATCTTCGACTCCTTTTGCCATCAAGGGACCCGTGAACTGCTGCAGACGCATAATGAAATGCAGCCACTGATTTTTATCATCTGCTCTGAGGTTTTCATCAAATTCCAGAGATAAAAACTTCTCGATAAAATACAGCTCATTGATGAAGTTAGGAATGTTCTCTTTAGCTTCTTCAATTACCTGCTTAATCAATTCTTGATCGGCCTTGCGTGAGCCTTCAGGACTAATATAACTGCGATAGACTGGAAATAGCGCCAGAACTTCCACAAGTGCTCGCTTCAAGCCATACATTGTGAAATCGCTGGCATATCGATAGCGATCGCTCAACTGTTTCAGCAAGTGGGCCAAATTATCAATGTCACCTGCTAAATGCTTACCGCTAATCAATCGTTTGTTTTCATCAATTAAGGTTTCGCAAGAGGTCGATCGGCCAATGAACTGATAATAGACGGCACTAAACTCAAGCTGATGATTCTGCTGGCAGAATACACCATTCACTTTACTCATGAAGTCATAACCGCTTGTGCCCTGAATCGACCAGGATAGGGGCAGTTCTTCACCGGGCTCAAGAATTTTTTCAACCACTAAATAGGTGTTAGGAACATGCTCACGAATGCGATTCAGATACTCTGTGGGGTTATAGAGACCGTCGATATGATCGACTCGCAACCCAGTAAATTTGTTGGCCTTAACAAGCTCAAGAATATATTCATGAATGCCATTAAAAACAGCCTCATCTTCAACCCGCAGTGAGATTAAATCATTTACGGTGAAGAATCGACGATAGTTGAGTTCTTCGTTACCCACCTTCCAGTAAGACAATCGAAAGAACTGTTCTGAAAGGAGATTGTCTAACAAGTTGTAGCTTTCTGAATTACCAGGTTCACCATTGAAGGTTTGAATATTCTCTTCAATGAATTGCTGCACATCTGAACTGTCACTCCACAGTTCCCACAGCATTCGTTTAATAAATAAAATTTGATCATATCGCTCTCTTCCTTCCTCTCCTGAAGGAATATACTTCAGCATATATAATACGCCCAGCAGCTTGACAAAGTCGGGATGATTGCGGCCAATCTTTTCTCGCAGCCGTGCTAAATCATACATCAACACCTGATTATAGGACTCAATGCGGAGCGGAAAGCAGAGACTGTAATAGTTGATCGATAACCCGTTTTGACTGTATTTCAACTGCAATTCGCCACTCTCTAAGCAGTCCCCATAGAATTTGCCGAGGAATGGAGCCAGCACCCGTCCTTTGATACCGCCATAGGGATGATTCCAATCAATATCAAAGTAGTTGTGATAATGCGAATCAGGCCCATTCTCTAGCACATCTACCAGCATATAATTCTGGCTATCGAAAGCCATGTGGTTAGGCACAATGTCTTGCAGCCAACCAATCTGATGGGTCTTCAGATCCGAAATTAATGCTTCAAATCCAGCTTCACCGCCCAATTCAGGATTGATCTGTTTGGGATTGACCACATCATACCCATGAGTGCTACCCTTTCTTGCCGTAAAGATCGGGGAAGCATAAAGGTCGGAAATGCCCAGATCTGCTAGATATTGCACGATCGCCCGAGCATTTTCAAACGTAAATCCTGAATGGAATTGAATGCGGTAGGTCGCAAGGGGAATCTGCATCATAGTTGTCAAAGGGGCAGTCGAAAGGGTATTAAACAAAGGTCAAAAATGAATATTGGAGCGGAATTAAATCCTACTGACTAGAACTTGGTCAAGGCATTGGGTATCAGGAGCATAGCGGGAAATTCTGGAAATGTCGTGCGGGTGAAACCCTTCTGGGGGTACGTTGCGTCACTTCCTGGTTCCACTTCTCAGTGAAATTAGCTACAAGCGGCTGTAAACCACAACACTATAGGGACTGAGGTTAAATTGCTGCTGGGCAACGGTTTCATCGCGCTCAGTTGGCACTACATCCGGCAGAGGATTGCCTGGTCCATGCCATTGAGTATCTGCCGAATCAAGCAGCTTTTTCCAAGTTCCGGGCGGCAGTGTGACTGTCACCGTCACTGCCTCTGCATGGAAATTCATCAGACAGAATACCTCACTGCCGTTATGCCAACGCCGCAGCTTCAGCAAGTTCTTTTCAACCATTGGAGTCACTTCCAGACATTGACGATCGGCATGACTCAAAGCTGGAACTTCTCGCCGTAAGCGCAATAGCGTTTGATAGAACTGCCAGAGGATTTTGTGCTCTCCCTCATAGCGTTGTTCCCAATGCAGCTTCGATCGCTGAAACGTTTCTTCCGACTGCGGATCGGGAGCTTCGCCAACAGCATGGAACGCCGCAAATTCTTCCTTCCGTCCTTTGCGGACAGCAGCCACTAAGTCCGGATCACCATGGCTGACAAAATACTGGAAGGGAGCTGTTTCACCATATTCTTCTCCCATAAAAATTAGCGGAATTGAGGGAGATAGGAATGTGGTAGCCGCTGCTAACTTCTGGGCTTCAAAAGGAATGAGATGACAAAGCCGATCGCCCAACATCCGATTGCCGACCTGATCGTGATTCTGGCTAAATACGACAAATTGATCAGGTGGACAGTCTGAGGGATCGGAGCCGTGATATTTCTGGCGGTTTTTCGAGAAATTCCAGGTATAGACAAAATTGTGAGTGTAGGCTTTAGCAAGATGCTGCAAGTCACCAAAATCAACGTAATAGCCAGACTGCTCTTTTGTCAGCAACGCATGGAGAGCATGGTGGAACTCATCATTCCATTGGGCATCAAGGCCAAACCCACCTTTCTCACAGGGGCGCACCCAACGCGCATCGTTCAAATCGCATTCGGCAGTCAGATAAAAAGGGCGGCCTTGCTGTTGAGAGAAAACAGCCACTTCTTCCCCAAGCTGTTGCAGAAAATGCTTGGCTCCGTGATCCAAAATGTGATCGGTTGCATCCAGGCGCAATGCATCAATGTGGTATTCCCGAAACCAGTACAGCGCATTTTGAATGAAGAAATTGCGGACGATCGGACTATAGGCATCGTCAAAGTTGATCGCGCTACCCCAGGGCGTTTTGTATTTTTGGGTAAAGTAGGGACCATAGCAGCCAATATAGTTACCTTCAGGCCCAAAGTGGTTATACACCGTATCGAGAATGACCGCCATGCCCTGCTGATGACAAGCATTAATCAGCTGCTTCAGACCGTTCACACCGCCATAGGAATATTGCACACCATAGAGATAAGTGCCGTCATAGCCCCAGTTACGTTCTCCTGGAAATTGAGCGATCGGCATCAGTTCGATCGCATTCACCCCCAGCTCTAGCAGCTCTGGAATCCGGGGAATAATGGCCTCAAATGTGCCCTCTGGCGTGAATGTGCCTACGTGCAGTTCATAGATGACATAGTCTTTAAGGGGCCTGTTTTGCCAGTCTTGGTCCATCCAGGCGAACTGATTGTGATCCACCACTTGAGAAGGTCCATGTACCCCCTGAGGTTGGCAATTCGAGGCTGGATCGGGACGATCGGTCTCTCCATCAAGCTGATAAAAATAGAGTGCACCAGGATCAGTTTCAATCGTTCCGCGCCAGTAGCCCTGCTCATCTTGCTGCAATGGCACTATTTTTTCCTCGGGGGCAATGAAGTGGACTGCAACCTGTTTAAGTTGAGGAGCCCAAACTGTAAAAGCACATTGACGATCGCCGAGGTAATGGGAGCCGATTTCCATAGGTTTCTCAATGGTTTCTCAATGTTTAGGTGGGTAAAAATCTCACTTTAATTTTTATTACATCAACCTCCAAATCAGCCATCATCCTGGAGAACTATGTTGATCCAAAGGTTGATGCAAAGTTGAGTCAAGCTGGAAAGTATCTTGTTTTGCTGCAAATGAATGGAGCAACGAATGATTCGAAAACAAATCTAGGTTTGCACAAATTCAATCCTTTAATCAACTAGCCCAATCGCTGAAGTAACATGACCGATCGTGGTTCTACCAAAATTGGTTTGTCTTCGGTGTATCGCAGGGTGCCATTTAAGAATCGATCTGATTGAGTATCAATCATCACTGCCCATTCCCAGGGTTGCAATCCTTCAGGAATGGAAAATTCAATTGCTTCGTAATGGGCATTAAAAAAGATCAAGAAACTGTCGTCAATAATGCGTTCACCGCGTTCACCGGGTGTTGTAATTTCCTCTCCGTTCAAGAAAATGCTGACTGCCTTGGTATAGTCGTTTTCCCACTGTCGATCGGTCATTTCGCTGCCATCTGGATTGAACCAGGTGATATCTTTCACGGTGGAACCAAAAATGGCTCGACCTTGAAACCATTTGCGTTGACGAAAGATGGGATGCTTACGGCGAAATTCAATCAATTGACGACTAAAGTCTAGCAGGGCTTCATTTTCAGCCTGTAAATTCCAATTCAGCCAGGAAATTTCGTTATCTTGGCAATAGGCATTGTTGTTTCCCTGTTGCGATCGGCCCATTTCATCGCCGCTAAGCAGCATGGGCACTCCTTGCGAGAGCATCAGGGTTACCAAGAAGTTTCGCTGTTGCCGTCGCCGTAGCGCTAATATTTCTGGATCATCGGTTTCACCTTCTTCGCCACAGTTCCAGGAACGGTTATGGCTTTCCCCATCTTTGTTATCTTCTGCGTTATCCTCATTATGCTTTTCGTTATAGCTCACCAGATCTAGTAACGTAAATCCGTCGTGAGCGGTGACGAAATTGATGCTGGCGCTAGGATTGCGGCCATTACTTTGGTAGAGATCGGAACTGCCAGTAAATCGATAGGCAAAATCGGCCAGCAAACTATCTTCTCCGCGCCAAAAATCTCGGACAGTATCGCGATACTTGCCGTTCCATTCCGACCAGAGCAGCGGAAACTCCCCGACTTGATAGCCACCCTCTCCCACATCCCAGGGCTCAGCGATCAGCTTGACATCTGCCAGAACGGGATCTTGGTGAATGATGTCGAAAAAGGCTGCCAGCCGATCGACCGCATAGAGTTCGCGAGCTAAGGCCGAAGCCAAATCAAACCGGAAGCCATCCACATGCATGTCCAATACCCAATAGCGCAAGCTGTCCATAATCAGCTTCAACACCTGAGGATGGCGCACATTCAGCGAGTTGCCGCAGCCCGTAAAGTCCATGTAATAGCGAGGTTCGGACTCGACGAGTCTATAGTAGGAAGCATTATCAATGCCGCGTAGAGACAGCGTTGGACCAAACTGATTGCCTTCGCCCGTATGGTTGTAGACCACGTCTAAAATTACTTCAATTCCGGCCTTATGCAGTGCTTTGACCATCTGCTTGAACTCAGTGACTTGACCGCCGTGGGTGCCGCTGGCGCTATAGCCAGAGTAGGGAGCCAAATAGCAGATCGAATCATAGCCCCAATAGTTGCGTAACCCTCGATCGATCAAGTGACCTGGAAACGCCAGAAAGTGGTGTACCGGCATCAGTTCCACCGCAGTGATGCCTAATGCCTGAAAGTGAGAAATTGCTGCAGGATGAGCCAGACCCGCATAGGTACCGCGCAAGTGATGCGGAATTTCAGGATGGAGTTTGGTGAAGCCCCGCACATGCGTTTCATAGATGATTGTTTCGTGGCGCGGCGTTTGCAGCAGCGTGTCATCCTCCCAGTCAAACGAATCATCAATCACAACGGCCTTAGGCACGAGATCGGCATCGTCCAACTCTGAAAAAGACAGATCCTGATCGGGATGATCCCAGGCGTAGCCAAAAATTGCCTCACCAAATTGAATGTCACCTTCGATCGCCTTGGCATAGGGATCGATCAGTAATTTGTTGGGATTAAATCGATGTCCTGCTAAGGGTTTAAATGGACCATGCACCCGAAAGCCATAGCGCTGTCCTGGGCCGATCGAAGGTACATAGCCATGCCAAACGAAATTGCTGACCTCGGTTAAAGAGAGCCGAGTTTCTCGTCCCTGGTTGTCAAATAAACAGAGTTCAACCTGGGTTGCATGTTCTGAAAATAGGGCAAAATTAGTTCCCTTTCCATCCCAGAAGGCTCCGAGCGGATAGGGTTTGCCGGGCCAAAGTGATAGGTACATAGAGAGGGGGAGAATTGTGATGATTCACGAGAGGGGGTTTCGTGTACCCATTCAGCAGGGAATTCCGTTAATACACAATCCCCCTGAATGATGAATTCTGCAACTCCTTATAATATAAACCTTCCAGTTACTGAGAAGGTGGGGGGATAAGAAAGCAGGAAATCCGATCGGAGCAATTAATTTTTTCTTAGAGAAATTTTGGCAGAGGGAATACTCAGGAGCGCGGATTGATTAAGGTGTAATCCCATGCTCCTGAGCATGGCATATCTCCAATGGAGAGCAAGCAAGGGTAAAAAGTCTTTGCAAGTTTTAAGCAAAATCGGCGATCGTTATTTGATCGGCACTCACACCATGCAGCAACATTAGCGGTGTTTGCTCCAGACGAATCAAGGTGTCATTGCCTTGCTGGGTAATGGTTAACTGACCAAACTGTAGCCCCTGGTCTAAAAGGAGTTGGTCTTGCCCATTGGTGAAATCTGCCACCTCATCCATGCCAAACCGATTCTGGATGACAAAGATATCTTTTCCTTGCCCCCCAATCAGACGATCGCCCCCCCGACCGCCAACGAGTAGATCATCGCCCACGCCACCAGATATCCGATCGCAACCCAAGTTGCCCAATAAAACATCCTGACCACGATTGCCTGCGAGCCGATCGTCTCCAGTAAAGCCAATCAACTGATCATGGCCTTGGTGTCCTGCCAGGACATCATCCTCTGTGCTGCCTGCTAACACATCTGAATCTTGTGTGGCCTGGGGAGGCTTGCTAGTTTGATCAGTTGCCAAACTGTCGTACAGTCCCTGTTCACTCAACAAACTGAAGAGTTCTTGCCAGGAACCTCCTGGATGGTTCGCTCTGCCTTCGTAGATGTTAGGATTTGCATCTGCCATGGCATCCACATCGGTCAAACGGTCTTGAGAAAGTAAACTGGTTGCAGTGGTGGTATTACTATCCAGCCAGGTGGTTGTTTTACTGATGCGGTTGGCGAGCGCCTGTTTCGCCTGACTCAGTAAGGTGGACCAGCTCAGGCTAGTACTCGTAGTTGCCGTAGAACGATCCCAGCCAATCACATCAAAAGTACGCAAATCGAGATTGGCAAAACTGGCTCGAATCCCAGTTCCTACAGTCGCATTCATCAGACCTGACGATGTTCCTTGCCCGAGCCAATGGCTGGCCTGAAATCCGTTTCCTCCCTGGGTTTTGTCTTTGCCAGTTGCAAAATAGCCAAGTGCTGTTGAAGTATTCCCATTGCTCAGAGAGAGGAAGGGACTGCCGCCGATAGAGCGCTCACGAGTCACACTTGATGCGACATTAGAGATATCCAACGTCCGGAACAGATCTAATGGCGTTGATTCATTGATCCGTTCTTCTAACAAAGACCTTGATTCTTCGTAAGATAAGGAGGAAGAACCTGCAACAGTGAATTTCCAGGGGCGATCGACTCCACTAACAAAACCCAACACATGGCCGATTTCATGAGCCGCCACACTGACAAAATCGATCGTATTACTGGCCACAGTTGCTGAACTGTAGTTATAGCCCCAAGGCACAACTTGCCCTGCCGTATTTTTGACCGTTTGATTGACAATAATGTAGCCATCCAACCCTGCTGCATTGTCGAGTGGTACATTCAGTGCTTTAGCATTCGCACGGGGAATCGAAACGCTAGTCCCATTTGCGATCCTCGCTCCTAAGGCTTGACCAGAGGCATCATAAATGATGAACGCTCCACCATTCATTGAAGTTGTAATTGAGCTATTGTAGGCTGTCGAATCATCTTGTGATTTAGCATCATTTTGGATGTAGCTTCTCAGCCCATTTGTTTCATACCCGGTGTACGGAATTGCTGTTTTGTATCCCGACAGCGCACCTGCTAATACACTTTGGTCGAGGTTGCTTGTGCCAACATGGATGTTGACTGTGACTGGATCGGTGAAGTAGGTACTCCAGAGTCGGCCTGCAATTTCAAAGCCGATCATTTGTTGCAGGGTAATACCAGGTTGATAGGTAAAGTTGAAGGTGACCATCGTGACAAATTAGGGGAATCGAAACAATCCGTTCAGCTCAGCTTTGTCTCAACAGGTCAGTATCACAACACCCAACAATTTCGACACCTATGTAGGGATACGTACAACCTAACTTCTGCGTCCTGTCGGACCTCAGGGTAATTTCAGGGATTTTGAATCTACAAATCTCAAAATTTCAGTGAAGGAAAGATGCTTAGACATAAAGTTGCGAAAGTTCGCTAAAAGAATAGGTGGGGTATTCTACGCAGTGACAACCCATCCTCAGCGGTATGACTCACTTTTCTGATTCATCGGGGGCCTCTGCCCAATCCAGTGCATCCACTCTTCCGCAGAAGCTCCAAGCCGGATTGGCTGCGCTGAAGCAAAAAGATTATCAAGCCGCGATCGCCCAGCTCGAAGCTTGTCAGGCGAGCCCTGATGCCACGATCCAGGTGAAGGCGCAAATGGGACTGATCAAAGCCTATAAACGCACGCAGCAGATCGATCGGGCGATTCAGCTCTGCCAGCCGTTGATCCAGCATGCCAATCCGCAAGTGCAAACCTGGAGCCAGCAGACTTTAGCGGAACTCACCCAGATCGAGTCAGCTCCCATCCACTCTCCTCAACCTGATGCGACTGGCTTCACCCCCCTTTCCCCGGATGCCGCCACCCCGGATGTCACCGGTTTTGTGCCATTGTCTGGAAATTCGACTGCCCAACGCCCCATTGCTGCCGCTAAGCCCGTTCCATCCGTTCAGGAAACACCCTCTCCCTCTCCCCCTCTCCCTCCATCCTCCACCCCTCTCACGCCACCCTCCTCAGTCACCCTCTCCTCTCCAAAAGCCCTCTGGCAAAACGCAGGTCGCAGTCAAAAATGGACCTCACTGGGTCAGATAGATGTTTCTAGCCTGTTTGCGCTTGAAGCCGGATCGATCGTGCTCTTGTTCTGGATCATCCGCACTGGATTGCAGGGAATCTGTCAGAGTTGGAACTGGATTTCGACGCGCATAAGCTGGTTTACCCCTATTCCTCGCCTGATTCTGCCGATCGAATGGACTGTTTTTGTGATCGGGCTGATAGTCGTCTTTTGGGTAGTTTCTCCCTGGTTGCTGGATTTTTTGCTGCGCGCTTACCAGGCCAAATCCTGCTCACTCGATCAGTTGGGGCAGGTGAGCCCAGAAGCAGTCCGGTTGCTGAAACGAGTCAGTGGTCAACGTCGCCAACCCATTCCAATCCTGAAGCAGTTGCCGATCGAGGCTCCCGTAGTTTTTTCCTATGGCAATTTGCCCCGCACTGCTCGCATTGTTGTGAGTCAAGGGTTGCTCAAGCAGCTTCAGGAAGATGAGATTGTAGCCTTAATTGCGGCAGAACTCGCCCATATTCGCTACTGGGATCTGGGGGTGATGTCTACGATCGCGTTGATGGCCCAAATTTCCTATCAGATTTATTGGAAAGTGGCCGCTTGGGGCGATCGTCAGCATGATCGCGTCTTGCAAACGGTGGTGGTGGCAATTTCCTCCCTGCATTACGGCTTGTTTTGGTTATTGCGCATACCGGGGCTCTGGTTATCGCGAGTGCGGCTCTACTATAGCGATCGGCTAGCCACTGAACTGACGGGGAATCCCAACGGCCTGACACGAGCGTTGCTGAAAGTAGCTCTGGGCACTGCTCAACAGATTCAGCAGCAGAAACAAACGGATGCGCTGCTCGAAAGCCTGGAAATGCTGCTGCCAGTGGGCTATCGCAATGGTCTGACGATCGGCAGCACCTATGACGGCAATTCAGCTCTATTGGAATGGGACCGACGCAACCCCTCCCGCTCCTGGTTAAGCGTGAACAATACCCATCCACCTTTAGGCGATCGACTCAACTTGTTGATGCAATATGCCCATAAATGGCGCTTAGAGTCAGAATTGGATTGGCGTCCATTGCGCGAGCGACCGCTGCCTCAAAGACAACGCCTGCTGCTGCAAGGGGCTCCTTTCTTTGGCATACCGATCGGTTTTTCGGTAGCGATGTTGCTCTGGGCGTTTGGCTGGTTGGCCCGACAGTTGCGCTGGTTTGAACTGGCTTGGTTGGCGGGCGATCGGTCAGTGCTGCTGGCCTGCTGTCTGCTTGGGTTCAGCATTGGCATGTTTTTGCGGATCAACCCCTCGTTTCCAGACATCAAGCGATCGAGTTTGCGGGTCGATCCTGATCTGGCCGAGTTGTTGATCGATCCAAGCACTTTGCCGATCGATAGTCAGGCTGTGCGACTGAGTGGTACTTTATTGGGGCGAAAAGGCTTTCACAACTGGCTTTACCGTGATCTGATGTTGCAAACTCCTACAGGTGTGATTCGACTGCACTACACCTCTAGCTGGGGTTGGCTGGGCGATCTGTTTCCGAAAGCATTACGACCTGTTGTTTGGATCGATCGACCTGTCATTGTGACGGGCTGGTTCCGTCGAGGTGCTACCCCCTGGATTGATGTGGAAACTATTCAGGCTCAAACCAGCGGTAGGACGCTACGCAGCTATCATCCGCTCTGGTCTACGTTTCTCGCCAGTTTTGCAGCGCTCTGGGCAATTTACATTATTTTTCAAGGCAGTTAGAAGCGTCAACCATCCAGGCATCTCCTAACTTTGATCATCTCTACACCTAAAAATCAATAGAGCTGGGGCGAAAGATAGGCAAACATTCTCTATTTGTAAAGGATCATTAAGGATTAAAATATTCTTCCGGTGGGGAGTTGTGTTTCATCCTCTTTCATGGGGTTAGGTCACAACCCTCCCTTTTGTTACCTATCAGTACCTTGACAAAGTGACCTTAAACTTAGCTTCTCGTCCGCTCGTTCGTGAAACTCTACCCTTCACGCTTCAGGATGTGCGTTCGGCAATTCCGGCGCACTGTTTTCAATCTAGTCTCTGGCGATCGTTCTCCTACCTATTTCTTGATTTTGGCCTCATCGCCTTGCTTTATTGGATAGCTGCTCAGATTAATCAAGCCTGGTTCTTTCCAATTTTCTGGATTTTGCAAGGCACTTTTTTTTGGGCATTGTTCGTGGTCGGTCATGATTGTGGGCATGGATCATTCTCCCGCTATCGCTGGCTTAACCATTTTCTAGGTCACATTTGTCATACCCCACTCTTGGTTCCTTTTCATGGCTGGCGCATCAGTCATCGCACGCATCATGCCAACACTGGCAACATCGATACCGATGAAAGCTGGTACCCGGTCACGGAAACACAGTACTACAATATGGCGTGGTACGAAAAACTCGCTCGTTTCCATCTTATTTTGGTCGTCTATCCGCTGTACTTATTTCGGCGATCGCCCGGAAAGCAAGGCTCTCACTTCTTGCCTGAAAGTCCGCTCTTCCGTCCCCATGAAAAGTGGCAGGTCCTCACCAGTACGATTTGCTGTGTCTTGATGCTGAGTTTTCTAACGGCGCTTGGATTGCACTATGGTATCGGCTTTGTATTCCAGTACTACCTAATGCCCTATCTGGTCTTTGTGGCATGGCTGGATTTGGTCACCTTTCTGCACCATACTGATGAAGAAATTCCCTGGTATCGTGGCAAAGATTGGTACTTCCTCAAAGGGGCACTTTCCACGATCGATCGCAACTACGGCTTTGTGAATCCAATTCATCATAATATTGGGACTCACGTTGCTCACCATATTTTCATTACCATCCCCCATTATCACTTACTGGAAGCAACTGAGGCCATCAAGCCTGTTTTAGGTGAGCACTATCATGTTTCCCATGAACCTATCTGGAAAGCATTATGGCGATCCTACCGCAACTGTTACTTCGTTCCTGATAGCGGCAGCAAAGTCTATTATAAAGGACCAAAATTGTAGAGTTTAATCATTCATTAAAATACCACAGTGACTGAATCCTCAGAATCAACTGTGGTATTTTCGTTAAAGACGATCCGCATAGACAAAATTGCTATCACAGAATCAAGAAAAGACGATCAACTAGACTTGCTGAAAGGATGAGGTTAAATCTGTGAAGCTGAACTATACCTGAATCACAAAATTGCTTGCTGCATTGCTTGCACTAAGGAGGGGATTACCACTGAGTATGGCAAAGCAGCTACCGGTTCCTAAACCTGGAGCGTTCCCGTTCTGGTTATAGAACAGATTACCATTCGTCGTGTTATAAACAATAACCGCAGCGCTTGCTTCAACTTGCAAATTATCAGTGACTGTAGTAAAGTCATTACTATTACTGAATCCATTGCCAGCTAAGCTGCTGAGAGCCGTAAAGGTGGTCAGGTCAAGCACAATTTTGTCGTTGTTAAGGCTAAAATCCAAAATTGTGTCTGTGCCAACTGCGGTTGCCGTATAAGCACTGGTTGTAGTGTAAATAAACCGATCGCGTCCTGCCCCGCCTGATAAACTATCATTACCTGCACCACCCGTTAGGCGATCGTTCCCATTTCCACCAGCCAATGTATCTGCACCAGCAGCGCCAGTCAGCGTATCATTGCCACCAAATCCATTCAGAGTATTACCTTTACTGTTGCCAGTAATGATGTTGGCTCGCTCATATCCTGTTCCCCCTAAAGCAGTGCCAGTCAAAATAACTTTTTCGATTTCGCTGAGAATCGTATAAGAAATGGAAGCTTTCACTGTATCGATGCCTTCATCAGCTCCTTCAACAATGACATCGAACGTGCTATCTACAAAGTAAACATCATTACTGGTTCCTCCACTCATCCAGTCGTTGCCGAATCCACCATTGAGTGTGTCATCACCGGGACCACTTTGCATCATGTCATTGCCTGCATTCCCGTTGATGATATCATTGCCCTCATCGCCATTAAATAAGTTATCAACAGTGCTGCCGTTGAGAATATCATTGCCTAACCCGCCATCCAATGCATAGCACTGAGTAGCCCCAGGAGCAGGAGCACCCGCTGTGATCGTGTTGTCCCCTGAACTCCCCCTAATCTGGAAATACTCAAAATTGGAAGCAGTGACAAGTCCAGGAATAGTGAGTCCTCCGTTACTAATAATGATATCGAAACGATCTGAGCGGGAATCGTAATTAAGAGAGAGGTGCTAAATATTTTTAACTCAAATTTTAATTTAGAGTTAGCGTAGTATGAGCCTTAGATATAGATTTGTAATTTACATTTATTCAACTTTAAGCCTATTATCACTTCGGTCTGAGGTTGGGAATGAAAGTCTTGGCTGCAAGCAGTGGGGAACGCAATTGTTTTGTAGTACATCAGCGTAGCGAGATAGAGCCAGTATAAAATTAGTCAGCTCCTTTGTTGCGCTAGAACCAGTGGGAGGTTGATGCCAGCTCTGCTTACTTTTGTGCAATATACTATCTTGGGGATCAGCTATCTTGGCTTAGCGTTAGGCTATTTACCTGGACTCCGCATGAATCGCGCCACGATCGCCCTAGTTGGATCAGCCTTATTAGTTGGATTAGGATTGCTGTCGCTGGAAGAAGCTTGGCGATCGATCGATGCCACGACGATCGTTTTCCTGCTCAGCATGATGGTAGTGAATGCAAATTTAGCCTATTCCGGCTTTTTTCAGGTTGCGCTGTCCTTACTAATGCGATTAACGCGGAGCCCGTTTGGCCTGTTGGTGGCTTTGTCGATCGGCAGTGGATTGCTATCTGCATTTTTCTTAAATGACACCATTGCGATCGTTTTTACGCCTTTGGTGCTGAATCTGACTCAAACTTTGGGCTTAAATCCCATTCCCTATTTGCTGGCCTTAGCAGCTTCTACCAATCTGGGTTCGGTCGCAACCATTAGTGGCAATCCCCAAAATATCTTGATTGGTTCATTTTCGCAGATTCCCTATCTGGAATTTGCAATAGCTCTCACACCAGTTGCTCTAATCGGCTTATTCATACAGCTCATCATGCTCTGGTGGTTCTATCCAGAAGTCCGTTCACTGCAACCTTGCGAACAGATTCCAGAAGTCCGGACTCGCATCTATCAGCCGTTATTGATTAAGGTCGTCACAATCACGATCTTGCTGCTCATTGCTTTTGCGATCGGCATTCCCATTGCCAATGCTGCTTTTGTCGCAGCCGCTTTGTTACTGATTACCAGACGGATTAAACCACAACGTATTCTTCGCTATGTGGAATGGGATTTACTCGTGATGTTCTCCGGTTTATTTATCCTGACTCGCTGCACTCAGGAATTGGATCTGCTGAAGTTCTTCGAGAACTGGACCCATGGAGCGATCGGCCTAGTCGCCGTCACTACAGTACTTTCCAATTTAATCTCGAATGTTCCGGCTGTACTGCTCCTGCAATCCCTGATTCAACCGGATGATAAACAAGCCTGGTTGCTGCTGGCCATGAGTTCAACCTTAGCAGGCAATTTGACTTTATTTGGATCAGTTGCCAATCTCATTGTGGCGGAAGCAGCCGGAAAGTTGGGCTATCGCTTAAGCTTTATCGATCATCTCAAGTTTGGACTGCCGTTAACGCTGGTGACGATCGTGATTGGAACAGCTATGTTGATGATCTTTTAGACACGAATGATAATAAAGGTGTGACCCATTAGCCGCTACAGAATCAAGCGATTGAAACTGAATTTGTTTGGTGAAGATCCTTGCATCGATCCCCCCAAATCCCCCTTAAAAAGAGGGACTTGAAGACACTTTGGGTTCTTTTTTTACGCAAGCCCATTCCCATAGAAGCTTTGGGGGATCTCAACAGGATTTGTGATCTAGAGGTGATGGTTGAAATACAATTAATTCTTCTGTCCTTTTGTCAATCCGCTCAGGAACATGGGCACGAATCGTTCCATAAAAGCTTGCGGATCGCGTTCCCAGGCCCGTTGCGCTGCCGTAATGCGTGTACGTTGCAGATCAGGGGCCAGCAAGGTTTGGGGCAGGCGTTCCATCAGGTATTGCGGACGTTGCCACATGGGTAGGTTATTCGCAATATCCAGCAGGTTGCCGACGCGACGCAGTTCTGCACCCAGCGTGATATCCATCCCAGACACAAAGGCCGCCTGTTCGATCGCTGCATATTTGAGCTTGGCCTGTTCAACTTTCTGAGCATGTTCCGGACTCTTGCGAGCCATTTCAGCCAGCCAGCGATTGCCCCAGCGCACATGACCCGCTTCTTCCGGCAGAATTTTTTCGATCGTCTCGCGGATTTTGATGTTCTCTTCCGTTTGCGGTGCTTGCTTCAGCGCATGAATATGGCCCGAAAAATATTCGCAGCCCCGCTTTTCGGTAACGTTGATCGCGGCCAGGGAGGAAATCAAAAAGTCATCCAGGCTTTCCTGAGGGTTTCCATATTCGCGATCGAGCAACCGTTCAAATTCGTCAATATAGGAGGATCCAAGCGGTGTTCCAACTTCAGCTCCCAAATCAACCAGCAGCTCGGTTAACCACATGGCGTGCCGCGCTTCATCAGAAATATGGCGAGACAGATCTCGAATGAGCTCAGGCGCTTTGCCGTTCAACTGTTCGATCAGATCGGTCAAATCCTTACAGCTCCGCTGCTCACTATAACGGTAGCGGTTTAGGGTCAGCAAATGGATTTCGCGATCGCGCACGACCTGCTTCATCACATCGCGAGCGCTCATGGCCCCAAGCGAGCTTTCCAGTTTACGGGGATATACAACAGTCATAAGTCGGCTTGATAAATAGAGTGAGGGTGATTGCCAAAACGCAGTTTTTTACCCACGATTGGGAAGATTCTGTAAATGAGTGTAACGAAGAACTTCAAACTTTGCCGCGTGCTCTGTCTCTGGGCTGACAATTCTGATTGCTTGAGGTATCACAGGGAAGGCTAGATCAAGCGGAACCTCCTGCAAGTCAAACTTGACCTCTAAACCCATGACCATTCATTTGCCATGACTAAAACCCTGATTTTTACTGCTCTACTGATTTTTATTCCGATCTCGATCGCTGCTGAACTCTTGCATTGGGGCGAACTCACGGTTTTCATTACAGCCTGTCTGGCCATTTTGCCTTTGGCAGCCTGGATGGGAACAGCGACTGAGGAAATTGCGGTTGTGGTCGGTCCTTCGATCGGCGGTTTGCTGAATGCGACCTTTGGTAACGCCACAGAATTGATTATTGCCCTAGTGGCGCTCAAAGCCGGAGCGATTAATGTCGTAAAAGCCAGCCTCACCGGATCAATTATCAGCAACCTGCTGCTGGTCATGGGCTTTGCGATGTTTCTTGGTGGCTTGCGCTTTAAGGAACAGAAGTTTCAACCTACGGTAGCCCGCATTAACGCCTCAACCATGAATTTGGCTGTAATTGCCATTCTGATGCCCAGCGCCGTGGATTTTACTTCGGCGGGCGTGAGCGAATCCGTCATGCAGCAATTGTCGATCGTTGTGGCGATTGCCTTGATTGCGGTGTATGTCCTGACGCTGTTCTTCTCGATGAAAACCCACAGCTATCTCTATGACGTGGGCGTGGCTTCAGAAGAAGAAGGTGGTTTCACAGAAGAGGGGCAAAAACCGAATCTCTGGCTCTGGGTGGGTGTTTTGCTGGTGGTGACGTTACTGGTGGCAGTCGAATCAGAGCTGCTGGTAGGCGCTTTAGAGGAAGCAACCCAGCAATTGGGCCTGACTCAGCTGTTCACTGGAATTATCTTGCTGCCGATTATTGGCAACGCGGCAGAACATGCGACGGCAGTTGTCGTGGCCATGAAAAATAAAATGGATTTGGCGGTTTCGGTTGCACTCGGATCGAGTTTGCAGATTGCGCTATTTGTGGCACCCGTGCTGGTGATCGCAGGTTGGTTTTTCGGACAGCCGATGGATCTCGACTTTAATGCCTTTGAGCTGGTTGCGGTTGGTGTTGCCGTTTTGATCGCCAATTCCGTTAGCTCAGATGGACAGTCCAACTGGCTGGAAGGCACTTTGCTGCTAGCCACCTATTTTGTGATTGGGGCCGCTTTCTTCTTCCATCCGGTGCTTGAAGGCGTGGGTTAGGCTCGCTTGCAATTCAAAAAAGCCGGAAGGCTTTACCATGAATGGCATCAGCAGGATTGTGAACCAGCAGTCCTGCGTTGATGTTTGGAAAGGCCATTCGACCTACAAATCTATGTCCATCAAAAAATTCATTTCATTCGCGCTGTTAATTTTCATCCCCATTTCGATCGCAGCTGAGCGGTTGGAGTGGGGTGCTTTGATTGTCTTTGGCCTATCCGCCTTAGCGATCGTACCTTTAGCCATTTGGCTTAGTACTGCAACGGAAGAAGTGGCGATCGTCACGGGTCCGTCGATCGGTGCTCTAATGAATGCCGTTTTTGGTAACGCGACCGAGTTGATCATTGCCTTGGTGGCCTTAAAGTCGGGTTTAGTGGACATCGTTAAAGCCAGTATTACCGGCACGGTAGTTAGCAACTTGCTGCTGGTGATGGGTCTGTCTATGCTGCTGGGTGGCTTTCGCTATAAAGAACAATCTTTTCAGCCCGTGATTGCCCGGGTGAACGGATCCACCATGACATTGGCTGTTGCAGCCCTGGTGCTACCAGCATTGGTTGTTGCGACTTCAGGCGGCGTGAATGAACCGGAAATTGCCAAACTGTCGATCGCGGCTGCCATCATTTTGATGATCGTTTATGCCCTAACTTTGGTTTTCTCGCTCAAAACCCATAGCTATCTCTATGACGTGAGTGTCGTGGATCTGGAGGAAGAGCAGGGACAAGACGAGGCCCACAAGCCCAATCTCTGGCTGTGGTTGGGAGTTTTAGTGGTTGCGACGATCGGTGTGGCGTTTGAGTCGGAAATTTTTGTGGGGGCAGTCGAAGAAGCAACAAAAGGACTGGGTTTAACGCCGCTGTTCACCGGGGTGATTTTGCTGCCGTTAGTGGGCGGTGCTGCGGAATATGTCACGGCAGTCAGTGTGGCCTTGAAAAATAATATGGATCTTTCGGTTTCGGTCGCAATGGGTTCCAGCTTACTGGTAGCGCTGCTGGTGGCTCCGTTGCTGGTGCTGGTTGGACAGGCGATCGGTCAGCCAATGGATCTCAATTTCAATTTGTTTGAGGTGGTTGCGGTTGCTTTAGCGGTGACTGTGGCGAATCTGATCAGCTTAGATGGACGATCGAACTGGTTGGAAGGTGCTTTGCTGCTGGCTACCTACGCAATTCTGGGAGCTGCATTCTATTTCCATCCCATCACTTAATGCCGATCACTGCGTTAGAGATGAAGGATCAAATTCTGGCTCAACCCGAATAAATGCAGCAAGGCTCAACTGATCGCGATCGACATTCCACTGAAGAATTCGGGCAGTAATCCCCTGCTCTTCTAACTTGGCCAGGTCCAGACGATCGTTGATGCCACCTACCAGGAGGTTAATTAACTGCGGTGGTAAAGGTCTGTCATTAATTTTGGCAATCGGATCAATTAGCTGCAGTTGGCGACCGTTAGTGATTTGAATGCCCGTCTCTGCGATGATCGTCACCTGGGTTGCAGTTTGCTGGGATTGCAATGTCACTTGCAGTCGGATGCGCTGATTTTCCAGGAATGTCACCTGAGGATCGACAAAATCATAGCGTTCGAGTTGCTGAGCAGGAGAACCCAGTAGATCAAAACTGAGATTGCGGAGGCGATCGGTCACTTCAGGCGACTGTAAAGCTCGATTGATATCTTCACGGGTGAGAACTAGATGAATCCCGGCATTCAGCGGTTTTTCAAGTTGAGGGTTCCCGGTCCGCAAGCTAGTTGGCGAAATCGCGATCGCATCTGTTTCGATGTCCAACGCTGCGATCCGGAGATCGGCTTCTGGATAAATGCCTCGCCCCGCAATTCGAATTCGATCGGCCTTTCCCTGCACCAACTGATAATTGGGAGTGCTATCAATCCGGACAGCCAGCGTTTCAACCTGATCAAACTGATTGCGAATGGCTTGAGCAGCCACCTGTTCAGCAACAAATCCGGCAGGCGAAAAGAGGCTGAATAGCGCAGACAATAGGATCGTCAAAAATTCCATGAATTGAGGCCGTTCCCCATCAGTGACATGCTTCATTATGAGGGAGAGAGGAAGCATTTCGCAGCATTCTTGCAGGTCAAATTTTATGCGTCTTATCGTTCAAAACAATCCTGATGCCGTTGCAGATTGGGCTGCCCGCTATGTGAAACAGCGGATTACAGCATTTGCCCCTAGGAGCGATCGACCGTTTGTCTTAGGTTTACCCACAGGCAGTACCCCACTCAAGCTCTACAAAAAGCTAATTGAATTGCATCAAATGGGAGAATTGAGTTTTCAACATGTCGTGACGTTCAATATGGACGAATATGTGGGCTTACCGAAGACGCATCCAGAGAGCTACTATTCGTTTATGCATCGCCATTTGTTTAATCACATTGATATTCCATCCGATCAAGTTCATCTTCTAGATGGTAATACAGCCGATATTGAGGCAGAATGTCGGCAATATGAACAGAAAATTCAAGCTTTGGGAGGAGTTGAGTTATTCATTGGCGGTGTTGGCGAAGATGGCCATATTGCCTTTAATGAACCTGGATCATCGCTGCAATCTCGCACCCGTATCAAAACATTGACCGATAGTACGCGATCGGCAAATGCCCGATTTTTCAATGATGACGTGAATCAAGTTCCCAAATCTGCTCTGACGGTAGGGGTTGGCACGATTATGGATGCAAGAGAAATTATGATTTTGGCGCAAGGTTACAAAAAAGCGATCGCGCTTCAACATGCCATTGAAGGAAATGTGAATCACCTGTGGACGGTTTCTGCATTACAACTTCATCCGCGCAGTATGATTGTTTGTGATGATGAGGCAACATTAGAGCTAAAGGTGAAAACGGTAAAATATTTCATGGAATTAGAACGAGATTGTCCAACTTTATTACCATGATTTTGCGAGCTTTCAACCAACCTTTGAATTGACTTATGTATGCCTTAACCAACTGCACAATTTACACCAGTCAGGCAGAACTCACCGATCACGCAATTTTGATTGATGGCCAGAAGATCGTTGGCATTCCGCCGGTTGAAAATTTGCCTGTTCATTGCCGATCGATCGATCTGGCGGGATGTCATGTTGCTCCCGGATTTATTGATTTGCAGCTCAATGGCTGTGGTGGCGTCATGTTTAACGATGTGATTACGCCTGAAACGCTGGAGATCATGCATGCCGCTAACTTAAAGAGTGGTACGACGAGCTATTTACCGACATTAATTACTGCTGCCGATGCGGATATGTTGCGAGCCATAGAGGTTGTTGCAACCTATCGTCAAGCTAGCCCCTGGAATGTGTTAGGACTACACCTCGAAGGTCCGTATCTCAACCCCAAACGCAAAGGGATTCACAATGAAGCTTATGTGCGTCAGCCCGATCGATCCATGCTGGAGCAGATTGCCGCAGCGGGTCGAGAAGTGGTGAAATTGGTGACTTTGGCTCCGGAACAGGTTAGTCCAGCAGATATTCAGCTTTTAATCAATCAAGGAATTCTAGTTTCCGCAGGACATACAGACGCAACGTTTGAGCAGGCGATGACCGGATTTAATGCAGGCATCGGCATGGTAACGCATTTATTCAATGCCATGTCTCCTTGGTTAGGACGTCATCCCGGCATGGTTGGAGCGGTATTGAGCCGAGCGGATGTATACGCAGGCATTATTGCAGATGGTTATCATGTCCACTTTGAGTCGATCGCCCTGGCCCAAAAACTGAAGCAAGATAAGCTCATTTTGGTTACGGATGCCACGCCACCCGCAGGCGCTGAAATCCAGTCCTTTTGGATCGGTGGCCAGGAAGTCTTTTGTCAAGACGGTAAATGTGTCTCGCTAGATGGGACATTGGCTGGCTCGGCGCTAACGATGATCGAAGCAGTTACGAACTGTGTACGTCACTTAAAGTTACCGTTATCAGAAGTGCTGCGGATGGCCTCCCTGTATCCAGCGCAGGCGATCAGGATGGATGATCTGTTAGGCAGAATTGCCCCAAATTACATTGCGAATCTGGTTATCTTTGATGACACACTGCAGATTACTGGGATAGTCGATCGGGGAAACTATAGCACCCTAATATCTTAATCGATCTGGAGAAGGTTACCCTTCAGCAATTCTCAGTTGGAGGGCTAGCGCTTGTTTGCTGATACCCTACTGCTGGCAACCGACAGCACCAAATACTTTAGTTCGAGACCTCTAACAGATATTGCAGGATCGGGAGTTGCGATCGAGCAAAAACAGCACTAATTGCGTGTTCACTATTTGCACCTTATTCGATGGTACAAACGCTCAAAATATGCCAAGTAATGCCAAATGCTTTTTGGTGGGGTAGGCTCTACAACTCAGTCATAGAGCCTGAAAAGCGGATCGGAGCGGCGGGATTTGAACCCACGACCCCTACTACCCCAAAGTAGTGCGCTACCAAGCTGCGCTACGCCCCGATGCACTCAATTTGTGCTTAACCAGTATAGCACAGATATCAAAGACCTGCACCTCAAAACTTGAAAAAATCATCTCACTCGGAAGATGGGATCAATTTTGGCCAGGAAGAAGGATCGATTGCAGCCAACCCCAAAATTTGTGATGGTTGTAGAGCAAACGGGAACACTAGGGGCAAGCTTATCAACTGGCACGTCCTGCTGGTTGCTCCTTTGGCATATGATGAATCCTGATTTCATGCCTGCGCCTCTGCTTCCCAATCGAAGCGATCGCAAAACTGTTTACACTAGCTACTCATCCGGATTTAAACAGTGGTTATGTGCGATATCTGTTCGCCGCAAGATCGCGTTAGGGTATGTCATCATTCTGAGCTTGACAACTGCTGGAACCGTGCTGGGAACCCTGGTTGGCGATCGGGCCCAACAGCAAGCAATCCTCTTACAGCAACATGCCCAGCAGGAAATTCAGTTATTTCACCAGGTTCAGCTCAACACATTAAAAGTGGTTCATTATGCTCAAGTTGTTAGCGATTCGGAAGAGCCATCACTTGCTGCTGAAACCTCTCTTCAGGCAAGCATTCAAAATCTGAAACAATCGTGGAGGCAGTTAATTGAATTACAGGCCCACAGCGATTTATCAAGCGATTGGCATGCGGAAATATTGCCCAAGTTTATAGAAAGTTACACATATATTATTTCAGCTTATATTTCTCAATTAGAGCAGTTGCAGCAGCAAATTGATGACAGTGAGCAACAGTCCAGGACTGCCTTTAAGCAGGCCCAAGACAAACTGGAAGACTCTCAACAAACCCTACTGACACAACGTTTTTTAGAGATTTCTCCCCAGCTCGATCGACTGATCGCCAACTCTTACCGGGAGTATGCAGCTATTGAAGCAGCTTCTAAGCAAGCAGCTATCTTGCGCTTGCAAATCATTCTTTTGAGCATGATGCTATCTTTAACGATCGCTACTTTAGCTGCTGCTTATATTAGCCATTTGATTGTACAGCCGCTGAAGTCTGCAACGGCGATCGCCCAAAGAGTTTCCGAAGAAGCAGATTTTGACCTGCAAGCCCCTGTGACGACAACTGATGAAGTCGGGCAATTGACCCAGGCATTGAACCAATTGATTTCTCAGGTGAAGGAGTTGCTGGAGCAGCAAAAAGCAACCCAAATGCAGTTAATTCAAGCAGAAAAAATGTCTAGTTTAGGTCAGATGGTGGCAGGCATTGCGCATGAAATTAACAATCCGGTCAACTTCATCCATGGTAATTTGTCCCATGCCAATGAATACACTCAATCCTTATTGCAATTGATTGATCTTTATCAGCAACATTACCCGCAGCCACCCCAAGCCATTGCGGCAGAACTAGAAGAAATTGAACTGGACTTTCTTGCTGCCGATCTGACTAAACTGATGCAATCCATGCGAGTTGGGACTGAACGCATTCGGGAAATCGTGCTGTCATTACGCAACTTCTCCCGAATTGATGAAGCTGAAATTAAGAATGTTAACCTTCATGAAGGCATTGATAGTACCTTAATCATTCTGCAACACCGTTTGAAAGCCACGCCCGATCGCCCCGAAATCCAAGTAATCAAAGAATACGGGGATATTCCACTTGTGAACTGCTTCGCAGGGCAACTCAATCAGGTATTCATGAATATTCTGAGTAATGCAATCGATGCTTTAGAGGAATATGATGCGACTCGCACGTTTGAAGAAAAGAAACAACGCCCTGGGACCATCCGAATTTGCACAAAAACTTTGCCTGCCAAGCAAGTGATGATATCGATCGCAGACAATGGGGCAGGCATTTCTCAGGCCATGCAAACGAGGTTGTTTGATCCGTTTTTCACAACTAAACGAATTGGCAAAGGAACCGGACTGGGTTTAGCAATTAGCTATCAGGTGATTGTGGAAAAACATGGCGGTGAACTTACAGTGCATTCCTCGCCTGGAGAAGGAGCAGAATTTGTGATCAAGCTGCCGTGCGATCTGAATCAACAGGAGCTGAATCAACCTCAAGCAGATCGATTGCCGCCCCTTCAAAATACTCTGAGCGTTTGAACTGCCTGCAGCAATTCTGGCATAGCAGTTTCGGACCACTCTGCTTCGGCTCGCCGACCCGACAAGAGGATCAGGCGCAATCGATAGGCCGTGGGAAATCCTTCTACTTCCATCCAGAGCAAATCACTTTCTGCTTCGCAGCTAATCCGCTCTTCGTCCATCAATTCAGCTTGCATTCGCTGCATGGTCTTGCCTAACTGAATTGTCAGTCGGCAAAAATCTTCAAATTCAGAAGCAGTGAGTTCGATCGCCCAATCTTCTGTGCCTACCAAACCTTGAAAGATTTCCTGTTCCGGATCCCACCCTAAGCGCCAGCCAGAACCTATTTTAAGCTGCCGAACCATTCATGCTTTTATATCACTAATATTCTTGTTGATATTACCGTTGGGCCAGTTCTACGGCAAGAGCAAATTTGCATCTCCAGGCTGGGGCTGTCTAGGAAACCGAGGATCACCAGTTGGAGCAGGAGATGGAGAAGGATTTGCAGCCGGACTGGGAGAAGGACTGGGAGAAGGACTGGGAGAAGGTTGGGATTGATTTACCTGCGGATTAAATAAGCTAACCAGCACGTTGACCAGGGCATCTCGTTGAGCTCGACTTAAATGGTGCACCGCAGCAACATCGCCCTGCATCGGATTCGGTTTTAAACTCGTGCCGCTAGGATAAGTCTCAGGCTCCATCCGCTCGTTCACTCCCAGATAATCTGCCAGAGTTAGCTTCCAGTCAAAGCGGTAGCTGGTGGGGCGACCTTTGGTGTAGATGTGGTAACGAATTAAGCGATTGACCAGTGTGTTGTCAGGAGAAACATTTCCTGTTTCTCGATTAACATAAGTATTTTCCATCGGCAAGTCAGGGATTTCCTGATAAACCTGCCGCCAGACATCTTCGACCCGAATCCGCTGAGCGACTGCTGGGGAATTCATCCAGGAGATACCCGATAGGTTACTCCATTGCAGGACCGGCAGACTGGGCAACAAAATCAGACCGATCGCCAAACCAGAGGCTAAAACGATTCGCCGTTGAAAGCGCAGAAATCGACCTCGGTTAGACGATCGGAAGATTGAGACTAAGGTAAAACAGAACCTATTCACCGATAATTTCTGGCTGAGTCAATTCGTCGGAAAGCTCAATAATGGCCCGAATTACAGGCTTGAGTTTGGGGTCATCGAAACTGTCAATTTCTTCTAGTCTCCGCCGATGCTGAGCCCGACTGGCAACCCGCACGGTAATTCGATAGCGGTTAGAGGCAGTGCTAATCAAATCTTCAGCCCGACGCATGAGTTGACTGGTATCAATGTTGGAGCGCTTTATCATAGAAACTGGCAGAGTTCTCGAAACAACTGATCTGCTCCAGTCTATCAAGCTTCCAGAAAATCAGGCGGAATTTTTTCAGACCTACAATGACTACCGTTCAATTTGGGCAAGCCTTACTGATGCGGCAAACTCTGCCATGCCTGGACAACAATGTCACTTAACCAGCGTCTGGCATCGCGATCGAGCAAACTATCATCGGCCAGCACTTCTGCCGTTAAATCATCCAAAGACTGCCCTTTCGATCGGGCAATTTGCACAACTCCAGCAATGGCAGCCGCGATCATTTCTTCATTGATCGGCTGTTGCCGCAAATCAACTATTTCTTGTGGGTTAACCGGGATGGGATAATGCATTGCTAACTAGAAGAAGGTATCATCCGTAAAATTTAAGAACCTTGTAGAGTTTTAAGGATAGTCAGTATCCGGAAGTGTAGCGCACAACTTACGCTGGTTCACTCCACTTTGGTCGGAAATATGCTTTTTCTCAAAACTAGCTGAACTGTAAAAGCCTGGTCATGAAAGAACTGCTTTACATCGAAATCCCCACACCTAACACCAACGCTGTCCGAGAGTGGTTGCAGCAGCAATTGGTGATGCCCATACAGACAAATTTGGCTAAGAAGTATATCACCCCTGAGGGGATTCGGCTAGCTTTTTCGCAAACAAATTTTGATTCATCTGCGAATTCAACGCAACAGTCTGTCAATGCTGTTTTGCCGATCGAACTTTCCATCTTTGTCTGGTCGGTCCAACGCACCACCTATCTGAAAGTCTTCCGCTGGGCGACAGAACCTGTTCCACAGGAGGCAGCGCTGTTGCAGCAATTGACCCAGGCTGTGCGCTTACAGTTCCCCTGTCACTACCCTGCTCCTCCGGCGATCGATCCAACCCAGTCGATCTTTGAGGCACTCGCTCCTTACTATCCCAAGACCGTCAAGTATTTTCGCACCATGCCCAATGGTGAAGCCGACCTGACGCGTGCCTATTGGTGGGAACAGCGGTGGCGGGAAGGAGTTTGCAATCCTCAGCAGCCGAAACAGGTTGTCTTTAAATCAGAAGCATCCTTGCCGACAAAAGACCCAGACTATGATCTGATCTATATCGGTGGCGCATTGGGCGTGATTCATGCTGCTGTGATGGCCCAGTTGGGTTATCGGGTTTTGTTATTGGAACGGTTGCCCTTTGGCCGCATGAACCGGGAGTGGAACATTTCGCGGGCAGAGTTCCAAAGCTTGATTGATTTGGGACTTTTCACGGCAGCTGAATTTGAGAACCTAATTGCCTGTGAATATCAAGATGGCTTCCACAAGTTTTTTGATGCCAACAATCCGCCTCAGTGCAAAGCGCCAATTCTGCACACTCCCACGGTTTTAAATGTGGCGATCGATGCGGAAGCCCTGCTCAAACTTTGTGGCGAAAAACTGCGATTGGCTGGCGGCGAAATTTGGGACGCGACTGAGTTTGTCCGAGCTGATGTGGGTTCAACCCATGTCACCGTGCAGGCAACACATTTACCCAGTCAGACGGCTCGTCAAGCGCAAGCCAGATTGTTAGTTGACGCGATGGGAACGGCTTCTCCGATCGCTTGGCAATTAAACGGGGGCCGTGCCTTTGACAGCGTTTGTCCGACGGTGGGTGCCGTGATTAATGGCGGCTTTGAACCGGGTGTATGGGATGCGAAATATGGTGATGTGTTGAACAGCCACGGGGATATTTCGCGCGGCAGACAGTTGATTTGGGAACTGTTTCCGGGCAGGGACAACGAGCTGACGTTTTATCTGTTCCATTACCATCAGGTGCACCC
Source organism: Elainella saxicola E1 (assembly GCA_002796835.1). GTDB lineage: Bacteria > Cyanobacteriota > Cyanobacteriia > Elainellales > Elainellaceae > Elainella > Elainella saxicola. Next base: position 51,266 of record LUGL01000024.1, on the reverse strand, counting down.
TGAAAATCCAGGTTCGCTGTTGGAAATGTACGAAGACTTTTTCACGATCCTGCCGGAATATCGTCGTTGCGATCCAGACAAATTGGTGTGGAAGAAGCCGACTTTTGGTTATATCCCAGGGCATTTCAGCATCAAGGGGAACGATCGCCAGGTCGCGTTCGATCGACTGATTGCGATTGGGGATGCGGCCTCGTTGCAGTCTCCGCTAGTCTTCACAGGGTTTGGCTCGCTGGTGCGCAATTTGCCACGCCTGACGGATTTGCTGGATACGGCTTTGCGGCATGACTTGCTGGCGGCAGATCAGCTTAACCAGATCCGTGCCTTTCAAAGCAATATTGCGGTCACCTGGCTGTTCTCAAAAGGGATGATGGTGCCGACGGGTCGGTTCATTGCACCTGAACGAGTTAATGCCATGCTCAACACTTTCTTTGGCATTCTGGCAGGGGAAGATCCGGCAGTGGCCGATCGGTTTGTCAAAGATCGGGCGGGTTGGCTACCGTTTAATCGCATGGCCTTGAAGGCAGCTTGGCAAAATCCGTCGCTATTGCTGTGGATCTGGGATTTGGCCGGTCCCAAAGATTTGCTGCGCTGGGTTGGCAGCTATGTAAACTTTACGCTGAGTGCTTTGATCAGCTGGCTGTTGGGCTGGTTGCCTGACTTCGCCCGCCGCATTCAACCCTGGCTGGAACCGCGTCATCCAAAACTCTGGCTGTGGCTGCTGTCCCAGAGCTATGCTCTCACCTATGGCGTTGGCCAACCCCGATCGCACTGGCAAATCAATCCGTCGGCAGCAAAACCGTTGCTCGCTAACCGATCGCAGGATGATCCGCTCGCTAAAATCATCGCAAAATAACAGCATCAAGTAGTCCTGTTTCGATTTTGCTTCTATGACTTTTTCCCATCCACCCTCCGATTCCGTGGTGAAGCATCCCCTAGAACCACTGACCGTTGCCGAAGTGCAGGCGGCTGTTGCGATCGTCCGAGCTGAACGGAACCTCGATCAGTTTCGCTTTCCCTGCGTGACGCTGCATGAGCCCCCCAAATCATTGGTGCTCAGCTATCAGACTGGCGATCCATTCGAACGAGAAGCGTTTTTGATTCTGCTAGACAATGCCACGGGCCAGACCTATGAGGCGATCGTTTCGCTCACCCAGAACAACGTGAAGTCCTGGCAACATATCCCGAATGTGCAGCCCAATATCATGGCGGATGAGTTAGCAGAATGTGAGGCGGTCGTCAAGGCCCATCCAGAATTCCAGGCTGCGTTGGCCAAGCGCGGCATCAGTGATCTAGATCTGGTAGTAGTGGATCCCTGGGCGATCGGTCATTTTGGCTTTGCCGATGAAGTAGGACTGCGGCTGTCGCGCTGCATCTGCTATCTGCGGCAGCAACCTGGCGGCAACTTTTATGCTCGTCCGATCGATGGGCTAATACCCGTGGTGGACCTGAACAAAATGGCAGTGGTGCGGATTGAGGATATGGGCGTTGTGCCCGTGCCGCCCGAAGGGAGCGAATATGCGACTCGTTTCACGCCCAACCTGCGGCAGGACATCAAGCCTTTGCACATCACCCAACCGGAAGGTCCCAGTTTCGAAGTGGATGGCCATTTCATTCGCTGGCAGAAGTGGCAATTTCGGATTGGCTTTACGCCCCGCGAAGGGCTGGTGCTCTATACCGTCGGCTATGAAGATCAGGGACAGGTGCGATCGATTCTCTACCGGGCATCAATGGCTGAAATGGTCGTGCCTTATGGCGATCCGCGCCCACAGCACTTCCGCAAAAATGCTTTTGATTTGGGGGAACATGGGGTTGGTTTGCTAGCCAATTCCCTTAAGCTGGGCTGCGATTGTTTGGGAGAAATCCGCTATTTTGATGCGGTGCTAACCAACAGTCGTGGTGAAGTTAGCGTGACTGAGAACGCGGTTTGCCTGCATGAAGAAGACTACGGCATTCTCTGGAAGCATACGGATTGGCGGCTGGATGAAGTGGAAGTGCGACGATCGCGTCGATTGGTAATTTCCTTTATTGCCACTGTCGATAATTATGAATATGGCTTCTTCTGGTACTTCTATCAGGATGGCACGATCCAATATGAAGTGAAGCTGACCGGCATTTTGCTTTGCGGTGCGTTGGCCGACTATCCTAAATATGGCACGCTGGTTGCGCCTCAACTCAACGCCCTGAACCATCAGCACTTCTTCTGCATGCGGCTGGATTTCGATCTGGACGGTAGCGAAAACTCTGTGTATGAGGTGAATAGTGAGGCAGAAGCGATCGGTCCAGAAAACCCCTACGGGAACGCCTTTTATGCCAAGTCTACACTGTTACCCACGGAAAAAGCGGCTCAGCGTCTGATCGATCCGTTCACAGCCCGCTATTGGAAGATCGTCAATCCTAATGCTACCAATCGGCTGGGTCAACCCGTTGGCTTTAAGCTAGTTGCTGGCGAAAATGTCCTGCCCTTTGCGCACCCTGATTCGCCAATTCTGAAACGGGCCAGATTCATGACCAAGCATCTCTGGGTAACGCCCTACCAGGCTGCAGAACGCTATCCGGCAGGCGATTATCCCAATCAGCATCCGGGCGGGGAAGGTTTACCAAAATGGACCGAGGCCGATCGATCGATCGAAAATACCGACATTGTGGTTTGGTATAACTTTGGTCATCACCATATTCCACGTCCGGAAGACTTCCCTGTCATGCCAACCGCCTATATTGGCTTCATGCTGAAACCGGTCGGATTTTTTGACGCCAGTCCGGCCATGGATGTGCCACCCAGTGCTGCCAAACAGTCTTGTCATTAAGGTCGAGGATTACAGCAAAATCGAGGATTACAGCGGCACCCGGAATAAACGATCGCCGCTTGTACTTTCTTGGATGACCAGGGTCAAACGACGAGCATTCGCGGGACGATCGAGTAGGGAGATTTTCCCAGATAGCAATTCGCCGGGTTCCAGTAGGGCATCGGATGGGCCGGTGAGCAGCACTCGCGATCGAATGATATTGCCTTGGGCATCTTGAGATTCAGCATAGACGGGCACAAAACCAAACCCGCGCCCGCTACGATTTCGGATCATCAGGTTGGCCGTAAAAGTGCCATCTTCTTCTGTCCGTGACCCTTCAATCCAAATGTCTACATTATCGAGGGTTTGGGTGGCCGAAGTGACAACACTACCTGCAATCCAGCGTCGAGCGATTTCTAGGGGACTGGTGCTAGGAGCCTGCGGGCTGTTGCCTGGTGGGGGTACTTGGGCAATGTGACTTGAACGACGAGTTTGGGCAGTCGGAGTGCTGGTCGATCGACGGGCAGGGCGTTGGGCAACAGGTTTGGCTTGAGTAGCGGGTTGGGACGAGCGGGAACGGGCGGGCTGCACGGCGGCTTGAGTGACTGTTGAGCTTGGCGCTGATCTCGGAGCAGTAGCAGTTTGGGCTGGCGGACGCTGGGCAACAATTTGGGGTTGCGGAGTGGTGCGTTGAGTCGGGGCCGAACGAGTTGAGGTGACTGTGGATTGGGGCGAAGCTGCGGCCATTTTCACTGAAATGGCATCTAATCGGGTTTGATATTCTTGTGATCGAGCAGAAACCTGTCGATCTACCAAGCTGCCTTTTGGAATGGCCACAAGAGTTGCCATGACTCGCTTCCATTGCAGTTGAGCTTCTTGATATTGCTGTATCGTTTTTGCAACCTGAGATTGCTCGATCGCTTTCTGAGCTTCAGCTTCAGCTCGACTCAGCAGTTGCGCAGCTCGCGTTTCTTTTTCAAGCGACTGATTCAGCGTTTGCAGCAAGGTTTGATATTCCGGCAGAATGCCAATGGCTGACAGCTTCAACTGACCTGAAAAAGCATTGAGTTGAGCAATGGAATCGGCTAGCCGATCGCGCGCTTGCTGTAGATCATTCAAGTTATTGGCTTGTGCTGAGAGCGTTTTGGCACTTTCCGCGAGTTCGATCGCTTGATAATAGCGCTGATCCTGCTCCTTCGCATCTGCGCAGTTTCCTACGACCCAACAGACAGAAGCCATATGGGGCGATCGAATCCCGATTGCAACTCCACTCAACGGTAATAGCAGCAGGAAACTTAAGCTGAAAATTTGTTTGAGGGAAAGTTGCCGGGAATTGCCTTGTTGATCTTGTGGCAATCGCAGGACCGCAACTCGGACTAAGGACAGAAGGCTTTGTAGAGAAAAACGTGGAGCTGGCGGTTTAGGAATCCAAACCAGTTGCGATGGTGCCTTGGGGCCGATTGCGGATTCAATGTCGGTACAGGCAGTGATGGTATGCGGTTCCAACCCCTCAGGCACGACCACGGAAGGAGTTAACCAGCGCGTCTCCTGTAGTTGGTTGGTGAAAGCAGAGATAGGATGGGCCAAAGTGGTCATTGCCGCCACGACTGGCTGTTCCATCAGCGTTCCTGCGGATGATGGGTTAGACAAAGCAGGTTGACTGGAAGGTCTCTGGCCAGAAGCATTCCTGGTTGGCCTGGGCTGTAGATCTACTGCAAGAGATGCCTCGTTAATGTCCTGGAGCTGTTCCAAAACGACCGTGGCAGATGGAAAACGGTCCTGTGGCTTTTCGGCCAACATCACTTCCAGAATTTTCCGCAGACGAGTGTCTAACCTGACGCATTGTTGCCATTGCCACTCTAGCGACTTTTCATCCATCAATAAATTGGGAGGCTTGCCAGTGAGTAAAACAACGGCGGTGACTGCTAAGGCATAGAGATCGCTGCGGGGGGAACATTGCCCCATGCGAATTTGTTCATAGGGAGCATAGCCAAACTTTCCGACGGAAACTGAGGCCTGGACTAGATCTGGTGAATCACCTGATTGAACAAGGTGTAAATGCGGGATCACCTGTTTGACCACACCAAAATCGATCAGGACTGGCGAGGTTCTACCCCGGGGCAACATAATGTTGTCGGGAGAAATATCCCGATGCACAATATTCTTTTGGTGCAAATATTCTAGAACACGCAGCAGTTCTCGCAACCAGGGAATAATTTCGCGTTGGCTAAAAGCACGGCCATGGGGCTGTCTTTCTTGCAACAGCTGCCAGTAGGTTTTGCCATCAATATATTCCTGGGCAATGAATAGCCGATCGTCTTCCTCTACAACGGCTAAAAACTTGGGAATTTGAGGGTGATCGAGCTGATGTAAGACTAGCGCCTCTCGGTGGAACAGATCGCGCAGTTTTTGTGCCACTACCGGATCAGCTTCACTATTGGGAACGAATTCTTTCAGCACACAAAGCTCGCCGAAGCGACAGTCGTCAGCTGCTAAATAGGTCCGTCCAAATCCTCCCCGCCCCAAAGTGCATTGGATCCGGTAGCGGCGATCGATTGACACACCAGGGATTAACTCTGATCCTGCTGTCACCATCTAGCTCCTTCTCGCTCAACGGTTCTATCACTCCAAAGTCATCAGCCTCTCTCAAATATCCAGAAAGCAGAGAGTCAATAGAAACACCCTTATGGATAAGCAGCAAATCATACCAATTGCTACTCAGTTCTAGGAAGAACCATGACATCATCTCATTTCTTTCAAATTTTGGGTATCGTGCCTTGCCCCACAGCTCAATGTGTTAATTATTCTCTAGAAACGATAGTTTGCTTTAAAAAAATTGGGGGAAAGGCAGTTGATTGGCCCTTCCCCATTGACAGCGCTAATTTCATATTTTGAATTCAACCGAATTGCCCTAAGCATCGAGAGAGGGCAAAGCCGAGCCACTATTACGCACCTGCCAAGCCAACTCAAGCAGCCGCACCCAGCGTTTCTGGACTTGCTTCGGAGTGCATTTCAGGATTTTGGCAATCTCTTGATCCTCGACCTGTTTGCTTTTCAATTGCAGTAATTGACTCTGCTCAGGCGAGAGCTGGTGCAAAAAATTTTCCCACTGCTGTTGGGGCATCCCCAAATTTTGGTCCAGATCAGCTCCCAGCCATTGATGGACGAGTTGCCAACGGTGCGATCGAGAGAACTTTTCAACGTGATATTTAAAGCGCTGCTGGAGATAGTCGCGTTGGCGAGGGGAAAGTCCTAATAAATCATCAATTTCTGGCGCAGATAAATCCTTCAGTTTCAGCACCAGATAGTCCACACAATCCGATTGCCCCTGTTCTTCCAAATATTCGATTAACTCTGTAATCACCCGATCGCGGATCACGGCATCTGCTGGATCGATCGCTTCAGACACCATTTGTTCCCGCACTTGCTGCATCACGGGTGATCGACTCAACATTTCTGCATCTTCACCCTTGGCTGACTCAGTTGCTAGCTCCAGATCGAGAACTGCTTCCGGGGGTTGACGCTGGGCATATCCCTGCGCCCGCAGCACAATCAACTGTTGATTCCGTTGACCGGGTAGCGCAATCCGACGCTTGGCATACTGCTCAGTAAACGCCATATATTCGGCTAGCTCTAGACGAGTTTTGGGGCTGTAATGCTCTGCCAACCGATTTTCCCGCCGAAATGCCTTGAGAACTTCGATATAAAAGCCTTGCAAAAAGTCCTCAATTGCACTGTAACGGGCAGCAAATCCAAGCTGGGTTTGGCCAGAGGCAATGTGACGATACACCATGGTGCTGAGATGACTATGGAGTTCAACCCGGCCCTGCCGTGAACCGCTCCGGTAATAGTTGAGGCATTTTTGGATACGGTGACGAGCTAGCGTCATTTGCCAAACCTGGATATCTCCTGAGGTTTGAATCCGATCGCTCTTGCTACAAATTCGAATCACCTCAACCGCAATGCGGGTGACAACGGCTTCTACTTGAGGCGATCGAGGCGGCAACTCGGTCTGAAATTCGGTTAAAAGTTGCTGGACCAGAACCGGCAGAAGTGGATCGGTTTGAAGTAAAGCATCTGCATCTTGCCCAGAGGTCGCAGAATCAAGATTCGAAGGTTGGACAGAAGGCACCCCGGCTGAAGTAATGTTTAAGTTACGGTCGTTAGCGTTCAGGGAACTAGAAGAATTTACAGGATCGACATTCATGGCTAATTTCCGGTGATGCACGGTAGCAAGCAGATTGATCAGCAAGCAGACGAATGTGACATCAAAGGCTTTGGATGGTTGATATTCATAGGGGTTATGAATCCAAAACCGATGGAGTTGTTTCTGCCTCGCTAACTTTGTCTACAGCACGATTTGTGAGGACTGCGAATTTCCTGGGTAAAAGGATGTCACTTTTTTAACTGGTTTCCTGATCTTCCATTGTGCCGTAATTGGTCACGACCTTTGTTCCCGAATCAGAAACGGTCAAGCCTGATTGGCTCAGCTTTTCCCCCATCAACCTTGCTGAATCGGATTGAGCTGCCCTCTAAGGAATAGAACTCTTAAATTAGGACAGTCAACAAACTGGTTAGCGTTGCATAGGACCACTAATCCACTTCTGCTAACTCCAGATCGGCGACCGCTTCCCAACCCAGACCTTTACGAATAACCACAGGTTCATAATCTGTTAGGTCCAGAATTGTAGAAACGCGGGAGCTCAAGCTAGAAGATTCATTGTCAATGATGACATCCACAAGCTTGTCAAGGCGATCGAATAATTCAGCGGGCGATCGCGGTTGTTCTGCCTCTGGAATCACGCTGGGAGCTGAGGTAGAAATGATCGGATTGCCTAATGATTGAAGTAAAGCTTGACAAATCGCGTGGTTGGGAACTCGAATCCCGGTCGTTTTGCGCTTGGGATTCATGACTAACCGGGGTACAAGCTTAGTCGCGGGCAACAAAAAAGTGTAGGGGCCTGGAATTAAATGTCGGATCAGGCGATAGGCTGGATCGCTGACCTGGGCATAGACAGCGATGTTAGACAGAGAAGGACATAAAAAAGTGAGGGGTTTATCGTTCGCGAGTTGCTTGATTTGCCGCACACGAGTCACAGCCGATTTAGCATTGAGATCGCAACCGATCGCATAGACCGTATCTGTGGGATAGAGAATGACTGCTCCAGCTTGCAAAGCCTCACGAATTTTAGTGACTTGATAGACTTGGGGATTGTCTGGATGGAGTTGGTAAACGGTTGCCATAGCGAGCCTCGATAAATCTCACCCTGCCACGAAAAATGCCTGAAATGATAACCCAAATTGCTTATCTAGATTGCCCCACTGGAATTTCGGGCGACATGTGCCTTGGTGCATTGGTTGATGCTGGGGTTCCTCTAGAATACTTGAGTCAACAACTGGCACGTCTCGGTATTGCGGAAGAATACCAGCTTCGAGCCACCCAGGTACACCGTAATGGTCAAGCTGCGACCAAGGTTGAGGTTGAACTGCAAGAACAAGTTACTATTCAAAGCGCCAATAGGAGCCACTCAGTTGCGGTTCAGTCCACTGATGCTGCGGCTTCTGCCTCGGTAGCTCATCCCGATACCAACCATACTCATGCGGATCATGCCCATGGCAACCATCATCACCCATCCCCTCAGCATGACCATCACCACAACCAGCATGACCAGGCCCATCATCACAGCACCCGCCATTTGCCAGAAATTGAACAGTTGATTCTTTCAGCCCAGTTACCCGATCGCGTGACTGCCTGGAGTTTGGCAATTTTTCGTCAGCTAGCCAAGGCAGAGGGTGCCGTGCATGGCATCTCACCAGAGCAAGTCCATTTCCATGAAGTAGGGGCTACAGATGCGATCGTAGATATTGTCGGAACCTGCCTGGGCTTAGATTACTTAGGTATTGATAGCCTGTATTGTTCAGCAATGCCCGTTGGGGGAGGAACGGTCTGGGCTGCCCATGGTCGCTTGCCTGTTCCGCCACCAGCAGTGCTCAAACTCTTTGAAATGGGCCAAATCCCGCTTTATAGTAATGGCATTGACAAAGAGCTAGTAACACCGACAGGAGCAGCAATCGTCACCACTTTGGCGAGTCAATTTGGCCCCCCTCCACCGATGCGTCTGCAAAAAGTGGGGTTAGGAGCTGGTTCACAGGACTTATCCCTGCCTAACATTCTGAGATTGTGGCTTGGCACAACAGAAGGCGTAAATCGTGAATGGAAACAAACTCAGTCGCAAGGGCAGTTGCAGACCCATTCAGCAGCAGCCCATCTATCTCCTGTGGCACCAGTCGCCTCTCCCTCAAATTCCTACACCCAAGAGACAGTGACAGTTCTAGAAACGCAAATTGATGATTTGAATCCTCAGGCGATCGGCTATGTCATGAACGAATTGCTTGCTGCGGGAGCCTTGGATGTCTTTACCCAGGCGATTGGCATGAAGAAGTCGCGGCCAGGGATATTGTTGAGGGTGATTTGCCGCCCAGAACAAGTGCAGAGCTGCGAAACCATTTTGTTCCAGGAGACAACTACTTTGGGGATCCGTCGCTCTGAGCAACAGCGCAGCATTCTGGATCGATCGATCGAATCTGTTATCACTCCCTATGGTTCAATACGAGTTAAGGTGGCTCGCCACCAAGGAAAAGTGGTCAATGTCCAACCTGAATATGAGGACTGTGCTCAGCTAGCCCAAAAGCTAGACCTGCCGTGGCGTGAAGTACATCGAGTCAGCTTACAGGCTGGGTACGATCGCTCAGCTGGTCAAGAGTAAGCTAGCCAAACTCGGTGCCTATCGAACAATCGGTTGACGCACACGATGTTTAACCTGCTTGCAAAGCCTTAACTCAGTTCCTTCAGAATTCCAATGCACCTGATCAAAGATTTGATGCAGAATGTACAGACCTCGCCCGCATTCATCCAAGTCATCAAGACTGCTTTCATCATCGTTGAGCTCGCTAGAGCTGGTTTTGGGAACAAATCCCTCCCCCTGATCAGAGATGACCCACCAATGCTGGTCTTCTAAAACAAAAAACTCTACCAAAATCGTTTTGCTAGGGTCTAGATTATTCCCGTGTTTTGCAGCGTTGACGAGTGCTTCCTGCAGTCCTAAGCGCACATCAGGCTGCCATTTAGGAGGAACATCTGCAATCAGTAAATCCAAAACCGGGCATAGATGCAGCGTAGATGCGAAACTAACCGTACCCCACTTTCGACTGGTTGGGCGCAGTGAGATAGCAATCACTTAAAAGAACCTCGCAGCTTTCAAAGGGACAAGGGATCGTTTGCTATGAAAGTTCAAGCTGCTTTCCCGCCTCAAAAGGGTGCTAAAACAGACCATACGCCTCATCAGGGCTTACGGCCCAAAAAACTACCACGGGCCTCAGTTGTTTGGCATCAGTTATTTGGCACTGGACACCAGCCTATTCACTGAGCTATCACCATATTAACATATCTTGAAATCCCTTTTTCGAAGCTGATTTCGGCCATCACCTTTTGTCTAGGTGGATCCTAATTCAGATCAAGCAGTGTGAATTTCCTGTGAAGCAACCTTTAAAGCGACTTTGGTTGAGATTGAGAGCAATTGAGTAATAGGCTTCGAGAACGCTGATCAGCAATTCCAGTAGCAACCGTTACATCACTGAACTTAGTAATGTTTCAGTGAACCTGAATAAAAAAACTGGCTTTTTGGCCCTCAAAATGCCAGTCTATTGAGAACGAGACGCAATCTAGCAACTTTGGATGGATGCCGTCGTCTTTCAGGCTAATTCCTCTTAGAGAGTAGGTTCCATACCAAGAGGAGGCTTAAGTGAATCTGGTCGATTATCCATCAAAAGTGGCGAAGATTTGGTCAATTGCTCAATTTGAATCGCTTGATCTAGTTCAACAAGGAAATCGAATTTGTCCGTAATGTCTGGGAAGGAGTTTTGGAGATGGATAGCGTCAAGCTACTGAACATCGAGATCCACAATGTCAAAATGTCAGAGCTGCTGAGCGAACTAGATCAAGGTGTTGTTTTCACTCCTAATGTTGATCACTTAGTACGGCTCCAGAAGGATCGCGAGTTTTTTGAAGCTTATCAAAACGCTGACTTTAAAACCTGCGATAGTAAGATTCTCTATTACGTGTCTCGATTACTTAGATCTCCAATTTGCGAAAAAATATCGGGCTCGGACCTCTTTCCAGCTTTCTATTGGTATCACCGGAATAATAGAGATACCAAAATTTTTCTATTAGGGGCTGGGGAAGGAGTTGCAGCAGAAGCTCAACGGCGAATCAACGCGAAAGTCGGGCGTCAAATCATTGTCGGTACGCATTCTCCTTCCTATGGCTTCGAGAAGAACGAGGCAGAATGTGCCGCCATCATTGAGATGATTAATCAATCTGATGCAACGGTGCTAGCGATCGGTGTTGGTTCACCAAAGCAGGAGAAGTTTATTTACCGATATCGCGACCAATTCAAAAAAATCAAAATCTTTATGGGAATTGGTGCCACGATCGATTTTGAGGCCGGGAACGTGGGCCGATCGCCTCAATGGGTCAGCGAAGTAGGGCTGGAGTGGCTATATCGCCTGCTTTCTGAACCCCGCCGTCTCTGGAGACGCTATTTGGTAGAAGGTCCTAGCTTCTTCTGGTATGTACTGCTGCAACTGCTTGATCTTTATGATGAACCCTTTACAGAGGTAGAGCAGAAAACTCCCACCCCTGTGAAATGCGATAGCTTATTAATCTGAGGGCTCAGTTGTTAATTTGAGAGCTGAGTTCAAAAAGTAGTAGCACACTGGTGAGAAGCATGGCACTGGCAAAAGCAGTTTTACTAAACTGCCGCACAGAGTCCTACGCCAGATAGATAGACCCTGGTGAATGATCCGTTCCAGTCTGAATGGGTTTGATGACTGGTGGCAAGAATGGGGCACTCTGAATCTTGATACGATTGAGAGTTGCAAATCGAATGAGTTGCGTTTGTATCCATTAGCCCCAACCATCCTACGCTATACATGGCAATTCAACGGTTTTCATTAGCAGTAATTCGGCAGGTCAGACAGTTTATTCAAAACTCAATCAAGGTTGATGCTGATAAACAAACACAAACCTGGGCGGAGCTAGAGGAGGTGGATGATGTTCCAGAGCCGACTTCTCTGGACGACCTCAGCAGCATATTTGCTTTTGGAGGCCTCTCGCCAGAAGAAATTACAGTTCCACAGTCAAGACCTTACTGGACCGTCAGTACAGTTAATCCAGGAGCTGTACTGTTGAAGCTTCCAGGGCTGCACTTGAATCCCCATTGGCGATTGGTCAGCTATCTTTATCGGGAGGGAACCAGTGGAGCTGGTCTCGTTTTAGCAGTTCCAGCCAATCGAGCAACCACCGCCCAATTAGAAGAGGCTCTTTCTCATAGCAAAGGACTGAAACAGCCTCCTCAACCGAATGGGGCTTTATCCGATTTTATGGAAGCAATCAATGGCGATCGTTCAGCAGCGTCATTTATGGTCGCATCCCTCTTTTGCCGAGAATTGCGAGAGTTTGGGGCGGCAGGCCATTACCGCAACTGGACTCATCACCGCCTGATTGATGCAATTCCATCTCAAGTAAAGTGGCAATGGCAAGCAGAGCAACCCAAAACTCTGGCTCCTAAGGTGCAACTTTTGCCTGATGGAAAAGCCATTGTTGAGTTCTTTACCTGTCGCGTAAGTGCAGGTGTCGCCATTTACCGCCATCTTGATCGATATTCAGTAGGTCACTATAAACCCAAGCGCATTGATAAACCTCTCGCAACTGTACAGCGGTGATTCTGGTTTAATGGTGCCTGTATAAGCTATCAATTGATTCTGCTATTGTTGAAGTTGTCTTGCCTGATTCTTGACGTGGCAGGATAATCGATCGAACTCAACGGCTTTGACTTAACCCCGATTTCTGTCTTAAGTTGGGTTTAAGATCCTTGCTCTCACAAGAGAATAAGTTAGACTTACAAACTTAGAACAGCATCGTGAAATCTCATCGACTCCAGAAGCAATGAACATCGACCACGTTCACTTCTATGTCGAAAGTGCGACGCAATGGCGAGACTGGTTTGTCCAGAAATTCGGCTTTCAAGTACTAGCCAATCAGGTTACCCATCAGACCCATCAGGTATTGGTTGGTTGCCAAGCTATCCGCTTTTGGCTTTCCTCCCCCCGATCGCTTGAGGGGCCAGTTGCGGAGTATTTGCAGCGACATCCGGCAGGTATTGCCGATTTAGCATTTCAGGTTAGGGATCTGGAAAACATTTTGCAGCAGGCAACTCGGTTAGGGGTATCTATCCTGCAACCTATCCAGAAGCGTTGGAGTCCAGAAGGTTGGCGAAGAACCGCTCAGATTCAAGGCTGGGGAGATTTGCGTCATACGCTGATTGAAATAGATAGCTTGGCTGATGCTGGAAAACTTCATTTAATCTCAACGCCAGCGATCAAATCTGACTGGGTTGGCATCGATCACGTTGTGCTAAATGTTAGGCAGGGCGACTTGGAACCCGCGCTTTCCTGGTACGAGTCTCTGTTTGGCTTGCAGCGACAGCAGAATTTTGCGATTCAAACTAAATATTCTGCGTTATGCAGTCAGGTTCTGAGCCATCCAGCGGGGTCAGTGCAATTTCCAATCAATCAACCGGCTTCTGCGGATTCCCAAATTCAGGAATTTTTGGATTGGAATCGTGGGGCTGGCATCCAGCATCTTGCCCTGCGAACGCATCATATTGTGTCCCAAATTGCGCATCTCCGGCAGCAGGGAATTGACTTTTTATCTGTACCCTACACTTATTACGAGCAACTGCAACAACGGACAGGTTTCAGTCTTGACATAGCTGAATATCAGGCGATCGTCCAACAACAAATTTTGATGGATTGGCAGCTGGAGCGACCTGAAGCGATCTTACTGCAAGCCTTTACCCAGCCCATTTTTGATCAGCCAACCTTCTTTTTTGAACTGATTGAACGACGTACTTACGAGGCAGGCCAGCGAATTCGAACGGCTACAGGGTTTGGAGAACGAAATTTCCAGGCTTTGTTTGAGGCGATCGAGCGAGAGCAGATGAAACGGGGCAGTTTAAGAATTCATGAGATTGAGAGCCATGAGTTTGAGAGCCATGAGTTTGAGAATCAGGTTGGTTAAAGCGCGTCACTAGTGTGATGAAATGAAGAGTGGCATGTAGGGACAAGACAGAGATCTGTTTTGTAGAGCAATGGACCATTCCACTTTATTAGAGTTGCTGAAATCGCGCTCGCACGAAAATTGGCTGATCGGCATCGAAGACCAAACTCTAATTGAACTGGCAACCCAGCGTTGGCAAGAACTGATAGAGCTGCGATCGATCAAACCACAATGCACCATTCTTCTAGCAGAATCCGATCCAGTTGCGTTTATGGCTGGATGGATCGCAGCTACAACTACATCTACACCCCTGTTTCTCGGTAATCCAACCTGGTCTGCAAAGGAGTGGCAGCAAGTTTTTGAACAAGTCACGCCTGATTTAATTTGGGGAAATGCACCACCTCCGGATTGTCAGGCTCCACTGTTAAGCATTGATGCTGCAGATTGGATTTTGATTCCAACAGGAGGCTCCTCTGGTAAAATTCGCTTTGCAATTCACACATTGAAGACATTATCTGCATCAATACAGGGCTTTCAAAATTACTTTGAAATCGATTCAATTAATTCTTGTTGCATTCTGCCGCTCTATCATGTGAGTGGTCTGATGCAAGTATTGCGATCGTTCTTAAGTGGTGGCAAATTAGCGATTTTCCCGTATCACCAAATTGATAACTATTGGAATTCTTTTGATCCAGCTGATTTCTTTCTATCGTTAGTCCCAACCCAGTTACAGCGCCTCATGGATAGTCCAGTGGGACTCAATTGGCTAAAACATTTTCACATGATTTTTCTGGGAGGTGCACCAGCTTGGCCTCAGTTATTAGAAACAGCACGATCGCACCAGCTTCCCCTTGCACCAACCTATGGCATGACTGAAACAGCAGCTCAAATTGCCACCTTAAAACCGCAGGACTTTCTGCTGGAGAAGACCGGGTGTGGTCAGGTTTTGCCTCACGCAAAGATTAAAGTTCACTTCAATGACGCTGATTTATCTGCAAAATCATCCCAGCCAACGTCCTTAAATTCTTACCGAGTAGGGACGATCGCAATTCAGGCAAAATCCTTGATGCTGGGTTATTTCCCCCATCCTATCAATGACCCAGAATTCCTAACTGATGATCTGGGATATATTGACTCTGATAATTATCTACATATTGTAGGACGCAGCAGTCAGAAGATTATTACGGGGGGCGAAAATGTCTTTCCTGCTGAAGTTGAGGCAGCAGTACGCACCACTGGACTCGTTCTAGATGTTTGTGTAATTGGCATGCCCGATCAGACTTGGGGTGAAGCGGTGACAGCAGTTTGTGTTCCTGATTCACCAGAGGTAACGGTTGCAGCCCTGAAAGCGGCGATCGCTCCTCGCTTGAGTAAATTTAAACATCCCAAACATTGGATTTTAGTCAGTCAAATTCCCCGCAATAGCCAGGGGAAAATCAATTATGCGCAGCTCAAGCAATTTCTCGAACTCGATCGAACTCAAACTCCTCTTCTTCCGCAAATAGCACCGTTGGCTGATGCCGCACTGGAAACGCAACTGAATTCGCGATAAAGCAAATGTCATGCGCATCTTTGTGTAAGGATTGGGCTTTTTCGAGATTATCTCCCGGTTCGATCGTCACTCTTGGGTTGAGGACAACTTCTGTAAAGCGCACCTTACCTTCCTGTGGAGCCATGCGACCTGACACTTCATCCACGTAAGAAACCACGCGAATTCCCGATCGGGCACATAGCGCCAAATAGCTCAACATGTGACAAGCTGAGAGGGAAGAAACCAACAAATCCTCAGGATTATGCAAGGCAGAATTGCCCCGGAAAGAAGGGTCGGCGGAACCCACAATGCAAAGCTTGCCGTCGATCGCCACAATATACTCTCGTGAATAGGACTCATAAGAGGTGGTTGCACCTTTGCTCGCACCTGTCCAAATAGTTGTTGCTCGATAAGTATGTTCTCCAGTCATTTCTGGACTGCCTCTGTCATCCAAAACTGCAAAGTGACGCTTAAGTATACGCAATTTCAGAGGAAGTCAATACCGAGATCGAGAAAATTTTGAAATTCGCTTTATGAGTTCTCTGGAGGTAAATCGATCAGGCTGGAAGGATACCGCCAAGCTTTGAAAAACATACCGCCGACCACCAGCAACACAATCACCACAAAACCAATGCCGATCGGGCTAGGAACCCAGAAGATCGCCTCAACATGGTTGATTTCACCAGGCTGTAGCTTCCAGACCTGTTGGTTTTGCCTTGGTGCAGGAGACGGCAAAGCCTGCTCTAAACGCTGCACCTCAGGGGCTTTAAGCGTGAATTCGAGTTTGAGCAAATCTTTCGGATTGATCAGGAGCGTTGCAGCATCATCAGCATTGGGCACAACTCTCAGCGATCGCAAATCCAAATCATAAATTAGATGATTGCGTTGCCACAACACCCAGTTATTGGTTTTGAGCTGCAAATGAGAAAGGGGTGCAGGGGCACTCACGAGGTCAGTATTGCTGAACGCCTGAAAAAATTGATCAAACTTTGCAACTAAATCTTTTGCATTATAAAAAGGAATTTTTAGCCAAAGCGATCGATCAGAAGGATGCTTTACCTGACCGCCTAATTTCTCTGCTTCAGTGGCAAGCTGATCGAGCCAGAGGTTGGCAGTTGCACGACTCACGCCCGTCAGCTGACGGCTTAACTCAACTTGTTGGACGATCGCGCCATGATTTGCATCGGCAAAGTTAATCCCCACTTCGTAGCGGACACAACCCGATAAAAACAGAAAGGCAACCAGAATCAGCCACAGCAATCGCAATTTAACCACCCAGCGCAGAAAAAGGTTGAGTGGAGTAGATGACCGACGGTAAGGGGATCGATCGGATAGCAGGCTTTTGCCCATGGAAAAATACCCTCTGGATTCATTACGAATTATTAGAGCACGAGAAGTATGGGTGCATAGATTATTGCTCCCAGGCAAAAATTGCTTAAATCAGGTGTTCGTGTAATGCCAGCTTCTAAGCACTTTGCCGCGAGGCAACCCCGAGAGCCTCAAACATCAAACTGGGTACATAGGCCCGTCCCCCAATCCACTCCGGCTGGTCCCCAAAATCAACGAGATGCTGAAACGCCTCGAAGATGCTGCCCGCAACCATCGTGTTTTTCAGGCGACCCACAATTTCGCCATTTTCAACCTTATAACCCAAATCCAAATTGACCGAGAATTCTCCGGCTAACTGGTTCGATTGCCCTGCTCCCAGCACTTGATCGACAATTACTCCCTCTTTCATGCCTGCAATCAACGCATCAGTTGCGGTGCTGCCAGGAGCGATACAAAAGTTGACCGTGCTGGGATTGGGGCGCGACAACCCGCCTCGGAATCCATTTCCCGTAGTGGATTGCTTAGCTCTGGCAGCCCAGCGACGATCCCAGTAAAAGCCCATGACCGTGCCATGCTCAATGTATGCTTTGCGGCTGGTGGGGGTGCCTTCGTCATCAAAACTACAAGCGCTGACTCCAATAGCCGGATCTTCAAACAGAGTCAGACGATCGTCAAATAACTGCTGCCCAACTTTGTCTGCCAGGGGCGACGCTTTTTGCATTACCGATTGCCCAGATAATACAGACGAGAAGAGCGAGCCTAACGTGATAGCGGCAGCACGCGGCATAAATAAAACCGGGAAAGAACCGCTTTGAATCGTGGCAGTTTGTTCAGCTCGACGATATTTCTGCAAAAGTCGCTCTAGAATGCGTTCATAATCAGGTTGACCATCGCGTGCCACATCAGAACTGCTGGCTTGCAAGAAGTCTTCTCCTCGCACCAAGTTACCCGACAAACCAGCACTCGTTGTCTTGCTGGTCCGTTCTGCATAAACATCTCGATCGGTGGCAATGCGAATCGTGCGTGATACGAGATGGAAGCTAACATCCACCAGAATTTCGCTATTGTATTGATGCACCCGCTGAATCAAATGCTCCCCAACTTTGACGAGCTCCTCAGTTGTAGGCGGTGTGGCATGAACGGTTTGAGGTTCAGCAAAGTTGACGCTGCCATCCCAGCTATGAAAATTGGAGGCAAATTCAAACTCGACCGGGCTGCCAATTTCTGCCGTTTGCACTGCCGCATCCACCAGATCTTCCAGTCGCGTCAAGTCGGTCGAGCTAGCAAATCCCAATCTGCCGTTGCGAATCACCCGTAGGGCAACTCCTTGAACCGCCTTAGTTTGCAGCGATTTTAAGCGATTATTTTCAAATTCGATCGGCGTATCTTGACTGGAGACAAAATAAACCTCAGCCGCTTCAGTATGGGGAGCAGCAAGTTGCAGAATTTTCTCAAGGATGGCGTCGCTCACGGTTTGGGTGGAGTGGGTGGTGTGTGTACAGTAACGATCGTAACGCACTTCAACTGAGCCAAATTAAGGCACCGACTGTTCCCAAAATCATCGCTAAGGCCACCCAGACAAAAAGATTATCTTTCGTGTTGACCTGGCTGAGATCGATCGGTTCTTCAACTTTCGGCTTGGGCCGAGGTCTGGGTGAAGGACTGACATAGCGGGTTGCTGCCTGCGTTGTGCCTCCTTCCGAGAGGTTCGCCAGATCGGGAATTTGAGTCAGCCATTCTGGGCGAGTTTTCAGTTTGGGCGCTTGCAGAATATAAAGCAGCCGTTTACTCTGCTTGCGCGTTTTCAAGTCTGGATGGGTGCCCAACTTTTCACAAAGGGCGATCGCTTCTGTCAGATTTCCTGCTGCTTGATAAGCCGTCACTAACCAGGTCTGCATTTCCCCGCCTAACTGGGTATTCGGACTCGCTAAACTGACGGCCTTTTCCAAATACTCTACCGACTGACGATATTCGCCTCGCTCAAAGGCACGCTTTCCGGCTTGAAATTGCGTTTTCGCCAGTTCTAAACTTTCAGTCGTCACAGCATCTCACCCAATGGAACAAACGGCAGATCTCAGAGCTGATGCTCGATCGCTATGATCAAGATAAATCCTGCTAGTGAATTAGCAGCATCCTGTTCAGCCCTTTTTCAGATTGTAACGAAGTCTTCTAAATCCCTCGAAATCACCCTCTCGTGAAATCATCATTTCTGCGATCAGCCATTCTCCTGGAGAGCAGCCTGCTATGCGACATCATCCGATTTTGCCAGCCTTAGTACCCGTCTTGCTGCTTAGTTCTGCGATCGTGACGCAACTGCCGATGCAGGCCCAAACGGTAATCTATCACAACCAGACCGATCGAGATTACTACCGAGATTACTACTATCCGCACGGCGGCCACTCCTTTCCAGCCTATCCAGGTGGCCAGAGCCGCTATGAGATTGAAGATTCCACTTTAGTCAACCCAGTGATTGTCAATCCGCAGATTCGGGATTCAACCTTGATTAATCCGGTGATTGTGGAACCTGGACGCACTTACCCGTCTCGCTCTTACCCCTCACAATCCTATCCATCCCAAACAGTCCGACGCGGACCTGCGGCATCGAGTAATCCTTCCTGCGTGGACTTTGCCAGTTTGCGATTGGCCTGTCAACAGTAAATTGCAGCTATGAGTCGGTTGTGGAAAAACTTCAGGAAATCACAAAGTTGCTGAGGTTGAGTGTTTCGATCGCACAATTGTCGAGTGTTACTAACTTCGTCCAAACCGATTGGTCGCCAACGCGGCTTGTCTCAATACTGATGAGCACCTGATTAGCTTGTTGTGCCATTTGGACAAACTGGAAAAATCGATCGAAATCGGTTGAACCTGAAAACTCTGGCGCTTTGAAGATGGCTCTCAAATCAATTTGATCTATTTGTGGATCAAAATCTGTGATGTGATCAACACCTTCGTCAGTACTGCTAAACCCAAACAAATCTCGGCCCTTGCCACCCGTTAGGACATCTACCCCTGCACCGCCTATCAAAACATCATGCCCCGTTCCACCCACTAAGTAATCGGCACCCGCTTCACCCAGCAATCGATCGTTCCCCCCACCTCCACTGAGTCGATCGGCCTGACTGCCACCCGAAAGCCGATCGTGACCATTTTGGCCAAAGAGGTGATCTTTTCCCTGCTTGCCTAAAAGCACATCGTTAAATCGCGTGCCGCTGAGCTGCTCCCATTTACCGTTGCCACTAATGCGAATGCCGTGTTTGCCCTGACTGAAATCGATCGGACGGGGAGCAGTTCCTAGTTTGCCCTGACTAAAATCGAGCGGGCTAGAAGCACTCTCTAGAGGCTGCGGTGCCACTATCCCGTAGCGTAATAGCACCCTTGCTTGATAATCGGTTGGGACTGAATTGAATTGCTGAATTGAGCCAATCAAAGTCAGGCTACTATCTTGCAATAAAACATGACTGGCTGAGTCATATTTACTGCCTCCATCAACCAGGATTTTTCCTAGATCGCCAAAGGTCGTGTCAAGACTGCCATCAGGATTGTAGCGAGCTACGATAAAGTCATTGACATCTTCTGTCGAACTGTCGTAGATGGCATCGCTTGCCAAGTCGTTTCCCCTCCCAACCGCAATGATTTTGCCATCAGGCTGCAACGCAATTTCTGCGAGATTTTCAAATTTGCCGAAGTTAGAAATCACTTTGCCATTCACACCAAAACTACGATCGATGCTGCCATCCGGGTTATAGCGGACTAAGGCAAAATTGTTATCTGAATCGGGAAAGACGACGTCACCTGTGATGCTGGAAGTGGTGCCTGCGGCTAAAATTTTGCCATCGGGTTGCAGAATCAAACTCGATAAATCATCGTTCCAGCCCGTAAAATCCGTTGTGCTGATGCCTCCAGTGCCAAAGCTGGTATCTAGGCTGCCATCTGGGTTGTAGCGCCATACTGCAAAGTTGCCTGCTCTACCAAACATCCAGGCAAAACCACTCCATCCGCCCACCAAAATTTTGCCGTCAGCTTGTAGAACAACCTTGTTTGCAGTTTCATACTGACCAAAGTCGCTGCTAACTTTACCGCCATTGCCAAAGCTAGTGTCGAGACTACCGTCTGAGTTGTAACGGGCGATCGCAATATCGGCTTCCTTAGTGAAGGGATCCCCATCGTCGCGATAAGCAGTTCCCACCATGAGGATTTTGCCGTCGGGTTGCAGGGCAAAACTAGTGAGTTCAGCAGGTACATTGAAAATGTCTAAGAGACCACCCTTACCAAAAGTACTGTCTAAGCTGCCATCAATGTTGTAGCGAACTAGAGCAACGTTATAGAAGCTTTCTCCATAATTAAGAGCAACAGCAGCTAAAAGCTTGCCATCTGACTGGAGAAAGACTTGACCCGCTGAAACAGAGCGCGAGAACGCCACATCCCCGGCTATGAGATCGAAGGATGTGCTGACCTTACCTTCTGAGCCAAAACTGTCATCCAAGCTACCGTCTGCGTTGTAGCGACTCAAAACTAAGCTGGTTACGTCACCATCTGCAACAACAATTTTGCCATCCGACTGTTGAATCGCATTTATCCTGGCATTGTCGATGTTTTTCAGGAAAGTAATGACTTTGCCTTGATCACCAAAAGTTGGATCTAAATAGACAAGTTGCAGCATAAAGCGAATTTCAAAGCTGTGGTTAGATGAATGAAGTAGCTTGTAGTCGCTAAATCTTATTGGAATCAGTATGCCCATCTCAAGGCAATTGAGACGATCGCACCCCATTCACTTTAACCACAACGCAAAAAAGGCTGAGAACATTCGCCCCAGCCTTCATCAGATTTTTCAGAGATATGGACTGCTACTTCATAAAGCCCGATGCCACAATCATTGAGCCAATCCCAGCATCGGTAAAGATTTCCAGTAATAAGGCATGGGGAATGCGACCATCGATAATATGAGCTGCTTTCACGCCTTGCGCGAGCGATCGTACACAGCAGTTCACTTTTGGAATCATGCCGCCGCCCACAACTCCTGTTGTGATCAATTCACGCGCTTCTTGAATGTCGATTTTGTTGATCAGCGTGCTTGGGTCATGATAGTCGCGCAAAATGCCAGGAGTATCAGTCATTAAAATCATTTTTTCTGCACCCAGGGCAGCAGCCAATTCGCCAGCAACAGTGTCGGCGTTAATATTGTAAGCCTGACCATTCTCATCTGCTGCAACGCTGGAAACTACGGGAATATAGCCACTTTGCGCCAACGAACTCAAGAGTTTAACATCGATCGCCGTAACTTCTCCCACAAAGCCAATGCCCTCATCGCCTTGCGGACGAGCCCGAATCAAATTGCCATCTTTGCCACACAGCCCGACTGCGTTGCCCCCCGCCTGATTAATCAAGGCCACCAATTCTTTGTTGACCCGACCCACCAGCACCATTTCCACTACATCCATCGTGGCAGCATCTGTGACGCGCAAACCATTTTTGAATTGGGGTTCAATGCCCAATTTATCTAGCCAGGAATTGATTTCCGGCCCTCCTCCATGGACGACGATCGGGCGCAGACCCACACAGGCTAAAAACACAATGTCGCGCAACACCTTCTCTTTAAGCATGCTGTCTTTCATCGCTGCACCGCCGTATTTCACGACGATCGTGCGTCCAGCAAATTGTTGGATGTAGGGGAGCGCTTCGCTCAGCACTCGAACTCGGGTTGCTTCGGCTTTTTGGATATATTCGCTTTCAGTCACCATGGTTTGCAGTTTCTAGGGCACCAACTTCAGATCGGGAATTGTAGTGCAGTGTAGCAGGAGTTGGAGGTCGCTTGTGGTCCAAAACCAACAAAGTCAGCATTGCTTAACGCAAGCCGTGATTCGCAGAAAAGGACTTGAAAAGTCGCGGCTTGAGTCAGCCTTCATTTTCCGGCATTTCCGCAGGAGGGGCTTCGGGCCGCAGGATATTGGGAATTGCCAACAAAATCCGATCGGCCACTTGTTCTGCTGATTCTTCCGCAGTAATTGGGATTTCGATATCAGCCTGAGCATAGAGCGATCGTCGTTCTTGCAGCAATAGCTGGAGTTTAGCCAATGGATCTGCCGTTTGCAGCAGAGGCCGAGTGGTGTCTTGCTTAAGGCGATGGAACAGGACTTCGATCGGCACATTCAGCCAGATGATCAAGCCATGCCGCAGGTAGCTCCAGTTCTTTTGCTGCGAAACGATACCACCGCCTGTCGCCACCACTAAACGGGTGTAAGCAGAAAGCTCGGCCAAGACCTGAGTTTCCAATTGTCGGAATTCGGCTTCTCCCATGCCTGCAAAAATTTCGCTAATTGACTGTCCGGTTGCTTGTTCAATCACTGTGTCAGTATCGAAAAAGCGGTAACCTAGCGCTTTTGCCACCAGTTGACCCACCGTAGATTTGCCAACCCCCATCATGCCAATGAGATAGAGATTCGTACCCTGTAACCGATCGCGCAGTGTCGTCATCACCGAATAATTTCTTTAACCCAAAACTAAAGTTGCTCTAACAGTTAGTGCAGGACAAAGTGGTTTAAGTGCTGCCTGTCACCCTCCATATTCCCAAACAATGGATCCCCGTGAGGGCAGGCTTGCTGCTGCAACGATTTTGGCTGAATGTTATGACCAAATGTTATGACCATCAAAGACAATGCTCGATTAACCCCGATCCTCTTCAGTCGATTCCGGTGGTGGGGCGACTGGACGATCGGGTGGCGCATCAAGCGGCCTATCTAGTGAGTTTTGCGGCAAGGGAGCCTCTAAAGCTTGATTAGTGTCCAGTGAATGACTCAATTCCACGGGAACTTCTAGTTGACGCAGCTGAATTTGCTCAAGTCTTGGCCCATCTGCCGAAATGATCGTGATTTCAGAGTTTTCATAGCATAGCTGTTCCCCAACGGCAGGAATTTTTTGCAACTGATAAATCACAAACCCACCCAAGGTCTGATATTCCTCAGACAGCGGAAAATTGAGGTTTAGCTCCTCATTCACTTCCTCCAGGTCAGTTTGCGCTTGCACAATAAAGGTCAGATCATCTAGTGCCTGGATATCTGGAGCCTCTGGACTTTCAGGTTCATGGGTATCTCCAATAATTTCTGCGACCACATCTTGAATGGTGACTAATCCAGCAGTGCCGCCAAAGTTATCCACCACCATCACCATGGTTTGACCCGATCGCCGCATCAAATCCAACAGGGCATTCAGGGGCATCTCTTCTGAGACAAACTGGGCTGGACGAATCCAGGATTGGATGGAGTGGTCTAACTTGAGTGTGCCTGCCGTGAGCGGTTCTGCCAGATCCTTAAATTTGATTAGTCCAACGATGTCATCCAGCGATTCTCCCATGACTGGATAGCGGGAATGACCTGATGCAGCTACTTCTGTCAATAACTCTTGCAAGGTTGCCTCTCTGGCGATCGCGACCAAGCTCGTGCGCGGTACCATCACCTCTCCAGCTGTGACTTCCCCAAATGCAAACACATTGCTCAATAACTCCCGCTCTTCAGCTTCTAAGTCAGGCGATTCAGCAGTGGTGCTAATAATCAACTGCAACTCTTCAGGCGTGACCCGGTTATACCAACCCTGACCTGTATACTGTATTCCTACAAGCCGCAGTAACCAACGGGTTGATTGATTCAAAATCCAAATAAACGGATGAAACAAGCGGGCGATCGCTACACTCGGCGGACCTAAGAATCGAGCTAACTGTTCTGGATACAGGAGCGCCACCGACTTCGGGCATAACTCTCCCAAAACAATTTGAAGATAGGCAATCAAAATAAAGGCGGCGGGAACAGCGATCGAGTGCGCTAAAAACTGGGAAGTAGGTGCGGGCAACGGCAGTTCAGCCAAAAAAGCAGAGAGGATGACGGCCATAGTGCTCTCACCAATCCAACCCAGCGCCAGACTCGATAATGTGATGCCAAATTGGGTGGTTGAAAGTAGCCGATCGATGCCACGCTGTAAATCCTGAACGGTCTTGGCTTGCACATCTCCTGCAGTCACAAGCTGATTAATTCGCGATCGCCGGACTGAAACAATTGAAAATTCAGCGGTCACAAAAAAACCATTGATCGCGATTAACAGCAGGACTGCCAGAATTCGGGCGAGCACATCTGAACGGCTAAGGGGCGGTTGCGGATGCACAACTGCTACGCCAAAAAGGAAAGGCAACATTGGGGTTGAATTTTACTGCGGAGTGCTAGCGGATGAGTCTGAACCTGCCGGATCTGATGCTGCCGGACTCGCTGGTTCAGAAGCTGCACCGCCGTTGATTCGGGCCTTCACATTGTTGAGAATATCGGCTTCCTTCAAAAAAGCAACCCCTTCACGTCGAATCGGATGCCCCTGAGCATCGGCAAGATTATTCACGGGTCGGGCGTCGGGCTGGGTAATGCCTTTCAGGGCTCCTCTGCCTAAACGATAGCCCACAACAGCGCTGGATAAACCTGCCCCAAACATCAGCATCAATAAAGTAAGTGTTAAAACAACAGTTGGATTCACTCTCATAGCTGCATATCTTTCCTGCCTCAGGATACAATAGGTGCCTAAGTATAGATC
The DNA here is from genome assembly GCA_002796835.1 of Elainella saxicola E1. Taxonomy (GTDB): domain Bacteria; phylum Cyanobacteriota; class Cyanobacteriia; order Elainellales; family Elainellaceae; genus Elainella; species Elainella saxicola. The sequence continues at coordinate 25,942 of LUGL01000024.1, read as the reverse complement.
TATCTCCCAGGGTTGGCCGAGCGGTTTAGGCAGCGAACTCATAATTCGCCTCAGGCAGGTTCGACCCCTGCACCCTGGACTTAGTCGATTTCCAGTTTACGCTACTCCTTCCCGATAGTAATTTCTCTAAACTTTTTTCGGAGAACAGGATAATTTAGCGGGATTCTTTACCTCAATTTTGGAAGCAAGTTAAGATTGAGAGCTAGCATTAAGGCTGAGCAACTCACGCTAGTGCATAATTTACTGGTAGTCCTACTAGTCACTAAAATAGTCCCCATGACCGACAGGGTCTGTCTCAGTTGAGTCTCAGCATTTTAGATGTCTTGATCGTTCGTACCCCTCCTGCCTGATGACTTCTGCACCACACCAGAGCCACCTCTTAATTATCGAAGACGATAAGGGACGACGTGAGTATACGCTCGACAGTCCTGTCTATTCGATCGGTAGAGATCCCAAGTGTGACATTCGCTTGGTGTCACAGTTTGTTTCTCGCCGTCATGCCACGTTAGTTCAGCTTCCCAACGAAGATGGCAGCTACTACTACCGCATTGTGGATGGTAATTTGAAGGGCAAGCCGAGCGCCAACGGTTTACTGATTAACGGGCGCAAGCTGCAAGCGCATGATTTGCATGATCAGGACCGGATCGTCTTTGGGCCTCAAGTTCATGCAGTGTATTACTTGCTGCGGCGAGATGCAATCACAACTGTCCCACCAGATGAGTATGACATTACCCTGATTAGTCCCAATATGACGGGCGATCCAGAAGACGACACCGCTGCCAAACCTGCTGAGCCTCAGGTCACGGATTTAACTGGCTAATGATATTTTAATTGCCGCCTCTTTCGAGGTTGGATTGATGTGAGATTGAGGCACAATAAGTCCTTAGGGTGCATAAGGTTATGCTTGCTTAGATAGTTTAGTCCCTCATACCTCATACCTTGACGAATGAGCTCAGCTAGTCGCCAAACCCATAAGCTAATTATTGAAGATTCGAAGGGGCAGGAAGAGTATACCTTGGACTCGCCGGTGTATTCGATCGGTCGTGACCCCCACTGTGATATTCAACTGTCTTCTTATTTTGTCTCGCGACATCACGCTACGCTCGTTCGATTCGCAGATGATGCAGGGAATTTCTGCTACCGCATCCTGGATGGCAACCTGAAAGGCAAACAGAGTGCCAATGGTTTACTGATCAACGGACGCAAACAGCAAGCCCATAATTTGCAAAACCGAGACAAAATTGTCTTTGGCCCACAAGTTCAGGCGATTTACTACCTGTTAGAGCGGGAGCACATTACTACAGTTCCGCCCGATGAATTCGATATTACGCTGATTAATCCTGGTTCAGCAGCCACCGAAGAAGGAGATACGGCAGATTCGATCGGTTAAAGCTCTGGATGCTCATGCGAACAGGCTGAATCAGCCGATGGGATGGGCGGCACTGGGTCATACCCGCCTGGATGAAAGGGATGACAGCGAAGAATGCGCCAAATTGCCAAACCACTGCCCCGCCAGATGCCAAACCGATCGATTGCCTCGATCGCATACTGAGAGCAGGTTGGCTGAAACCGGCAAGAGGGGGGAAACAGGGGGGAAATAAAAGCTCGGTAGCCCTTAATCAACTGAATCAATAACCTTTTCATCCCTCTATCCTATCGTTGTTGCCCTCACTCCCAAGCCCTGCATTCGCTGACTCAATGCTTCACGCCCCACTTCTTTACCTCTTCACTCTTTCACTTCTTTACCCCTTCACGCCACTTCCCACTTCCGTTGGCACAATGTAGCGCTGCATGATCGCAAAGAACAGTAAAATTGGGGCGATCGAAATAACGGAACCTGCGGCAATTAAGCGCCAGTCTAGCGAAAAGGCCCCGGCCAACTTGGCTACACCAAGCGGTAATGTGTAGTATTCAGGCCGATCGAGAATGAGCAGCGGCCAGAGAAAATCGCTCCAAGAGCCAATAAACACAAAAATGGCCAGCGTCACTAGCGCCGGTCGAATCGAAGGCAGCATCACATGCCACCAAATGCCTACCTCAGAGCAACCATCCATACGAGCCGCTTCTTCCAGCTCTTTAGGAACCCCTTGAAAGGCTTGCCGCAACAGAAAGATGCCAAAAGCTGAGGCGATCGCTGGAAAAATCAAGCCCAAATAACTATTCCGCAAGCCCAACTGCACTGTCAGGATATAAAGCGGAATCATGACAATTTGAAACGGAATCAGAATTGTCGAAACGATCAGCGTAAAAATTGCGTTCTTGCCAGCAAAGTCCAATCGGGCCAGCGGATAGGCGGCCAGCGAACAAAACAAGAGATTGAGGCTGACAGTGAGCGCTGCCACCAAAATGCTATTGAACAAATAACGCCCAAACGGATTGGTCTGCCAAACCTTTGCAAAATTCTCAACGGTGGGTTGGGCTGGAATCAACTGGGGCGGAAACTGAAAAATGTCCTCTGTAGGCGATTTAAAAGCGGTACTAACCAGCCAAATCAAAGGCAACAGCATGGCGATCGCGATCGTACTTAACAGCAGATAAGTGCCTAGACGATGGAGAAAAGCCCGCATTGGAGGAGAATTCAAGGGATTTGGCATAGAAAATTGAGCAGAATCGGCAGAGAGATTGCAGTCCGACCACTGATTGCAGTCCGACCACTACTTTACTATCGATCGCCTGCATTACAGATGGCTCAACCAAGGTTTCTCCATTGCAAGCTGCGCCATGCTAAATGTAAGGACTACCTCAAGGATTGCATGCCTGACTTGGGCAATCAGCTTTGGCAGTCGAGGTACTCTATTTCAACCCAGCCTGTTTCGCCTTCTGAGTCGGTGACTTCAGCCCACTGGCCTGATCGATCGCTGAAATTAAAAGTCACCCATTCACCAGAGTCAACGCCACCAATCACCTGTGCTTCATAGGTTGGATAGTCGAGCAAAGACAGCCCAGAACCATCAGATGTCGCGATCATGCACATCATTGCCACCACTTCCATGGATGAGTCTCCTGTTTCTTTAGGAAATTAAAGGGAATTAAACCGATTGAGATCGATGTTGCAGTTTGCTAACTCAAGTGTCGGTGGTGGAAACACTAGATTTTCAGCTTATTTCGGCGACCGAAGTGGTGTGAACCGTGATTTTTAGGAAAAAGAGGTGTGTCAAAAATCTTCACAGATTTGTGCGATCATCGTTCAGGGGAATGGATGGAAATTTGTATTTCCTGAACAGCCCGGAGGAGATTTAGCAATGGTACAGTCCTCCGCCGACTCAGGTTTTCTCCAAATTGTGCCGATCGAAGCAGCGAGGATAGAGACATGGTGGAACGTCCAATTAAGAAGTCTGAACGTCAGCAAACGGCTTCAGCCGAAGGTGGAACTGAGGGGCAAGCGAGTCAAGCAAGTCAAGCAAGTACTGACAATCGAGAACAACGCCGCAGTCGTGGAAAAGACGATCGCAATGACCGGGGCGATCGGAAAGATCGGGGTCGGGGTAAGGGCAAAGGCAAAGGCAGAGGGAGCGATCGAGAAGAAGAAAAAGCACCCGTGAACTTAGCGCTGGTTCGGCCAGCTAAACCCCCCAAGATTCAGCCGAAAGTCGAGCAACCGCCTGTTGAAGAGGCTGTAGAAGAAGCGACAGCGACAGAAGATGCGACGGAAGTAGTGGATACTAGGGAAACAGGCGAGACCGGGGAAACAGCCTCGACAGAAACTTCTGCGGCTGAAGGTTAAAACAAATCTTATTATTAATCGATCGGCTTCAGCGGATTGCAAAGTGAAGCTGAGAAATTAAGCAAAAAGCAGGTGTTTCGATGCGTTTTTTGCATGTGACACCTGCTTCCCAATCAATGGATGAGCACTAAGCTGTGCTCAAACTGTTCTCACCGATGGGGTTCTAACCGACGGGTTGAGCTTCATCATGCTGAGGATGCAGTCCTTTCCCCTGCTGTAGGGTGTTAGAGAGGCGGTTCAATGCATTGACATAGGCTAAAGCCGAAGCCACGATAATATCCGTGTTGGCAGCATGACCTGAAAAAATCGAGTCTTCGTGTTTGAGGCGAATGGTCACCTCTCCGATCGCATCAATACCTGCTGTGACAGACTGCACCGAGAATTCGATCAACTGATTGGGAATATCGATCACCCGATTAATCGCCCGATAGACCGCATCAACGGGACCTGTACCGATCGCCGCATCGGTAAGTTCATGGCCTTCGGGGGTGCGGAGCGTCACGGTAGCAGTGGGTCGGGCATGGTCACCGCAAGAAACCTGCACATGCTCCAGCTTGAACCGCTCTGGGGCTTGTTGTGTCTCGTCATTGACGATCGCTTCCAGATCCCAATCGGTAATATCCTTTTTCTTGTCAGCCAATTCTTTAAAGCGGAGAAATGCCCGGTTGAGTTCCTGATCGGCCAGCTCAAAGCCGAGTTCCTTCAAGCGCGTGCGGAAGGCATTGCGACCCGAATGTTTGCCCAATACGATCTGATTGTCCGTTAGACCGATCGACTGAGCATCCATAATTTCGTAGGTCAGCTTGTGCTTCAGGACGCCATCCTGGTGAATGCCCGACTCGTGCGCAAAGGCATTGGCTCCAACGATCGCTTTATTCGGCTGCACCAACATGCCTGTGAGATTGGAAACCAGGCGAGAAGTTTTGTAAATCTGGCGCGTGTCAATCTGGGTCAGCGGTGCTTCTGATTCCACCGGACGACCTAAAAAGGGATTGAAATATTGCCGTCGCACATGCATCGCCATCACCAATTCTTCCAGGGCTGCGTTGCCTGCCCGTTCGCCAATGCCGTTAATCGTACATTCGAGTTGGCGTGCCCCATTTTTCACGGCTTCCAGGAAGTTAGCCACCGCCAAACCCAGGTCGTTATGGCCGTGGACCGAAATAATGGCCTGATTGATATTTGGCACATTGTCTTTAATTCCTTTGATCAAGGCACCAAACTCAGCCGGGGTCGTGTAGCCGACGGTATCTGGGATGTTCACAGTCGTTGCGCCAGCGGCGATTGCAGCTTCCAAGACCTGATAGAGAAACTCCGGATCAGAGCGTCCAGCATCTTCTGGGGAGAACTCGACATCATCCACAAAAGATTTGGCATAGGCCACCATTTCAGGGGCCATCTGCAACACTTCCTGTCGCGTCTTTTTCAGCTTGTACTCCAAGTGAATATCTGAAGTGGCAAGAAAAGTGTGAATGCGAGGCTTGGCAGCAGGCGCTAGTGCCTTGGCAGCCGCCTCAATATCTTGCTTGGTAGCACGGGCTAATCCACAAATCGTGGGACCATCGGCAGTGCCAACCTGCTGGGCAATCTTGGTGACGGCTTCAAAATCGCCGGGGCTGGCAAAGGGAAAGCCTGCTTCAATCACATCCACTCCCAGTCGTGCTAGCTGCCGAGCGATCGTCAGTTTTTCTTCCACGTTGAGCGTTGCGCCCGGAGACTGTTCACCGTCGCGGAGAGTGGTATCGAAAATGATGATGCGATCGTGCTGTACTGGGGTGTTCATAGCAACTTGGATAATGCGAAGTGAGTACGACTACGAGAAATTGTAACAATATTAGCTATTTTACGGCCTGTGTTAGTGCTTCGGCGTGATCGAAGCTGAATAGCTCAGCATTTCCTGACAAGCCTGTACAAAAGTTAGATATTCCTGCTCCAACTCTCTCGTCATTTGGAAAAACTACGGCAAAGAGGAATTTTGTGCATGAAGCAGAATTGTCAAGTGATGGTTGCTTGCTGAGTTTCACACTCAATCGGTTCAGACCCGCTGTGCTCAACCTCAAGCCTGATGTTAAGTGAAGCGATTAGATGCGATCGAAGATGATGATTAGCAATGAATCGATGAACATACTGGAAATACTTGGGATCGTGGATTCAATCATGTACGTTGGTTGCTTGAACGGTCCGGGTAGACATCTTGTCCGCCCCACAAGAAGTTCTTGTTTTGCTTAATTTCTGTTGCCTGAATCAAGCACGCCTTAAATCAATCCGGGTTAGTAAGACAGCCTTAACAGTTTCCTAACATAAACTGAGAGACAGTTAGAATTTGGTGGGATGTGACTCAATTGGGCACCATCTCTGTGAGAAGAGGCCGGTTAACCTCTCAAACACCCATGAAAACTCTTGCTCCTCGTTGAAAGCTTGAATCCTCCACATGAGTCAACAGTCTGGTTATTATCGGTACCCTACGATTAGCGGCGATCGCATTGTTTTTGTCTGTGAAGATGATCTTTGGAGTGTGTCTCTCCAGGGTGGCATCGCAGTTCGGTTGACCGCCAACCTGGGCATGGTGCGGCGTCCGTTGTTGTCTCCTGACGGCAACCATTTAGCCTTTGTGGGGCGGGAAGAGGGGCATTCGGAAATTTACTGTATGCCTGCATTGGGCGGAGTGGCGAAACGTCTCACTTTTTTGGCTGGGGCACATGTTGCAGGTTGGAGCCGGGATAGTCAGTCTATTCTGTTTACCAGCAGTGCTGGACAGCCGCTGCGCCATATGGCTCACCTCTATTCGATCGATCGAGAAGGAGGTTTGCCAGAGCTGCTGCCTTACGGTTTGGCCCATAGTGTAGCGTTTGGAGTCAATGGAGGTGTGGTTTTAGGCCGCAATACGGGTGATCCTGCTTTCTGGAAACGGTATCGAGGCGGCAGAGTTGGAGTTTTGTGGGTGGATCCAACAGGGAGTGGCCAGTTTCAAAAGCTGATTACGCTGAACGGCAACCTGACGGCCCCGATGTGGGTGGGCGATCGCATCTATTTTCTGTCGGATCATGCAGGCATTGGCAACCTCTATTCCTGTACGCCTCAGGGAGAAGATTTGCAGCAGCATACGCATCAGCGAGAATACTATGCCCGCAATGCTACAAGTGATGGTCACCGAATTGTTTACCATGCAGGCGCAGATTTGTTTTGCTATGAGCCGCAGTCCGGTACGCATCAGCCGATCGAAGTTCAGTTCCACAGTCCCCGGATTCAGCGACAGCGCAAATTTGTCGAAGCGGCTGAATTTCTCGAAGACTATGATCTGCATCCCGAAGGCCATTCGGTGGCGATTACAACACGCGGCAAGAGTTTTTGCTTTGGCAACTGGGAAGGGGCTGTGTTTCAGTTGGGCCGCCCCGAAGAAGGACGCTATCGGCTGACGCGCTGGTTGAATGATAAACGACGGCTGGTGGGCATTTCCGATCGCAGTGGTGCAGAAATGCTAGAAATCTTCACCCCCAGTTTTGATCAAGCGCCTGAGCCTCTGCCAGATCTGGATATTGGTCGGGCAATGCTGCTCGAAGTGTCGCCCAAAGCCGATCAGATTGTTATCTCAAACCATCGCCATGAGTTGATCTGGGTTGACTTGACCACTCAAGCCATGCGAGTGCTCGATCGCAGTGAGTTCAAGCCAATCTATGGATTTGCCTGGTCACCCGATGGCCAATGGGTCGTGTATAGCTGTGCAGTAACCCCAGAGACCTTGTCGATTAAACTCTGTCAGCTCAGCGATGGCAGCACCTATTGCATCACGTCACCCCGATTTCGAGATGTTCAGCCTGTTTTTGATCCGACTGGCAAATTCATTTACTTTCTATCTCAGCGCGAGTTTAACCCCGTTTACGACAAAGTCTATTTCGACTTGAGTTTCCCAAAGGCAATGCGCCCCTTTTTGATCGCGCTGCAACCCGATACGCCTTCTCCTTTCACACCCGTTGGTCAATTGTTTGATGGCTCCCAGCCTGATCAGCAAAATAATCCTGACGAAAATGGCCAGGATGAAGCCGCTCCATCTAAGGGATCCACTGCTGAAAATTCTGATTCTTCCTCAACCCCTGCTGACCCTGCGGCAACCAATTCTGAAAAAACAGATGCAGAACAAGATGCAGAACAATCGGAAAAACCGATCGAGCCGATCGTCAAGATCAACTTCGACAATATTGAACGGCGAATTGTTGGATTTCCAGTTGCAGAAGGCATTTACCGACAAATCTGCGGGGTTGAAGGCAAGGTTCTGTTTACGACGGCTCCGGTGCGCGGCAGCTTTGATGGACGCTATGAAAATGGCAAAGAGGCCAAAACTTCTCTGGAAGTTTACGACTTTGAGGCCCAAAAGCAAGAGCGAATTGCCTCTGATGTCTCCAGTTTTCGGGTAGGTAAAGATGGCAAAACTCTGATTTACCGATCGGGTCATCAGCTCCGGGTCTGCGGGATTACGCCTCAAGATCGCGATCGCAAAGAATCCTCAGAGCCGGGACGGAAAAGCGGCTGGATCGATCTACGAAGAGTGCGGGTGTCCGTGAATCCCACTCAGGAATGGCAGCAGATGTTGCGCGAAGTGTGGCGGTTGCAGCAAGAGCAGTTCTGGACTGCCGACATGTCTGGTGTGGATTGGGAACGGGTTTATCAGCGCTATCAGCCTTTGCTCGATCGGATTGCGGTGCGATCGGAATTTGCCGATTTAGTGGAAGAAATGCAGGGCGAGTTGGGGACTTCTCATGCCTATGAATGGGGTGGCGATTACCGAGATGAACCCAATTACCACATGGGTTTCCTGGGAGCCGACTTTCGCTATGTGCCCGAAATGGATGCCTATCGGGTGGAACATATTGTGCAGGGAGATTCCTGGACGGATCAAAACTCGCCGCTGCAACAGCTTGGTGTGAATGTTAAACCGGGTGACATTTTATTGGCGATCGGTGGGCAGCGCGTCAGTCAGCACTGTAGCCCCCAAGAACTGCTGGTGCATCAGGCTCAATGTGAAGTGGCTCTCACGTTTGCTGGGGAAACGCCAGCTCAACCGCGTACGGTTACGGTTAAAANCGCTTTGGAGTGAAGCCAGCCTGCGCTATCGCGAATGGGTCGAGCGCAATTATCAACAAGTTCAAGCTGCAACGCAAGGACGGGTTGGCTATATCCATATTCCCGATATGAGTGCACGGGGCTATGCAGAGTTTCACCGCTACTATTTTGCCGAAGTTCATAAAGAGGGGCTGATCGTCGATGTTCGCTATAACGGCGGCGGCCATGTATCGCAGCTCATTCTCGAAAAGCTGGCGCGGCAACGGATTGGCTATGATGTCTCACGCTGGGGTAAACCAGAACCCTATCCGCTCTATTCGATCGCTGGTCCGCTTGTAGCCCTGACCAATGAATATGCGGGATCTGATGGCGATGTGTTCAGCCACAGTTTCAAGTTGATGAAGCTTGGCACCCTGATTGGTAAACGCACTTGGGGTGGCGTGATCGGCATTTCTCCGCAGCATGCTCTGGTCGATCGTGGCATTGTGACGCAGCCTGAATATTCGTTCTGGTTCAAAGATGTCGGCTGGAAGGTCGAGAACCATGGCACCGATCCCGATATTGAGGTAGAGATTACGCCGCAAGACTGGGCTGAAGGCAAAGACACCCAGTTAGAAAAGGCGATCCAAATCATCCTGGAACAATTAGCCCAAAACCCAGTCACTTTACCTGATTTTGGCAATCGGCCCTATTTGCCTCTGCCAGATTAAGATCTCTTGAAGCTCAGGACTGCTGCCGGACTTAGGGCTGCTGCCAGATTCAGGTAAGCCCGCCCTGGATTTGAGGCATCGCGTTAGAGTAAAGGGGAAAGATTGGAATTGAGTTTGCCAGTTGAGCCAATCAGGACACCGCATAGCAGATCGGTCTATTGTAATAGAGCCAGAAAACTATGGATAAGCTGCTCAAAATTGGAGAAATCGCCGAAAATAGCGGTTTGCCCGTCAAAACCATTCGGTATTACGAAGAGATTGGCCTGCTCACACCCACCGTTGAGCGATCGGAGTCGGGTTATCGCCTATTTCACTCCGAAACGTTGAATCGATTGGCCTTCATCAAACGCTCTCAGTCTTTAGGGTTGAACCTCAAAGAAATTCAGCAAATTCTGGCCATCCATGACCAGGGAGATCTGCCCTGCGGTGAAGTGAAACAGCATCTTGAAGCTAAGGTGGCTGCCATTACTCACCAGATCGATGCGCTCAAAACCCTGAGAGCTGAACTACAGGGAATTCTTTCAGGCTGGCAAGAGCAACCTTCTGCCGATCGAATTCAACACACGATTTGTCCCAATATCCAAAAAGTTTGAGTTCCCCCACTCCCACTCGCTCTTTATCCTAGAATCCCAATCCAGGGGAATAATAGAGACTGCCGCCTCCGCATCTCTATTTTCAGCCCTATGGATTTTGTGATTTCAGCGAGTGCAATCCTCTTGGTGTTCCTGCTGGGAGCATCGGTGGGGAGCTTTTTAAATGTGGTTATCTATCGCATTCCTGCCGGACTTTCCCTGCTTTTTCCGCCTTCTCGTTGCCCCCATTGTTTGACACGGCTCAAAGCTTATGACAATGTGCCGGTATTTGGCTGGCTGTGGCTGAAAGGACGCTGTCGCTACTGTAAAAGTCCGATCGCCATGCGCTATCCGTTAGTAGAGGCGGCAACAGGACTCCTGTTTTTAGCCGTGTTCTGGATATTTGATGTCTCGGTTCAGACGATCGGCTATTGGGCTTTTCTGAGTTGGCTGTTAGCCCTGGCGCTGATCGATCTGGATACGCTAACGCTGCCCAATGCTTTGACACAGTCGGGTTTGATAGCCGGTCTCCTGTTTCAAGTTGCGGCAGGCTGGGTGACGACCGAGAGTTGGACTGGCGCAGCGAGCTTTCTGATGAATGGTTTGATGGGAGCGGTCTTGGGCATCTGGCTGTTTGATCTGATCACGATCGTTGGCTCTGTGATGTTTGGTCAGACGGCCATGGGGGGCGGTGACGCTAAACTGGCGGCGATGATGGGAGCCTGGTTAGGGTGGAAATTGCTGCTGTTGGCAAGCTTTCTGGCCTGTGGGATCGGGGCATTTGTGGGCGGTGGAGCGATCGCCCTGGGATGGATTAGCCGTCGTCAACCCATGCCGTTTGGTCCTTTCCTGGCAGTAGGTGCGATGTTAGCTGCTTTCTTTGGCAACAGCTTGATTTCAAGCTATTTGCGGCTATTTTTCCCAACCCTCTAGCCGAGATTTGTGAATCTCCTACGCAGTCATTCCCCAAAACGGTATGATCATCCTACTAGAGTTTCCTCTCTGATCAGATCATTCTGTGACCTGGACCACTATCAGAACGACGGGTACTCGCTGGGAAGCAGAATGGCTACAGCAAATGCTGGCGGCCCATGAAATTCCGGCGAGAGTATTGAGCCAAGGCACTGCTGCCCATTTGGGTTGTAGTGTGCCAGCCGCTCTCCAGGTTCGAGTTCAGGATCAGTGGGCTGCACTGCTGTTGCTCAGCCCGATCGAAGAGCACTTGGAGGAAACCCTGGACGTGACCCCGGAGTGAGGATAATGGTCATTGGCTAGACCTCGACTCCACCCTCGACTCCTTTAAGATGCCAAAGTCCCATGTCTCTATTTGACTGGTTTGCCAATCGTCGAAAATCCAATTCTCAAGTGAAAGAACCGCAGGAGCGAGAAATCGCAGATGGTCTGTGGACTAAATGTCCATCCTGTAGCGTCCTTACCTATACCAAGGATCTCCAATCCAATCAGATGGTTTGCCTCGACTGCGGGCATCATCTCCGCATCTTTGCCGATGAGCGAGTCAGGCAACTGATTGACCCAGGCACCTGGAAACCACTGGATGAGAATTTGGCTCCCGTAGATCCGTTAGGATTTCGCGATCGCAAAGCCTATAGCGATCGGCTACGAGAAACGCAAGATAAAACGGGCCTGATTGATGGCGTGCAAACTGGTCTGGGACAGCTCGACGGCTTGCCTCTGGGTCTGGGTGTTATGGACTTCCGGTTTATGGGCGGCAGCATGGGCTCCGTGGTGGGCGAAAAGCTAACCCGGATGATTGAACGCTCGACGCGTGAACGGCTGCCGGTAGTCATTGTCTGTGCTTCAGGCGGAGCCCGCATGCAGGAAGGCATGTTGAGTTTGATGCAGATGGCAAAAATTTCGGCGGCACTAGAGCGGCATCGAGAGGCTAAGTTGTTCTATGTGCCGGTGTTAACCCATCCCACGACTGGCGGCGTCACCGCGAGTTTTGCAATGCTGGGCGATATTATTCTGGCTGAGCCTAAAGCGACGATCGGATTTGCTGGTCGTCGAGTCGTCGAACAAACGCTGCGCGAAAAGCTGCCAGATGATTTCCAAACTTCTGAGTACCTGCTGACTCACGGTTTTGTCGATGCGATCGTTCCTCGCACCCAGCTCAAGAAAACCTTGGCCCAGTTGATCCGTCTGCACCAACCCTATGCGCCCACTCCGGCTCATGCCAACAATCATTTCGTGCATATGCCTGATGGCTTGCCTGTACCGATGAGTGCCGAAGACTAAAAGCGCAGGTTCAAGCAGGAGATCTTCCCTCTGAAAGCTGCTATGAGTGATTTTTTTGAATTTGAGGCGGATTTTGCCAGCTCATTGCGCTGCATTCCCATGATCGTCCGCTATAAGCTGGATACTTGTGGCGTTAAGTTGAAGCTGTCTCATTGGAATCACCTGAGTGCCTCTGAACGCCAGACTCTGGTGAGACAGCCCTGCTCAACTGCGGCTGAAATTCAGTCCTATCGATCACAGCTCCACCAGCTAGTCCAGTCTCACATGGGCGAGGTTCCATCTGATTTGCCGATCGATCCTCACCCCGATTGGATGAATGAGACTCTTGTTTCAGAGAGTGTAGCAGCCCAAGCGGCCTCGATCGGGCAAACGATTACGCTGGATCAATGGGTAAATTTGACGCCAATTCAGCGCTTTGCTCTGATTAAATTAAGCCGATCGCAGCATGAGAACCACAATTTTCTGCCTGCGCTACGGGAGTTCCAACTGATTGAAGCCTAAGCTGATTGAATCTTGATCCAGCTGAAACCTATTCAGTTGAAGCATGAAAAGGAACCAGCGCTAAAATCAAGTTGCTGTTTTGCTTGCCGATTTTCTTGCAGCGGCAATAGGTTACTCAAGCTATGAGTCAAACGGACTTGATCATTCTGACGGTTTACCTGATTTGCGTTTTCTATGTGATTCGCCAAGCCTGGGACAACCTGGAAGAGCAAACCATGATCAAGAATGTGGAGAACAAATTTGATCCGGACTCGCTTAAAGACATCATCAAAATTGAATTTAAGTTCAAAGATGATGTGCGGATCAAATTTCCCGATCAACCCAAGCAGCTTGAAACCACGATCGCCAACCAGTCCAGAACTGCCGTGATTACGATCGACTGGGACCGAGGCTCTTTAACCAATTTCGACGGGGGCGATCGCAAGCTGGTTAAAGTGACTGATACCCTGCAAAAGTCAGATTTAGCCAAACAATCAACCGACACAATTCTGCCCAAGGGCAAGCGCGACTTTAAGTTAACGGCTGAGGGTTTGCTGGAAGAAGATGCAGAAACCAAGGTGATGCAACCCAAAAAGCCGATCGTCGATATTGAGAAACTCGCCCAGGATAAAAACGCAAAACCGAAACCGGGCGATAAAAAAGATGAAGCAAGAATTCAAAACCTGAAGAATATCTACGGCAATTTCATCGATATGCGAGATCCGCTGCGGTTTTCCTTACGGCTACCGCTGCAAGTTACCAACTATATTGATGGCAGCAAAAAAGATATCTGGGGCTTCGTAGACTGCGATTTCACAATCTCTCGTACTCCTCGCATCGAATATGTTCCCTGGAATCCCAAACCCAAGAAAAATTAGTGGATCAATCCAGCTCGCACTGTCATAAAAGGTCTGTTGCAATATGCCTCATTCGATCGCGAAGCACTATAGACTAGGAAACATGGGGAGAGGAGGCGCAGGTGGTTGCAGACAGGTTTGTTTCGACAAGTTTGTCTGAGGAAAGTCCGGGCTCCCCAAAGACCAGACTTGCTGGGTAACGCCCAGTGCGGGCAACCGTGAGGAGAGTGCCACAGAAACATACCGCCGCTTTTTGACGTGTTGAGTGCTGAGTGTTGAGTGCTGAATCTAGTTATTCAAAACTCATTACTCAAGATTCAAAACTGATCATGTTCAAGCGGTAAGGGTGCAAAGGTGCGGTAAGAGCGCACCAGCAACGTCGTGAGGCGTTGGCTCGGTAAACCCCGGTTGGGAGCAAGGTCGTACGGAGCGACGGTTGGTCTTTTACCGGCTCCGGGTAGGATGGAGGCAACTCTATTCTGCGCAATCCGCTTGAGGTGATTGGTGACAGTCATCCTAGATAGATAACCGCCCTTCTTGTAGCCCGTCTGCCAGAAGAACAGAACCCGGCTTATGTCCGCCTCTTCCCTATTCCGCAGCACCTTGCAGGAGGTTTTATGGAAAAATTGGCAAAAATTTGTCTTTTTTGCGCTAAACCTTCATTTCTTGTTTTTTGCTATGCTTGCTGACCCACGTCGCCAAAAGCAGTTATCTCGTTTGGTTCAAAATTTAGGATTGCCCGATCGCTCACCAATCAGGTGGGATTTGTTGGATCTGGCTTTGGTGCATCCGACGGCCTCTCCAGCCAGCAACTATGAGCGATTGGAGTTCGTTGGCGACGCGGTTGTGAAACTGGCTGCCGCAGAGTTTTTGTTTGAAACTTATCCGGCAGCTCCGGAAGGAGAGTTGTCTGCAATTCGGAGTGTGCTGGTCAGCGATCGAATTTTGGCAACCATCGCAGATAGCTATAACCTGGAACGATATTTGGTGATGGCAACCAGTGTGGCAACTGACCCGATCGGACGAGAAACCCGTCTAGCTGCTGCTTTTGAGGCTACATTAGCTGCCCTGCATCTCAGCACCCACGATCTTTCCCTGATTCGGCCCTGGCTCGATGCGGACTGGAAGAGCCACAGTGAACAGATTCGCCGCGATCCGACGTTACAAAACTACAAAGGTGCATTACAGACCTTTACTCAAGCTCAATATCGCACCTTACCAGAATATCGAGTCACGGAAGTAGGCCGGACCTACGGCGATACAGAACGGTTCGTTGCAGAAGTTTGGGTGCAGGGTAAGTTGTTGGGAGAAGGTAAGGGCCAATCTAAAAAAGCGGCAGAACAGGCAGCCGCCCAAATTGCTTTTCTAGCGATTAGCGCTGCTCAACCCGTACCCTCAAATATTTGAGATTCAGTCCTCTTTGCGTTTTAATGCCTCCGGTTTGTGGGCGGCTTCTTTACCTGTTTTTTCACTCTTCACGAGATACTCTGGGTTTTCTTGAGAAGCTGAGACATGGTGTCCTTTAATCTCAGTAGGTTCGGTTAATTTCTTCTCGATCTTGCCTTCAGTTTTGCCTTGCGAACTGTTCCATTCCACCCGATCGCCCGCCTTAAATTTTTCAGTCATCTGATTCTCCCAGTTTTTTCCTGACTTGCTGGTTTTTCCTGACTTCAAAGTAAAAACTGATGATGCGGATCGCCTCTATCTCAAGCCAGAGCTTGGGCAGTAGAACAACCCAATTGCGTTATGACCACCCAAAAGGGAGTCGTCTTTTGAAGATTACATCCGATTGAAATCAATGGAAATCTTTCTGAAGACTCACGGCATTTTGAAGTTCGATCCTTTAAGATTGGGTTGCCTCATCAATTTTAATTGCGCGAAATTGAACAGTTTAGTAAATGCTTCAAGTAATAATAAAAGCTTGATTAAAGCGTATTTTAGATATTATGGAGATACATTATCGGGGAGAGGGGATTAATCAGACTAAAGAGCAATTGCTGAGTGAGCTTTCCAGGCTCCGACATCGGGTTGTTGATCTGGAACAACGGCTGGCAAATTTGCTAAACGGTCAACCATCCGATCGACAAGAAGCTTTACTCTATCAGACCGAGCGGCAGGCTCGTGAAGCGGCAGAATCAGCCAATCGGATCAAAAACGAATTTTTAGCCGTCCTATCCCATGAATTGCGATCACCCCTCAACCCGATTTTGGGATGGACTAAGATGCTGCGCTCCTATCAGTTGGGACCCGAAATGACCGAGCGGGCGTTAGAAGCGATCGAGCGGAATGCTAAGCTGCAAGCGCAACTGATTGAGGATTTGCTGGATGTCTCCCAAATTTTGCAGGGAAAACTGAAGCTCAACATTGCCTCCGTTAATTTAGTGGATGTGATCGAAGCTGCGATCGAGACAATGCAGCATGCGGCCATCAGCAAATCGATTGATTTGAAGTTTGATTGGCATCCATTGATGTCGCTAGAAACTAGCACCGATCCCAGTGGGGCAAACTCTCCTCCAGATGCCAAAGTTGAGTTTGAAGTGGCTGGAGATGCGGCGCGGTTGCAGCAAGTGATTTGGAACTTAGTATCCAACGCAGTCAAATTCACGCCTCCGGGCGGTAAGGTCTGGGTCCGACTAGAAAAGATCTGCAATGCCAACTTTGTTCCGCTGCCTTTCTCTTCGGCTCGATCGGACATCCTTTCCCCACCCACCCCCTATGCTCAAATTACCATCCACGACACCGGCAAGGGCATTGATCCCGTTTTCTTACCCCATATTTTTGAATATTTTTGGCAGGCAGACAGCACGATTACTCGGCAATTTGGTGGACTGGGGCTGGGGCTGACGATCGTACGTCATCTGGTGGAACTCCATGGTGGGAGCATTCATGCTGAGAGTGCGGGTGAAGGGCAGGGTGCAACCTTTTGGGTCAGACTCCCTCTGAGCCAATTCCAGCATGCGACTCCTTCACTCTCTATCCTGAATCCGCAGATTCCTGAGAAGCTGATGGCGATGCTGCAACATAGTCGCGTTTTGGTGGTGGATGACGATGCTGATATGCGAGAGTTTATTGGCTTTGTGCTGCGGCAGGCCGGGGCCGAAGTTGCGCTAGCCTCTTCTGTTGGAGAAGTTTTAATTAAATTATCTCGGTTCAAGCCTGATGTGCTGATTAGCGATATTGGGATGCCTGATGTAGATGGATGCCAGTTATTACGCCAAATTCGGAGTTTGATGCCTGAGTTAGGGGGACAGGTTCCGGCGATCGCTCTGACAGCTCATGGTGAATCTAATCAACAGCAACTCTTTGCTGCTGGTTTCCAACACCATATTGTCAAACCAGTTGAACCAGAGCCTTTGATTAAAGCGGTTGCAAGTTTGCTGCCATTGGATGCTGTGTCAGATGAAACTTGACTTGAACCTTCGTGGTTTTTCCAGGTTCACTCTGAATTGTGAAGACACCGCCGTACAGTTCGCTAATTTTTTTAACGATGTACAGCCCTAACCCTGATCCCTGCTGTTCATAATATTTCCGGTCAAACTGCATATAAGCCCCCAAACTCGCAATTTGATCCGCAGTCATGCCTCGACCTTGATTGGAGACTGAGAGGCAGAACGCCTGATCTTGTTGCTCTTGTTGAAGTACAACTGGTGTTCCTGGCTCAGAAAACTTGAAGGCATTATCCACCAACTCTTCCACAACCTTTTGCAAATGGGCTTCTGCGATACACAGATTGACTGAACTGATAGCTGGCTCACTACAATGCAAATCTTCCGATCGCTCAGCTTCAGCCGCAACTTGTTCAGCAGACATGATCGCCATTTGTTCGGCATCATAGGTAATTTGCGTCTGTAGTTGCTCAATTTGTTCAGGATGATGGGCTATTAGTTCTAGTTTGGTATAAAGCAAGAAGTTTTGCATTAAACGGTGCAATCGCAAGGCCGAAACATGAATGGCATTTGCCACTTCTTGAATCTCACCCCGATCGATCGTTTCAGCATCGCGCCATAACAGCTCCGAAAATCCGAGAATACCGTTCAATGGCGTGTATAACTCATGCGGCAACGACTGGGCAATATTGTTTCGCAAGGTGGTCAACTGCTTTTCTGATTTCGTTTGGACGATCGCCTGCCTTTCTAAACGACTGGTAATTGCGGAGAGTAGCTCGTTTGCAGTGCAAGGTTTTGCCACATAGTCATCTGCTCCCAGATTCATGCCTTGCCGGATATCTGCTGTCGTGGTGCGAGCAGTCAGGAAGATAAAGGGAATCGTATCTGTCACGGGATGACAGCGTAGCGTCTCTAAAACCCCATGCCCATCCATCTCAGGCATACAGACATCGCACAGGATCAAATCAGGCAGATGCTCGGTTGCCATTTGTACACCAACCTTCCCGTTTGGCGCAGTCAGGGCTTTATACCCTTCTAACTCTAGTACGTCTTGAATAGACTCTCGAATAAATGGATCGTCTTCAATTACTAAAATAGTCTTCATACAAGTCGTGTCTATTTTTATTCTATAAATTGTTTGGCAAGCGGAATGATCAAGCAAGTTTCCAACCCCAACTGACTACCAATCACGATGCATCCCCCCTGGACCCAAATTCAATAGCTGACGATCGCCATTCAAGATAGATGATAAATTAGGTCTCCCTGAATACGGCCTATCTTAGGATTCCCTCAATTTGGGCAGTAGACACAGGGACAGGAGGCAAATCTGTTATCGTACCTTGCAACAAAGTTTACTATACCCTTCTCAGTGCGCTGTCAAAAATCTATCAACTGTCGAGTGGGTGAAAGAGAGGACCCCAAACTTTTTCTGATTAGGTAGCCCAACTCTTGCTGCCATACGCTCAACTTCAACAATGGGCGAATGCTGTGCAATCGATGGACAAGTCTGGTCTATGAGCGAGATCTGACCTTTTGTGACTCGATCGCTGACTTTTTCTGGCTGTGCTGTGCCAGGGATTTTTGTAGATTAGGTTCCAAGTTAGAAAATCACCATTGTTGATTGTCCACTTCATCGATTGACTAGGAGCTGCCCCAGATGAAACGCCCACAAAAACACCTCTGGACTGAAGCTGTTCTTTGGCTCGCAGCAGAAATTTGCTTGAATCTTTCTGGAATGGATACGCTGGCAAATTACAGTGAGTTTTTGCTTAGCCAACGTATATCCTTAAATTCATCTTATCTTCACACAGATGAATTTATTGTAAATGATGGAACACAGCGGAATGAACCTGCGATCGGTTTGAATCTAGTCGCCTAACTTGTTTCAGGGCTGTGAGGAAGTTTTACGAGCCGTATATGGTGTATCTCAAAGAATTAGATCGACAGTCAGTTTGGCCTTTGCTTATCGTTTTTCAAAAGACACTGCCAACTTGCGAATTTTTCAAAAATTTCGGCAGGAGGGTTCTCAATTTCAGTGAGGGAGTGTTGCCTAAAACGGTTGGTGAAAGCATAATCTACTAGCGCGATATATTCTCGTACGATCGCATCCAGCTTCTGTCTTGCACTCCATTGGGCTGGTAATGGGCTAGGGTGAGGAATCACAGTGAATCCAAGATTGCGAAACAGCAGGAACGATCGCAACATGTGTGGTGCGTCTGTCACTAAAATAATTTTTCGAACGCCTTGAGGATAAAGCACCGCAGAGGTGTAGAGTGCATTTTCCTCAGTGCTTTGTGAGCATCCTTCACCACCCATCACTTCACCAGGAACCCCTCTCAGCCGTAACCGATCAATAATTGGTAAGACATCCATTGTGCCACTCACAAAAATTCGTGGAACCCGTTTTTCCTCCCAAATCTTAGTTACTTCATCAACTCGATCTTCGCGTAACTCTTCACCACGCCCTAAAATGACCAACACATCTACAGAGTCACCTCTATCTTTAGGAAGTGGAAAGGTGAGACCCCAGGTTGCGAATTGAACCATGAAAGAAGATGTTACTGTCAAGTAAACTAAAACCAAAATTAGAACAAATCGAATGGCTTTGCGCTGGCGATGACGGTAGGTAATTAACCAAATGACCCAAATCAGGGCCAGAAGAATCAGCCCTTCCATACTTACCATGGCCTGTTGCCTTGTCGTTCAGAGGTTAAGGATGACCAGCGCATCTGATTCAATTCTTAAACAAGAGCTGTCTCGCCCTATATTTTAGCCTTCAATGACCGAAAACACGATTTAATATTGCTTGTAACAATAGAACCCTCAGCAATCGATCGTATTATCTATTTCCCACGAAGTGACATGCTTGCTGTAATCTTGCCATTCTTGATATTTTAATTTCAGGTAGGCAGTCGTAAACGGTACTCCTAGCGCTTCCGTTAGGATTGAGTTGGCCTCTAGATTGCGCAAAGCATCCAGGAGGTTGAGCGGTAGTTGCTTGACGCTGCCGATCGGCAAGGGATCGGTATAGGTATTGTTATCGTAACGCGGACCGGGATTGCGCTTTTGGCGAATGCCATCCAGACCTGCCGCGATTAAACTGGCAGGCAGCAGATAGGGATTGGCGGAACCATCAGCGAGGCGTAACTCAAAGCGGCCTGCATCGGGAATACGAATCGTATGGGTACGGTTGTTGCCACTATAACTGATCGTATTCGGTGACCAGGTTGCACCTGAAGTGGTTGCAGGCGCATTAATGCGTTTATAGGAATTGACAGTCGGATTCGTAATTGCACAAAGCGCTTCAGCCGAATGCAGTAC
Source organism: Elainella saxicola E1 (assembly GCA_002796835.1). Classification (GTDB taxonomy): domain Bacteria; phylum Cyanobacteriota; class Cyanobacteriia; order Elainellales; family Elainellaceae; genus Elainella; species Elainella saxicola. Next base: position 5,578 of record LUGL01000024.1, on the reverse strand, counting down.
TCCAGCAATAAATTGGTAAGCCAGAGATGATAAACCCATCTCGCCCTCTGGATCAAAGAAGAGGTTTTCTTGACCCGCCGTATCCCACACCGAAAGGTGCGTATGACAACCGTTGCCCGTCAGGTGCGAGAAGGGTTTGGGCATGAAAGTAGCGCGCAATCCATGCTTTTCAGCGATCGACTTCACCATATATTTGAAAAAGGTATGGCGATCGGCAGTCGTTAACGCATCGGCATAGGTCCAATTCATTTCAAATTGACCGTTAGCATCCTCATGGTCGTTCTGATAGGCTTCCCAGCCCAGCAGCAACATGGCATCACAAATTTCGCGAATCACGTCATAGCGACGCATAATCGCCTGCTGATCGTAACAGGGCTTGCTCTGGCGATCGGACGGATCAGAAATTGCGTCGCCTGCGGCAGTCAGCAGAAAATATTCGCATTCCACCCCAGTCCGGACCTGATATCCCATTTCTGCGGCCTGATCGAGCACCCGCTTCAAGACGAGTCTGGGTGTTTGGGCGATCGGTGCACCATCCACGCCATATAGATCGGCAGGTAACCAACCCACTTCGGGCTTCCAGGGAAGCTGAATCAGGCGATCGACATCGGGAATTGCCAAAATATCCGGATCGGCAGGCGTCATGTCCAGCCAGGTTGCGAATCCAGCGAATCCAGCGCCGCTTGCTGCCATCTGATCGATGCTCTGGGCGGGGACGAGTTTCGATCGCTGGACGCCGAATAAGTCAGTAAACGAGATGAGAAAATAGCGGATATTTTGAGCACGAGCGATTTCTGAGAGAGGTTGGGACATGGGATGGAGTGGGGAAGGGGAGATAGGGAGCGGGGGAGTGGGGGAGCGGGGGAGTAGGGGAGAGTGCTTAGGGGGTTAGGAGGGTTTGGATGGCCGATCGGATGAAGGCTTCATCTGTTGGATTTTGGTAGGGGTTGCCTGCTCGGTGGCCCCAGATGGATGGAATGGGCTGATAGGTAGCATGGGGAATCTGCTTGGCTTCGGCGGCACAGTCTTCAGGGGTAAAGTAGAGGTCGGTGGTAGCAGGCATAACGAGGGTTCGAGCTTGAATAGCAGATAGGGCTTTGGTACTGTCACCTTGATAAATGGCATTATTGCCGATGTCGCAACGCAGCCAAGTATCAAGCATGGCAATCAGGTTATGGGGATCGCGTTTACGATAGTTGACTTCCCAGCCTCGCAGCAAATAATCTTCTAACGAGTCATATCCCAGTTTGTAATAAATGCCTTCGCGATAAAAAGCTTGGGATGCCGCCCAGCTAGCATAGATGCGAGCAAAGGTCCGAAAGCCTCGATCGGGGATACCTTCAAAACGCTGACCGTTCCAGGTTGGATCAGCCGTTAATGCCGCGCGTAAGCTCAGCAAAAAAATCTGATTGTGATCGGTGGTTTTTGCTGTACCACATAAAGCTGCAATTCGAGCAACGCGATCGGGATACAAGGCCCCCCAATGATAGGCTTGCTGAGCCCCCATTGACCAACCATAAACTAAGGCAATTTGCTCAATCCCGAATACTTCTCGTAATAGCCTTTCTTGAGCTGTAACGTTATCGACATGAGTAAACCAAAAGCCCTGTTCTGCAAGACCACAATCTTCACAATTGCTGGGGGAACTGGACAAACCGTTACCAAACATATTGGGAATGATAATGAACCAGCGAGTCGGATCGAGAATACCATCCGATCGAATCAGCCAATCAATATCGGAATGTTGTGCTCCATAGGACGTGGGATAGAGAATAACATTACTGCGATCGTCCGCTAATTCGCCATAGGTTTGGTAAACAAGCTGGGCTTCAGGCAATAAAGCACCGCATTGCAGCGCAAAAGACTTGAGCGTAAAGCAATCGGGAGAATGACTCATGCAACAAATTTATCCAGTGGATCAACTGACTATACTTGTTTTGTCAAAAGATGACACCAGCTTGAACTGCACGTTCAGATAACCAGGTTCAATGTGGGTGAAGTGCGATCGCAATTGCTGGTGAGCGGCTGATAGCGCATGGAATGGAATCGAAGGATAAAGGTGATGCTCTGCGTGAAACGGCATATTCCACATCAGGAAACGAATCGGCCACAGCGTTAACGTAGTCCGAGTATTTGTCAACCGATTCTCGTTATTACTACACCCTGTATGCTCAGATAGCAGAATCGCTCGCAAAAGTGGCTGGCCCACTGCCAATGGCAATAACCAGTAGAGGAAAAACCAGGGCTGTCCCATGCCAACTGAAACAGCGATCGCCAATGCATACACCGCTAACTGAAGCCGGGTCGATCGAATCACTTCAGCTCTGGCCGTTTCAGGAATATAAGGATAGTTTTCTACCTGCCCCAGCGCCACTTTTAAATGTCCCCGCACTTTGCCAATCCACCAGGGCAATCCGCTGAGTTCCCATAAATATTGGCTCCAGGTTCGAGGTTTTGGATCGCTTAATTCTGGATCTTTATCTGGCAACTGGGTATAGCGATGATGCCATTTGTGATAACGCCGATAGAACGTACTGTTATAGAACGATAGTAATCCCGCCAGCCAGGAAACTAAATCATTCACCTGATTATTCGCAAATGCAGTACGATGACCACATTCATGCATGGGAGCAAACATCGACGCAAAGCTAAAACCATAGATGATCAGTGCTGGAATTGCGATCCAGTGTCCCATCTGAGTACCCCACAGATAACCACTCACCCCCATAATTGCTAAATGACCGATCAATTGCACCCATCCTTTCCAGTCAGAGCGATCGTTCAAAATTTGCAGCTCTTCTGCCGAAAGAATTTGGCGTGGATCGGTTGGCAACGATGGTTGGATCGTTGGATCAGAGAATGTAGCGGTATCGTTTGACATTGGGGACACTCCAGTTTTTGATTAAACCAAACTGATTTTCAGTCGATCGAAAATAAATTTGCCTGATTTTCTTAAAGCATTCCGTATAAAGTCGCCTTTTATAACAGGTTGGTCTGGATCGATCATAAGTAACCCGGTATTGCCGATTGGTATTTTAAGCTACATTTTCCCAGGGTTCAATATTCATTGCTTTTCTCGTTCGTTGCAGTTGGGATAATCAGCGGTAGAGGGGCACGCTCACTCTCTGAGATTTTCTGTCTTGCAGCATGTTTTCGATCGCTGTTAGGAATGCCACCTACTTTGCCATATTCTCAACTATCTTTGCTATATTTAGCTGCTATACCCAGCAGCATTTGTTCTGATAAATTTCGTATTTGCTGTTTTGCTGCTTTAATTTGGCTTGCTGATTCCATCAGTGCTTGCAAACCAATCAGGGTTATTTCTTTTGGGTCAGATCCCCGGCTTCTGATCCAAGCTCAGCCCTAACGGCCCCTGCCATAGAAACTGGGGATCTTTGCGTCAGCCCTGTGTCATTCGATGATGTTTGTTTGTTGAAGAGTTACCTTTGACGGTGTTGCAATTCCTCCCAAGGCAACAACAGACTATCTTCAATCTCACCACGAACCCCATCACTGACTGCCCCATCAATTTTCATCAATTCAACCAAAAATTGATTGACCTCATAATAACTTTTCAGTTGTTGATTTTGCGTTTCTGTGAATTGCCGGTCATGACCAATATTGCGATGCTCGATCATGACTTGCCGTAATTGCTCGGTCCATTGGTTACCGTTCACTTTCCACCATTGCTGGAAGTCCTCTGAAGTCGTAGTAGGCAGGGATTTTCTAAGTTGTCTCAGCTTACTAACCAGTTTGGAATTAAGGTTGCGGGCGAGGGCGAGGGCGAGGTCGAGGGTGCGGGCGAGGGCGAGGTCGAGGGCGAGGTCGAGGGCGAGGTCGAGGTCGAGGGCGCGGGCGCGGGCGCGGTCGAGGTCGAGAGCGAGGGTGAGGGCGAGGGCGAGGTCGAGGGCGAGGTCGAGGGCGCGGTCGAGGGTGAGGGTGAGGTCGAGGGTGCGGGCGCGGTCGAGGTCGAGGTCGAGGGCGAGGTCGAGGGCGAGGGCGCGGTCGAGGGCGCGGTCGAGGTCGAGGGCGCAACTAAAATAAAAAGCCCGCATAGCCACAAGTTTATAGCGGTTCCTCTTAACATGAGGTACACATTGAGCAGACAGAATAAGGGTTTCAGCCTGTGTTTTGTACCGCACTGGATCAGTAACCGCTATATAGTCTGCTTGAATAGAGGCTAATTTTTGCAATACCCAAGCTAAAAATGTCTGTAGCGTTGGATCCTCGGCGATCGATCGATCGATTGCTTGTTTGATTAACTTGATTAGGCGATCGGCAGGTTGTTGTGATCTCACAATTTGCTTAACGACTTCTTGCCATTGTTTCTTGCCAATCTTTTCAGCAAGTTCTTCAGATGATAGTCGGATCAACCATTGAAAGGTGAAATATTCTTGGAAAGAGAGATGGGAAAATGACCATAACTCATCGGCTCGTTCAATTAGCAATCCGTGCTGAGCTTCAATTGCCTTTAACACAGCTACCCCTTCTTTAAGGTTAGCAAGTTGCAAAAATTGAGTGATCTGAGCTGCGATCTCGTCTTGTTGAAACAACACAAAGTTCTTTGGATTTTCAAATTTACGAGCTGCGATTTCAGTTAATAAAGCTTCCTTTTGCTCAATGCTCAACTGTCGATAAGTTTCTGTTCCGATTTCCCAACTCTCAATTTGTTTGGTATCGTTCCATTTGCTAAGCAACCATTTAATCCCTCTCCCATATAACTTGTCTCGCTGTACAGGAATTTCTCCTTCATCATGCAACACCAAACACATCAGGCTCAATAATACTGGCGTTGTTGTCAGTTCTTTTAATGCCAGATTATGGCTGATTGCATGATCCAACGTTTCCCATTGCTGTACTGCCTCTGCCTTCGATTTTCCATTGTCCGTAAACCAGTTTTGAACAAACTGTTGCACCTGTTCTTTATTAAAGTCTGCGACCCTGCTTGACTGACAAAACTAAGAAGACGGAATGCGGCTAAGGACGGTAAATTCACGTCTGAAGGAATCCTCATGTTGTCGGTTGGAAGCAATGGCAGGTTGAGGGTCAGGCAGACTGGATAAGAACTGAAAAACTTGAATTTTCCATTGCTGGGTGATAGCAAGGCGAATCCAGTTCCACCCGAGTTTGAGATAACTCATCCCTCGCTGCCAATGAGTATCCACTTGACGACGCTTGCCTGAAGCCACCACTTGTACTCCTTGCAACACCAGAAATAACATCGTTAAGGCAATCACCCCACACAATTGGGACAGGGCAAATTTGTCCCGGAGCCTGGAGGCTTCCAGATTGAATCCATTCGATTTGAGATCTAAAAAGGATTCCTCCACTTGAAATCTCAAGCGATATTGGGCAAAGGTTTGCAAGTTTGTCGGCTCGTCGCTAACAATCACCCAGTCTTCATCACTTTGTTTGTCATGGGCAAAGGCAAGATACACATTAGGATAAGGCTTTGTTTTGCCGATGGATACAACTGGCGTGAAGTAAGCTTGTCCCGGTTGTAATGACACCGACGACACCTTGAGCCACTGCCCCTCCATCTCAAACTGGAACGAGCGCTTGATGCGGATACGAAAAT
>LUGL01000172.1 GCA_002796835.1 Elainella saxicola E1 | reverse complement strand
AATAATTGCTCAATGTACTCAGGTGTTGCTTTTCGATAATTCCCATGCCGTCGTTGATCTTTCAAACTCTCCAAATCCTCTGGGTTGCCCTGCACACACCAATGGGCCACACTGCGGTAGGAACATCCGATGAACGCACTGATTTCCTCATAGGTTTTCCCATCATTTCTCAATAGCAACATGAGTGCCCGTTGGCGTTGATGCGGGTCGTTCCCCTCTCGCACGACGGTTTGGAGATTTTCTTTTTGGGTTGGACTCAAATATGGTGAAACAGGCATCACAAGCTTGGAGATATGGTTCCAATTCTTATTATGCACTCTAGCTGTCGGTCAGCTTAGAATAGTGCTAGATTCATCAGGCATCACAGCTTTGACCGAGCAACTTAAGAGCAATTGCTCTGAAACTTAGCATACTTTTGAACAACTTTCACCTCGGGGAAAATAGACAGCTACATTGAAACTTATCAGCTTCAGCACCACCAGTAAGCCGATCGTTCCCAGCGCCACCAGCCAAAATATCATTGCCATCACCACCAATCAGTCTATCTGCACCACTACCACCATCTAATATATCGTTCTCGCTACCACCATCTAATGTATCGTTACCGATTTCACCGAAGAGCTCGTCGTTATCAGCACGGCCAAACAAGCGATCGGCTTCACTACCACCGAGAAGGATATCGTCACCTATCCCTCCGTCAAGAACATCAATCCCCTCATTACCGTAGAGCAAATCATTGCCTTCTTCACCAAACAGCCGATCATCACCCAATCCGCCATTCAGTGTGTCATCGGCATTACCACCGCGTAGAATATCGTTTCCCAGTTCGCCATTTAAAGTATCAACGCCTTCACCACCATTTAAGGTATCATTCCCATCGCCGCCATTTAATACATCATTGCCACCGAGCCCATTCAGAGTATCCAGTCCACCAAATCCATTAATTACATCATCTGAACTGGTTCCGCTTAGAACGTTATCCAGGTTGTTACCGTTGATTGTAGCCATGATTGTATTCGCTCCTAACGCCTCATGAAATTTGAGGGGTGTTTCTTAACCCTTTAGATAGGAATTATCTAAAATTTATTAAGCTAAATCATGATAGGAGGATGAGAAAATTCTCATGAATCAAGTTTTTTTGATTAATAATATCCATGGGCAAATTGATGCAGGCAAGAGCCCCTAATCTCATGGTTTTTCTCGCTGCAAGGGCAGCAACTTCTAATTTTCGATATGCCTCTTATTCCAAGTTGCTAGGGAAAGCTATACTAAGAAAGGAGCCAAATTGTGATAGTTGGCGGGGTTTAGTTGTTTTTCAATAAATGATGTCGGAGCTTTTGTTGCGTTGAAGTAACATTCATCTTCAATTAATATACAGGCTGTCTAGCTTGCTTTATTCTTATGCTAGAAAGTGATTAAATATTTACATCTAAATCTTTATCTAGATTGGGCAATGACGGGGTGATCGAACAAAAAGAAATCCATCGAAGACGGATATACAGTTTGCGGAAGTGGTTGCAACAGCTTTCGCAAGAAACTCGTACTCGAATCTTGCTAATCTACGCGCTGGTCATGGCTGGAGTGACAGCTCTGTCAATTCCATTATTTATGATGCTATTCCTCAATAATGTAGATGAACGCGTTCGAGAAGACTTGCATGAAGAAATGAAGAATTTTCAATCTGCATACCAAAGATGGCAAAGCTCTTTGCCTTATGAGAGTGACTTGAGAAATTTTGCTGATCAAGTCCTTGGCAGCCTTGAACCTGAAGATGATAATGCGTTAATCTTTTACATTGACGGTGAGTACTACAGATCTAATCCTCGAGATTTACCACTGGAGTTGAGTCGGGGTTCACAAGCAGAAACCCATTGGTTGCAATTAACTCATTTGTCTGAGGGTTGGCTAGATACAGATAATCCGCAACTGCACAGTATTATTTATCTGGCACAACCACTTGAGGTGAACGGTATACAGCATGGTGTATTTGTTGCGGCTCACACAACAGGCGGTGAACGACAGGAAGCATTGACTGGAATTGCAATCTTTATCCCTATTATTGCAGGCGTGTTTATGATCAGCTCTGGGCTAGCTTGGTTAATGATGGGTAGATTGCTCAAGCCTGTTCATGATCTCTCAATCATGACTCGATCGATTAGTGAATCTGATTTATCAAAGCGACTAAATGTAGAAGGATCTGGCGAATTGGCTGAATTAGCCAATACATTTAACAACATGATGAATCGGCTTCAAAAGGCTTTTATGAGCCAACGCAATTTCATCAATGATGCTGGGCACGAATTACGAACGCCGATTACAATCATTCAAGGACATCTAGATCTTTTGGAAAATATTCCTTCAGAAACAGCTGAAACAATTGATCTAGTGCAAGATGAACTCAATCGCATGGCACGTTTGGTAAGCGATATGATTTTACTCGCCAAATCTGAGCGTCCAGACTTTTTGCAGTTGGAAACGATCGAAATTGTTCCTTTTATTGAGGATGTGTTATCGAAGGTGCAAATGCTTGCCGATCGCAATTGGCAAATTAAGCAAAAGGGAAAAGGAATTCTTGTTGCTGATCGCCAGCGACTGATCGGGGCTTTACTCAATTTACTCGATAATGCAGCAAAACATACTCAACCCCATGATGTCATTGAATTAGGGGCTCTCGTCGCAGAACAGCAAGTGTATTTCTGGGTGCGTGATACTGGGGAAGGAATTTCCCTCAGCGACCAACCTCAAATTTTTGATCGTTTTGCTCGAGTTGCTAACAGCAGATGCCGATCAGATGGCTCGGGGCTTGGTCTAGCTATTGTACAAGCTATTACTGAAGCCCATGGTGGTCATGTAGAACTTGTCAGCCAACCTGGGCGAGGTTCAACTTTCACTCTCGTTCTGCCATTAGATCCACCTAAGGAGCAGTTTTCCCATGACGCATATTTTAATTGTTGAAGATGAACCTCGGATTGCTGCTTTTTTGGAGAAAGGGCTGCGATCGCACGGCTTCGTAACAACAACTGTGCTGAACGGAACAGAAGCAGTACCACTGGCTCTACAGGGCCATTTCGATTTGATGATTCTAGATTTAGGTTTACCTGGAAAAGATGGGTTAGTCGTACTAGAGGAAATTCGAGGGCAAGGTGCACAATTTCCAGTCCTAATTCTACTTAGTGGTGCAGAAAAGTCTTGAAGAGTTGATGTAGCAGGAGTTTGACTGCAGCAGAGGTGACAGAGCAGGGCACCGCATGAGATGCTCAAGTTTCCACACTAAAAATCATCCCATGCCAGTCCCCCATCTTTATCGTCAACTGCAAACCCAACTAAGTCAATGGATCGTGCCACAAGACCAACGGCATCTCCAAGGATTCTGTGAAAACGTTGCCGCAATCTTACAAGCTCAAAGTGCTTGCCTGAGCCACTGGTTACCCTACCTCAGCCATCGTGACTGCCAAGCCCGGAGCCACCTGGAACGACTCAGCTACTTTGTCCACAACCCTAAAATCACAGCTGAAACCTTCTATCATCCCCTGCTGCGTCAGTTCCTCAAAACCTGGGAAGGCATGGCAATGACCCTCACTCTCGATACCAGTATGTTATGGGATCAATATTGCTTGATTGAAGTCTGTTTGGTTTGGGGAGGACGATCGATTCCGGTTGCTCAAGCAGTGCTCGAACATGGCAGTGCTACGGTTGCCTTTGAAGAGTATCGTCAAGTTTTGGACAGGGCAGTGCAACTGTTACCACCCGGGGTTCAAGTGGTGCTGCTAGCGGACCGAGGTTTTGAACATGGGGAGTTGATGCGATGGTTATGTCAGCATCACTGGTCTTGGGTGATTCGAGC
>LUGL01000171.1 GCA_002796835.1 Elainella saxicola E1 | reverse complement strand
GGCGAGTGGCTAATCCTGCATCTAGCTCTCTGCGTCCTCGTCGAATCGTATTAATGTCGAGTCCAGTCACTTCCTTGATGCGTTGAGTGCCCCCATGTCCCAGTTTTGTGGCTTCCATCGCAGCTAGCCATCGCCGTTGCTGTTCATCGAGACGACTCATCAACAGATTCAACTGATGATGTTGCCGTTGAGTCCTCTCCTCGCCAGTTTGACACCCTAAACACTGACACTGATGAATCGTTCGACTTTCCACTGCAATCCCCCTGCCGATTCCGTTCCCTCCTTAGACTAACTCAAAACCATGAAGTTGTTCTTTTACAAAGCCTTAGTTTTTATCAAAAGCCGGGGGTTTAATTGGGATTGCTCCCGTTGAAAGGATTTTCTAGGCTGGTTTACTCACTGCTGTTACTGTGCTAAATCAGACTGATAACCGCTATAGCGATCGATGAAAATGCATGAAACTGGATGAGAACCGACATTAGTAAACCAACTGACGGGGCGTTTAGGAGGGGTTATTCAAGTTGAGAGTAGGGCTGGACAAACCTATTTCACAGTTGAGATTCTGGTTGATGTTTAAGGGATTCTACTTCTCTGCTTAGCCCGCAAGACTTCAGTTTTTATAAAAGCCGCACATTTTGGTGCCTACCATTTAATATTATTTTTAATATATATTTTGTGCGACTTAATTTAGAAGTGTTTTTATCAAAAAATAGATTGACAGTTTTGCCAACAGCCTTCGAGATAATTTAAACGATATTGACAATTACCCATTAGCTGGTAAGATGACGATCGAGCTACTTCTCAAGAAAGTCTAGCAACAATTGAATCCAAACTCAAAGAGGCTAAAGCAAAGCTGGAAACAAAGCAACAGGATTTCAACACCCAGAGGCTAGAACTGAAAAAGCAAGCTGAAGAAAAGCAGGCTGAGATCATACCAAAAATTAGCAACTACAAAGACAAACCGAGAACTTGGGGATCTCAACCATCGTGCAGATCGCTCTGAATGAATATGCAACGCGTGGTGGTGTCGCACTGGCAGCAATGGAGGAATCAGAAAAAGCCATTTTAGAGGCGATCGCGGCAGACTAGACGCAAACAACGCTCACAACGAGTTGACCCACTAAGTAGGTACCATGCGAGTTTTATTACTTTATCCTCTCTTTCCCAAATCATTTTGGTCTTTTGACAAAGCCCTGGAGTTGATCGGACGCAAAGTTTCCCTTCCACCGCTCAGTTTGATCACCGTAGCGGCTATCCTGCCTCAAACCTGGGACTTTCGGTTGGTCGATCGAAATGTTGGGTATGAAAGTGAGGCAGACTGGTATTGGGCAGACTTGGTAATCATTTCTGGCATGATTGTTCAGAAAGATGACATGCTGTACTTAATTGAAAGGGCAAAACAACGAGGGAAGCGAGTTGCGGTTGGCGGTCCCTATGTCACGTCGATACCTGAGACTGCCCAAGCAGCCGGAGCCGATTTCTTGGTGTTGGATGAAGGCGAAATTACCTTACCGTTATTGGTAGAAGCATTGGAGCGAGGCGACACTTCAGGGATATTTCGAGCAAATGGAGAGAAGCCAGATGTCACCACTACGCCTATTCCCCGGTTTGATCTGCTGAATTTAAAGGCTTACAGTGATATGTCGGTTCAGTTTTCGCGTGGTTGTCCTTACCAGTGTGAATTCTGCGACATCATTGTGCTGTATGGACGCAAACCACGTACCAAAACTCCAACTCAACTGTTAGCAGAGTTACAAACGCTGTATGACTTAGGTTGGCGGCGATCGATCTTTGTCGTCGATGATAATTTCATTGGAAACAAACGGAATGCTAAACTGCTGCTGCGAGAACTAATCCCCTGGATGGCAGAACGGGGTTATCCCTTCAGTCTATCCACAGAAGCATCCGTTGATCTGGCAGAAGATCAAGAATTATTAGATTTGATGATTGCAGCTAATTTCACGGCTGTCTTTTTGGGCATTGAAACCCCAGATACCGATAGCCTATCGCTAACGCAAAAATACCAAAATACTCGTAATTCTCTAATAGAGGCCGTTCAAACGATCAATCAGGCAGGATTACGGGTGATGGCAGGGTTCATCATTGGGTTCGATGGTGAGAAATCAGGTGCAGGCGATCGCATCATTGACTTTGTAGAAGCAACCGCGATTCCCCAAGCATTGTTCAGTATGTTGCAAGCCTTGCCCAACACTGCATTGTCACAGCGCTTACAAAAAGAGGGACGTTTGTTGGAAACGGGGAATGAAGCTAATATTCATCAGACGACGTTAATTAACTTTATTCCAACTCGTCCCTTAGAAGAGATAGCTCAGGAATATGTCCAATGCTTTTGGAACTTGTATGAACCCGATCGGTATTTAGCGCGAGTCTATCGACATTTCATCAACATGAAACCACATCAGCATCAGCGGAAATTCAAACGGCCAAAATTAGAAGACTTGCGGGCATTATTTATCATTTGTTGGCGACAAGGGCTGAAGCGCAATACTCGCTGGCAGTTTTGGCAGCAGTTGTTCTCAATTATTCGCCGTAATCCAGGTGTATTTGAACATTATTTAACCAACTGTGCTCACTTAGAACATTTTGCAGATTATCGACAGATTGTACGGAATGAAATTGAAAATCAGTTAGTTAATCATCTGATCAGTGGCTCAAAAACAGCTGAATTGGTAGAAGGCTGCTCAGTCTAATCACCGAGCTTATCTGATCATCGAACTTTTATTTTTTAACCCTCATTTTTTCAATTAATCTATTTTTCAGTAAAAGAACTCATACAGTGAAGCGTTTTCAGCGTTTTCTACTGTATTACAGTGACATCTACATTATTTGGCAACCATTTATTGTTCAAATAGGTTATGATGATCAGCATAAGGTTTACTGAGGTATCCCACGAGCTACACCAAAACCACAGGGAAAACGCTCAACCAAGCTGGAAGTCACCACAAAAATGGTACTGACCTGATCCTGGCTGAAGTTCAAGCTAATGCTCGCTACGATAAAGCTGAATCGATTGATATTCCTTTTGCAGCTGGCTATACGATCGATAATGAAGGGCTAATTGATAACTTTTCGTGATCAAGTGAGAGACTTTTGTCTCCTACTTGCTTATTTTAAGAGACTACAGCATTCACAAGTTGGTTATGAACCGGGGAGAAATCTCTACACCCCGTTCAAATCCCATGAAGGATGCTGTATTTATCAATTTTTAAACATTACTATACAATGAACTACCCCGCCGCAAGCGGACGGGGTATCAGCATCAAAAAAGAGCAAGTTGCTCATCCCTGTGTAACTGGAGATAGTCATTGCCTTGGTTCTTGACGTACTGGGCAATCATACTTTCGTCTCCGTGTTTGCCGACTGTACTCGCAAAGTAACCATCACTCCAAAACTCTCCACCCCATAACTGCTGCTTTACTTGAGGGCAACGTTTGAACACTTCTCGGGCTGTGAGACTTTTAATCATCGTGACCAGTTTCGTCACACTGTAAGTCGGCACTGACTGCACCAAAAAATGCACATGGTCTTTGTCCACCCCAATTTCGACAAACTTCACCTCATAACGCTTCTCGATTTCGAGACACACTTCTCTCAACA
>LUGL01000170.1 GCA_002796835.1 Elainella saxicola E1 | reverse complement strand
CGACCGATGCTGACATGACTGAGCAATACTCCCACACTGGCCAGTTTCGCCTGCAACTGTCGCAGACTTTGACGCACCCACTTACTCTGACTACAAGGGTCTCCTGCCGTTTCTGCCTCGATTGCCTCACTCAACGCTTGCTCGAGTCCGGGTTGTTTTTTTCGACCCGTTTGCGTCCTCCCCCAGCCACTCGAGTCCGTCCGATGGGGCGAGTGGCTAATCCTGCATCTAGCTCTCTGCGTCCTCGTCGAATCGTATTAATGTCGAGTCCAGTCACTTCCTTGATGCGTTGAGTGCCCCCATGTCCCAGTTTTGTGGCTTCCATCGCAGCTAGCCATCGCCGTTGCTGTTCATCGAGACGACTCATCAACAGATTCAACTGATGATGTTGCCGTTGAGTCCTCTCCTCGCCAGTTTGACACCCTAAACACTGACACTGATGAATCGTTCGACTTTCCACTGCAATCCCCCTGCCGATTCCGTTCCCTCCTTAGACTAACTCAAAACCATGAAGTTGTTCTTTTACAAAGCCTTAACCCAGCTTGAGACTACAGTATTCCAGGCATTTCTATAATTTCCAGTTCTGTCTAAACTGATAGTGCGCTGTAAGCCAGGAACCTTACCGAACAACACTGCCAAATTATGCAAACTGGCTCCCTGTAAGCCTTGTTTGAAGGCTGAAGTTTCCTTAAAGTTGTTCTTATTTTCCTCGTAGCAGATAAGAGATTTTAGAGAACATTCAATTGCATACCCTCCTATATAAACTGCACCCCACCAACGCTTACAACTGTGTAAGGCCAAGGCATCTTCAAGACGACGGCGAGATGCTCCTAATTGACAACGTTTATCGTAGGTATCTGGCAATGCTGACCTCCTCAAACTGAATTGGATAAGGTTCTACTTAGCCTTCTTACAGAGAATACTAGCATCTTAGACTTTACTGAGCTATTGCTGAATGCTTCTTTTTGTTAGCACTCGTCTATCCATGAATGCCCAGAGGCTTTGCCTTTCCTGAGGAGCATAGCTACTATGAACGGGGCGATCGCTCTCATGGTAGTACGTCGAATCAAACGGCAATCGCTGTTCAAGAATCCACTCCAAGTAATACATGCTACTGCACAGACTGTCGCCACCGCCCTCTAACTCCACAATCCGAAAATCACAGGCAGCACCCAGACGATCGCCCTCGTAACCCATCCCCAGCAAGCATCGATCGATCGTTTATCATCAAATTAGGTCCGAATTCGGTGCTTTCCATGATCAAGCTTGAAAATATCTACCCACTCACCGACTTCAAACGCAACGCCAAAGCCTTTGTCGATCGCATCAAAGCGACTAAATCCCCCGTTGTGCTAACAGTCAATGGTAAAGCTGAAGTAGTTCTCCAAGATGCTGTTGCCTTTCAGGAGATGACTGAGCGGCTTCAGCAGGTAGAAGAAGAACTCCGGGTCCTGAAGCGACAAGCCCTCAAGCAAGATCTCGCCATTGGCTCCCAGCAACTTCAGAATGGTGAGCACAACGACTACGATGACGACTCACTTGCCACTCTACAAGCAACCATTAAGCGTCGAGGCCGTGATCGTTTAGCTCAGAACAAGCCTACATGAATCGCTATCGCCTTTCTCGACAAGCAGAGCAAGACCTTGAGGATATTTGGGGCTATGTTGCTATGCTGCTCCACCAGGCGATCGATCACTATCTCCACGATCCAAAAATCACAGGCAGCGCCAAGTTGATCGTACTTTAAACTAGAGAAGCAAGAGGTCCGATCACAGGTTAGTCCGAAAAATCAAACCTTGAAACAACGATGAAAGACAGCTTATTGCAACGCATTACGCATCATCCAGATCTATGCCATGGCAAACCTTGCATTCGTGGTTTGCGCTACCCTGTCGAGTTTATTCTTGAGCTGCTGAGTTCTGGCATGACAACTGAAGAAATCCTTGCTGACTACGATGATCTTGAACTAGACGATATTCATGCCGTTCTCCTGTTCGCGGCCCGTCTCAGCCAGGTTAAAAGCATTCATAAGCTGGCATCATGAAGTTTCTGGTTGATGCCCAACTTCCTCTGCGACTCGCCCGATTACTTCGGGAAGCTGGCTATGATGCCATCCATACCAGAGAGTTGAAGAAAATATGCGGAAAGGCTTCGTCAGTACCCCTAATGCCACTTAGGTAGCACCCAGACGATCGCCTGGCACTGATGACATCTTGTTCGCAAGTAAGACATTCACACCCCATTTTCATAATTCAGATAGGGTTGCTATATTTCGCTAGGCCGTATGGGCGCTCGGAGGGTAGTAAATATTTCTAGTCCTGATCAATTTTTTTAATAGGAGTAGAAGTTCAATGATATAGATTAAGGTTTCAATATTTACTGAAAAAGTTTTCTGTATTAATGTAGTGGAATGTTCACTGTTGGTTGAAGGATTAAAGTATGCCTAACAACATTTTTGGTACTCCTAGTAGAGATATTTTAGCTGGAGATACAAATTCTGCTGACCTTATAGATTACATTTATGGTTATGCAGGCAACGATACTCTAACTGGAAAAATAGCAAATGATCGGATCGACGGTGGTGATGGCTTCGATGAGATAGCTGGCAGTGAAGGTGATGATTTTCTACTTGGCGGCAACGGGAGTGATAACATTGGAAACATA
The DNA here is from genome assembly GCA_002796835.1 of Elainella saxicola E1. GTDB lineage: Bacteria > Cyanobacteriota > Cyanobacteriia > Elainellales > Elainellaceae > Elainella > Elainella saxicola. The sequence goes on along the minus strand of LUGL01000170.1, from coordinate 2,010 downwards.
AGGAGAGAATTCATTGCTGATAGCGGCAACAATTATTTCTATGAAGAATTCGAACCGGGCAATGACGTCATTTATGGTGATGATGGATCTAGTAGTTTATTAGATACATTTGATTACATTAGCGGTGGAGCGGGCAATGATAGAATATATGGTGGAGCGGGAAATGATACTATTGGAGAAATTAATTATGTTTTTCAGGGTGACGGTTACACTGACGCTTTCTATGGTTATGAAGCAGGGAATGATCGCCTTTACGGACAGGCAGGAAATGATTTTCTGTACGGTGGAGCAGGGAGTGATCAACTATTTGGCGGTGGTGGAAAAGATTACGTAGACGGATATTTTGTCAGCTATGTAGATATTCTTCGAGATAGGGAGCAGGATGTACTGACGGGTGGCGCAGGAGCCGATCGATTTATCCTTGGAAGAGAGGGTCTAGGGGTATATTACAATAGCGCTGGACAAAGCAGCAATGTCTCTGGCTCGGTTCGTGCTAGAGATCGAGCTATAATCAAAGATTTTGATATTGCAGCAGGAGATAGAATTCAGCTTCTTGGAAAAGCTTCTGATTACACAATTGGAGCTTCTCCGCTATCTAATATTCCCGGCACTGGAATTTTCTTAGGTTCGGGAGCAACTAAAGATCTAATCGCTGTTGTACAAGGAACTTCCTTTGGTAACTTCAGCAGTGGGTTTATCTTTGTTTAAGTTTATCAAATAGTGATCTGTTTTGACAGCCGCCTCGGTCGCGAACCCTTCTATTGCAAGGACGCGATCGAGCCAGTTTTGTTCAATTATACACAATTGTGAACGCTTTTTGAATGATAGATACTTACTGGCTGAATTAAAGCCTGCGGCGATCGCCTGATCCTCCACAAACCTTTGCACTGGGTCTGGAAGAGAGATGTTCAGCATTGATTACTACCTCAAGAGATGAAATCATCTGCTTCTAGGATAGCGACAAGTGATTCCACCTGCTCCAGCCAATGTTCAATCCTCTTTTTTTAGCAATCCTCGAGCTGTAATGGAAAATTCTTCAAAGCTCAATATAGCCTGCGTTCAAGAGAGCTGTTTCAGTCGCCGTAAGATCCTTACTGGCATCGATCAAACGAATTCGCGGATCATCGCTCAACTGACGCACGATCGTCTCAGGACGGGTATCTCGGATTTGGCCTGACCCAGCAGGAGTTGCATCTCGCTCTGGCAAACCCCAAACCACCAGCACCAGCTCGGACCATAGGTTTAATGGGTTAGGAGTGACCAGATCGCCTGCCACAACAATGCGATCGATCGGATAATGATCTCGGAGAAATGTAGCGGTATCGCGTGCCAGCTTCCAGGCAGCAGCTTTGTGGTTGGGGTCAGACGCCTTGCTACGTTGGGCCAGCAGAGCAGCCAGCCAATCTCGCGGGTGAGCCAGTTTAACCACCTCTGCCAGTCCAAAAGTCATCATCAGCATTCCAGCCAGTCCCTTGATGCCTTCTCGTCCGCCGATGTCGGGTCTTCCAGCGAGAACCTCAAACTTAGGCTCTGGACACTACCCCTGTTAAGGTGAATATTTGTACTATTCTGGATTGAGCAATCGAGCAGTTGCGACATGGGGATGTTTTGGGTCAAACGGCTTCTTGGTCGTCGGTTTCTTTTGTCCTCGTTTGGATTTACGAAACCGTTGCAGATTGACCCGTTCTGCCCATTGCCGTAAACACAGGGCAAATGCCACACTATCTATTGCCCTAAACACCTGCCAATCTTGGGCTAGTATGGCAATCTCCAATCCTCGCCAGGTGGCTTGGATGTCTTCCACCACATAGTAATTCGACAACTGCTCTTCAATCACTGCTGCACCATGCACTTGCTGGAGAACCGCTCTCACCGTTGCCAGAATGTTAAAAGCCACCAAGGCAACGCAAAACACAAACAGGGCAGCCCGTGGATAACCAAGCGTATTCAATTCGCAGTGAAATGTGTCGGTGATAGTTTGAAACATATTCTCAATTCGCCAACGTTTCA
>LUGL01000169.1 GCA_002796835.1 Elainella saxicola E1 | reverse complement strand
TGTTTCTTGCCGGGTAAGTGAAATCGACTCGAACGGATCAAGTGGTCCTCAACCCAATGCACAATGCGGCAGACTGTGGCTTCACTCACGCCCCAACTGCTAGCGATGTGAAAGTAGGTGCGATACTCTCGCCAATATTCCAGGGCGACCAGAACCCGGTCTTCAAGGGCCAACTTGGGTTTTGCTCCCGGCTTAGGTTCTGTCCTCCACTGAGATTGGAGGGTATTGAGCATGAGTTTGAACGTCGTTTTTTGTACGCCAAAGCGACGCTTAAACTGGTGATCAGAGAGAGTTTGAGCTATGGTGTAATTCATCATCAGGACACTTGAATAAATGGTTATGTCCTGATTTTTCTATTTTTTCTGTTTTAGTAGTTGGTACAGAAGAACTAATTTGCAAGAGGTCTATTGTGCCAATTGGAGGAAACACTTTTTGAGCCTCTTCAATCAGTTTTCTCCACGTTGGATCATCAACCGTTGCTTCACTCTGATTTCCTAAGCCTTTTTCGGTTTTGAAAGCTATCACTGCTTGTTGAGTAGACTGATCAAACTCCTCGCTTGGTGCGCTTGCAATTGGGTAACGCCCCAAAACCTTCAAATAGCTCTTTAAGATTATGACTAATGGATTTGTATCACCTGGGTTTAACATACTGATTAACCTCTATGAACTAAGCTTGTAATCCAACAACCGCAGCGCATCCAACAAATTCAACATACCAAATCCAGCTTTTCGGTGTTTAAACTGAGTATCAACCTTATCCGAAGCATGTTTGAGAATATATTTCACCTGATTGTCATAGAGTTTCCTGCCCTTCTTCAGGGCATAAGCCTTTAAAAGCGCGACGGCCCCAGCTACAAACGGTGAGGCATGAGATGTTCCTGTTGAGAATCCATAGTCGTTGTGAAGATAAGTGCTGTAAATATTGGTTCCGGGGGCTACCAAACTCACCTGCTTGCCATAGGTAGAAAATGAGGCAAGTTCTCCCTGTTCATCCACCGCTCCCACCGCAATTACATGGGGGAGTGCGCCTGGGTAGTAAAGCTGCTCTGTGCCATCATTACCTGATGCCGCCACGATCGTAACGCCCTTATGTCTGGCATAATCCACCACTTCCTGATGGGGTAATCCACCTCCTGCATGCTGAATTCCCAAGCTCATGTTGATCACATCTGCACCCTGGTCGATCGCCCACTTAATTCCCGCATTGATGTTCCCAACCAGTCCAGCCCCAACTCGCCTGCCGTTTTGCTCCATAGCTCCCAATACCCGCACTGGCAAAATCTTGCATTTCGGTACCACCCCCAGCGGCATATTGATCCCTTTCCCAGCAATAATTCCTGCTACATGGGTGCCATGCCCCACCTCATCATCGGGTACATCGTCGTAACCCAGATAATCACCGATAAACTCACTCGCCCCATCAATGATGTCTACAAAGTCATAACCTGGCAGTAGCGCATCCTGCAATTCCGGGTGACTTAAGGTAATGCCTGTATCTAGCACCGCCACTGTAATTCGGGGATCGCCCTGACTATAACGATGAGCTTCCTCCAAATAAATGGCACGGCGCGATCGCTCATCGGTCATTACACTCATTTGCATTGGCAAAAGACGAGGGAGGTTGACCTGAGCAATCTTGCCTATATTCACCTCTTCAACAATGGGGAGGCTTGATAACTTTTGAATTAACCGGGCTGGAATCTCCTGATCCTCCTGCAAGATTAAACGATAAACTCGATCCAGTCCCGTGGCTAATTCTGCTGCATTCCATTGCCCATCAACAGATTGGTACTCTTGAGTAACCCAAACAAGCAGTTGAAACTCGGCAAGAATTTGATCGATAGCTGGATGTAAATGAGACCTGGCTATCAACTTATTAACAAGAATATCTTGCCAATGAACAAACCTTGGAGATATCGCTTGATTTAGTTTAATCTTGATATGCTTTTTCATTGAAGAAACATCATGAAAACCGTTCTATGAAGCATAAAGAAAACATTTCTTGAAAGAATTAGCAAATTTTGTCTTCTTCGGAATGGAAGAAAACCAGCTAAATATAACTTTAATGGGCCAGACTTTAAGTTTTTAAGCTTAGTACCTAACAACTCCTTTATAAATTAAAGCGAGTTCGAGACAACCCATTTTAAGCAGGGTGTTTAGATTGACTAAATCATATTTTTTGAAATTCTACTATGGAGTTGGACAGGGCAAGTGTTTCTTTTTGTAAATCAAATTATGTGCTTTAGATAACAAAATATTTGAGATAGATCGTTTCTGATGTAGTTTTAGATATATTTCAGGAGCTTTCAAAAAATAACTTGAGCAACTCTCAATCCGAAAGCGGCGACTGTGGAGCATATGGCTAAAAACAGGGTTTGAGTCGTTCAATCTGCCTATCTTTCTGATTTTCGAAGAGATCTATAAGTAGGTAGGCGTGATTAAGTTTGTAGATAGACATTAGTGCGAGCGCCCCGTTCGCGGGCAAGATGCCCGCACTCTATCTGAAAATTTATTTGACCGACCTACTTAGCACTAAAAGTTTAGCAGAATGATTGCTGATTACCTGCTCGATCGCCCGTGCCACCTTCTCTGAATAGTTCGGCCTCAGCCCTGCCATCCGAATAATCTTCCAGGGCTCGATTACCTCTGCTTGACGATCGAGCTGTTCAGCCGCCCAATGTACTCGCCGAATCTGAACGTCTTCAATGCTCTCTGTTACAGAATCCAGATATGCTTGGGTGAGCGGCAGTTTATCCAGATGCTGTTCGATCAAAGCAAGCTGAGCGATCGATTTGGCCACCCGCGTAATTGTGATCCGCAGCGGTTTCTCAGCGGTCAATAGCTTTTGCACTGCCTGCTGGACTTCAACCAGAATTTGAGCATCTCGGCTGGGCCAATCTACCCGATTGTTTTGGGCGACAGGTTGACGAAGGGATGGCGAATTTTGATGCAACCATGTGCGATCGTTCCGATAAAGCCAAGCGTAACAAGCAGACGCGAATTGTCTCAATTCAGTTTTCGAGGCATGGGGGTGCTGTCGCTGAAGCTGTTTCCAGGTAGCTCGATGGTCAGCCCTGACGGTTTTAGGATGGAGTTTGGGTGCCGGAGAGTGCTCCTCTTCCAACAACTCCTCTGGTTGAACCGACTGCCAGCTAGGCGTTAGACCCAACAGTTTGACATATCGCTTTACCGTATTCGGGTCCACATGCAATCGCCTTGCCGTCTCCCGTAAGCCCGATCGCTCGACTTCCACGATGCGTTTGAGCTTGCGTTGCCATACCCCACCCACAGCTTTGATTTTGCCAATTCGATAACGATCCGCCTCAGTTTGGTCAGGCCCAGTGCGACAGTAGACAAAACCGCAGGAACAGGAGAATGTGCCAACCGGCTTTTTGGCATCGTAGCAACGGCTGATGTCCAGACGAGTCACCACAGGTTTGAGGTAATGTTGAGCAGCGGCATTCAGGCAAAGCCAGGGACCTGCTCCAAAGGGTTGATAGTTGCGATCGTCCCTGAAGAATTCTGCGATCGAAATGCCCAGAAACCGGATCACCAGCAGATGACGAATGGGATGAAAGGCTTTGCGATGCTTGCGGAAAATGCTCGATAGCCAGTTCTGATCGCGGCTGGGATCTACTGTTGAGTCGAGAGCTGCCAAAACCTGATGGCCATAGAAATACAGAAACCGATCGATTAGCTGGTGCTGGTTCACTTGACCCGTTGCAGTGGCTAGTCCTTGTTCCGTGAGCAGAGAAATGTATTGCTTGCTAAACCAATTGAGATCTCTTGCAAGTAACTCATTCGTAAGCAAAAACTGAACGTCTCTGGATAATTGCACAAGTAATTCTAAAGATCGATCGCTCAAGTCTCGATGAATTTGATTAGTCACGCAGTTATCGAAACTTGCAGCCTGATATTCATGGCGGTTGAAGCCTTGCAGTGGCACAGAACTGGAATGCAGCAGCTCTGCGTGATCGGGGCAAACCAGAACTCCAGGAACTTGATGGATCCGATGCCAATATAGCTCACCATGCTGCTCCCAATCAGATTGAATACATTGGGGACAAAATCTGAAGAATTTAGGCACCCGAACTGTGCTGGCCCGAATGCCTGCTGTGCCGTGAATGCCACCACCCTGCTCCGATTGCATGGCTTCAAAGACTTGTTGCGATCGCTCCTTAGGCAAAAAAGCAGCATAGAACGGATAGAGGGTATGGTTCTGAATCAGCTCTTTGACGGTAATTTCAGAAATCAGCGACAGGTTGGCAGCGATCGCAGTCAAGTTGCAGGGCAGATCAACGGTAGCGATCGCATGACTGGAGTTGAACAGGTCTCGCAGGGTAAGTTTGAGGGCAAGGTTACCACTGCGGATGTGATAACGAGCAAGGATGCTGTAGAGAATTTCATCCGGGTAGGGTTTAGGAAAAAAGCTCAGCATAGAAACAGCGTTGATAGGTTTCAGGAGGAGTTGGTGGGTTGATCGGATGTCTTGGAGGTGTCAATCGCAGGATCGAAGACGATCGTGTATTGAGCAGAGGGCTCTAATCGACGCAGGGCTTGCTGGTGGGCTTCGGCATCATTGCGACGACGAAACCGGGCGACAACAAGCCGTTGCATTTGAGGCAGCAGGCGGATGATGCACCAGGGGTGTAATTGTTGGTGGTAGGTCATAGCAGGCTCCCGCTTGATGAGGTGTCCAAAGTCCGATCGTTCAGGCACGAGGTGTTTCGCCTTTCCGAACGACTGGAATCACCCTACAGAGCAGGAGATGCCTCAAAACAGGTCACGGTGATATTGACATTTCAGAGATTAGGTGCGTCTATTCGATTGGGTATTGCAGAGTGTATGTCGCAGGTCTTCTGGGAGTTGCTCGAAGTGGTCTAGCAAGAAATCCATCAGGGCCAGGTGTCGTAGATCGATCGCGGTGGGGCGACGGTAGCTGCGTCCTTGGCGAAACCAGCGGCGAACTGTGGAAACAGAACGAGCGCAGATAGAGGCTATGTCTTCCTGGCTGACGTTCCACTTGGCATAGAACTGTTGTGGTGTCATGCCGAGCTGGCAATAGCTGTAGAGGTGGATCAGGTGCTGTTCTCGGTAGGTAAGAGGCTGCGGCTTCATCGGGTTTCCTCCGGCTGCAGGTCTTCTTCCCAGGCAATGTCAGCTCGGACCCAGGCAGAGCTGGGCGAGCCAGCATCCAGCCAAATCAGGTAGCACCAGGCCCAACAACAGCGATGGGGCGCGAAGCTGTAGAATCTGCCGATCACTCTCCCTCGATCGCTGACTTCTCCATTGCAGATCCAGCAGAGGCGATCGCCATAGAGGAAGCGAGGTGTTTCGACTTCAGGAAAGTGGATGGGAAAATCGGGGACCGAGGGTGGCAGTTTCAGACTGGCTAAGGCAGGGGAGATATCCAGGTTGGGCTGGTGCAGGGCGGAGAGAGAGCGGACGAGGAGATCCTCGTTGAGGGGATGGCTCAAGGACTGAATTAGCAGAGCAGCGATCGTTTCGGCTTCCTGGGGATTGAGTTTGCCCCAAGCGGTATCAAAGTGGTGGAGCCGATGAAGTAGATCGGCAATGGCGAAGTCAGCAAGGGCTTGCTGGTAGCCGATTTGGTAAGGAGTTGGGATTTCAGGGATCGGCGAACTGTCCGGGGGAGGACTGCATTCCTGCCCGGTGGAGATGGAGGGATTTGACATAGAATCGAGAGGCTCCTAATTGAATGGGAGTGAGTGCCAGACCTGTGCCGTGCAAAGCTGTGGGTCTGGCATTTGTCGTTAGTCTAGAATCTTTTAGGGCAATAGGGCAATAGGGCAATTATTTACTTGCCCTTAATACGTCTTGCAGTAAGGGAGAATAGCCCTAAGTGATGTTGAAATCCTGGCGATGGCAGAGAAAAAAGCCCAAATCCGCGTGTACTTGCCGACTGACACTGATAAGGTGCTCAAAATTTTGGCTGCGGTGAAAGAGTCTTCTGTCAATGCTCTGGTGAATGAGGCGATCGAGCATTGGCTGGAAGAAGCGGATCAGCGGGAAGTGATTGAGCGGCTGAATCTCGACGATTTGTCTGATTTGTCGCCTGAATGAAGGGGTAGCTCGATCCATTCCAGGAAAATTAAGCTTTGATCGCTCGTTCTCTCACCCATTGTTCAAACAGGGGAATTTCGATTCGATCGCTCCTGTGCCCCGGAAGCCTGTCATCTTCGATCGATTCAATCACGTGGTAGCGCAAGAGCCTGCTGCGAGCCGCTTGGGTAACCTGATCGCTGGAGATTTGGTTGTCGTTTCTGTGGGCGAGGGCTAACAGTAAGGTTTGACCTGCGGCAACTTCTTCGGGAGTGGTACCTGTGAATTCTGTCCAGATGTTGGTGAAGTAGGGTTCGCCATTGGTGAATGCAGCTTGAATGGCATCTTTTAGTAAAGCCTGGGTGGCGAGTTGGGTGTGTTGTAGGTTGGCTTGGGTGACGAGAGCGAAGCCAATCAGTTGCAAGAGATAGGGTTGACAGTGGGTGAGGTGAAGGATTTCTTCCACAACCCCAGTGTCGTATTGGAGGGCAAATTCAGGATCAGGGTTGCGTAGGAGATCTTCAGCTTCGTGGGGTTCGAGGTAGTGCATTTCCATCGGCACCACGCTAATGAAGTAGTTACTCCAACGGGGTCCAAGTTCATCTAGGGTTTGCACACCGGAGAACAGGAAGCCAAGCTGATCGTAGTGCTGGATTAGGCTACGGAGTTGATCAAACAGGCGACTGCTGATCCTGCGCTCCTGTATGGCGTTGCCAATTTTTTCAAATTCATCGAGGTTGAGCAAGAGGCGACGCTCTCCCAGTTGGGGTAAAACTGCGTCCAGCCAGTCTTCTAGAACGGGGTAGGGTTTGGCGTAGAAATCGGGGCGTTTGGGTAGTGGGGGAAGCGTCAGTCCTTGGCTGCGAGTATCCCGTTGGATGGCGCGAACCAACCCATAGCAGAAATCTCCTTCGCTGTCGGTCATGCTGGCTTGCTGCATGTCGAGGTAGATAGGAATCAAATCGCTGGGTAGGAGGCGAGGGAGATTGAGTAGGAAGGAGGTTTTACCAGCCCGACGAGGTCCGTGAAGCACAAGAGTGGGGCGATTGCGATCGAGAATCAGCCGCACAATTTGATCGGCAAAGGCTTGGCGACCTTTGAAGATAGTGGAACGATCGGGACGAAGAGGATTGCCAAACTGAAACGGGTTGAGCAGTTCACCTTGAGATAGCTTTTGTTGTTCAGCAATTTCCAGTTCCAAAATATGTTGCCAGCGTTCGATCGCGAGTTTCCAGTTTTGCAGAGTTCGTGGCTTGATGCCGAGTCCAGGCAATTGTGCTGCCAATAGCTTTAATTGATCAACTAATCGTTCTAAGCCACGTTCCCGCAGCGCTACACTGCCTGCCTGCAAAGCGGCTTCTGTATCGCTGGCAACTTGTTGAAAGCGCGGAAATAAGATAGCAATATCTGAATTACCTGAATCTGCTGTAATTTCAACTGTTTCGCCTGAAATACCTTGGTAATAGGCAGGAATCAGTAACGACAGAACTGGGTGATCGGGATTAATTGAGTTGATCAGAGCTGAAGTTGTGGAATTGCTTGCCAATTGAGCGGCAACAATCAGTGGTAATGCTTGCTGAATCGTGTGCTGAAGTCCTGGCAGGGCGATAGTCTGCATTTTTTGGAAAGCTGCTAGACCCACATTCGGATCTTGATGAAAGGCAGATGCTAAGATATTCGCATGATTGGGTAGAGGTAGCCAGAGTAATTCTGTTGTGTAGGGAGGCAATTGAGTTAAGCGTTGAGCTGAGTTCAGGGCAGATCGTTTGAGAATTCGCGATGTAGATATCAGACTCCCCACATAAAAAACATAATCTGGCAGGATACGATAATAACTCACTAGCGTGACAGGAACTACCCAGAGTGCACAGAAGTTCAACCATTCCTGTCTCATTGCAGCCAGAATGATCGCGATTATCACACCCAACCATTGATGCTTTAATGGCGCAGTGCTAGTTGCAATTAAGATACAGCCTGCCAAAAACCAAGGTAGAGGCAATGCGAAAACGATCGCTGCTACAACGACGACAACGACTGCTACGACACTCGCTACAGCAATTGATAAGCCAACTGCAATGACGCACGCCAATCCGTATATTATCCCACCTAGAATACTGGATATCAAATTATTCCTTGCAACGCCCATCTCAGCAACCGTTAAGAAATTAATGAAAAATTCAACGAACTCGCATACGATTACGATTGTTATACCAATTATTGTTCCGGCTACTATGCCGTACACTAATCCATGCGCCACACCATGCACGAAAATAACCGTTGCAATACCAGCTATAACCCCAGAAGCAATAACAGTAACACCATACGTCACATCGAGCCAACTTCCTGCCAAAATGCTCAATCCTCTACCTAGCCAAGGGCTATTCCACGCTAAGGAAAGAGAATCTCGTCTCAGCAATTCTAGTCTAATCCAGAATGTTATTATCAACGCTGTTGCACCTGTTGCGACTCCGATCGCCAGTTGCGACAAAGGGGGCAGAAATTCTAATACTGTTTGCAAAGACTCTGTAAACAACTGGGGATGATACCAGTACGTTAATGCCAACAGCAAAGGACTACAAAAGCCTATACCTGCTGGAAGAAACAACCGGCCTAAACCGTAACTAATTAATAACGCTGCCAATCCTAACAGCCAATCCGAGCCTCGATCAGAAAAGCTAATCAATCCAGCTAAAGGAAGGCTTAAAACTGCTGAAATCAGGAAATATTGAATAATAAAGCGGCTATTCGGACGGAAGAGCAAAATATCCCACGCAAAGGTATTGAGTTTTTGTCCATCTTTGATCTCAGCAGGTGACAAATATTGAATAATAAAGCGGCTATTTGGACGGAAGAGCAAAATATCCCACGCAAAGGTATTGAGTTTTTGTCCATCTTTGATCTCAGCAGGCGACCAGTCATTCATTCGCTCTTGCAATCGAGACGGGCAGCACAGCGACCAGTAAAATAGTTCCCAAGTCTCTTGTAAAAATCGTTTCATGGTTGCTCCAACACAAACGCTGCAAATGCACTGCTGAATACATGCCCTGATTCTCGCAATAGCCCATATCGCTGAAGCATTTCAATCAATGCAGGTTCTGGTGGCAATTGCTCTGGAGTTCCTGCTGAAAATCGCAATGCTAGCTGTTCGGCGGCATTCAAATTCTGCCATAGCTCTTTGAAGCGCGGTTTTGCCTGAAACTCAAATGCTCGCTTGGCCCTCCCCTCATCCTCTTCTTGCCATAGCATAGCGGCAGCCAATTGCACATAATAGGGCAGTCCACCCGCAAATCGATCGATCCACTCTAGATCATCCGCACTGATTCCTGACGCTGCAAATCCGTCTTGTACTAATCGATGCCAAGCCTGTTGTTCTAGGGCACCCAAAATAGTTGTGCTGAAGATATTGCCAAACGGTGAGGTGAGCCGTAATTCCTGATAAATCTCGCTAATCGGACGCTTACTGGCAATCACCAGCGTAAATAAGCCCTGCGTCGAAGCTTTCGATCGCCAATCTTCTCCCCAGCCCTGAAACTGCTCCAGTCGAGAAGCGATCGCCTCAAATTCATCCAGCATGATAACCAGAGGAATGTTTCGATCGCGCAATGCCTCCAGCCCGTCCTGCACTGCCCAAGCATCCCCATTTGCATCGGTAGCCCAAGGTGCTCTTCCCTGCTGCCGCTGAATTTCGCGCCGCAATCCTTCCGTGATGCCATTGGGTGAATGAAACCGCCCATCCTGTAAATCCAGGCGAATGATCAAGGGGGGGCGATCGGGTTGAAAGAACTTTTCTGGATAGGCTTGAATGTAGCGGAGTAAGGAAGTTTTGCCATTTCGCCGTAAGCCCACGATGTTGATACTCTGAGCTGTGCCAATCCGGCTTTTCACCTCCAAAATCTCGCGTTGCCGACCATAAAACTTTTCAGGCGACACTGGATTGCCGTAAATAAAAGGATTGCTGCTTATCTGTCTGGTTCTGTCTTCTTCAACCGAAAGAGCTTGAAAACCGACGATCTCTGCTATGTCTAGATCCAGAACCTGGCAAATTGCCCTTGCTGTAGCCTCATCAACATTGGTTTCTCGACGAAAGAAGCGCCCAACTGATCTTTCATCAACTCCTGATTCGATCGCAACATCTCGTAAAGTCCAACGTTTGCCCTCAGCATTGCGTTGAGATGCCTGAGCCGTTTTGAGCTTTTGAATGCCTTCTTCCGTTGCCTTGACGCCGCGATCCCTCGTTTCTCCCATTTCCTCAAAGTGGTGACAGATGATCGTAATCATAATCGACCCCTTGGCGATCGCTGGGAAAATTTAGGACAAAAACAGAAACTTTTTAGCTGACCGGAACTGACCTTAAGCGTCCTGAACCTTTGCACTACTTTAGTCTCATCGGCAGCCGATACAGACAAAACATCCAGGGAAAGGACCATGAAAACACACCCGATCACATTCAACGCAACCCACCCCACTATGCAAACAGGGCAGCTGATTCCGGCGACTTCCACTGAGCTGTATAATCCCGGCTCCTGGTTGAAAAATGGGGATAGCCCAGCAGAGATTATTCTTGCAACCGCAATTTTAGTCGGGGCGATCGCTGGACTGCTCTCTGTACTGGTAGTCGCTAAAACTCAGAAGAAACCGTAATAGGTACTTGAATTGGAAATCCTCGACAATTGGTGTTGGGGATTCCTGATCTGCTGTTTTGCTTGAGGGGTTAGCCTAATTACTGCCAAGTCACAGAGCATAAACCGTGCCCTGCTTTGCCAAACAAGCCTTACGGGTCTCAGAATTAGGACAGAGCCACTTTAAGCACAACCGATCGCCCAAAGACACCAGCGATCAAAATTCTTCAAGTTTTCTCTAGTTTCTCAATCTGCTGCTGTGCCCATTCTCGCAGTTGTTCGTCGGGGTCGTTGATGGCGCGATCGTGCAATAGTTCGATAGTCTTTGGGTAAGTGGGGTAGTTCTCTAGAAGAACTGTCATTGCAAACTTTCTTGGGTTGGATTCACGAAAGTCAGCTCGTTTGAAAGGATCGCTGACGATACATCTATGCAACAGCTCAATTATTTCCGGAGTCTCCCTCCAATTTGATAAACTCTTTATTGCCTCAGCACGCACCTCACTGTTTTGGTCATTCTTTACTTTCTCTACAATGATAGGCAGAACTTCTAAATCATTTCTCCAAAATTGAGCAAGCGCTCTTACTGCTGCAACCCGTACGGCATTGTCCTTATGATTTTTAGCATAGCTTTTCAGAGTAACCACAGTCTCTGGATTATTTCTCCATGCATTAGCAAAGCTGAATACAGCATCTATACGCACAGTAAAAACAGCATCCTTAGTACACTCCTCTACGATAAGTAAAGTTTCAGGATCATCTCTCCAATTTTGAACGATCTCCTGCAAGGCTGAACTACGAACTCCATAAAAACTGTGCTTTCTTGAGCATTCCTTTAGCCAAGGTAAAGTATTAGGGTCATCTCTCCAAAATTGAGATACCGCAAGAACTGATTTGATACGGATTTCTTCAATCAGTTGGAGTTTCTCCAAAGTAGATGTGTAACCATAGATCTGGTTTTGAATATGTTGATTAAGAATAACTTCAAAATCACCATAGTCAATCAACCCTTTCACATGTGTAAGTAGTTGTCCAATAGAATTTTCAATCTCACCACGATTTCTAATTTCCAAAAGGAAGGAAGATGCCAGGAACAAGTTGATAAATTTTTTCTCCTCTCCTTGCCTAGTAATTAAGTAATCAATGAGCTTGCCGACAAACTTGACGTTGATCATCCCACAGATCAATCGCAGCACTTCATGCCAAGTCTCATCCTGCCAATGTTTTCCAAACACCTTATCCCGTAGTTCCTCAAAGCTGATCGATCGCTGCTTCTCAAATCGATTCACAATCTCCACTGCACAGAAATATTCCAAAAACGTGCGATGAACGAAGCCATAACTGTCTGCACCGCGATAGCACAAAATAAAATTACGTTCTCGTAACTGCTGAATCAACTGATTTGCCTTTTCGCGCGGCTCGTTGAAACCCTGATCGCGCAAATAATCCGTCAAAATTCGCGTCAATCGATCGACCCCAATCAAATTCCCCTTCAGTCCCTCTTCCCCTGCCTGCATCTCATAGGCGATCAACCGCAGCATCTCCTGCTTTTCCCGTCGCCCGATCGCATCCATTGGCAGCTGCAACCGCTTATGATCGACATCCCAGTGATACAGCAACACCCGCGAAGCCTGGTCATACAGGTCTGCCCGATCGCGGGGTAACTCCTGCCGTCGATTCAAGATCGCCATCATCGTCAGCAGCAAGGGATTACCAGCTAGATTGGCGATCGCTTTGGAATTCTCGATCGCATCCTTTAACCGCTGCTTCAACCGTACCTTATCCGCATCGCTACCCATTGCCAGGTCATACCAGCGATCGATAAACTCGTGAATTTCGGTTGCGTCAAGGGGCTGGATCGTGAACTGACGGAAGCCTGCATGTTGAAAACGCTCTGGATTGTAGCCAATGATCCGGGATGTCACCAACACT
>LUGL01000168.1 GCA_002796835.1 Elainella saxicola E1 | reverse complement strand
ACTGCTAATACGACATCTGAACGATTCACCCGTCCCAAGACAGCGCCCCTTTGACTTGCCATAATTCGTTTGGCACTGACCTGTGGATTTGCCCAAAACCGATAGATGCTTTGAGCTTCGGTTCGGTCCTGACTGGCCTGAGGCACTGTTTTATCAGGGTGACAACTCAATATGTCCAAAACCGATCGGAATCGTTGGCCATGTCGAAAATCTTTGAATGCAGCGTTGCGAATCTCCTAGCTTAACCAAGCTTGCATGGTTCACCTCAATCCTGTTGGCTAGGTAGATACAGTCATAGGATGATAATCTCACACTCATCCAGCAAAAGCCACGTCCTGTAACACTTCTACGCACTTTTGCGTAATGGATAGAGATGAATCGCGGGCTATGGGAGAAACTGCACTGAAGTGCACTAGAAGAGGTTTTCCGGGTTTAGTCCGGTTTGGCGGACTTGATTCCGTTAGCCTGCCGTTTACGCGCAGGTGGGACCGAAACGAAGCGGTCAAGGCTCATTTTCGATCTACTAATCCTGATTAAGGAAAGCAATCGACCACAGCACTGAGAGGGGGTAAGCCATGAATCGAGTAACATCAGAGGGTATCGTAGAGAATACAGGACTCCAATCCAATCAAGATCACTATCGTCCGCTGATCACAGCAGGAATTGTGCTGGGATTGGGACAGGCTGGTTTCTTTGACGGCATTGTATTTCATCAGCTTTTGCAGTGGCACCACATGTTTTCTAGCATTGAAACCGATATGACGGTAGCAGGCCTGGAGTTAAACACCCTAGGAGATGGATTATTTCATCTGCTTGATTGGTTACTCACCCTGCTGGGAATTTTTCTGCTCTGGCGGGCGGGCAGCCGATCGGATGTTCCCTGGTCTACGCCCGTGTTTGTTGGAGCCTTGCTGATCGGTGGCGGTTTGTTTAATCTGATTGAAGGAGTGATCGATCATCAGATTCTGGGAATTCACCACCTCAAACCTGGTCCCAATCAGTTGATTTGGGATATGGGCTTTCTCGCAGTGGGGGCAACGTTAGCAGGCATGGGATTGCGGATGGTGCAGGCTGTGCGGTTGAATCAATCTGAAGTCAAAAATTGATATGAGTGTTGCCGCAATCAGGATACAGGATCGCTATTAAGACTGAGGTCAGAATCTCAAACTTCTTTGACGATCGAGATACTAAAAAACTGAGTGAACGAGTTGAGGTCACACAATGAGTAGCGGTCACGCCAGCCACAAAGGTCCCGGCATCAAACATAGCCACGATTCAGGACAAATTGATTCTGCTGCAACCACACCTGCCAGCGATCCTCAGGATTTGCTGAGTGAAGCAGAGGGTTATCCATTCAATGCTCAGGGAACCGAACTGAATCCCCAGGCAACTGAACGGCCAGATCAATCTGCAGATGAAGACTTGCCCAAGCAAGGAGAACCGATCGCAGATAGTTCAGCCAATAACCCCAATCAATAAGTAGGTCGATCAAATTAATTTTCAGATAGAGTGCGAGCGTCTCGTTTCTCCTATCGGAGAGGCTCCGCCAACGCGGGCAAGATGCCCGCACTATTGCCTATCCACAACTTAATTACACTTACCTATTCAACTCCGATACCATGATCCACTCTGCTACTCCTCAATCCATGCAGAACCGTTCAATAACCCATTCAACGACCCGTTCAGCGGCTGATGAGATTGCTGTCAAGCTAGAGCAAATGCGCACAGTTCTCCGTGAAACTGGAGCGGCTGGAGTTTGCTTGCGTGGCACGGATTGGTTTTCCTGGGCTACGGCAGGAGCAACCCATACCGTATTGCTAGCGGCAGAAACGGGGGTAGCAGAGGTATTAGTTACCGAGCAGGGAGCCTGGATCGTGACCAGCGAAATTGAGGCTCCGCGTTTTAAGGATGAGGAACTGATCGATCGCTCAACGGGATCGGCAGGATTTGAGCTGATGGTTTATCCCTGGAGTGATGCGGCTGCTCAGTTACGCTTGATTGCAGAAGTGACTCAGGGCGGCATGATTCTCAGCGATAGACCGGCTCGATCGGACCATTGGACAGAGTCACCCCTGCCGCCCTCGCTGATTCAACAAAAACGCATCCTGCTGCCTTCTGAACTGGAACGCTACCGTCGGGTGGGTCGATTAGCCAGCGAAGCCATGACCGAAGTGATGAATCAGGTACAGCCCGATTGGACCGAGTATCAATTGGCAGGCGCAGGCGCAGCAGCACTGTGGGCCAGAGGTCTCCATCCGGCATTAACGTTGGCAGCAGGTGAACGGCGCTTACCGCTCTATCGACATCCCATTCCGACCGCAGATCTGATCGGACAAATGGCAATGTTGGTATTTTGTGCACGCGGTGAAGGACTCTACGCGAATCTGACTCGATTTGTTTATTGGGGTTCTTTATCTACAGCAGAAGCAAACCTGCATCACCAAGTCCAGCAAGTTGAAGCCGCCGCACTCAATGCCTGTCGATCGGGCATCCCCTTAAATCAGATTTATGAAGTAATGGCTCAGGCTTATCAGGACTGTGGCAATGCTCAAGCCATTCGAGAACACCACCAGGGCGGCACAACAGGATATCTTGCGCGGGAAGTGATCGCAACGCCCACCTCTACCGATCGACTCGCCGCAAATATGGCGCTGGCCTGGAACCCCAGCTTATCAGGTGCCAAAATCGAAGACACATTTGTGTTGCTGGAGGATGGTAGCCTAGAAAATCTCAGCTTTGATCCGAGCTGGCCCTCTGCTGAAATTGAGGGACGGTTACGCCCCTTACCTCTGGAACGGTGATGAATACTCAAGTTGATTTTCAACAAATCTTTAATGCTGCACCTCAGGCTGAAGCTAGCGCACCGGGCCGCGTGAATTTGCTGGGGGAGCACACGGATTATAATGATGGCTTTGTGTTGCCAACGGCGATTCCGCAACATACGACGGTTTCCATAGGATTCAGTCCCAATCAGAACCATCATTTCTATTCTCTAGAGCTGCAAGAGCAAATCGATTTAGAAACAACCGCAGATACAGATGAGGGATTTAGCAGCTATCTGTTGGGTTGCATTCGAGTTTTAGAAAAAGCAGGACAGCAGATTCCACCGCTAAATGTATTCGTGGTTTCCACAGTGCCGATCGGTTCTGGCTTATCGAGTAGCGCTGCACTAGAGGTGGCGATGCTGCGGGGATTGCGATCGCTGCTGGATTTGAACCTAGACGATGTGAAAATTGCTCAGTTGGGGCAAAAGGCAGAAATTCAATACGCAGGCGTGCAGTGCGGCATTATGGATCAGATGGCATCCAGTCTGGCTGACCCGCAGCATCTGCTGTTGTTGGATACTCGTACCCTCGATCGTCAACTGGTCCGTTTACCGGATGATACCGAAATTCTGGTGATGGATAGCGGCATTCCCCGCACGCTGGCAGGCAGTGGCTATAATCAGCGACGGGCTGAATGTGAAGCGGCTGCTCAGCAACTTGGGGTGAAAGCTTTGCGCGATATCACCGATCCGACAGCAGTCGAAGCCTTACCTGAACCATTGCTGCGACGGGCGCGCCATGTGGTGACTGAAAACAATCGCGTTTTAGAAGCAATCCAGGGTGTCCCAGCAGAACGATTTGGGGAACTCATGAATGCTTCTCATACCAGCTTGCGGGACGACTATGAGGTCTCTGTACCGGGACTCGATCGCCTCGTTGATCTATTGCAACATACAGCAGGCGTATTCGGAGCCAGATTAACCGGTGCTGGATTCGGCGGCGCTTGTGTGGCGCTGGTGGCTACGGGAAAAGCCAAGACGATCGGTCAGTCCGTGCTCGAGCGGTATAATTCCGAAGCACATCAGGGAGCAATTTTGGTGCCTGAACTGGATGCCGAACCTATTGTCTAACGTTGACGTTCTTGTAGATATCGATCGATCGCCTGATCTAATGCTGGCAGCAACATCCCTCGTTCACTGCTTAATACACTATAGGTTGGGCGAGGGGCAACAAAGCCTAATCTTGTGGAGGAATGGACTTCCACTTTGGCAGGATCGAGCCCAGCCAGTTGAGCAACCTGTTTTGCTAGATCGGCCCAAGCGATCGCACCAGAATTAGCTAAATGCCACAATCCACATTCTCCATCAATCAACAAATCAAGGGCCGCGTTNGACCAAATCAGGCACATAGGTCGGAGAAATCATCAAATCCCCAGCAGCCAGAAAGGGGCGTCCTGTTGCCAGCGTTTTGAGAGCAATGGTGAGAAAGTTATATTCGTCCCAGGGGCCAAAAAATGCGCTTGTACGAACCACCAGCGAACAGGGATGCGCCTCTAAAATGAGCTGTTCTGCGATCGCTTTAGTCTGACCGTAAACATTGAGTGGCGCGACAGCATGGCTTTCCAAATAGGGATCAGTACGGCTCCCGTCAAACACCAGATCGGATGAAAACGAAACCAACGAGAGGTTACGCTGTACGCAGCTTTGTGCCAAAATTTCTGCCCCTGCAGTATTGATCTGCCGACATAATTCGGGTTCCCGTTCAGCCTCATCCACACGCACATATCCCGTTGCATTAATCACGGCCCAGGGATTCAGCAGCTCCAAGAGCTGCTCGACTGATTCTGGATCGGTAATATCCATTTCTCTGCGGCCCAACAAACAATAGGGGATACCTCGCGCCTCACAAATGCGGGCAAATGCCTGTCCTAGTGTGCCGGTAGCGCCTGCGATCGCAATAGGCTGCGGAGGTGAACTGCTTCCAGAGGCTGGAGGAACAAACACCTGTGGAATATTGGTAGGAATATCCGCTGCGCTATCTTCTGAAAGAGTACATTGAACAGGCGGATAGAGGAGACGATCGGGCCGTCGCCACCAGCCAGGCACATCTAAGAGAGGATGATTATAGGATTGTCCTTGGGCGAGGTAACGAATCATCGTGGCCAGCGCTGTGGATCGGGGTGAGGGCGATCGCAAATCAAACACGCCCGGTTCATAGAATCCTTCCATGCGCGTTACTAATGTATGCCAATCATAGGATCCTAACAATGCCCAAACCGTAATCGCTCGTATCTCTACCCCTTCTTGATGCAAATGTTGAGCAGCATCCCAGGCTTCCTTCAGCCAGCGTAACTGTTCTTCGCGAGTTGAGCCTAAATGCACTTCCGTAACGGCTAAGGGTAGATGGTATCGTTCCCAGGTTCTCCACAACAGTTGTTTAATGCCTGCAATGCCTTCGGCACAAACCCGCAGCGCCTCTACATCTGCATACTGATGCCGACCATTACCACCATGAAATTCAGAGGGATAACAGTCTAAACGCTCATCCAAAAACCGATCGCTGGTCAGATAATAGTTGATGCCTAAAATATCAGGCGGACAGGGAGCGGATAGAAAGTCTTCCAGTTCTGCTTGCGTGATGCCATGGGACCGTAGATAATTCCACAGGGGATGCTGCTGAGTCACCCGTCCACAAAGCAAATCGAAACTCAGCCAGCGCCGCTCATTTTCAAACTCTGCCTGATAGGCCAATAGCGGCGTACTTAAAGTGATCCCTAAATCTTCGGTTTGCACCAGTTTGGCCTCTGGATTCACCCGTCGAATCGCCTGCATCGCGAGCGCTACCCCCCGACATTGATTCAGCAAAGCCCGCAAAAAGGTCGGATCATCCTGCCCATGGGGATACCAGTGACCATATAACCCGCTAAATCGTGCAGTCGTCAGTGGTTCATTTACAGGCGTGTAATGCGTGATCCAGGGATAGCGATCGCTGACTGCGGCAGCAAATTCGGCAAGCTGCTCTGGAAAGGCCGGATCCACTAAACTAGTGTGACGCGGCCCACTGCCATGATGCACCAGTCCAACGATCGGGTTAATGCCTAACTCCCACAGCTTCTCCAATCGCTGATCGGCCCAAGACCAATCTGCTTGCTCAAGCCCGTTTGGCGCAATCCGTTCCCATAAAATCGGATAGCGAATGGCGCGAATTCCCAACTCAGCAAATCGTTCCAGATCATCCAAACGATCGGCATGACCGTTGCGCTCTAGCTGGTCGAAATAGCAATCTTCAACCCGGTTAACGGTGCATTCTACACCAGCCCAGATTTCTAGCGGTAGCGGCGCAATTGATTGTTGATTAATTGGCTCTTGATTAATTGACATATACAGGGATGAAATGATGGGGGGAGCTACGCAGAGGATTGACAAGCAACTAGACTTAGTGGATTGAAAATGAATTTGTTCTGCTGTTCATTCCTGCGATCGATCCCCCTAAATCCCCGTCATGGGATTCTGTCAATAAGGAGCACATAACTCCACCGAGGCAGGCTTGCCTGCCTCCAGTTACTTGAGTCATGACGAGATCTGAGCGCGTAGCTTGAGAATCAAAAAGTTAGCTGTATTCAGATAAGTTCAATCGATGCGTCAACAACCAGTCATTCGTAGTCATCGTCGTAACGAAGCCACAGTTTCCTTGTTCGCTGTCATCGAGGCTGCGCCACTCCCACAAAATCGTAGTCTGATGATGCCTACTGGGATTTAGCCGTGGTCACAGCAAGACAGACGTTAATACCATCGATTGAATCGTTCTGAGCTGTTGGTCAATTTAGATTGAATCTCCTGCTGCATGCATGGGTAGTTGACTCTGATTAAGTGGCCATCTGTAAGCTAGATTCATAATCATTGTGATAGGGTTCTGCTTTGCGAAATGCTCCTCGAATGCG
>LUGL01000167.1 GCA_002796835.1 Elainella saxicola E1 | reverse complement strand
AGTGTGACGTTCACATTACCGAAACAATTACCCCCTTTACGAATGCTCTTGGTGTGGGATAACTTAATCGGGCATCAGACCCCTGAGTTGATGGTGTGGCTTTGTGAACATGGGGTTTTGCCTTTGTACACTCCACTTTCAGGGAGTTGGCTAAATATGACAGAATCTATCCAACGTATTCTCAAACGACGGGCTTTAGATGGACAACATCCGCAAACTCCCCAGCAAATTATCGAACGATTTGAGATCGTAGCTAGAGTATGGAATCAAAACCCGACCCCTTTTGAATGGGGTGGTAAGCGAGCTGCACGACGACAACGGGCGCGATCTAAACGACAAGGACATCGTTTAGGAGGGTCTGGGGCTGTGGCTCAGTCCTTGGTTGCGTGAAATGCTCCACTCTAAATGGCTATCTACGTGCCAAATGACCCACTAGTGCCTTGGCTTACCACAAACAAGCAAATCTCTATAGTAGTAAAGAAGCCCCTTACGTTGACCTACTCATTAAGCTAGATTGCACACACTTGCTGTAGGAGGTTTTGGGATAGCAGTTCCGTTGGGAGTAGAGATAAGTGTCAGTACAGAGGTATTAATCAGCACCTTGCATCTCTTAATGGTGATGTAAAGATAAATTAAAGACATCTGCACATCCCTTTCCATAAAGACTAATATCGAAACAAAAGTCTGTGCAAATTGGGTCTTCATAAAACCCCTGAGAAGGGATCTTATAAAGGAGAGGAGGGTAAACTTCAGTCTAACCACAAGTTATTAATGAATATTCAGCGGGGACTAATCTAAGAAGCCTCTTCATTCTTAAGTCCTTTTTTCCACCTGTCTATGAACATCATGTCAAGTCACCTTTAAATCATGGAACCTTTTGACAAAGATGCACAATTCCTTGAATATTTGTATAAAGAGTATATTCGCTTGAGCGACTTATGCGATTCTTATGTCAAAAGTTCATTCGATGATTTTAAGTTACTTAGCGCAATTGGCGTCATACTTGTCTGGAAACCCTTTGCTGAGCTAATAAACGTTTCTTCTTTCATTGTTCTACTAGGCTTTTTTGCCATTCTCTTTGTTATCGCAATTCTTGGCACCAGAGATTTACTAAAAAAATCATTCCAGAATTATTACTTATCTCAAGTTCGACATTGCGAAGAGGAGTTAAGAAGGGTTTTAGACCAAACAAATACCCCAGCCTTTCGAGTTGCAGCTAATTGGGAAAACTGGAAAAGGCAAAAACATCTACCAGTCACCTATCGACTGTACTTAATATTTATAATTGCTGTTACAGCAGTACCCAGTATTGCTTTGATATTACAGGAACCGCGCTGGTATGCTGTCATCTACGCGATAGTAGCATCATTTTTATTGACTGTTTACTTAAGTGCCGTTAGGATTTTGTATGGAAGAATGAAAAGCTTGGTGTAATCTTTAAAGCGCCCAAAGTCAGTAAGCAATAAATTCTAGGTGTAGTACGATACGACCCAGTAGAAGCAGGCGTTTCTCCTGGCCATCTATGAGCACACTTGCTCTAGGAGCTTTTGGAATGACGATTCTATTGGCAGTAGGGACAAATTCCAATACAAGTGTATTAAATAATGTCTTGTATCTTTACATGGTAATATAAAGATAGATTAATATATCTGCGCAATCCTACTTATAAAGACTAATATCAAGATAAAAATCTGTGCGAATTGAGTGACAGGATGTGTTATTCAGGCGGAGTTCTTTGTATAGGTCCTTCCAGTGGGTGCTATGCAGATAAAAGTTGGTCTAATATCCGTTTTCGAAGTGTTATGTAGAGTCAATTTCTTCGTGAGCTTTAATGGAGGTATTGATGTTTACACGGCGTAGGTGGATCAGTTATCTGGCATTAGCCGCTTTCGCTCTACTGTCCAGCAAGAGTCAGGCGCTAACGCTTTCGACTTGGAACGGCACATACACGACGGACACAAAGTCCGGCATCATCACCTATACACCTACGCGCATTTTCTCACGGATCGGAAGCGGCGGGTGGGTTCGGGTGGATGGTGTCCGCTACTGGGGCGTAGTTGCATCCAACAACGGTATGACTGGTATGACTTGGTACTACGGCACCTACTCCACCGGCCCCGAAGCTGGTCGTGCCACTCTTACTCTGCAATCTGACGGCAGCTACACCGGGCCGATTCAGTTCACCAATCGTAGAGGTGTGATCATCGATCATGGTACGGTGGTATTCACGTTACCATGATTGACACTCAGAGTGCTGGAGTCATAACACCGAAGCACATTTTCGATCGGTCTTGGCATGGAATTCCTCGCTGACTCGATTTCTTCCGGCAATTGGCAGTGTGGCACGAAACAGTCAACCCGTTTTCGCCTTGATGAAAGGCTTACTCAGTGATTTGAACAAGAACGAATGTCGGAAGATTTGATAGCCATTATTTAAGAAATTAGAGAACTTGGTAATCAGGGAGCTCATTCGGAGCATTTAACGTTTGCATCAACAAATCAAAAGTTTTAAGTCACCAACTTGCATAAATTAGCAGGAGAGTTTGTTATGACAGTTTATTCAAACACCGTTTATTTAAACGCTAATGGTTGGTCTTTAGACTCGAATCCTACGACTTCGAATTTATTAGGCATTTGGAGTGACAGACGAGATGAGATTGCTGTCAATACCCTTGATCCATATGGCATCTTTATTACTAGTGGAGTAACAGCTAATACCTTAGCAGGCAGTGACTCGATCATTGGTATTGCCCAAAATAGCGGCATCCGCGACGGCATCCTCAACTTTGGCACCATCAATACTGCCGAGGGGAATGACACAATCACTGGCACTGGTATAGATCCTAATCGTATTTCTATGGGCATCTACAACGAAGGAGGCACTATTAACACTGGTAAAGGGAATGACGTAATTACGGGTACTGGTAGCTTCATTGGTATCTTTAACCAATTGATTTTCGGTGGTGGTGCTGTCATTGATACTGGTGAAGGGAATGACATAATTGTCGGATCTGGTGCCCAAGGTATCGACAATCAGGGCACTATTAATACTGTCGAAGGAAACGACACTATCAATGCCTCTGGCACTGATAATGGCATCCGCAACTCCGGCACAATCAATACTTCCATCAATACCGGCAAAGGAAACGACACTATCAATGCCTCTGGCTTTTTTACAGGTATCGAAAACGGTGGAACGATCAATACCGGACAGGGGAACGATATAATTACTGCCACTAGCACTTTTACTGGGTTCGCTGCTGGCATTCTCAACTCCGGTACGATCAATACCGACCAGGGGGACGACACAATTACCGCTACAGGCGTAAATACCAGCATCGGTAATGAGGGTGGCACTATTAACACGGCTGAGGGGAACGACACTATCATCGCAAAGGGGAAATTCAGTGGTGACGGTAGCGTGTTTTTAGGAAGTGGTAATGACAAATTGTCAGGTTTTGGAACAGGGAAGTTCTATGGGGGTTGTGGCAAAGACACACTGATTTTGCCTTCAGATCACTACACGATAGGCTCTGCAACCATCGGTGGTGAGACGTTCGTGACCTTTACACAAGGTGGCATTACAATGAATACGAGAGAGTTTGAATCCTTAATAGTTGGCAGCAGTCAATATAACTTTGCTAGTCTGACTCCTGGTTCTATAGTTAGCTAGCGAGTTGAACAAAAAATAGCAATACGTACCACTTGCCTCTCCCTCACCATCTGCCATGTGAGTCTACAACAGGCAGTTCACATCGAGACCATTATTTGTACGAATTGCACTATGGAGGTGTTAGGTAGATTGGCATTCTGTCTAGCACTGTACGAATTGCACTATGGAGGTGTTAGGTAGATTGGCATTCTGTCTAGCACTTCTTTTGAGATATTTAGCCCAAAATAATTTTGTCTGAGATCCCTCACAAGACATTTGGTCCCATAGAAATATACCTAACACTCCTAAATTGAGATCTTAAGCAAATGAGGAAGATTTCAGTTCTAACAAGAGTTAGCCGCACATTCAAACATCCGTACAGGAGGACAAAATGGATAAATTTCAGTATGACATTCTAACTGGTCGCGACGAGCCTAATGCTCCAGGTGGTGTCGTATGGTTCCTAATGAGTAACCTGAATCAGCCCTTGGGACCGCAGTTGCTGCTGATTCTGAATCAATTGGGTGCTCAGGGGTGGGAGCTTGCTGCAATCGGTGATATCGCTTTTAATGGTCGTCCTGAGATTGTCATGAAAAAACGCATTTAGTAAAACCATTGCTGGGTTTTGGCTGGAATCGAAGTTAAGGTCTTGGTAAGTGACAAGTGTCTGGAACAACAGCTTTGAGGAGAAGGAGATAGGTTTTATTTATATCCTATCTCCTTCTCCGACTACAATGTTGTCGGTGAGGACGTTGTGTCAAGCTTTTTTATACGATGCGAACGTCATCTGTCTAGAAGTACCCTTGGGGGTAATGCCAAACTTCAGAAATTCTACATACTCTAAAGAAAAGGCAAGCTCGTTTAATGCTGATGGAGTAGGTATAAAACAATACGTCTGTACCGCTAACATCTCAACCAGAAACAGAGGAATTCATAAATGTTGCTTTAAGGGACAGAGAAGTAGCTCTCAAAGAAAGAGAACTTGATCTAAAGGAACTAGAATTACGATTGAGGACGGAAATTGGTAAGAACAATATTTGCTTCTCTTCTACGTTATTTTGGTTATGATGCAAAGATGATCTGCGGCGGGTGACGAGCAATGTTAGGTAATCATTATTGAAATACCTTCAGCCTAGTTGTATCTTGGATTCTCTATTCTTCACAAGAAGCTTTAGAGTTGATGCAAAAGTGAAAGTGCCCTCAACGGAGTAAATTTTATGACTCTTATCCCTGATCCTTTTAATCCGTTTACCCGTGGTTTATTCCCAACGAAGAATATTCAAGTAACGAAAAGCACTCAAACGGAGTCACGCAGCGAGTCTGAAGTAGCTGTGAATCCACTCAACCCTAGCAACATAGTTGGAGCATCAAAAAAATTCTATGATCCTCAGGCTTATAAGTTCTATCTAGGTACCTATTATTCTTTTGATGGCGGTAGTACGTGGGCTGAGTCTTCCCTTCCACTTCAACAAGGCTGGCAAGGCATGACTGATCCAGCTCTTACATTTGATGAATTAGGAAATGTTTTTTTGGTGGGCGAACCTCTCTTGTATCAAGCTGATATTACTGGTCTTGGTATGTTTGTTTATAAGTCAACTGATGGAGGACGAACATGGGGGAAACCTACTCAGTTGAGTTCAAGCAAGCATGATGATAAACAATGGATTGCTGCTGATGATCGACCAACAAGTCCCTTTGTCGGCAATATTTATGCAATTTGGGGGGCAAATCAAAATTGTGGTTTTTCCCGTACTAGAGACCACGGTATTACTTGGCAGGGTTCTGGGAATAATCCTTCCCCTTCCTACTTAGATGGGTTCAATGTATATGCCCCAGCAATCACTACTGATTCTAAGGGATGGGTTCATATTTTCAATATTGATCCGCTAGCCACTTCATCCGTTCAATACCTTCGTTCAAAAGATGGTGGCAACACTTTTGAACCTGCAAGAACAATTGTATCGAATCTCAAAGGTTTGGAAAATTTCCCAACTACTGGTGGTTTTCCGACATTTCCAAATGGAAAATTCCGGATTCGCACTATAGTTACAGCTGCAACGGGGAAAGATCAAACGGTTATTGTAGCTTGGCCAGATGCCCGCGATGGCGTGAGCCGTATTTATTACCGCCTCTCACGCGACGGTGGCGAACATTGGGAGGGACCTGACTCAGGTACTAATCTTTTACCTAGTAATATTAATTTTGGTTCTACTCAGTGTTTTCTGCCTCAACTAGCAGGAACAGCAAATGGAACTATTGGCTGTGCGTTCTATACGTTTGGTGATCCGATAGAATCGAACAAATATCTTATAAATGTCTATCTAGTTGCATCCTACGATGATGGTTTTACTTTTCCATATTTGACAAAAGTAACTGATTCTGGTTGGGATCCATTAGTTAATGCTCCCTGGTCTCATGGAGATCAAAATTTACATTTTATTGGGGATTACTTTGGAATAGCTGCCACTGATAATTTTTTCATTCCATTTTGGACAGATACCCGGACAGGCGTACAGGAAATCTTCTGTGACAGGGTTGAGACTCGAAAGGGAAATTTCGTTTATATACCGGATGAAGTAGCGAAAATCTTGTTTGGTGTAACAAATGATGGAGGGGGTCTTGTGATTGTAGGAGGGAAAATCGTAAAAGTTCCTCCCCGTTCACCACTAATCAAGATTCTTGAATCTGTTAATGTGATAGATAGTGCTCGAAATATTGGAGGAACCGGAGGTTTATCCATTGAACGCTCTGCACTTAACGCCATGAAACTAGAAATCAATCAGATGCTTAAAGATGGAATTAAATAGACTAAAGATAGTCAAATAATCAGGGTAAGCCTATAGTAGTAGCATGATGCCCAACCATCCTAGCGCAATGGACTAGCAAAGTTGTCGTGCTCCGTTTCGGGCGTTCTCGTTGCTGCTGATAGACAGCGACTATGAAGCCATGGAGGTGTACAAAGACAGCTTTGTAATTTAGTCGGAAGAAATTAATCATCCCAGTTGTTGGATAAGGGTTAGCCTTTATAGACGATCGTCTCGAATTCGCTCTGGTTGGCAGTGGCGTTGAATAAGTAGACAACTCAATTGCCAGAATCTTCACGTTATTTTCCAAGTGTGGGAAGGTGGTTTAAGTCATTTCTTCTACTTTCCCACGGCTTACATAGGTTATTTAGACACGCAAAAAACTGTCTTTACTAGTAAATCCATGTAGATACACCGTATGATTTCTTGGGAAGCAATTAGTGCTATTTCTACACTAATCGGAACTTTAGTCGTTTTAGTAACAGCAGTTTTTGCGGTTATGCAGCTTAAAGAAATGAAGCGCAGTCGTAAGCTGGAACTGATGACAAATTTGTTTAAAGAGCTATCAGCATCAGAAGCGAGACAGCAAAGAGCATTCATATACTCTGAATTGCCCAAAGAACCATCCCAGTGCGAGGTAAAGCATTTTCTTGTAATCGATGAAGTTTTGTCTGATATGGACATGACGTGGTTGCTAATTCAAGAAGATCAAATTGAAGCTAAGTATATTTTTGATGCATATGGAGAAGTTTTTATTAAAATTTGAGGAAGAGTTTATCCAATTGTTGTTTATGAACGTAGTCGAAGAGGGGATTATTACAGGAGAAGATCTGAAGCGCTTGTATTACAGATTCAAAGGTATTTTCAGAAAAAAGGTCATCCAGCAATTTATCCTGTTTATGACTCATCAGGAGATCAAGTACAGCAGCAGTCAGTAGATTAACCTCCTACACTCCTGAGACGCATAGTAGTTATCCCAATCAAAACTAGTGTTCAGTCAATTATTGATTGACGGGTAGAGACGCTTTAGCTTTACCCTGGCATCCGCAGTCGTAAAGCGCCAGTCAATCCAGGTTTCCTCATGATTGCGGTTGTCCTGCCAAGCTGCAACTTCCCGCTTGAGCGTATCCATATCAGGAAGGCGACGATCCAGACATTGACGACTGAGAATACTCAATTCAATTTCTGCCATATTCAACCAACTCCCATGCTTGGGCGTGTGACAGAATTCCAAACGACTCAAGATTCGCTGCGCTTCGGTTGGCTCAAAGGCTTTGTAAAGTGAAGCGGGCGAATGGGTGTTGAGATTATCCGCAACGACAATCACTTTGTCTGCTTGGGCGTAATCGTCATCGACTAAGGTTTTGAGTAAGTGGGCATAATCGAGGGCTGTGCGTTGCTTTGTCACCTCCACCCGTCGCCATCCCACCATCGGTTCACTCACCATAAACAAGGTCGCTGTGCCGTGGCGCTCATACTCATAATCGACTCGTTCGGGTTGTCCCCGCTCTGCTGGAATCGGAACGAGGGTTTCTTTGACTAATTGCTTGGTTGCCTCATCAATGCAAATCACTGGAATGTTGGGGTTATAAGCAGTTTGATACACATCCAATACGGCTTCCATCCGCCAGACAAACTCTGCGTTCTGTTCTGGGGGAATTACCCAACACTCTTGTCGCCACGGTTGCAGTTCGTTT
>LUGL01000166.1 GCA_002796835.1 Elainella saxicola E1 | reverse complement strand
GATTAACGGAGATGTGTTTAAGTACTTTGTTGAGCACATTTTAGTTCCGAATCTCTGGATGGGTGCTTGCGTAGTGATGGATAACTTGAGTTCTCATGGGGTAGATGGGATTCGAGAGTTGATTGAAGCAGCAGGTGCGAAACTGGTATATTTGTCTCCTTATTCTCCTGACTTTAATCCAATTGAGAACTGTTGGTCGAAAGTGAAAGAGTTTTTACGGTCAGTGGCTGCTCGTTCTCGTGAAGCGTTAGATCAAGCGATTACTGATGCACTTAATGCTGTGACATTAAAAGACATCAGAGGTTGGTTCACCTATCGCTGCTATTGTACTCAACCAAGTTGAAATCCGCTATAGAAGTACTCTCAGACAAGCTCTCTGCAAAAGGTATCCAATTGGCAATCCTACACGGTATGCCTTTCGCGCGTGAGGCGAATTGTCAACCTGCAGCCGCAGCAAAGCAATGGTTTGCTCCCTTTGGTGGTTCTTGCCAATTGCCCAGTAAAAGTGAGTCGCTTCTACGCCGTGACAATTTAAATAAAGTCCTTGTCTCGCTGGAGGCAGAAGGAAAACTACATATAGTAGACATATTTGATGTTTTTTGCCCTGAAGAACAATGCACCTACAACGCTAAGAACGGACAGTTTCTTTACAGAGACGAATTTTCACACCCGTCAGTTGAAGGGGTTCGACTGTCTTCCCCGATCATTCGTAAGGTTCTAACTTCTTCGTAAGACCAGAAACATATTGTCCTAAGACTGAGGGATGATGACGGTGACGGGATAGTGAATATTATTATAGCGCGATCGAAAATTCGTCAGCAGCGACGACTTGTGACGTTAGACTGACGGCTAAACGCCATCCTCTGAAACCCAGGGGTTGAGTTTAAACTCAGTGGTGAAATAGTCAATAAAACAGCGCACTTTTGCAGGAATGAAACGACTTCGTCGATAGATAGCGTGAATCGGTAAGGGAACAGGCTGGTAATCCTTAAGAATAATTTTGAGGCTATCTGATTGGAGCAAATCCCCAAATAGCCAAATTGGGCATACCGCAATCCCAATCCCCGCCAAAACTGCTGCGCGAACGGCAGTTGAATTATCTACCTGTAAATTGCCTTTCACCATGATTTGTATCCTCTCTCCAGTCGGCTTTTGAAAATGCCACTCACTTCCGGTTGATGATCGCGTATACACAATGCAGTTATGGTTCACGAGTTCCTCAGGACGCTGAGGTTCTGGATGATGACGGAAATAGCTTTGGGCTGCGACAGTCACACGACGGGTCAGTCCGATCCGATGAGCGATCAGCATCGTGTCGTCTATCTGACCAATCCGAATGGCCAGATCAATTCCCCCTTCGACTAAATCGAGGAAGCCATCATTCAGGCTTAAATCCAGCTTGATATCAGGATAGCGATCGAGAAAACCCTTCACATAGGGCATGAGCTGCTGCTGTCCAAACGCAACAGGACAGTTTACCCGCAGGGTGCCGATCGGCTGCTGGCGTTGTCCCACACTGGCTTCTGCTTGGGCAGCGGCATCCAAAACGATCTGGCAATGCTCGAAAAACCGCTCCCCAGCCTCGGTGAGTTGCAGCTTACGGGTCGATCGCACCAATAACTGCACATCCAGATAGGCCTCCAGAGCAGCGATTTGTTTGCTGATAGTGGGCTGACTGATGTCAAGTTCACGAGCAACTGCCGAAAAGCTACCCGTTTCCACCACCCGCACAAAACTCTGCATACAGTCGAGGCGATCCATTTTATTCCAATTTTGAATAAATCATATTCGATCTTACCGTCTTCTCAAATATTTTCGTATCAATCAAAATGAAAGGGTGAAAAGCAAAGCCAATCCGCACAGTCTGAGCCTTTCCCAACCCAATCTTTTACAAATATTTCAGGAGACAGTGATGAACGTTCAAGAATCAGTTGC
The DNA here is from genome assembly GCA_002796835.1 of Elainella saxicola E1. Taxonomy (GTDB): domain Bacteria; phylum Cyanobacteriota; class Cyanobacteriia; order Elainellales; family Elainellaceae; genus Elainella; species Elainella saxicola. Next base: position 13,769 of record LUGL01000166.1, on the reverse strand, counting down.
TTTAGTGACAGGTGCGAATCGGGGCATTGGTAGAGCCTATGTTGAAGCGTTGATTCAAGCGGAAGCACGCCGGGTTTATGCCGCCGCTCGCCAGATTAACAGCCTGAAAGAAATTGTTGCGATCGCCCCCGATCGAGTCATTCCAATTGCTCTCGATGTGACCCAGGCTGAACAAGTGAATGCGGCAGCGCAGGCAGCGCAGGATGTCACCTTACTGATTAACAACGCTGGCGTAATTGGTTCTGGTGGTTTATTTACTGCCGACAGCATTGAAACGGCTCAATGGGAGATGAATACGAACTTCTTTGGAACGCTTGCGATGGTACGGGCCTTTGCGCCAATTTTGCAACAGAACGGCGGCGGCACGATTGTTAATATGCTCTCGGTGGTTTCGGTTGCGAATGCTCCGGTCTTTGGTTCCTATAGCGCTTCTAAGGCCGCCCTTCATTCCCTCACCCAAGATATTCGGGCTGAGCTTGCGCCTCAAGGAACTCATGTCATTGGTGTTTTTTCCGGCCCCGTGGCGACAGACATGGCTGAAAACGTCCCTGGAGATAAAGCTGAACCCATCGAAGTTGCGAAGACGGTTTTACAGGCAGTTGAAACAGGGCTGGAGGATGTTTATCCCGATGCAGTCTCGCAGAGCGTGTTTTCAGCGATCGCCGAACCCTTAAAAGCAATTGAAAAGCAGTTTGCAACCTGGCTACCGCAATGATCGCATTAATGGCGAAGCTCTGGCGATCGCCACTGTATCCCGCCGCTATCACAGCCAAACGCTTCAGTGCGCTGGGATTTATATCATTACTGTATACATCGCTGGATAAACCTTGTTATTTGGATTGACAGCAGACCCGTATTGCATCGCCAATATTCTAGTTACAGAGATGTCCTACCCACGAGTAAACTGCGGGCTACTAGTGAAAGTCTGATAAGGCACACCAGCTAAGCTTTTCAGCCTACTTTAGTGGGCTTAATCAGTTAGCCCGCGATTTATCTGTGGGCGGATGATTGCAAGAGTGCAAGCCTTCAGCTAATCAACAATCGTTTCTTGAAGCACGAACTTTATGGATTGAAAGTAGTTGGTGTTTACCATTATTGGAAAGTTCGATCGCCCGCCCCTTTCACCCAAAACCGATCGCCCATTCCAACCAAAACCGATCGCCCTCTAGCATTCGATCGTTAATATAGGTGTCATGTAGGATTACATTCTGGCGGAGTTGGGGCAATGGTAGATTGGTTGGTCGTGTGGGGCGTGGCTCAAGCGGCTGGATTTGCGTTTAAGCCGATTCTGGAAGAGTTGGCAACGGAGTCAGTGAAGGACTACACTAAGGATTTTTTCAAGGATTGCCTCAAGAAGGTGATTCACTTGCCGGAAAAGGATGCCCAGAAAGAGGCGTATGGCAAGGCGCTGAAAGAGTTTCTGCAATTGGTGCAGCAGGAGTTAGAGGATGCGGATTATCAGGATGCGCAAATTAAACAGTACCTTCAACCGCTGCGCAAATTTGTGGCGCAAGAATCGGTGGCGGCGGTGCTAGGCAGTGCCTTTGAGGAAAGTTGTCGGGGTTTAGATACGCAATTGCTCGCAAAGACATGGCGAGGATTGGAGTTGCCCTATTTGCCGGAAAGCTTTGACTGGGAGCAGGTGAGCAAACGCTATCTCCGGAAAGTGAGGGCGATCGTCAATGAGTCGGACAAGTTGCGCCCGATCTTTGCGGCTCAGTCTCAGGCCAAAGTGGCAGAGGGAATGCAGGAATTGGTGGGAATTGCGCCAGCGTTTGATTTAGGTCGCTATGCCGAAGGACTGCGCGAGCAATATGGCAAGCTGAAGCTGGAATCGCTGGATACGACGGGGGTATATTACAGTGAGCTAAAGCTGTGGAAAATGTTTGTGCCGCAAACGGTGCGGGAATGTCAGGAGTTTTTGCCGCAGGTCTATGAGATTCCCAAGGAGCATGTGCGGCGGTTGCGGCAGAGTGGAGAGGTGGATGAAGCGGAACTGGCCGAGGCAGAACTAGAGCGATATCGTCGTGTCTATGTGGAACAGCCCATTCGATCGATCCTGGAAGTGGTGGGAAATCCGGGGAATGTGGCTGGGAACAGCGGCAGTTCTCCTGTGCAATATGCGGTGATTCTGGGCGATCCGGGGTCAGGAAAATCGACGTTGCTGCAATATTTGGCGCTGGTTTGGGCGGAGCGACCTTTGAGTGAGTTGCCGTTGCATCCGATTCCGTTGTTGATCGAGTTGCGGAGCTATGCAAGAGATAAACAGGCAGGCCAATGCAATGATATTTTGGGATTTATCCATTCTGGTAATGTGACCTGTCGCTTGAATCAGCAGCAGCTTCACGAAAAATTAAATGCAGGGCAGGCGATCGCCCTATTTGATGGGGTGGATGAAGTCTTCGATCCGGTATTGCGAGATCAGGTGGTGACGGATATTCACCGCTTTACGAATGACTATGCCAGGGTGCAGGTGATTGTCACCTCTCGCTGGTTGGGCTATAAGGCACAACGCTTGCGGGATGCGGAATTTCGACATTTTATGCTGCAAGATTTGGAAGCAGAGCAAATTGAAGAATTTGTGCAGCGGTGGCATGACCTGACGTTTATTGAAGGGGCAGACAAGCAACGCAAGCAGGCCCGATTGCAAAAAGCAATTCAAGAATCCAAAGCGATCCGAGAATTGGCAGGGAATCCGCTGTTGCTGACGATGATGGCGATCTTGAATCGAAATCAGGAATTACCGAGGGATCGACCTAAGCTTTATGAACGAGCTTCAGAGGTGTTGTTGCATCAATGGGATGTTGAACGGACACTAATTGAAGATTATCGGCTGGATCCAAAGACAATCGACTATCGCGATAAGCAGGCGATGCTGCGAAAGGTGGCCTATCACATGCAGTCGAGTGAGAAAGGATTGGCAGGTAATATTATCAGCGCAAATGATCTAGAGAATATTTTGACGGAGTATTTAAGGACGATCGAGATTGAGAAACCCAGAGTGGTGGCCCGTTTGATGATCAATCAGCTTCGCACCCGCAATTTCATTCTTTGCTCGCTTGGTGGAGATTCCTATGCGTTCGTTCACCGCACGTTTCTGGAGTATTTTTNGCGCCTGGGAGTTTGTTTGGCAGTTTAAGGAGACACAAATCCTGACGTTTGAGCAGCTTAGAGATGCGGTGTTTGGGCAGCATTGGCAGGACGAGAGCTGGCACGAAATGATGTGCCTGATTTCTGGCATGATCGATGTACGTTTTACTGGGAAGCTGATCGAGTTTTTACTGGAACAAGATGGACAGAAATTTAAGTTTGTTAACCTGTTTTTGGCAGCAAAATGTTTGATAGAAGTGAGAAACCGAATTGAAATTCATCCTGTTTCTCAAAAGTTGTTGACTCAAATCCAAGCATTAACTAACTACGATCTTGACTACTACTACAGCAAATACTTTGACAATGAAGAGACAAAATTAGTGCATGAGATTCGGACTCAAGCTGTCTCAGCGATTGCAGCAACTTGGCAGGAGGAAAGTTCAACGCTTGATTGGCTCAAAGCTCGTGCCCAAAGTGATGAGGATAACGATGTATGTTTTGCTGCGGTGCAAGAGTTGGCGCGGGGCTGGAAAGACGATTCTGATACGTTGAATTGGCTCAAAACTCATGCTCAAAGTGATAAAACTTATGCTGTGCGAAGACATGCTGCGGTACAAGAGTTAGCACGAGGTTGGAAAGATGATCCTGAAACGTTATCGATTGTCAAAACCTATGCTCAAAGTGATAGCAATTACGCCGTGCGACGTGCTGCGGTACAGGAGTTAGCGCGGGGTTGGAAAGATGATCCTGAAACGTTGCCGATTCTCAAAACTTGTGTTCAAAGTGATGGGGATGATGAGGTGCGACATGCTGCGGTACAAGAGTTAGCACGAGGTTGGAAAGATGATCCTGAAACGTTATCGATTGTCAAAACCTATGCTCGAAGCGATAGCAATGACGCCGTGCGACGTGCTGCGGTACAGGAGTTAGCGCGAGGTTGGAAAGATGATCCTGAAACGTTATCGATTGTCAAAACCTATGCTCAAAGCGATAGCAATGACGCCGTGCGACGTGCTGCGGTACAGGAGTTAGCGCGAGGTTGGAAAGATGATCCTGAAACGTTATCGATTGTCAGAACTTGTGCTCAAAGTGATGACAATTACGCTGTACGTGTTGCTGCGGTGCAGGAGTTAGCGCAAGGCTGGAAAGACGACCCTGAAACGTTATCGATTGTCAGAACTTGTGCTCAAAGTGATGACAATTACGCTGTACGTGGTACTGCGGTGCAGGAGTTGGCGCGAGGCTGGAAAGATGACCCTGAAACGTTATCGATCGTCAGAACTTGTGCTCAAAGTGATGACAATTACGCTGTACGCGGTGTTGCAGTGCAAGAGTTGGCGCGAGGTTGGAAAGACGATCTTGAAACGCTATCGATTATCAAAACCTATGCTCAAAGTGATGACAATGACGATGTACGACGTGTTGCGACACGAGAGTTGGCGCGAGGCTGGAAAGATGACCCTGGAACGTTATCGATTGTCAAAACTTGTGCTCAAAGTGATGACAATTGCGATGTACGCGGTGTTGCAGTGCAAGAGTTGATCTGGGGCTGGAAAGATGATCCTGAAATGTTTGAGTTTTTGTACGATCGCGCCCTTCAAGATCCATTTGAACGTGAAGAATTCTGGGAAGATAATCCGCGTCAAATTGCCCTAAAAGCGATCCTTAAAAACTATCCTGATCATCCTAAAACTTTAGAACTCTTGATCGATCGCGTCAACAACGATCCTGATGAACAGCTTCGGGAATTTGCCAAGCAGCAATTCGCAAAATTAGAAAAGCAACAATAACGTACTCTGTGTGTGGGCGATCGAATAAGTAATTGAATATTGAGCGAGGAGCTGTGATTCAAATTGAGCGATCGCTTCTCCAATGTTATGCGTCACATTACCCTGCTAGAGGTTTATCTGATTCGATGGGCAACAGCTTAATTTCAACCTGGTGATTGAGAGCACGGGCAATTCTTTGAAGCATTGACAGCGAATGTCCTTCATAATCCGCATCTTCTAATCGTGCAATTACAGACTGCTTGGTCCCAATCCGATCGGCAAGTTGCTGTTGAGTGAGTCCCGCATTGATTCTTGCGTCATAAATCAATTGAGCGACCATAGCATTGAGCGAGGCTTCTTTAATCAGTTCTTCAAGCTCAGGGTCATCATGGTTAAGATTCTTGATAATTTGTAGAGCATCATTTGTCTTTGCCATTTTCTATTTCCTCTACATAGGTATGATTTTCTGGGTTTTCTTCGAATAATTGCTTCCGCTTGATGGCTCGCTCAATCTCTGCGACTGGGACTTGACTCGTGTCTTTCGTGATGGCATGTGCAAGAATTGCTACATTTTGCCCATGAAAGAAATATAGAATCCGATATTGCACATGTACATGTTTTGCTCGAAGTTCATAGATGCCATCCCGCAAGTAATCCGCCGCTGGTCGTCGAAGTTCATGTCCTGTATCTGCAAGCTGTTGAATTCGAGCAATACAGTTTGCATAACCCTTTCGATCCTGCTTCAAGAGATCTTTTAGCCATTTCAGAACAGGAGCTTCGCCAGACTCATCTTGATAGAAAAGAACATGCACTTTAGGCACGATTAGAGTTAGCAGTTAAATTAGAACGAAACACATATAACTTATCACAATATTGTGATAAGCAACAGCGCCAGCTTTTGCACGTTTATGAACAAGCTATGCTTCGATGGCCCGGACGATCGAACCTCTTTTTCAAACTGGGCGATCGACTTGAGTTCCGTAGGTAGTTCTATAGGTTTTAGAGAGCGATCGATAGAATCTTTAGCGATCGATTGGATTTCATTACACTCGACGTTAACTGACTGCGAGAATCAGCGATCGGGTTAGAATAGAAAACTTGCTCAGCATTCGATCGTTGAGGCTGCGATGGCAAAGAAAGCAGATATTGGTGGCAAACGACTGATCGGATTAGCGCCAACCGCTTGGGTGCAGTGGGTGACGCAACAGCCTGATGTGGTGGCTCAGGAAATCTTAGGCTCAGAGTTTCAGTGGCTCAGCCGTGACAATGACGTGCTGGTAAAAGTTCAAAGTCCAGCCCATGGGCAATTTCTGGTTCTGAATGAATTGCAGTTGCGCTACAACACCAAACTGCCACTGCGCATGCGTACCTATGCTGCCCTGGCCGAGGAGAAGTATGATTTGCCGGTCTATCCAGTACTGGTGAACATTTTGCCACCTGCTGCCACCATCACCATTCCAGATTGCTTTGAGTCTACCTTCCTCGGCATTCGCGCTTATCAAAGCTTCCGTGTGATTAACCTTTGGGAAGTAGAAGCGGCGATCGTGTTTGAGCAATCCCTCAACGCCCTGTTGCCATTTGTACCCATTCTGAAGCAAGGGGGAGCAGTGGAAACGGTGCAGCAGGCCTTGACGCTATTGCGGCAGGATGAGCAGTTAGTGGAATTAGAATCATTGCTGGCATTTTTTGCTAGCTTTGTTTTAGAGAGCGATGTCGTTCGGCAAATCATGAGGTGGGATATGACCGTGTTGAGAGAATCACCCTGGTATCAAGAGATTTTGCGGGAAGGAGAGCGGCAGGGAGAGCAAAGAGGTTTGCAAAAAGGCAGACAAGAAGGCAGGCAAGAAGGTCGGCAAGAAGGCAGGCAAGAAGGTCGGCAAGAGGGCAGGCAAGAAGGTCGGCAAGAAGGAGAGCTGCTGCTGATTGTGAAGCAATTAACTCGTCGATTTGGTGTTCTGCCTGCGGAACTGACAGCAAAAATTCAGATTTTGTCTTTGGAACAGCTCGAAGTGTTAGGGGAATCTTTGCTGGATTTTACCCAACTGGAAGACTTAATCGCCTGGTTAAATCGCCAAGCTTAGTCGTCTCAATGATGAATCGATCCCCCTTCATCCAAGATTTTGTATGAACAGAATATGCGATGCTTGAACGAGATAAAGAAGTATGAATGTAACAAATTGTGGGATAGGTTCTGATGTCCAATCTTAATATTGCGCGAGAGTCCGATCGGACAGGTAAGATGCCCATCCCACAAGAAAGATATGCTGTTTAGTTTTTAGTCCTTAACGAACCAAGACAGACATAAATTTGCCTTCAAAGGGGGCTGGAATAATTGGTGTGAATTTCACTCTGTCGGTCGCAATCCGCTTCACATAAAATTCGTTGATCGTATGCAACACCTGTTCTCGCGTGCCAATAATCCAGATTTGCGATTTGTCGGTATGCGCCTTGTCACCAAAAGGCGGCAGCAGTTCGTTGAACTCTGTAGACATGGTATTTTCCCTCACTGAGGTTGGGTTTGTGGAGAAGAAAAGCCCAAGGTATGACTATCCAGATATCGCTAAACTGCTGAAGATCGATTAAGATCGCAGCAATCTGGCTCTCTGGGTCAAACAGAGCTCCGGATAGCTGGCTATGAGTGTTGCTAGCACTTATAGTCAGCGCCATACCTTGAACAGATCTACTGGTTGTCTTGATTAATTGAAAAAACCAGTGTTGCTTAGCATAGAACAAAGTTCAGCGACACACAAGCGTATTCAAGCGTTTGTCAATATTTTGTGAGAATCGATCGGATTTTGGAGTGAGGAATCTTATGCTGTTTATGGTGATTGAGCGGTTTAAATCGGGTCAGGCGCTAGAAATTTATCGGCGGTTCCAGGAAAAGGGACGCATGATGCCGGAGGGTTTAAAGTATGTGGATAGCTGGATTGAGGTGAACTTCGATCGCTGTTTTCAGTTGATGGAATGTGATGACTTGCGTTTGCTGCAAACCTGGATCTTGCAATGGCAGGATCTGGGCGAATTTGAAATTGTGCCTGTGCTGCCTTCCAAAGAAACCGTAGAAGTCGTTCGACCCTTTCTGTAATCATATCTCTCATGTTGATGTTGATTGAATGATTTGGGTAGGATGATGCAAGATATCAAACAAATGCTTCAGACTGAATGTTACGGCAGGGACCTGGAACAGCGCCGACATTGGTACTCAGCGGCAGCCGTTGCCTATCAGCAAACCAGACCTCGCTATCCGCAAACCGTGATCGATCGAGTTGTCGAACTGGCCCAACTTTCTGCCAACTCAACGCTGCTGGAGGTCGGCTGTGGTCCCGCGATCGCTACACCTGCTTTTGCGGCCCTGGATTGTCCGATGGTTTGCGTTGAGCCAAATTCTGACTTTTATCATCTGGCTCAGGAAACTTGTGCAGCATACCCCAATGTAGCGCTGCAAAATTGCTCATTTGAGGAATGGGAATTACAGCCCCAGCGGTTTGATGCTGTGCTGGCAGCTAGCTCTTTTCATTGGATTCCGCCAGAGATCGGTTACCCCAAAGCGTCAGCAGCCCTGCATCCCGAAGGACATTTGATTCTGCTGTGGAATAAGGAACTCCAGCCGAGCTACGAGATTTATCAGCAGTTGACCGAAGTCTATCAAATCCATGCGCCTTACCTCAATCGGGCCTATGAAGATGCTGCCACCCAATTTGCGATCCTCAACGAAATGGGACAAATGGCGATCGCATCGGGCTACTTTAAAGAGATGGTAGCAGGACATGTGGAGGTCGAAGTCGCCTATTCAGTCGATCAATATCTCATGTTATTGAATACCTATTTGCCCTATCTGAAGCTAGAACCACAGCAAAGGCAGAACTTATTTGCTGAATTACGACACGTGCTGGAGAGAAACGGTGATACACTGCAACTCTCTTTTGTTTCTGCTTTTCACGTTGCCCGACCAAGCTAAATTTGTCTCATTGTTGCTGTCCTAATACAATTGCGCCCTGCCTGACCTGACCAAAAGTTGAGTATTTTTCCTCTTGGAGAGAAGAGGGGCTGATCTTGATTGGCGTCGAGGCTAAAGACTTGACACCTGATGGGTAGGTCTGAAAACAGATTTCTCATAGCATGAAGCAATCTATGTTTTGTCCTTCCATGCTGAGTTCTCTAGAAATTGGTCAAGCAGGAATTCGATCGCTGGCTTTGGAATGAGCGCCAGAATGAGCAATTGATGGAATTCACCTGGTCCCGGTCACGATTTGTGGGACAGTCGCACCCGGAACAGAATTTGATCCCGATGCAATCGCGATCTGCCTTGATTATGATTGAATCAGTTCCGTCACTGTAGAGATTTGAAACCATGAGTACAGAGAACGCAAAAGTTTGGCTGATTACGGGATGCTCTACGGGATTTGGTCGGGCATTGGCAGAAGCAGTGTTACAACATGGTGATCGCTTAATCGCCACCGCCCGCAAGCCTGAACAACTGCAAGATCTGGTCGATCGCTATTCTGAAACCGCCAGAGCGATCGCATTAGATGTCACGAGTTTAGAATCAATTGAAGCAGCCCTTCAGCAAGCCCAAAGCGCATTTGGTCAAATTAACGTACTGGTTAACAATGCGGGATATGGTTTGATTGGCGCACTGGAAGAGGTCAGCGAAGATCAAATCCGCCGCAACTTTGAAACCAATCTATTTGGTGCGATCAACATGATACGGGCGGTTTTGCCCATCATGCGTCAGCAAGGACAGGGCCATATTCTGAATATGTCGGCGATTGCAGGGTTTAGCAATGAGTTAGGTTTCTCGATCTACGGAGGTGCGAAATTTGCGCTTGAAGGCGTTTCTGAAGCGTTACAGGGTGAAGTTGCGCCACTGGGTATTCATGTCACCATTGTCGAACCAGGACCATTTCGGACAGATTTCATTGGCCGATCGCTCGATCGAGCTGCAACTCCAATGCCAGAGTATGAACCAACAGTTGGTAAGTTTTTGAATTTCCTGAATACGATCGAAGGTAAACAACCGGGTGATCCGGTGAAAGCTGCCAACGCCATTATTCAAATGGTAGAAGCAGAAAATCCACCCCTGCGATTTGTGCTTGGCAAATATGCTTATGCAAAGTTTCGCAAAAAGATAGAGGCGTTAACCCAGGAGTTAAATACTTGGGAAACGCTTGGAATGAGTACTGATTTTGAGTAATTTTGACCTATCCTAAAGCTTGATTGATTCCACGCTCAGCTTCAACCATAAGTCTTTTATCTCAATCCAATCATGTCTACCAATCTCGAAACTCAAAACTTATCTGTTGCCCGCAATTTTATAGCAAAATCGTTGAAAATGTGGTGAGCGCAACCAATCTGGAGTTTGAGATGCTGCTGGCCCCAGTGCTGGCCCCGTTAATCTTAGGAGGCTGAGGAGGCTGATATTCTATTATCCTCAGCTTGTGAGCCCAGATAGAAGTTGACAGAGGCTTTCATGATGCAAACAATCATCATTATTGGCGGTGGAATTGGGGGTGCCGCAACGGCCCTTGCCTTAAGCCATGCTGGATTGGAGCCTGTCGTTTATGAACGGACGCAAGCATTACGAGAAGTCGGAGCAGGAATTGCGCTGTGGGCAAACGCTACCCATGTCTTGAAAAATTTGGGGCTATTAGAAGACGCAATTCGGGTTGGGGCTCTCACCAGCAATTATCAATTCAATTCCCAGCAGGGTAAAGAGCTGGTCGACATTGCGATCGATCGTTTTGAGCTACCGGTAATCGGGATTCATCGAGCCGAATTACATCAGCTCTTATGGCGCAGAGTCGCTGAAGAGAAATTCGTGTTGGGAGAGACGTTTGAACGATTTGAGCATCGGGATAACCGAGTTGTTGCCCACTTTACATCAGGGTTGCAAGTTGAGGGAGATGCACTGATTGGGGCAGATGGATTACGATCGCAGGTCCGAACCGCTTTGTTAGGCAACAATCCTCCCCAGTATCGGAATTTTAAGACTTGGCGCGGATTAACGGACTATGTGCCGCGTGAATATCGCTCAGGATATATTCAGGAATTTTTAGGGGATGGCAAAGGGTTTGGTTTCATGAAGTTAGGTCAGGGAAAGATGTACTGGTATGCCGCAGCAACCGCACCAGAAGCCCAACCTGATGCCGCAATGGGCCGCAAAAAAGAGCTTGAGATAATGTATCAAGATTGGTTTCCTGCCATTCCGGAGCTCATTTCGGCAACCGATGAAACCCAAATCTTAACAACAGACCTGTACGATCGCCCGCCAACCCAACCCTGGAGCCATCAAAATATTACGCTACTCGGAGATGCCGCCCATCCGATGCTGCCAACCATGGGGCAGGGTGCTTGCACGGCATTGGAAGATGCCTATGTGATAGCCCAGTGTTTGAAAGCCCAACCCGATCCAAACCTTGCCTTCCAGCAGTACGAGGCATTACGGTTTCCCCGCACTAAAGCGATCGTAGAGGCGTCTTTACGCTCTGCCAAGATGGGCGAGTTAGCCAATCCTCTAGCAGTTGGATTACGCAATCGGTTCATGCAACTGATGGGTGCGGCTATTGGGCGTAGTTTCACCTCTTTTCATGCCTATCGCGCTTAACGGCTCTTTTTAATGTTCAATTCATTCCAGTATGAGGTTTAACCCATGCAGTTTTTAGGCGATTGGTTCACAGTTTTTCTTGCTGGATGTCTTGTCATCATCGCTCCTGGTCCCAATTTCTTCTTGACGATCCGCAATAGTGTCAGTGGTTCCAAACGAACTGGACTCTCAACTGCCGTTGGTATTGCGATCGGTGATGCGGTCCATATCGTTTTCTGGTTAGTTGGGATTGGTGTGCTGATCTCTCAGTCGATTTTGCTGTTTAACTGCTTGAAATGGCTGGGTGCAGCTTATTTGATTTATATCGGCATCCAATCTTTAAAGGCCAAGAAACACCACAATGGTCACAATGAAGCATCACTGCCATTCAATTTAAGTGCTAGAAATGCCCTTTACAGCGGTTTTTGGACCTGTCTATTGAATCCAAAAGTCACCTTGTTTTTTCTGGCATTGTTTACTCAGATCATTCGTCCCGGTACACCTCTGGCAATTCAAATTCTCTATGGCTGTACGATCGTTGGGATTGAGCTGTTCTGGTTGGTGTTTGTGACGGCGATCGTATCTCAAGAAACTATCAAAAATCTATTTCTATCCATCTCCCATTGGTTTGAACGAGTGATGGGAATTGTTCTAATCGCTTTTGGTCTTCGTCTGGCATTTGCCGAAACCAGCCATAAATAATAAATGTAGCAAACCATCCTTGTTGTGTAGCTTTGAAATGACAGAATCCACTCACCTCAGCCAATTTCGCTTAGTGGCACTACAATTCCTGGGCCAACAACAAAGTTTATGATCTCGTATCCTCTTTAACGGAAGACGAACGGCAGCGGAATCTTGGAGCCTTCTTTGAGTCAATTCATGGAACGCTCAATCATATTCTTTTGGGCGATCGGGCTTGGCTTGGAAGGTTTGCAACGGGGACGGGTTACACATTTCAGGTGTTCAGCAATCGAACAATCCGCTTGAACCTGACCATTGAGGATTTGTTTATTGGGCGTTCAAAGCTTCATCCAATTATGATTGCTAGCACAGGCACGAAACTGGTCAATTACTTCCGACTCGTATCCGTTTCGCCAAACCAAACCAACTGTGCGCTGTACGGGTAGATCAGAAATAGGAAATAAACGCTTAAAATGGTGCAATATATCAGGATGAATGGAACGAGGTGAAATATCGATGCAAGTTATTTCTGTCAATGTCGGACTCCCCCGTGAAGTCATCTGGCAAGGAAAGCCTGTTTTGACGGGAATCTTTAAGCAACCTGTTGAGGGCAGAATTCAGTTGCGATCGCTTAATTTTGAAGGGGATCAGCAAGCCGACCTCGCGGTTCATGGTGGAATTGATAAAGCAGTTTACGCCTATCCAGTTGAGCATTATGCCTACTGGCTCAATGAGCTGCCAGAAATGGAGTTGCCCTGGGGAATGTTTGGGGAAAACCTGACCATTGAGGGTTTGTCAGAAGAGGCGGTAAATATTGGCGATCGCTTCCGCCTTGGCACTGCCGAAGTCATGGCGACCCAACCACGAATGCCTTGCTATAAGCTCGGTATTAAGTTTGGACGAGTCGATATAATCAAACGGTTTCTAGACAGCCGTCTGACTGGAGTCTACTTCTCAGTCCTGCAAGAGGGAGAAGTCAGTGCTGGCGATCGGCTGGAGCTCATCAGTCGCGATGAAAATCACGTCCCCATTGCCGACATTACGCGGCTATATGTTCGTGAAATCAATGATTTGGAGCTATTGCAGCGAGTACTCCAGGTTCAAGCATTGCCAAAGAGTTGGCGAGATTATTTTCAGAAGCAGCTTGAAAAGCAAAGAACTTGAGCAGGTTGGCGGCAATCGAAAAGAGATATTTTGTGCTTGGTACTACAAAGTTAAGTGAATTGGATCAGATCGGCTGGGCAGTGCTTAAACGTTATTGGTGAAGCGATCGCAGCAACGATCTCTAGTTGAGTTGCTAAGTTAGACGACGGCAAGCAATTCATTTTTAGGTATATAAGCTTATGGCTAAAGTTCATTTACGCAGAGTCACGCGAGAGAATTTCCGAGAATGTCTGAGTCTTCAGGTTTCGGAGTCTCAGAAGGATTTGATTGCAACTACTACACAATCATCTCGCAGAAGCTTATGTTGACTCCAATCTTTTCCCCCTGGCTGTTTACGATGTTGCTGCGTGTGGTTATGAACAACCTGAAGCACCAATGATTGGATTCACAATGTATGAGATTATTGCAGGTGTAGGATTTATTATGCGGTTGATGGTGGATGAAAAGTATCAGGGACAAGGCTATGGACGAGCCACGATGAT
>LUGL01000165.1 GCA_002796835.1 Elainella saxicola E1 | reverse complement strand
CAATGTGATGGGAGGACTGCGCTATCATGACCGCAACCGGCAATGCTACTTCATTGAGCAAGGCAACAGTGAAAGTTGCTACATCAATCTGGTCAAACTCAATGAGTTCGTCAAGCAAGAATGGTTGGCAGCAGGACATTTAGAGCAGGAATTTGAGCAGTGGGGACCGAGAATTTTGGTGGTGCTTGACAATGCCAGCTATCACAAAAAACAGGCCATGCTCGAACAACTGGCAGTCGAATGCCCCAATCTGCAACTGCTGTTTTTGCCGCCTTACAGTCCAGATTTCAACTTAATTGAGTTGGTGTGGCATTCGTGCAAAGAGTTTATTGCGCATCGTTTATTTCAATCGGTGGAGGAACTTCACTCCTTGCTCGACAGATTACTCAATCAAGGGGAACTGGTGATTCAGTGGAAACGCAAAGTGAAGAACAAAGGCAATGCTCTGATCGCAGCTTGATGATGCAAACTAAATGTCGTTCAGCTTAGCTATCTTCCCGAATCAGTCGTCTCAACATCTTGTCCTGCGACTCCTCTAGCTATTTTCCCGAATCAGTCTTCTCAACATCTTATTTCTACAATTTTATGATTCTCAAAAATAAGTCCTAATGAAAACTGAATTGTATTTTTGGGTTGCTGAGATCAGGGCGGGCAAGATGCCCACCCCACAAGAGTTGAATTGAATTGCTGCTTTAATGCGAACGATTGATGCAGGTAAAATTCCATGACGAATCGAGAACACCCGATTAAAATAAAAGCCAACGTTCTCCGATCGCCCCCACTCCCATGCCAACCATTACACTGCGAGAAGTTCGCTCGACGGAGCAGGGTTTTGAAGCTGAGCTGATTTTTGATGACCGATCGCGCTATCCGATTACGGTGGCCGATCCGTTTGCGCTGACGCCTGCCCAGGAGGAGCTACTGGAGTGGTATTTCGAGGAGTGGATCCGGTTTCCGTTTACCGATCGGATGTTGAAGCAGCAGGCGGAGGACAAGATTACGGACTATGGGCGGGCGCTGTTTGAGCAGGTGTTTCGATCGGATCCAGATGCTTACAGTGAGTATCGGCAGTTGCGATCGGCGTTGAGTCAGGTGCAGATTGAGATTGAGGGCCAGTCGCCGGAGTTTCAGGGGTTGCATTGGGAGGCGATGCGGGATCCGGATTGGCCGCGTCCGTTGGCGGTGGATGCGATTATGGTGCGGAAGTTGTTGAAGCCACAACCGATCCGGGCACAGGTGACTCCGGCTCCGGTAATCAATTTACTGGTGGTGATTGCGCGTCCGGATGAAGAGAAAGATGTGGGCTATCGGACAATTTCGCGGCCTTTGATCGAGGCGATTCAGCAATCGCAGCTACGGGTGAATATTGAGATTTTGCGGCCTGGAACGTTTGAGGCGCTGGCGCGACATTTGCAGCAGGCGGAAAAGCAGAACTTTTATCACATCATTCATTTTGATTTGCATGGTGCGTTAGCGACCTATGAGCAGATTCAACAGGGCATTCAGAAGGATCGCTATGTTTATCTGATGCAATATGCCCAGAGGCCATTACAGCAGTATGACGGGGTAAAAGCCTATTTATTTTTTGAGGGTGAGGCTGCGGGTCAGGCAACGCCCGTCGAGGCGGCAGATATTGCCAACTTGCTGACAGGTGCGGGAATTCCGGTCTGTATTTTGAATGCTTGTCAGTCCGGGAAGCAGGTGAAGCAGGAGTCAGGGAAGCAGGAGTCAGGAGTCGGGAGTCAGGAGGATGAATCCAAAATCCAAAATCTAAAATCTAAAATCCAGGAGTCAGAATCCAGGAGTCAGGAGGGTGTGGCTCAGGGTCTGGGTTTGGATGCGCGGGAGACAAGTTTGGGTAGTCGGCTGATGTCTGCCGGGATGCAGATGGTGGTGGCGATGGGGTATTCGGTGACGGTGTCGGCGGCGAAGCTGATGATGCAGCGGGTGTATGGGGAGCTGTTTAATCAGCGGGGAATGGCAGAGGCGTTGCGGCTGGGGCGGATGGAGCTGTTTCAGAATAAGCAGCGCAAAATTTATTATGACCGGATGGAGTCGCTGGAAGATTGGCTGCTGCCGGTGGTGTATTGCAACCAGACGGTGGATTTGAAGCTGCGGGAGTTTACGCCGCAGGAGAAGGAAGAGGATTTGTTGCAGCGGCGGCAGCAGTTTCGGTTTGACGGTTCAAAATATGGGGCTGAGTATGGCTTTGTCGGGCGCGATCTGGATATTTTGAAGCTGGAGAAGGCGCTGTTGCGGCATAATCTGGTGTTGCTGCAAGGCATGGGCGGCACGGGCAAAACGACGCTGCTCAACTATTTGCGGGAATGGTGGCAGGTGACGCACTATGCGGCGCAAATTTTCTATTTTGGCTATGACGAAAAAGCTTGGAGTGTCGAGCAGATTGTGCAGCAGATTGGCAAAGCCCTGTTTGATCGCTTCAATAGCTTCCACGGGAGTTTGCCGGAAGCGAAAGAGCAGCAGGTGATCGATACGTTGCGGGCCATGCCCTATGTGCTGATGCTGGATAATTTGGAGTCGGTGACGGGGCAGGCGTTGGCGATTCAGAATACGCTGTCGAAGCCGAAGCAGGAGAAGCTGCGGCAGTTTTTGCAACGGCTGGTGGGGGGCAAAACGCGGGTAATTTTAGGATCGCGCAGTAGCGAACCCTGGCTCCAGTCGATCTATGGCGTCAACCGCTATGAGCTGCGGGGACTGGACCGGGAAGCCCAGACTGATTTGGCGACGAAGGTGTTGGAGCGGCAGGTGCAAGACCCGAAGCGCATCCAAGCCTTGTTGGAATCAGAGGATTTGAAGCGGCTGCTGAAGCTGTTGGCGGGCTATCCGTTGGCGATCGAAGTGGTGTTGGCGAACCTGCGGCAGCAAAGCCCCAGCGAGATTTTGGCGGCGTTGCAGGCGGCGGATGTGACGTTGGATCGGGAGAGTGAGGACAAGACGCAGAGCATTGTCAAATGTGTGGAATATTCCCATAGTCGCCTGTCGCCCAATGCTCAAAAGCTGCTGCTTTGTTTGGCTCCGTTTAGTGGGTTTATTTTTCTGCGGGCGATTCCAAGCTATATCGAACAGCTCAAACAGCTTGCGCCATTCCAGAATTATGATTTTGACCAATTTGAGGCGGCAATTCAGGAGGCGATCAACTGGGGCTTGTTGGCCCCGCATGAGTCGGGGATGCCAGAACTGCTGACGATTCAACCCGTGTTTCCCTATTTCCTGAAGACGCGCCTGAGTCGGGAGGATGCAACCTTGCAGGAAGCATTGCGGGATGGGTTTAAGAACCACTATCGGGGACTAGCGTCATCGTATCAACAGTGGATGCAGTCGAAAGAGCCCCAGGAACGGCAGATGGGCGTTATTTTTTGCCGTTGGGAGTATGAAAACCTGTACCAGGCGCTGCAAATTTGTTTGGAGAAGTACGACAACCTAGTTCTGATCATTTATGGCTGTCTGCACTCATATCTTGATTTGATTGGCGATAAGCAGAGCAAATTGCAGTTTGCTCAGAGCGTCTACTCAAAAATAGAAGCTTATCCACCTGAGTTCCGCACACAAGAAATTGAGCTTTCTGCTTTAAGTTTATTAGATGCAGTATCTCTTGGACATTTAGAGGCACAGGACTATCAGAAAGCAAAGGAACTTTATATTAGGACACTTGCTTTACTACAAAAGCTGCTTGGTGTACCTGAGAACTTTAAACAGTCACTAATTGCCAGCACATACCACAACTTGGGCATTGTGGCCCAGGAGCAACGGCAATATCAGCAGGCCCAGGACTACTATCAACAAGCCCTCGACCTCAAAATCGAATTCAACGATCGCTACGAGCAGGCTGACACGTACGGACAATTGGGCATTGTGGCCCAGGAGCAACGGCAATATCAGCAGGCCCAAGACTACTTTCAACAAGCCCTCAACCTCTTCATCGAATTCAACGATCGCTACTCTCAGGCCAGCACGTACCACCAATTRGGCATTGTGGCCCAGGAGCAACGGCAATATCAGCAGGCCCAGGACTACTTTCAACAAGCCCTCAACCTCTTCATCGAATTCAACGATCGCTACTCTCAGGCCAGCACGTACCACCAATTRGGCATTGTGGCCCAGGAGCAACGGCAATATCAGCAGGCCCAGGACTACTTTCAACAAGCCCTCAACCTCTTCATCGAATTCAACGATCGCTACTCTCAGGCCAGCACGTACCACCAATTGGGCATTGTGGCCCAGGAGCAACGGCAATATCAGCAGGCCCAGGACTACTTTCAACAAGCCCTCAACCTCAAAATCGAATTCAACGATCGCTACTCTCAGGCCAGCACGTACCACCAATTGGGCATTGTGGCCCAGGAGCAACGGCAATATCAGCAGGCCCAGGACTACTTTCAACAAGCCCTCAACCTCTTCATCGAATCCAACGATCGCTACAACCAGGCTGGCACATATGGGCAATTAGGATTGTTAGCAGAAGCTCAAGAGGACTATTTGGAAGCTGGAGCAAATTCACTCAAAGCGCTGGAAATCTTTTGGGAATTCAAGGATGGTCAAGCACAAGTTGCTCTGAGAGCGATTGAACGAGTCTATCAAGTAACCCAAGATGAATCATTCTTGGAATCTGCTGCCGCCAGCCTGGGTATAACAGTTGCAGAATTGAGGGAATTCTTTGAGTCTCAAGAAACGGAGGAATAGACGAATGGCAATCACTCATTCTTAAGCGCATTCCGAAACGTAGTCGCCGCTTCCAAGCGTGAAGTTTGAGCCATCAGAACACATCGGGTCAGCAACTCAATCTCAAGGCCGATCAACTCTGGAATTTCACTGCGGGAAATTTGCTCATAATCCGTATTCCGCAAGTGATAGAGGCTGAATTGTCCCTCCTGCCAAAACCAGACTTCGGGAATCCCCAAAGCTTGATAGCGCTGGAGCTTATTGGGGCCACCGCTCGTAATCACTACTTCGATCGCCAGATCGGGAATCGGTTTGGATGCGCCAAAACAGTAAGATTCGTCTGCCTGCACCGAAACGGCTCCTTCTCGTTCTTGAGTCATGGAACCCGTCGGTTCAAATTCGATGTTGCGCTCCAAACAAAATAGCCCGATCAAGAATCCGATCAGGCGGCTGAAGACTTCATGTTCACGTCCCGGCATTAGAATTTCGATCGTATTGTCATAGTAAAACAGCCGAATATTGGCAGCGGTGGAAAACCCGGCCTGAATCAATTTGAACTGCTGCCAGGTAATCCCAGGATAGATAAACCGCTGATCCTGGGATTGATTCGGTAAAGCAGAACGAGAAGGAGTCTGGGTCATGGCGAGTCTCCTGGCGGTAACGCATCCTTAGCTGGAGCATCCTTGGCCGGAGCCGTATATTCACAAAATACATCCAAACCAATATGCAGCACATACAGCACGATCACCGTCGCGATCGCCGGATCGATCGGTAAACCAGACATGCCGACCAGCGACACAATCAACCCAGTCAACAAGGGCGCACTCATCGGACTTTTCTTATAGTCCTTCAACTTCGATCGAAAACTATCATCCTCACCACAAATTTCCTGCCGCACTCGCTTCAACGTAATTTGCCACAGCGAAGGCCGATCGCCCATCATTGGCGGTGGGCCATTCTTTTCCGTCCACAACTCATAAAACGCATCGGCATAGTTGCCCTGCTGCTCTAATGTGGCGATCGCTTTTGCGCCATAGCTTTCTGATTCCAAAAGCTGTCGAGCGATCGAGAGTTGGTCGGTTGAAATCGATTCAGAATCAAGAGAATCTGTCATATTGGCCTCAATGCTGGATGCGAATTAGATTCCCAGATGGACGGGCAAGACTTCGGCGTGAGCGGCTCAGCCAAACGATGCCCATTCCACAAGAATAGCTTCATACGCTGTTGGGTGAGCGATCGATTCTGCATTCCGTTGCCCTCACTCTAGCCAACCCAATCTTCGCCTTGATGCGGCAATTTTAGGGTATTTCCGCACACAAACGGGCTTTATTGCAGAAACAGTAACGATCGGGCGAGGCGAAGAGCCATTGCGTCTAGATGTTTGTTCAAAGCCAAGACTCTAGGTTAAAGGCTCGAACCTGCTGCATTCGTTCAAAGTCTCGATCGGCAGAAACCACTGTGAAAGAGTGATAGAGCGCAGTGGCAGCAATCCACAGGTCGTTTTCACTAATGCCAATCTCCTGAAGCTTGGTCGTGCGACGACGGCTCCGCTCTCGTGGCCCATAATGCAAAAGCAGCTCGGTTTTGAACTCACCATAAATGCTAGCAATTGCCAAAGAAATAGGAATCACATCCAGCCGTTGGAGGAAAGCGTGAATCTTGAGTCGATTAGCAGTCTGCTGTTGGGAATTTTGCGCCATGAAATAGAGTTCCCCAGCCACAATTACACTCGTCACGACGGGGACAGTAATCTTGGCTCGAAATCGTTGAATTACGGCAGGTTCACCCTCAATAATGAACGTGCAGTGGTTTGTATCCAGCAAGTACACAATTAAAATTCTGTCTGAGCACGGTTCTCATACACAAGCTGTAGACAATCTCGAATGTCGTCCCCTTCCCAGCTACCCGCAAATTCCAATAAATCTGCTAACGAGGCGCTCCTATGCTGAGGAGCTTCTGAACTGTCTAATTCTGAACTGTCCAATATAGATATCGGCTGCCGCAACCGCAAAAAATCAACTAGATCAGCGACAAACATCAGATCCTTGGCAGAGAGCTGACTTAGAGACTGGATAACTCTTTGTTGAGCTGCGATCGAATTTATCTCAACCATCACTGAATTACCTCCATGTCGTAGAGATATTCTAACCGAAATTCGTGGTTATCAGCCTCCTACGTCCGCACCGTCCCTGACTCGGAGAACAGCAGCGACCCCAACAGCACCGCCAAAATCCGCCTCAGCCATCGTTTGCTGAACTTACTACACCGCGTCAATTCTGCATTCCGTTCCCCTCACTCTAGCTAACCCAATCTTGGCCTCAATGCGTCGATTTTAGGGTATTTCCGCATACAAATGGGCGATGATGCTCAACCCACAGTTCTGATCGCCTTTAATCGAGTGTTAAGCAGCATCAATGGAGTTCTGAACAGGGTTGATCATAAGCGACTCTCCATCCATAAAGAAATGATCGCAGTCAATAGCATTCTGAGCAGCATCGACAGAGAAACGATCGCCCCTGACGGAGTCCTGAGCAACATGAACGGAGTTCTGAGCTGCATCAACAGAGAAATAATCTTCACCAACAGCGTGCCAAACGGCATCGACGGAGTTCTGAGCTGCATGATCGGAGATCAGTTCAGAAAATTGGCTGATCCCGATCGCCAAATTGCCCAGAATTACGGAAAGCCAACTTCATCCACCCTGATTTTTCCGTATTAGTACAGATTGACGATCGCCAAATTCGGGGAATCCCAAAATTTAGACTTTTGCCCGGATTAGCCGGTGCATCTTACTTGATGAAGGAATTTGAATATGACCATTCGCCCAATTGACGCAATCCTCTCAGAACAAGACATTGAAGAAGTCATGGCCGCGCTAGACACGGTTCGCCAAAAGCTGCCTTTTCTGGTGGGCCTGACTCCTGAAGATCGCCGTAAGCTGCCCAAACTGGGGCGCAAATCTCAGACCTTTGTGATGCAAGCCCTGGATATGGCTGAAAACCACTCAGAACTGATGCCCCGCTTCCTGGATGTGAAAGAAGCCCGCCGAGATGTGCAGCTATTCGAGGCGCTCAACCCAGTTTTGCAAAGCCTCAGCCGCCTGCGGGAATTGGTGGAGGACACTCAAATGGTAGCGGGCAGCGAAGCCTATGCCGCCGCAAGACTGGCCTATAACTCTGCCAAGACCTCTGGCAAGAACATGGGTCTGGATGAGGTGGTGAATGATCTGTCGCGTCAGTTCAGCCGTAAACCCCGCAAAGCTCAAGGATCGCAACCCGATTCTAGCGAGGGAACAAACGGCTAAGTCAACGCTGAAAGTAGGGCAGCGATAGATTTTTGTGTGAGTGCGAGCGTCTCGCTCGCGTATCCCTTTACTGAAGGACGTGACCGAGATAGTCGCACTTAGATACACAAAATTCTGAGCACTCTCTATAACGTAATACCAATATGTTTGTTAATGATACAAATCCTGGCCCCCTAAATTCCCCAAGCTTGGGGGACTTTGAGCGGTTCGGCTTCCCCAGAATTGGGGGGCGGGGGGCGGTTCGGTATCTGTATCATTCACTGAAGTATTTGGCATAAGACAACGTGATCTGTACCTCTGGTTACCTAAAGAAATTGATCGGACTGAGTCAACAGCCCGATCGCATCATTTACCTACTTCTTAAACAGCATTAAGCAACAACTTGAAAGTCATTAACCGTCAGTGCTGGATTGCCTGTCAACGTTGCAAACCGCTGGCCACTGCCAAATCCTGTGGTTACACCGTTTTCGTTGTAGAACACCTTACCATTCGCTGAGTTGTAAACAATGAAGGCTGTACTGATTGCAGCATCAGCATCTGTTGTGACAACTGCAAAGTCGCTGGATGCGCTCAACCCAGATCCGACTACGCTTGCCAGCTTAGCAAAGGTAGTTTTGCTGAGCACCAACTTATCCAGATCGGCACTGCTGAAGTCGGTAATAGTGTCTGCGCCAACCGCTGTTACTGAGAATGCGGCACCCGTGCTGTAGAGGAACTGGTCGGCACCAAGTCCACCTGTGAGCTGGTCATTGCCACTACCACCCACTAGAATGTCATTGCCATCACCCCCATTGAGCCTATCAATTCCCACTCCTCCATTCAGACTGTTACTACCGGTATTGCCGATGATTGTGTTAGCCAGGTCATTCCCTGTACCACTGGTGTTTCCTGTTCCTGTAAGAGTCAAGTTTTCAACTTCTGCACCCAGGGTGTAGCTGATCGCTGCATTGACGCGATCGGTACCTTCTGCCGCCAGTTCAGTCACCACATCGCCCACTGCATTGACGATGTAAACATCGTTGCCTAGGCCACCACTCATCGTGTCGTTACCAGAGCTGCCGTTGAGGGTGTTGTTGCCGTTGTTGCCGATCAAAATATTATTGCCACTATTGCCTGTAGCATTAATATTGGCTGAACCGGTGAGAGTTAAGTTTTCAACATTGAGGCTGAGGGCATAAGTAACAGAAGACTGTACGGTATCGATGCCTTGACCCGCCGCTTCGGTAACAACATCCCCAGAATTGTCAACAACGTAGGTATCGTCACCGAGCCCTCCAACCAAGGTGTCAATTCCTGCACCACCATTGAGGAGGTTATTCCCATTATTACCAGTGATTGTGTTACCCAGGGTGTTTCCTGTGCCGTTGATGGCAGCAACACCTGTAAGGGTCAGGTTTTCCAACTGGGCCGATAGAGTGAAGGATACTGAGGACTGCACTGAATCTGTGCCAGCACTGGCTGCTTCAGTAATAGTATCTCCTGCATCATCAACGAGATAGGTGTCGTCGCCAGCTCCACCGATCAGGATATCTGCTCCAGCCCCACCATCCAGAATGTTGTTGGCGCTGTTTCCTGTGATAGTGTTAGTCAGTTCGTTGCCTGTACCGTTTGCGGCTGAACCGATTAAGGTCAGGTTTTCGACATAAGCACCCAAGATGTAACTAATTGTGGATTGGACCGAATCCGTGCCGGCACTAGCCGCTTCAGTGACAGAATCTCCTGCATCATCAACGAGATAAGTATCATCGCCAGCTCCACCTGCCAGAGCATCTGCTCCCAGCCCACCATCCAGAACATTATTGGCGCTGTTGCCAGTAATTGTGTTGTTGAGGCTGTTGCCTGTACCATTAATAGCTGCCAAACCGATCAGAGTCAGGTTTTCAACATTGGCGCTCAGGGTATAACTCACCGAAGATTGGACTGTATCAATGCCTCCGCCAATCGCTTCGGTAATCACATCAGCGGTGTTGTCAACCAGATAGGTGTCATCGCCAGCTCCACCGATCATGGTATCTGCTCCGGTTCCGCCATCCAGGAGGTTATTCCCGCTGTTACCAGTGATCGTATTGTTGAGGTTATTACCTGTGCCATTGATAGCGGCTGAACCAGTGAGTGTTAAATTTTCGACGTTTGCACTGAGAGTGTAACTGACTGAAGATTGAACTGTGTCGATCCCAACACTCGTTGTTTCGGTGACAACATCGCCTACATTATCAACCAAGAAGGTGTCATTACCAGCCCCACCAATTAAGGTATCTGCTCCTAAACCACCATCCAGGATGTCATCTCCTGCATCCCCTCGCAAAGTGTTGTTTGCACTGTTGCCAACAATGATGTTGTTTCCACTGTTGCCTGTTCCACTCACGGCTGAGCCTGTCAGGTTTAAGTTTTCAACATTCGCACTCAAGGTATAGTTGACTGAAGACTGTACGACATCGATGCCTGCACTAACTGCCTCGGTAATGACATCACCAGCCGCATTCACAATATAAGTATCATCGCCAGCCCCGCCGTTCATGGCGTCACTACCCAAACCACCATCTAGCAGATCGTTACCGTCTCCACCATTCAGTGTGTCATTACCACCTTCACCATTGAGGATATCGTCACCAGCATCTCCGCTGAGTGTATCGTCACCATTACGACCGCTCAGATTATCGTTGTTAGTAGAACCTGTGAGAGNAGTCATTGACTTGAGAGCCAGTGATGTTGAACTTCTCAATGTTGCTATAGGTAACTAGTTGAGTGTTCCAGAAGACTTCTTGCACTCCTGTAGCAGTGTTGTAAACCCCATTGCCACTATATGTGCTGTAGTCAAGAGTTAAGGTATCTGTTCCAGTTCCACCATCTACTGTGCCATTGCTAGTCGAGGCATCAGCTCCTAGTGTAATTGAGTCATCTCCACTGCCTGTGACAATGCTGCCAATCCGCTCGAAATTGCTAACTTGAGTACCACCAGCGTTGGTAACTTGATTTGTGGCTTGAGCCAGGTTGACTGTTACTGCTGTTGTGACATCAGAGAAGTCAGTACTGAGGACATCACTTCCACCTTGTCCATCTGCAATATCATCAGTAGAGACGAGGATGTAGTCATTGACCTGAGAGCCAGTGATGTTGAACTTCTCAATGTTGCTAT
>LUGL01000164.1 GCA_002796835.1 Elainella saxicola E1 | reverse complement strand
CAATCAAGCAATATTGATCCCATAACATACTGGTATCGAGAGTGAGGGTCATTGCCATGCCTTCCCAGGTTTTGAGGAACTGACGCAGCAGGGGGTGATAGAAGGTTTCAGCTGTGATTTTAGGGTTGTGGACAAAGTAGCTGAGTCGTTCCAGGTGGCTGCGAGCTTGGCAGTCACGATGGCTGAGGTAGGGTAACCAGTGGCTCAGGCAAGCACTTTGAGCTTGTAAGATTGCGGCAACGTTTTCACAGAATCCTTGGAGATGCCGTTGGTCTTGTGGCACGATCCATTGACTTAGTTGGGTTTGCAGTTGACGATAAAGATGGGGGACTGGCATGGGATGATTTTTAGTGTGGAAACTTGAGCATCTCATGCGGTGCCCTGCTCTGTCACCTCTGCTGCAGTCAAACTCCTGCTACATCAACTCTTCAAGACTTTTCTGCACCACTAAGGATTGGATGGTTTCTTCGGTGTCTAGAAAGGATTGACTCAGAGGAATGGTGATTTGAAGAGTGATTAACTCCGTTGTACTCTGGACAATGGTTGCAGTCATTCATCTCCCCTCCACAAGACTTGAAAGAAAACCTATCTCCAGAGCATATCAGGTCTTATCGCTCACATCAAATTTTAGTCAAACCCTCTGAAAGGGGATGCCAACATGCTGGGTGTCAAGAATGTCGGTACTTTGGCACACCAGTTTGAAGACCTCCTGGGTTCGGTGAAACGAGGTGAACTGTCTTTTTCCGCTGAAGTGAGCGATCGCCTCTACAATGGGCTGAAAGCTATCCGTCAGTATGTTCAAGAAGCAGTGACTGGCATCTCCAGTGGCATCAATCTGTTCGATATCATGGCCTATATGATGGGCGCGCCAGAGAATGTTGCTCCGCCGAATAATGGGAGTGACGCTGAAAATAAAGATTTAGAATGTGAGAGTGTTGAAGATATTAAAGCGGGTGAGGAATTTGAGCAAGACTTAATAGAAGCAGTTGAAGATATAGGAACGATCGAGCCGATCGAACTCGTTGCACAAGTTGAGAACCTCGAAGCCACTTCATTGCCTGCTCCAATCTCCCACTTTTCCGCCCCTACACCGACTCACGCTGCCACACCTGCTCCATCCTCCTATCGGATCGACACAATTCGGGTAGAGACTCAAAAACTCGACAACTTAATGACCCAAGTTGGTGAATTAACGGTCACTAAAACGCGGCTCGATCGACGCCCATCTGATATCGAGCAACTGCTGATCCTCTGGGAAGACTGGAGCCGCGACACCTTCAAGCATAGTGCTGTTGTCAGTGAGTTAAAGCACGATCACAGTGGTGGATTGGCAGAAATTCAGCGTTACTATCAGCGTCATCAGGCACGGTTGGAACAGTTGGGGCATCTGCTGAACCGTTTACAGAGTGCCACTTATGAAGATAGCTCCCGCTTTGAAACCGTGACAACCGAATTAGAAGAAAATATCCGGACATTGCGTCTCCTGCCGCTGTCTACTATTTTTCAACGGTTTCCTCGCATGGTGCGCGATCTGGCACGGGACCAGGGAAAGTTGGTGGAGTTCCAGATTGAAGGAGGAGAGACTCGCGCCGATAAACGCATTCTGGAAGAGATGAAGGATCCCTTGATGCATCTGCTCCGGAATGCGATCGATCACGGAATTGAAACACCTGATGAACGGGAGCGCCTTGGCAAACCTCGCATTGCCACCTTGCGGTTACGCGGGTATCAAACCTCAACCAGCATTGTGATCGAAGTAAATGATGATGGGTGTGGACTAAACCTGGAGTCGATCCAACGAACGGCACTGCAACGGGGCATTTGTCGTTCGGAAGAGCTGGCATCCATGAGCGATCGCCAAATTCAATCGCTGATCTTTACGCCTGGATTTTCTACGCGCGCTTTGATTACGGAGGTTTCCGGACGTGGGGTGGGCTTAGATGTGGTGCGGACCAATGTAGAACGCCTCAAAGGTGCCATTCAGGTCAGCTCAACAGCAGGAGCCGGAACAACTTTTCAAATCCAGCTCAGAACAACACTTGCAACAGCGCATGTTTTGATTGTGCGGGTGGACAGCATTTCTTACGCAATTCCAGTTGAATTTGTTGAAACAACCTTACTGATTCAGCCAGCTAACATCTTTACTATCAAAGGACGGGACGCCATCCTTCTGGCCAATCAACCGATTTCCGTGGCTCGACTGGCTGATCTGCTGGAACTGAATGCCACCCCTACCCAAGCTTTACCGGATGTGCGCTCTTCTTCTGCTTTTCCTTGCATAATTCTCAAAGTGGGGGAAGAACGATTAGGACTGTTTGTGGATGTGCTCCTAGATGAACAAGATGTGGTGTTGAAGCCACAAAGCAAATTGTTGAAGTGTGTCAGGAATGTTTCTGGAGCCACGATTTTGGGTAGCGGTGAAGTATGCATGGTTCTGAAACCGCAGGATTTGATCAAGTCCGTTCAGAAAAGCGTGAGTGTTGTTCGATCGCAAAACCTAGTGAATGTTGCTCCCCTCAAGCAGGTCATTTTGCTAGTTGAAGATTCGATCGCTATTAGAACCCAAGAAAAACGTATCTTAGAAAGTGCTGGCTACGAAATTGTGACCGCCGTGGATGGCCAGGATGCTCTCGCCAAATTACCAACTCGTCAGTTTGATGCGATCGTCTCTGATGTGCAAATGCCAAATCTGGATGGCTTAACCCTGACGGCTACCATTCGCCAACATCAGCAATACAGCGAATTACCGATTATTCTCGTCACTTCTCTGGCCAGCAATGAAGATAAACGTCGAGGAGCCGAGGCCGGTGCGAATGCCTATATTCCGAAAGGAACCTTTGATCAAACCTTGCTGATCGAAACATTGAGAAGACTGGTGTGAACCAATGCCCCATCCCATTCGCGTTCTATTGGTTGAAGACTCTCCTGTGGTTCTCTTGATTTTGCAGCGTCTCCTGGCTACTGATCCGGAGATTGAAGTTGTGGGAGCTATACGCAGTGGGCAAGAGGCGATCGAGTCAATTCCTGATCTACAACCCACGGTCATTTGCACCGATTACCACATGCCGGGAATGAATGGGTTGGAATTTACTCAACAGGTCATGAGTCAATTTCCTTGTCCCATCTTGGTGATCAGCACATCGGTCCACCCCAAAGAAAATGAATCCAATGTTTTTCGATTGCTCGAAGCTGGCGCGGTTGATATCTTCCCCAAGCCTAAATTGAGCAGTGCTGCGGACTATGAATTGCTGCGGCAAAATCTCATTACCAAAATCAAGGTGCTGGCAGGCGTCAAGGTATTTACACGGCATAAGTTATGGACATCCCATCGTAAACAAAATTTGGAACATGGAAATCCCCAAACAGAAGCTCAGCAACGCCACTCATCTACAACTCCCAATTCCCAAGTTTCGCTGCAATCTCTATTCCAAAATCCATCTCCAAACTCGACCCTCCAGGCGATCGCGATTGGGGCTTCCACGGGTGGACCTCAAGCACTGCACACGCTTCTGACACAGTTGCCTGCAAACCTGCCTGTTCCGGTTTTTTGCGTCCAGCATATCAGCGAGGGATTCTTGCAGGGATTGGTGAACTGGCTATCAGCAGAATGTCGCTTACCGATCAAAATTGCTCAGCCTGGAGAATTGCCAATACCGGGTGTGATTTACTTTGCTCCAGAGCGATCGCATTTAGAATTGGGTTTACGTGGGCAAATGGTTTGTTCATCCACTCAACCTGTCGATGGTCATTGCCCCTCAGTCACCGTCTTGTTTCGATCAGCAGCCCGTCGATATGGAAATGGCCTCGTCGGAATTTTGTTAACTGGAATGGGCAGGGATGGAGCGACCGGAATGCTAGATATTGCCCTTGCAGGTGGCCTCACCATTGCCCAAGATGAGCAAAGTAGCGTGGTATTTGGAATGCCCAAAGAAGCGATCGCCTTAGGGGCCGTGAAGCAGGTGTTGCCGATCAATGCCATTCCTGCTTTCCTCTCAGATGCCTTTTCAGGATGCTAGGGATCGTGGATTGAGTAAATCCGCAACTTGTATTGGCGGATCCAGCAGACCAACCTGCATCCTGCAATCTGACCTTCTGATTTTTAGGATCAATTACGGAATCTGGAGCAGCGGCGTTGTGTCTACAGCATAGAATCCCATAGCCCCCAATTGCCCCCATGTTCCCTCAACATTTTCTGCAAATCGGTTCTAGTTTATTTAGCCTTGCGGCGATCGGTCTCACACTGGTACCGACTAACCTGCCGACAGCCATTGCCAGTGCCAATTTACCAATCACCCCTATGGCCACAGATTTGGCTAACCCCTTGCCCACATTTATTCGGCTTGACCAGCCTGAAAGTGGCTGTCAGCTTAGTAATCAAATTGCCTTAGTTTGCCTGCCTCTGGAATAACGTGAGTTCGACGGAGTGACAAAAGGCCAAAGGAAAGCTGAGACTGGAAATGAAGTACATAAAGCCTCAGCGATGAAACCGATCGTATCGCACCTGGATGTGACCCAAATCTTTTGCGATGTAGATGACTTCTACCAAGAGTTTGAACGACTTTGGCAGCAACAAATCCAGCTGCCCTCGATGCTAGGAGAGAAACGCAGTCGCTCCAGACTGCACCTCAGCGAAGTGATGACGATTGTCATCGCCTTTCATGGCTCTGGCTACCGCACCTTCAAGGATTTCTATACCCTGCAAGTGTTGCCGCACTGGCGAGGAGCCTTTCCCAACTTGGTGAGCTACAACCGTTTTGTAGAGTTGATGCCTTGGAGCCTGATGCTGTTGTGCTGTTATCTGTACACTCGTTTAGGAGAAATGACAGGGATTAGTTTCATCGATTCGACTCCTCTAAAGGTTTGTCATCCCAAACGGGCTCACAGCCATCGGGTGTTTGCAACTTA
>LUGL01000163.1 GCA_002796835.1 Elainella saxicola E1 | reverse complement strand
CTTGAGATAATTTCGGTTCTAGACCATTCACCTTAGCATACAGCGCTACTTTCGATACCCCTACCACCTTTTCAAACCCTTTGTAGGCTGCATTCAGTGAGGGATACATGCCACACACCACTAGACTCATCAATCCCACGACACTGGAAAAAAGGAGTTCTCGCTGATATTGCTGTTCTGCGGTTTCCTCAAACAACTGATCCAACAACTTGGGGGCAAATATCCGCTCCATGATGGCTCGCACCATGACAGTCATTGGTGTATTTTCCACAAATCGCTCAAAGATGGCACTAATCATAGCTCCCTCTCCCTGATTGGGTGCTCACTTCAGTGCCTTGATCCTATCGAAAATCCTAAAATACTCAATCAACCATAACAGTACAAACGCTCACCTTAACAGGGGTAGTGTTGACACCACTCACAACCAGCTCGTCCAGACCTCTGTTGACACCAGAGAGCCAGATTGCTGCGATCTTAATCGATCTTCAGCAGTTTAGCGATGTCTGGGCAACTATACCTTGAGCTTTTCTTCCCCACAAACCTAACCTCAACGAGGGAAAATATCATGTCTACAGAGTTCAACGAACTGCTGCCCCCTTTTGGTGACAAGTCACCTACTGATAAATCCCAAATCTGGATTATTGGCACTAGAGAACAAGTTCTGCATACAATCAACGAGTTCTACGTCAAGCGAATAGCGAACGATCGCGTCAAGTTCACGCCGATCATTCCTGCTCCGTTTGAAGGCAAGTACATGTCAGTTTTGGTCCGTTAATGTTGCGCTCACTTGATTGAAACGATTGTGAGCGATCGGTAGGGGCGAGTTGCGATTCGCCCTTACAAAATATTCGGATGTCGAGTAGCCTGTTGAAATCATTATTGGTTGTGATACGAGAGGCGGTTTCTCTCTAAATCCCATAAATTTAATTGACTCAGTCATCAGAATGCCGTTATGCTTCCAGATCAATAGCGATGCACACTAGTCAAATTGTTGGCAGAAGTACTATGCCGCTGATGAAAAACAAAACTTTAGCGAGTGCAAGAGAGGCTGTAGGATTTTACAGCCATCTTACCTGTGCAGAGTACTTTGCAGGAATCGGTTTAGTCAGACTAGTTTGTAGAAGCCGAATACCTTGGCTTCTAACGAACCCATAGGTCATTGAGCGTCGGTTTAGTCCGGTTTAACAGACTGGCTCGATTTGCGTGCCGTTTACCATCCAAGCAGAGCCCAAACGAAGCTGCCATACTCCATTTGCAATCGACTGAGAATCGACTGAGGATTGGCTGTCAAACTGCAATCGGCAAACAAACCGTAAAACAAGTTCTGCCCGGTTTCGAGTCAAAAAAGATCGATCCTTGATGGCGATTCTCGACGATCCGCCGCACCGTTTCTAAGCCCAGTCCTGAACCTTGACCCACCGGTTTCGTTGTAAAGAACGGTTCAAAGATACGCGATCGAATTTCAGCAGGAATGCCATCCCCAGAATCGATAATGTCTACCTGTACCGATCGATCCTTGCGATACGTGGCAATCTCCAGCACTCCTTTATCATGCATCCCTGCGATCGCATTATCAATCAAATTCGTCCAGACCTGATTCAACTCACTGCCATAGGCTAACACCTTCGGCACTTGCTGGTCATAACGCCGTTTCACCTGGACACCCTGCTTCAGCTTATGGCCAAATAACCGCAAGGTATCTTCCAAACCCTGATGCACATCGACTTCCTGTTGAGTTCCCTGATCCAGATAAGAATACGATTTCATCGCCTGCACTAAGTCTGAAATGCGTTCCGCTCCCCGCAGCCCATGTTTAATCATCGCCATTACCTCAAACGAGAGCGACAGCCAGTGCAAGCCCATTTCCCGCAGTTCAGTGGGATCCTCGCGCCAGCGCTGCATCAGCTGTTCTAGCGTTTCGGTTTCAACGCCGCCTGCCGCCAGGGGTTCCGCTAACTTCCAGGCTTGCGTCACACCATAGTCTTCTAGCCAGGTCAACAGCTCCTCTTCCCGATCGCTCAAAGTCACAGGATTAACGCGATCGTTCAAAATTGCCTCATAGCCAGCATCTCTTGTCTGCAACCATTGCTGCGTATGTTCCGGCTCAACCTGCCGTTGTCCATAAACGAGATTCATCCGCTGTAACTCTAAAATAGCGGCTGGCATTTCTCGTAATGCCCGTACCAAAGCTGCTGCCGGATTATTCAGCTCATGCGCCAGTCCTGCCGCCAGGGTTCCCAGGGCCGCCATCTTTTCTCGTCCGCGAATGAAAGATTCCAGGCCACGCAAGCGTCGCTCAACAATTTGAAAGATGATGCGCTCAAAATCCCGACATTCATGCAGCAAAATGCGGAAATCCTCCGCCTCAATTTCGTGAAGCTGGCAGTCTGTGATTGCCCGTAGCG
Source organism: Elainella saxicola E1 (assembly GCA_002796835.1). Classification (GTDB taxonomy): domain Bacteria; phylum Cyanobacteriota; class Cyanobacteriia; order Elainellales; family Elainellaceae; genus Elainella; species Elainella saxicola. Next base: position 2,988 of record LUGL01000163.1, on the reverse strand, counting down.
TCACAGGCGCAGTGCCATCCGTAAGCACCTGAATCTCGCCAAAAAAGGCAGGTGCGTCATGTCGTCCGATCGGCATTTCAGCCCCTTCACTGTGACGCATGATCGCCATTTGCCCCCTGGCCAAAATAAACAATCCACGATGGGGATCCCCTTCATGAACCAATACACTTCCAGCAGGCAATTCAAACGTTTGAGCCCGATCGCACACCCATTCCAGACGCGATTGAGGCAGCTGTTGAAACGGTTCCAGCAGTCGCAAGTCTTCAATACACAGGTTATTGCTCACAACGTTACACCTTGCTTAGATAGCGATGGATGAACTGCACAGCGATCGCTCCTTCTCCCACGCCAGAAGCCACCCGCTTAACCGAGTTATACCGCACATCTCCAGCAGCAAAGATGCCTGGAATGCTGGTTTCCAACAAGAAGGGAGAGCGATCGAGGTTCCAGCCCTTTGGCGATTTACCTTCCCGGATCAGATCTGGTCCCGTCAAAATAAACCCCCGTTCATCTCGTTCCACCTTGTCGGCCAGCCACTCGGTTTGCGGCATTGCGCCAATAAAGATGAATAAGGATTTAGCATCAACGATTTCAACCTCACCTGTATTAGTATTTTTGATCGTGATAGATTCCAAATGGGTATCCCCTTTCACTTCTTCAACGACACAATCTGGACAAACGGTGATGTTCTCCGTAGCTTCAATCTGATCGATTAAATATTGCGACATACTCTTGGAGAGCGGTGAGCGTACCAGCATCACCACCCTGCTCGCATACTTGGAAAAATGCATGGCGGCTTGTCCAGCCGAGTTTGCTCCCCCCACCACATAAACCGATTCTCCCTGACAGGCGATCGCCTCAGTCATAGCGGCTCCATAGTAAACCCCTGCACCATAGAGCTTGTCCATCCCAGGCACATCTAGTTTGCGGTAATAAACGCCCGTGGCCACCAGCAAGGCATGACAGCTAATTTCACTCCCGTCCGCTAGCTGCAAAATCCGGTAGGGATGAGCAATGCGAATTCCAGTCACTTCCTGAGGCGACAGAATTTCCACGCCAAATCGGCGGGCTTGCGTCACAGCTCGACGAGCCAGATCAGCACCGCTTAAACCAACCGGAAAGCCCAGGTAGTTTTCAATCCGAGAACTGGAGCCTGCCTGCCCACCCGGCGCTTCTCGCTCAATCATCACCGTGCTCAGTCCTTCAGATGCTCCATACACAGCAGCAGCTAGTCCGGCTGGACCGCCGCCAATGATAGCCAGATCATAAAAGGGACGTTCTGCCTGAGTTTGCAACCCAATTTTTTCAGCGATCGCCAGATTAGAGGGTTGAACCAGCCGCGATCCGTCAGGAAACAGCACCAGCGGCAATTGCTGCCTACCGTCCGCTTCTGCATATTCGATCAGTTGAGCCGCTTCATTTTCCAGCTCAATATCCAACCACTGATAGGGGATTTGACTGCGGGCCAGAAAATCTTTCACCTGATGAGACAAAGGGGACCAGCGATTGCCGATCACCCGAATGCCTTCAAACGGAGGCCGGAAAGCTGCCAGCCAATCATCCAGCAAATCATCTAGAACCGGATACAGCCGCTCTTCTGGGGGATCCCAGGGTTTGAGCAGATAATAGTCAATTTGTGTGCTGTTAATTGCCCGAATGGCTGCATCGGTATCAGCATAGGCTGTTAGTAAGGCCCGTTTTGCTTGAGGATAAAGCGTCAAGGCCTGTTCCAGGAACTCCACTCCACTCATTTGTGGCATGCGCTGATCGACCAGAAACAGGGCGACAAATTCATTACGCAGCTTCAGCTGTTGTAGGGCATCCAGCGCTGATTGACCCGAATCCGCCCGCATAACCCGAAACCGATCGCCATACTGATGCCGCAAATCTCGGGATACGGCTTGCAGCACTTCAGGATCGTCATCCACGCATAGAATTACAGGTTTCGCCATCGATTCAGATCCTCAGGTTTATTTCAAACCGGCCTATTTCAAACTTGATGTTTGTTGTCCGCCTAAACACTAAGTCGCAGCAGCAGGAAACAGATTCACTGAATATTGTGACGTAGTTGCCTTGTTTTTGACCAATGATCATCAGAAAATTCGATCTGCAAGCACTGTCAGCCAGTAGGTCACAGCAGCTAGTTCTCCTGAATAAATTTGAGAAACGCATAGGTTTGCTCTAGGGAAAGCCGAAAGCGATCGCCTCTGTAGTCAATAATGTAAGTCCCCAATACTTCACCACAGGCAGTACAGGTGACAGCATTTGATTTAAGCGTATCTACACTTAGCTGTAGAATTTGAGCTTTCAACCAATCTTGCAGAGCGGCTGTGATCGCGGAATCAGGAATCATAGTTCAAAGGTGATCGATTAGATTGTATTATGCGTTTGCCCAGTGGAGCAGATCGTTAAAATGAGCACAGCTCGCTGATTCATGCACTTCCATTCACCAATTTGCCTTACTCCTTCAATTCAAAGCATTGATCCTAAAGGTCACTATACAGAGTTAATCTCCGACTGTCGCTTGTCTTAAGTCGAGTTTTTTGGGAGCAAAAGCGGCAGGTAAGCTGACCGACAGCTAGAGTGCATAATAAGAATTGGAACCATATCTCCAAGCTTGTGATGCCTGTTTCACCATATTTGAGTCCAACCCAAAAAGAAAATCTCCAAACCGTCGTGCGAGAGGGGAACGACCCGCATCAACGCCAACGGGCACTCATGTTGCTATTGAGAAATGATGGGAAAACCTATGAGGAAATCAGTGCGTTCATCGGATGTTCCTACCGCAGTGTGGCCCATTGGTGTGTGCAGGGCAACCCAGAGGATTTGGAGAGTTTGAAAGATCAACGACGGCATGGGAATTATCGAAAAGCAACACCTGAGTACATTGAGCAATTATTGCAGGTGGTTGAACATCCTCCTGCTGACTTGGGCTATGAGTTTGGCCGTTGGACAACAGCCCGTTTAGCAACGCATTTGGCGAAGGTG
>LUGL01000023.1 GCA_002796835.1 Elainella saxicola E1 | reverse complement strand
CTTCTTGTTCACTCATCAGCTTGTTCTCCATCGGCATGACGGCTTGTACCACGCCGCGTTGGTGGGCAAATAGCGAGACTAAGCTGACAAAGTTCTGCTCTGCTTGGTCATAGTCGGTCACACTGCTTCTGATGCTTTTGCCATCGGCACTGAACCATTCTCCGGCTGTGACAGGTTGGTAAGATTGCACCCAGTCGGTGAACAGGGCTGCTAGCACCTGATAATCCAACTGTTGCATGATACGGCGAAAAGTTGAGTAGGAGGGGAGTTTGGTGTCTTCAGCAATGTCTAGTTTGCGGCAGATGTCACGACCGTAGAGTGCAACAAACTCAGCTAAAGGACGATAGCCCCAGTAGCCCATCATTGCTCCTAGGATAATCAACAGCAAAATCAGCCAAAGCGGATGACGTTGACCGCGAGCAGCACGAAACTCTGGCACTTGTTTGAGGTGGTCAATGAGATTCATGATTGATTCAACCATTGCGACGATTGAGCCTTAGTTTAATTTTTCTCTCCTTACTTTGAAACAACCCTGCTGTGCAGGACCGGAGGATCCATGTTGTGCTGCCCGTTCAGCTCAAGCGGTTCATTGATCTAAAAGAGCAGACTATCAATTCGCTCAGCGGCAGTGATCTGACTGCTGCCTTTCAAAAACGACCGGCAGTGCTGCTGATTGTGGGAGAGGGAGGAGCCGGGAAAACCAGTTTGGCTTGTCAGATTGCCCAATGGGGACTGAAGAAAGAGCTTACTGCCCATCGTCTGCTGCCTGTATTGATTGAAACTGAACTGGATGATAAAAAGACGTTGGTTGAAGCTATTCGCGTACAGCTTAACGCCTGGATCAGTAAGGCAAACCGTCCTCCAGAGAATATCCCTACCAATCTGCTAGAGAAGCTACTGGAATGGCAACGCATTCTGGTGATTGTGGATCACTTCTCGGAAATGGGCAAAGTAACTCAGGATCAAGTCAGAAATGCCATAGATAATTCTCCGGTCAAGGCAGTGGTGATCACCTCTCGTCTAGACAGCTCCTTGAGCGATACGCCTAACAGAACCATCATAAAACCTCAGCGAATTGAAGCCAATCGCCTGATTGGTTTCATGAAGTTGTACGTGAACGAGCTAGTCAAGCAAGATGATGCTTTAGACAAAGATCCATTTATAGATTATGAATACGAGGCTGCCCGCGATCGCCTATGTCGAATGGTAGAACGAGATATCACAGTATTGATGGTGAAGCTCTATACAGACAAGATGATGAGTATTCAGCGAAAGGAGGGATCTGGGGACTTACCACCCACTTCCGTACAGGAGTTGATGCTCAGCTATATCAACCAACTCAACAGTACGATTCCTGATAATCGGCGCGAGAATCAAGAAGTTCAGCGAGAGGCTCTGGTGATCGCTTGGGAATGTCTGAAAGGAACTTATTTCCCGACTACTGCTCCGCGAGAAGATGTTATTAAAGCTTTACAAGCAACCCAGTCCGCAGAAGACCCCAAAGCTCAAGAGAAGGCTTGCTCTGACAGTTTGAACTATTTGGAGGAACGCTTACGGTTGGTGCAAACTCTAGAACCAGGGGACAAAATCCGGGTTGTGCTTGATCCCTTGGCAGAATATCTAGCTGCAACTTATTTAGTCAAGCAAAGCCGGAGCCAAGAGAACCGAGAGCAATTCTGGCAGGAGTTTTTGGATTCGATTGATCCAATTTTGCAGAAGAATGAAAGCTCATCTGACACGATTAAGGGATTTTTACTGGCGGTACGGGATTGTTGTTTGGCGAAACAGAAGGAAGCCCAAATCCCTGATGGATTACCAGAAAAACTTGCCCACAAAGCGAAGTTAGACCTCGAAACATTGCGGCAGGAGGAAGAGAAACGCCGGGTTCGGATATTGATCTCAGATCTCTCGGCTCCAGAGTTAGAATTCCGCATTCGAGCGGCAGAAGATTTGGGCAAGCGAGGAATAGCGGCAAGATCGGCGCAACCCAACCTGATTGGGATGATGGAGAACCGCAATCAGGAGATGGAGGCAAGGCAGGCGGCAGCGCAAACGTTAGGAAAGCTGGGAATTGGCGCGGATAATTTGCTGGCGCTCTTGATCAACTCCACTGAAGATTTGGCACTCCGACGCAGTGCGGCAGAATCGCTGGGGCTGATGAAAGCGAAGCAAACTGAACTGCGCCAGCTATTGGAAAATAAGGATCAGCCTTTGCCGATCCGTCAGGGTGCAGCCAGAGCGCTAAGCTTGATTGGTGCTGCCAGTGGAGAACCTGTGCTAATGTTGCTGGTTGAGTTAAACGCGGGACAGTTTATAACTCAGATTAAATCTATCCCCGTTTGGAGAGAACCACTCACAGAGAACCTGACTCTGGATCTGGTGAATATTCCAGCCGGAGAATTCCTGATGGGATCGCCTGCTGATGAAGCGCATCGAGATTGGTATGCGTCCTATTATGACGACACCAAAGGAGTGGATGTGGAAACACAGCATTTGGTAACGGTATCTGCTTTCTCAATGAGTCAAAACCCGATTACTCAAGCACAATGGCGATTTGTCGCAGGGTTACCCAAAGTAGACCGAGAACTGAATCCAGACCCAGCTAGTTATAAGGGAGATAATCGACCCGTTGAGACAGTATCCTGGTACGCGGCGATGGAGTTTTGTGCCCGATTATCTCAACATACGGGTAAAACCTATCGTCTCCCCAGCGAAGCCGAGTGGGAATATGCTTGTCGAGGTGGTACAACGATGCCATTTCACTTTGGCGGCACACTTTCCACAGAGATTGCCAATTACAGAGGTGTCGATACTTATGGAGATGGGGCTGAGGGTATATTTCGCGAGAAAACCACCGAGGTTGGCAGTTTTGGTGTAGTGAATGCCTTCGGTCTATTTGATATGCACGACAACGTCTGTGAATGGTGCCTAGATCATTGGCATCCGTCTTATGAAGCAGCACCGACTAACGGAAGTGCCTGGATCACGGACGGAGATGATCGGTATAGGCTGCTGCGGGGTGGTTCCTGGTACACTTCCCCAGACTACTGCCGCTCTGCTCGCCGCGATCGGTATACTCCGAATAATCAGCACGATGACAGCGGTTTTCGAGTAATCTGTCTTCCCTCTTGGACTCGGTAGCTCTTTTCCCTTTATTCCTTGTGCCCTCTACACTCTTTTCTTTGCCCTCCCTGGCGCTACGCGCCAATTTTTTTTAGAAGTCAGCATTTTTTCAACAATTACACCAACGTCTATCGTAGAAGGAATGATGACGCTATCTGTTGAGAACTCAAAGACGAATGGCAATGGTGCAAAAGCAGCTGTGAATTCATTTTTTCACAAGATCTATAGTAAGATTTATGTTCCTTTGAATATGCTTTTTGAAAGCACGTTTGAATGGAGAACTGAAACTAACTTCCACAAATCACTTCTCTATCAGTTGTCTCAATTCCTTAATATTAGAGGAAAACTTCAGTTCACCTTTTTGCTGTTCAGCTTGCGCTGACTTGAAGTTGGCATATATTTTGTAACGGCGTTCCTCGCGAAGGTACTTGTCTGGGCAAATCCTGTCTTTGACCAGCTCAGCAGGCGTTCTCCTATACGAGATGACTGGAGATCCCTACTCCTTGCTAGACGGACGATAACGAAGTACGGTTTGGGGATGTCATGCCCCCAGAAGTATCCCTGACAATCTCAGCAAATATAGACTGGATTTGAATCGTGGCAGTTTATAATAATCCCAAATCATTCTCGAAGCGACCAATCAATATCGAGGAGTAAGCGGTTTTGAACGTTATACGCGATCGATTTAATCAATTGAAATATCAAAACAAGAGTCTGGAAAGTTTACAGCAATTGCGATCGGATTTATTGGATGAATCTGCTCTGGACTCAAGCTATTTAGTTTTAATTGTCGGGTCTTGTATTATTGCCACCTGTGGCTTGCTGGCCAATAGTGCGGCTGTGATTATTGGAGCCATGATCATCGCTCCTTTGATGTCACCGATTCGGGGCATGGCCTTTGGGTTATTAGAAGGCAACGTCACCCTTTTGCGGAAGGGACTGATTGCCATCTTTGTTGGCACTGTATTAGCAACTCTGCTGTCTTGTAGCCTGGGTTGGCTGGTCGGGTTGCCGCATTTTGGCAGTGAAGTTCTGGCCCGATCGGAACCTACCTTACTGGATCTGGGGGTTGCGATTGCTGCAGGGGGAATCAGTGGCTATGCCAAGGTGCAACCTAGAATCGCCAGCAGCTTAGCAGGAACGGCGATCGCGGTCGCATTGATGCCGCCTGTTTGTGTGATCGGGTTGGGCTTATCGCAGGCCGATTTTGCCTTGAGCCAAGGGGCAACCCTGTTATATCTCACCAATCTTCTAGGCATTACTTTGTCTTGCATGCTGGCGTTTCTGGTCACGGGGTATGCCTCATTCCGACGGGCCAGCAAGGCTCTGATCTCAACATTGCTGTTGACTGCCGCTTTGTTTGTTCCCCTGGGAGCCAGCTTTACTCGCTTAGTTCGACAAACCCATCTGGAAGCCAGCTTGCAACAGCTTTTACTCAACCGAACCGTGACTTTTCAACGGGTAGAACTGCTCAGTAGTCAAACCGATTGGCAAACAGAGCCACCCACCGTTTACCTCAGGGTAATTGCCAAAGAACCAATTACATCTAATCAGGTGGACCTATTAGAACAGTTTGTCCAGGAGCGGCTGGGGCATCGGTTTAATCTGGTCTTTGTCGTCGGGCAGGTAGAAGAAGTCCGTCGTAGTGGTCCGTAATTCTTAAATTCATAGCCATCGTCCAAATAGTTTGCGCTTTTTAGGTTCAATCTTTTCAGGCTGTCCCATGCGCCGATTCAAAAAATCTTGAACCGTCTCAACTGGAATACTAACTCCTTCTCCGGTAGATTGTTGCACTGCCCGATTAATGCCGATCACCTGACCGGAACTATCGATCAAGGGACCGCCACTATTGCCCGGTTGCAAAAAACCGCCTGGGGTGCGAATACAGCGGAGGGGAGATGCTCCATTTGCACAGGTGCTGTGCAGCTCAATCACTTGCGAACTGGTCATTTTCCAACTCTCTCCCAGCGGTGAGCCGATCGCATAAACGGTATCTCCCTCCTTCACATGAGCCGTGTTAGCTGCCAGGGGTGCGACAGGTAAATCTCTGGCCTTGTGCAACTGGATCAGGGCTAAATCTAGATTTGAATCCACAGATACAATTTCTCCCTCAAACGTTCGCCCATCAGCCAACTTGACGCTAGGAGACGGATTGGTTTCGATTACATGATGATTGGTTAAAACCAGACCGTCAGCCGTTAAAAGGACACCGGATGCTGTGGTGGCAATGCCGCGTTGGGAATTGTTCCACACTTCTACCGTAATGGGCTTGAGCTGCTGATAAATTTGATCGGCTGAAAGGGCTGTCGAGCTGGATGGCTCTTGATTCGACGGCTCCTGACTGAGGGAGGGAGCGGGGACTTGAGTCGGTAAAGGACTGGCGATCGGAGGGGGCGAAGCTTCTACCGATACAATCCAATCCGCTAAGGCCCGATCGCGCCGCAGCCCTTCTCGCATGGTCAGTTTTTTGCTGGGGGTGAGGGGAGGGCGAACCTGACGACGTCGTAATAGTTCCCGCCGACTGGCAACTTCCATGGCTGCTTGCTTGGGATCTCCTGGCAAGTTGGCGAATAATCCCTGGCTCTGAGCAACTCCAAAGCTGAGCATTGTGTCCAGGCAGGTGACATCTAGCGGGGTATTGAAGCGATCGCAGTGGCCGCCTTGCCAGTGCTCATAGTAAATTGCTTTAACTTCCTCAGGTTTGATGTTGATCAGCTCCTCGACCGCTTTGCCATTCAGCTGTCGCCAAGTATCGTAATCCAATTGGCTGATGCCATATTGATTTAATCCGCCTAAAAGACTGGCATAGCCGGAAGTCTGTTCGCTAATTTGCAGCATCCCCTGATAGGCAGTTTCAAATTTAGGATCGGGCAAGAAGTGATTGCCGCGAAACTTTTCAACTATCCAACTGCTGAGTTGGGGAACCATTGGCAATAGTAAAACTGCAATGACAAGCAGACCTAGAGAAGGCTTGAAAAGGCGTCGCTTGAATCGTTGAGACTTAGCGTTCATCGTAGGCTCCAGAAGCGCAATTCAGCTTGAGGTCAGCAACCATTGGGTCAGAGGTTGGTCCAAATAGGTCGATAGGTCGATCGAGTTTGACCAACCGTCCCTATTTTCTCCTAAACCAGAGAATTACACCAGATGTAGCGCTGCCCTCAAGATCTACCTACCAGATCTCAAACCCTGACCCAGGGAGAGATGTGATCAGAATTGACAAAATGTAAAAGTTAGTTAAAATTCACACCAGAACTTGATCCAAAACTTGACCTGGATCTCTGGTTGTGAAAGTTAGATCGCTGCATTCCCTGTGTTTGGCAAGCTGGTTCGCTAATAAACCAGAGCGTTAACAAATTCACTCCGTTAGCAAACTGGTTTATGTGTGGCATTGGCTGGTTCGAAACAGCTGTTGGCCAGTTCGCTAGCGCAAGGTCAGTGCAGCAATATCTTGCTGTCAGGCTGAAATGGCCTTAGCGACTTTGAATTTAGGAGGTTTGTTATGCGAATTGCTCAAGTTGCTCCGCTCTGGGAAAGGGTTCCTCCTCCAGCTTATGGTGGTACTGAATTAGTAGTTGCACACCTCGCGAATCACCTCGTCCGGCGAGGACATGAAGTCACTCTATTTGCAACTGCAGATTCTCAAACCTTAGCAAATCTGGTGCCTGGAGCACCTCAACCCATGCGCCTCGCTGGTATTACACCCCATGAATACCAAATGTATGACTTAATGCAGTTGACCAGAGTCGTACAACAGGCAGATGAATTTGATGTAATTCATTTCCATGTTGATGCTTCCGCGTTACCCTATGGCAATATTCTGAAAACGCCTGTGGTTCACACGGTTCATGGTATTTTGACGCCATTAGCATCCGATCTATTCAGACAAAATGCCCACCAAAATTTTGTGAGTATTTCTGATTCACAACGGCGTAATGATTTGGGTCTCAACTATGTCGCGACCGTTTATAACGGCATCGATCCAGAGACTTATGAGTTTCATCCTCAGCCAGACTCTCCTCCCTACCTCGCCTTCTTCGGGCGAATTTCTTCAGAAAAGGGACCGCATCTAGCGATCGAACTTGCCAAGCGAACAGGCTGGCGACTGATTATGGCCGGTAAGGTCGATCGGGCTGATCAGGCATTTTATGAAAGTGAAGTTAAACCTTTAATTGATGGTGAGCAAATTATATATGTTGGTGAGGCTAACCACGAACAAAAAAGTGAAATTATGGGCGGTGCGGTTGCGACTCTCTGTTTACTGACTTGGGAAGAACCCTTCGGCTTAGTAATGCCAGAATCCATGGTTTGTGGCACGCCCGTCATCGCGATGGCGAGAGGTTCTGCACCAGAGTTGATTGTGCATGGCAAAACAGGCTTTTTGTGCAACACTATGGAAGACTGCGTTGATGCCGTGGCTCGCATCGAACAGATCGATCGTCGAGCTTGCCGAACTCATGTTGAGCAGAACTTTAGCCATACTCGGATGGTAGAAGGTTACGAAGCCGTCTATTATCAACTTTTGGAAAAGCGGTTTGCCAGCAACGGACGGCTCCAGGCCAGCCGAAATTCTATGTAACAGCTTGGTTAAACCGTTAAACGCAGCCTAGATTGAAACAACTGATCCAAAACTTATCCAGAGGGCGAAAAAGATCGCCCCTTCATTTTATGAAAATTGGCAGTCTTGCCGGAATTACGGGGTGCCTGAAGAAGATGGGCTGCTTGAAGAAGACGGGCTTGAGGAAGAAGAATTCCCAGAAACCGATCGAGCTAATTGCAGATGCTCCTGAAGGGTAGGTAACGTTTGCGTTGCAAAGGCCTTGAGTTGAGGATCGGTTCCCTGTTGTGACTGTTGTTGATAGAGCGAAACATCCTGCGTATGATCTTGAACCATATGCTGCATATATTGACGATCGAATTCTGTCCCTGACAGGTTAGATAGCCGATCGGCCATAGCTTGATTCTCGTCTCCAATATCCGTAGGCAGTGTCACTCCCTTTTGACTTGCGACTTGCTGTAGTTGATTATTGGCTTGGGTGTGATCCGTCACCATTCGCTGACCAAATTCTCTCACAGCGCTGCTGGAAGCCTTCTGGGTTGCAATCTGACCCAGTTGAACTTCTGCCAGCCCACCTTGAGCTGCTTCAGTCATAAATTGCCGATCTGAACTACTCAGCGCTGAAGTGCCCGTAGTTGGTGATGGACTGGTTGGCGATCCTGGTTCCGTGGGAGCCTGAGCAGTATCCTGGTTTTGCGAAGTATTGGGAGTGCAACCTGCCGCAAGCGGTAAACCGAGGCATACTAAAGCTGATGTAACTAGTGCAAATTTCAACATGTTGAATTCCCGTTCCGTGAAGAATGGATAGACTGTGTTGGGTCTGGAGATGGTTTGAAAAGTTGCAACAAACAATATTTGAAAAGTGAAAGTATGCTTTCTGATTCCAGACTCTCCATAATTCATGAATAACGTCTTTCAACGGATTGGAGATCTATCCAATTGGCGAGAGAAATCGATCGAATCGGAACGGGTTAAAGTGATCAATGTGACATTGCGATTGTTCAATGCCGGATTCATGGTCTAGCAGAAATTTACTGTCTCACCAAACTCATTATCGCTTCTGGATAGCGTGCACCTGCGGCAATCCCTTGAGGGGAAATCGCAAGCTCCAAATTTTTCTGGAAATTCTCGCTTTGAAACCTGGGAGATTGGCGACGATAGTTATCATTAGCTAGTCAGGTTTGACATTCACCTCCCGTGCTTGAGGATCAGAAGTTCGCACAATACCAAATTTAGGAGCTAAAACCATCTGATCTCGCCGATCGCGAATGGCCCGACCCCCAATTCTTCGTTTGTAAACGGCCCATACACATCAGCCACATCTAGCAGAGTAATCCCCAAATCCAGCACTTGATGAATTATGGCGATCACTTCTTGCTTATCTTGCTTATCCCGGTTGCCATCAAAAGCGGACATGCCCACCCAGCCCAAGCCCATTGCAGAGGCTGTTATGCCATTTCTTCCTCATTGCTGTGTTTTCATTCACTTCTCTCCAGAAATTCACGATTAATTATAGAAATCACTTCTGTCTGCAATTCAATCACCCTGCTTGAATTAGCGATTATCATCCTCCTGATGACACCTCATCTTTTCTCATTTTGCACTTTATTCTGTTTCATTGATATTTATACATATTCTTAATCTAAACAAACTTAGCGTAACCAATGCTGGATTGACATATCAAATTTTCAAAGATAAAAGTCATTGGATAACTATTTTTTCACTCTACTTAGAGATATCTTCTAGAATTCAATAATCAATCTACCGTTCAATCGATAGATCATTGATGAACATAGAATTTTCTCATTCTCCTGACAGGAATAAGGACAAGCTGGAAATTAAACCTGTTTGCAGATAGAGCCTACTTAAAAATAGACGATCGGCAGATAGAGCCGCCTACTTTTCCCACCTTTGATTTTTGCCTTTAATTAAGCGATCCGATGCTGTATTGAAAAATCTGGAAAGTTGCCAGCATAATCCCTAGATAGCTTGTGAAAACGGGATCTTTGTAGGGCTATCCGCTTTGAGGAACCATATCTTAGCAAAACCTAAATTTGGCAAGGTCTGAAACGCAGTATCAACTCACCAAGTCTGCTGACTCACATCGTCCCATACTTGCAGTCACGTACTACCAACCACTTATTGCTAAGCCCTGCCATCCAAGTGCTTTAAGCAAATAAGTGATCGATTTTCTATGAACTTATGCAGGATTTTCATATAATCTTTCTACATTTATATATCATACTCTAGCTGGATGTCAGTCACTGTTCAGCTTGCTTGGCAACTCAGTTGCAAAATAGTTCGCTGAAGAGTCAGACAGATCCAGGGTTTAAGTTAGGTTTTGCATTAAGATCAACCACTTTATGAAGCCTATGCAGTGTTTTCACCCAACTTGGCGAAGATCTGGCTCTACAATTCGCTTCCGATCGCTTGCGCGGCTGGGCCTGTTTCTTCTGGCGATGATGCTGGTGGCTTGTCAGAAAGAAGAAACTCAAAGTGCAGCGCCAGCCGTTCCCGTCAAATTGCAAGTGCTGGAGTCCAGTAGCGTCGCCGAAACCTCTGAGTTTGTTGGCACTCTAGAATCCGCTGCTAAGGTGGATTTGAAGCCAGAGACACAGGGACGGATTGCCGAAGTGCGCGTGCAACCAGGCGATCGGGTCAGTCCCGGTACAGTAATTATGGTTCTGCAACCTGACCAAACCCAGCCTCAACTCGAAGGGGCTCAGGCATCCCTGAGTGTTGCCCAGGCCAGTAAGAATGTCTCACAGGATCAGTTGAAGGCAGCAGAGAAAGGGTTACAGGTTGCTCGGACAGAATTAGCGAGTGCTGAGGCCAGCCGTAGTCTATCTAAAACCAATTTCGATCGGGCCAGCTATCTGCTCAATGAAGGGGTGATTGGCCGCTATGACTACGATCGGGCTAAGACTGATCTGGAAATTTCCAGCAATCGGGTTCAGGTTGCCCAGCAAAAGGTTGGTCAGGCTCAGGCAGCGGTCAGTCAGGCTCGATCGGGTGTGGAACAGGCCAATGCGGGCATTCGTCAGGCCCAGTCTCAGGTTTCATCTGCGCAGGTGAACGTCGGCTTTAGACAAGTGACTGCTCCGATCACCGGAATTGTGGGGGATGTCTTTGTCAAGGCCGGGGATTTTGTTTCCACTGGGCAAACGCTGACCAATATTGTCCAAAACGATGCGCTGGACCTCCGCTTGTCTGTGCCATCTAATCGCATCAACCAACTCCGGACGGGCCTGACGGTAGAGTTGATCGATCCGACAACCCGCAAACGCATCAGCACCGGCCAAATCAACTTCATTTCTCCTAGTGTCGATTCAGCAGCGCAGGTCATTCTTACAAAAGCGCGATTTCCCAACAGCAGTGGCGTTTTGAAGAACGGTCAGCATGTGGAGGCTCGGATTATTTGGGATCGGGGCACGGGGGTGCTGATTCCCACTAATGCCGTGTTGCAGGTGAGCGGCAAGAGTTTTGCCTATGTGGCAGAAAAAGACGACTCCCAGGGAGAGGAGCGGCAGGTAGCCAGAATGCGCCCTGTCACCTTGGGGGATATTCAAGAACAGAGTTATCAAGTGGTTAATGGCCTGAAGCCAGGGGATAACCTGGTTGTTTCGGGGATCTTGCGATTGCGAGATGGCATGCCAATTCAACCCGAATCTTAGGAGGGCAAACCCATGATTTTTTCGATCGCCACGCCCTTCATCAAACGTCCGGTGCTGACTACGGTTTGCACCCTGGTGATTTTGCTCTTAGGAGCAGTCTGTATTCCGCTGCTGCCAATTAATTACCTGCCTGACATCGCGCCGATTCAGATTCGGGTTTCATCGCTATATAGCGGTGCGGATGTGAATACCGTTGAAGACACGGTGACGAGCGTGCTGGAGCGGCAAATCAACGGGGTGGAAGACATGGAATACATGACTTCTAATACCTATGCCGGAAACAGCGTTATTTCTGTTTTCTTTGGATCCAGTACAGACAAAAATATCAACCAGGTCAACGTTCAGAACCGGGTAGCGCAGGCGATGCCCCAGTTGCCCTCTACGGTGCAGCAGTTGGGTGTCACCACCAGAGCAACCTCCAGCAGTATTTTGCTGATCTATGGCATCTATAGCGAAACCGATGACTATGATGACATTTTCATCAGCAATTACGTCGATCAAAATATCGTTGATGTGCTGCGCCGGGTTCCAGGCGTAGGTGATGTGCAGGTATTTGGCCAAAAAGTGAACGCCATGCGCCTCTGGATCGACCCAAATGCTCTGGCTAGCCGCAACCTGACGATTCTGGATGTAGCCAATGCGCTGCGATCGCAAAACGTGGTGGTGGGCGCTGGGGCGATCGGTCAGGAGCCCGTTCCGAAAGGGCAAAATTTTGAGCTGCCGGTGCAGGTTCAGGGACGGTTTAGAAGCGCCAGGGAGTTTGAAAGTCTGGTGATTCAGCGGGGTCCGGGTGGCAGTTTGATTCGCCTGCGGGATGTGGGACGGGCTGAACTGGGCGCAGAGAACTACATGAGCAACGCGAAGGTTGACGGCAGAGTTGGAGTTGGGGTGGCGATCTACCAGGCTCCAGACAGTAATGCTTTGGATATTGCCGAAAATATCGACGGCCAGATGCAAGACATTATTGCTGCCTTTCCGCCTGGCCTCAAAGCCAAAATTGTATATGACACCACCGACTTCGTGGAAGTTTCGATCAAGGAAGTGGTGATCACGCTGCTGCAAGCCTTCTTGTTGGTAGTGCTGGTGATTTTCATCTTCCTGCAAGACTGGCGCACCACGGTGATTCCGCTGATCGCGATTCCCGTTGCTCTGATCGGAGCCATGGCCTTTGCCTTTCTGTTTGGCTTTTCGATCAATAACCTCACCTTGTTTGGTCTGATTCTGGCCACGGGTCTGGTGTGCGATGACGCGATCGTAATTGTAGAGTCCTGTACCGAAAAGATTCAGCAGCAGGGCATGACGGCTAAACAGGCGGCGCTGGCCTCAATGGAAGAACTGAGCGGAGCCACGATCGCCACTTCTCTGGTGTTGATGGCGGTGTTCATCCCGGTCGCCTTTTTCCCGGGTTCTACCGGACAGCTCTACCAGCAGTTTGCTTTAATCATTGCCTTTTCGGTTGGTGTTTCGACCTTCAACGCCTTGAGCTTCAGCCCCAGTATGGCGGCAATTTTGTTGGGTCCGCCCAAACCTGCCAGAGGGCCTTTAGGCTGGTTCTTCAACAAGTTCAATCAGGGATTTGCCTGGGTCAGCGATCGCTTCCTGCGTTTGGTGCAATTCTTCATCCGAATTCGCGCCGTCATTCTGGGGGTGTTCGTGGCAGGGTTGGTGTTGACAGTTTATATGTTCACGGCTGTGCCTACGGCCTTTGTGCCCAACGAAGACCAGGGAGCCTTTTTGGGCGTGATTCAAGGTCCGGATGGCGTGTCGCTCAGCTATACCGATGGGGTAATTGCCCAGGCGGAACAGCGGATGCGGGAGATTCCTGAAATTGAATCAACCTTTACGGTGAGCGGAGCTGGCTTTGATGGCAACGGTCCTAATCTGGGTCTGTTCTTTGCCCGACTGAAACCCTGGGAAGAGCGGCCTAATGCGAATCAAAGTGTTGATGGCATTCTCAGAACCTTGAATGGCAAGTTTCGAACAATCACCGATGCGGTGGTATTAGGCATTAACCCTTCTCCGATTCCAGGTTTCAGTGCCACAGGCGGGATTGAAATGCAGTTGCAAGATCGCAGCGGCGGTCAGCTCAGCATTGATGATTTTGCCCAGAATGCACGGGAAATCATTGCTAAAGCGAATCAATTGCCTGCGACAGCCGGAACGGTTTCGACCACTTTTACGACTGGAACGCCTCGATTGCGGCTGGATATCGATCGTAATAAGATTGAATCCCTCAACATCGATTTTCAACAGGCGCTGGCAACGATTGGTGCGACGTTGGGTTCCCAATATGTCAATGATTTCACGCTAGATAACCGCAACTACCGGGTGTTTGTCCAGGCGGATGGTATTTACCGCAATTCGCCTGATGATATCGGCAAACTTTATGTTCGATCGAGAGAGGGAGCCTTAGTGCCGCTGGCTCAAATTGCCACAATTAGCCGCACCACGGGGCCGCAGGTGATTGGCCGCTATAACAGCTACCGATCGATCAAGCTGCAAGGTGGACAGGCAGATGGCTACAGTAGCGGACAGGCGATCGAGGCGATGGAGACAGCTTACAAAGAAGCAGCGCTAACGGGTGTAGGTCGCGACTGGATTGGCCTTGCCCGTGAGCAGCTGGCTGCAGGAAGTTTGGGCGTGCTGATTTTTGCTTTTGGCATCATCATGGTGTTCCTTACTCTCTCTGCTCAATATGAAAGCTATATTGACCCGATCATCATTCTGCTGACGGTGCCGCTGGCACTCTTGGGTGCTTTGGGGGCGATCGCCATGCGCGGTTTAACCAACGATGTCTACTGCAACGTGGCGCTGGTAATGCTGATCGGTTTGGCCAGTAAAAACGCGATTTTGATTGTGGAATTTGCCAATCAGGCAAGGGCAGAAGGTTTAAATCTGGCCCAGGCTGCTCTGAAGGCTTCCAAAGAACGGTTTCGCCCCATCATCATGACGGCGGCTTCCTCGCTGGTGGGCTTTTTCCCGCTGGTCATTGCTAGCGGTGCAGGTTCTGCCTCACGCTGGTCTCTGGGGACGGCCCTATTTGGCGGCTTGCTGGTTTCCACGATTCTGAGTTTGCTGGTGGTTCCCGTGCTGTACATCCTGATTAAGGGGTTGGCCGAGCAGTTTTTTAGTTCTGGCTCTCGTCCTAAACCACCTTCCGAACCGCCAACTGAGCCCCCCTTAGAAGCACCGCTACCAGAACCTTCTGTTGAAGAGCCTGCTTTAACCACAAGCAATTTCTCAGCAGAAATTGAACCATCGCCAGGAGAGTGAGCAATCCATCAGCGGAATTAGCTGAATTTTCCTATCCTTTCTGTCTATTGCTCGATCTTCTCTGTCGCATCTTTAACATTTCAATATGCTATTAAGTACTACCGCCGGACATCTTGCGATCGAAGAAAACCTGCAGCAGTTTTTGCTGATTATTTCAGCCGCGTTGGGCGTGGCTACTATCTCGCAGATCGTGCCCTGGTTACGGCAGGTTCCCTATACCCTGATGCTGGTAATTACTGGCATGGGGCTGGCCCTGCTGGATGTTCGCTTTTTTACGCCTTCTCCTGAGCTGATTTTATGGATTTTCTTGCCGCCTTTGCTGTTTGAAGCCACCTGGAATTTAAGCTGGGACGATTTGAAACGGGATCTGGGACCGATCGCCCTCTATGTCACGATTGGTGTTGGCATCACCATTCTTGGCATTGCTCTGCCCATCGCCCAATGGACTGGTATTAGTTTACCGGTGGCGCTGCTGATCGGAGCCTGCTTGGCCGCTACCGATCCGGTTTCAGTTAGCGCTTTACTGCGAGAACTGGGTGCGCCGCCCCGCCTCAAGGCCCTGGTGGAAGGGGAAAGCATGTTCAATGACGGAACTGCGGTGGTCGCTTTCAGCCTCGTGGTGGGCATTGCCATGGGCACCGATACCTTTGACCCGCAGAATTTGCTGGTGAACTTTATTACGGTTGTTGGTGTTGGATTGCTGGTTGGCGCACTGCTGGGATTCGGCGTGTCTTATTTAACCCAGCGATTTGATTTGCCTTTGGTGGAGCAATCCTTAACGTTAGTCACAGCCTATTCTGCCTATCTGATCGCAGAAAAATTAGGCGGCTCTGGCGTAATCGGTACCGTGACCGCAGGCTTGATTTTAGGAAATTTCGGGTCCCGCATTGGCATGAATCCCCGCACTCGCATTGCGGTGAGTGAGTTCTGGGAGTTTGTGGCCTTCTTCACCAATTCCATTCTGTTTTTGCTGATCGGGGCACAGTTTCGTTTGGGCATGGATAGCCAGGATTTGACATTGGTTGCCCTCGCCTTTGGAACTGTCCTGGTGATGCGGGCGATCGTCATTTTTGGCCTAACTGGGTTAAGTAACCAGTTGACTCAATCCGATATTGATCTGCCAACTCAGACGATGCTCTGGTGGAGTGGTTTGCGGGGTGGGGTTTCCCTGGCGCTAGCCCTAAGTGTGCCCGACGAATTGCCAGAACGACGGGCGGTGTTGGTAGCTGTCTTTGGCGTTGTTTTCCTGACGACTTTACTTCAGGGGGCAACCGCAAAATCGATTCTGGAGAAGCTGCAACTCATCGAATTTAGTCCGCTGCGCGATCGCTATCTCGAAGTGATTTCTCGGCAGGCCGCATTGAGTCGGGTACTGGACTATTTGCAACAGCCCGCTTCTAAATTCGGCATCGAACCAGCTACTCATCAGGCCAAAGAAGCCGAGGTGCGGCAGCAATTGGCCCTTCTGCAAGACGAAAGCAGCAAACTCTGTCAGCAAGATCCAGACTTGCTAGAAGTCGGAGCCGAACAACTCCAGCGTGATTTGTTTGCGATCGAAGCAGCTACCTACACGGAATTTGTTCGATCGGGTCGGCTAGATCACGAACTACCGGGCATCCTGGATCCGATTCATCACCATCTGGAGCAGGAAGAAGCCACAACTTGAGGCTCATATAAAAAAGGGGCAGTTCGCAAACTGCCCTCATGTTCCAAAACGGAAATGTCCAACCAATAATGTTCGGCCAATATAGTTCAAGCGTCTCGCTCGCGGCCTCTCTAAGATCACGAACTCTTTGAAGAGATATTTCGAAAAGACCATTACACCGCCAGAAAGCGCTGAATCACCTCATTGCTAAGTTCGCTGGTGGGACCAGAAGCCACAATGCCACCCTTTTGCATAGCGTAATAGCGATCGGCCTGCCGCACAAAATGCAGGTGCTGTTCTACCAGCAAGACTGAAATGCCAGTCGTGGCTACAATGCGCCGCACCGCTGATTCAATGTCCAGAATAATCGAAGGCTGAATTCCTTCTGTCGGTTCATCTAGCACGAGCAACTGGGGCTGGCCCATAATAGCACGGGCGATCGCTAATTGCTGCTGCTGACCACCGCTGAGGTCACCGCCCATTCGCCACAGCATATCTTTTAAGACCGGGAATAACTCAAAGATTTCTTCGGGAATCTCTTGGCGATTTTTAGGACGATCGGCTCTAGCTTCATAGCCCAGCAGCAAATTTTCCTTCACTGTTAAACGAGGAATCACTTCCCGTCCCTGCGGCACATAGCCAATGCCTGCCCGCGCCCTCTGATCTGGAGATTTGGTGAGAATCGATTGCCTTTCCAGGTAAATATTGCCACTGCGTGGTCGTAACAACCCCATAATTGTCTTCAGCAGTGTGGTTTTACCCACGCCATTCCGACCAATCAAGCAAACCATTTCCCCTTTGGGTACATTCAAGTCTACGTTTCGCAGAATGTGGCTCTCACCATAGTAGACATTTAGCCCAGACACTTGCAGCATGAGGGGATAGTCAGTTACAGCAGTGTCAAAGCTCGGCGCAGCTTGTGTCATGATTTACACCAATTCCAACTCAAAATTCAAAACTCAGCGCTTAGCGCTCAAACCGACTACTCTTGCAAAGCAGCCTGTTGCAGATCGATCGGCTGATCATGATCGACTTCGTGGCCCAGATAGACTTCAATCACGCGTGGATCAGACTGCACTTCATCGAAATGTCCTTCACAGAGCACAGAACCCTGGTGCAGCACAGTGACCTGTCCCTGGGCGATCTGCCGCACAAATTCCATGTCATGTTCGATCACAATAATTGAGTGGCTTTTCGATAGAGAAACTAATAATTCTCCCGTCAATTCCGTTTCTTCGTCCGTCAGACCTGCCACCGGTTCATCCACCAGCAGCAAATCCGGAGACTGGGCCACCAACATACCAATTTCCAGCCACTGCTTTTCGCCATGCGACAGCAAATTGGCTTTCATATCCGCTTTGCGAGCTAGACCGATCGTTTCCAATAATCCTCCGATCGTTCTGCGTTCGGCAGTAGGTGGCTTTCGGAATAGCGTCGAGAAAACATTTTTGAATCGGTTACAGGCAAGTTCCAAATTCTCTCTTGGAGTCAAATTTAGATAAACTCTCGGCGTCTGAAACTTCCGTCCGACCCCCATGCGAGCAATTTGATGTTCTGAGTAAGGGCGGAGATTTTTGCCTTTAAACCGAACATTCCCTTCAGTGGGCTTCGTTTTGCCGGTAATGATATCTAGAAAGGTCGTCTTTCCAGCTCCATTTGGACCGATGATGACGCGCAGCTCGCCTGTATTCAAGCTGAAGTTGAGATTGTTGAGGGCTTTGAAGCCGTCAAAACTTACCGTTAAGTTCTCAATCTCCAAGATTTTTTCGCTCATACTCAACCTCAGGATCCTCTTCTAAACTCGGATAGGTCATGATGCGTTTTCTGCCCGTTGCCGCACGGAACAGATCCTTCCCGCGAGTCCGCAGCCAGCCAATAATGCCATCGGGCAAGAACATTACCACTAACAGGAATAAACCACCCTGGAAGAACAACCAGATATCCGGGAACTTTTCGCTCAGCAAACTTTTCGCAAAGTTAACGACCAGCGCTCCCAAAATGGCTCCGACCAGTGAAGCCCGTCCGCCGACCGCAACCCAAATCACCATTTCGATCGAAAAGGCAATGTTCATTGAGTTGGGCGAGATGATGCCAGTTTGCAGGGTGAAAAAGGCTCCAGAGAGGCCAGCCAATGCCCCAGAAATGGCAAATACCAGCACCTTAAAGCCCGTCGGATCATAGCCCGTAAATCGTACCCGGCTTTCATCGTCTCGAATGGCCACCAGCAATCGTCCAAATCTTCCACTCGTCAACCAGCGGCAGAGGGCATAGGCGAATACCAGCACAATGATGGTGAGGATGTAAAAGGTATATTGAGTGCCGGGTGAATTGACCTTCGCACCAAAGATTGTCTGGAAGTCGGTTAACCCATTGGTGCCATTGAACAGCTTCTGCTGACCGTTAAAGAAGTTGAAGAAAATAATTGTGGCAGCCTGGGTCAGAATCGAGAAATAAACGCCTCGAATCCGGTTGCGGAAAATCACATAGCCCAGCAAACCCGCCAAAATGCCTGGAATTAAGACAACAGCCAACGCAGTAAACGGAAAAGAATAGAATGGCTTCCAGAACCACGGCAGTTCCGTTACCCCATACAGCGACATGAACTCTGGCAGGCGAGAACTCGCAGATTCTGGAATCTGGAGCTTGATATACATGGCGATCGCATAGCCACCCAGGGTAAAGAAAATTCCATGCCCCAGGCTCAGCAATCCAGTGAATCCCCAGATCAAATCAATCCCTAATGCGACAATCGCCAGGGCCAGAAAGCGACCCATCAAATTCAGCCGGAAGTCGGACAGCAACAACGGCACGACCAGGATGAAGAAAAGGGCTATTGCCAACACAATCGCTGCTTCAACGATCAATCGGCGTTTTGAGCTATCAATTCGGCGCTCAACGGCTATCTCTGCTGCCATTTCACTCCATTTAAGAACAAGAATGAGTTACAAGTTTGAACGGTTGGATTGAGCTTTGAGCTTTGAAGTCTAGGCATCGACGGTGCGGCCCTTTTGAGGGAAGAGACCGGCAGGTCGAAATTGCAGGAAGACCACAATCAGGAAGAAAACCATTACCTTTGCCATACTGGTTGTGGCAAAGAAGGTGAAGAAATTAGCCAGGGGTGGAATAGGCGCAAATAGCTGGGCCAGGATGCCAGTCCCCACAATGTAGTCTGTGATGCCGATCGCCATTGCTCCCACGATCGTGCCGACCAGTTTGCCAACCCCGCCCACAACGACCACCATGAAGGTATTGACGATATAGTTTTGTCCGGTGTTAGGACCAACTGAACCCAGGAGGCTAACTGCACATCCGGCAATGCCTGCCAATCCTGAACCCAGGGCAAAAGTGAGGGCATCCACTTTTTGGGTCGGAATCCCCAGACAGGCACTCATGTTGCGATTCTGCGTGACAGAACGGATACGTAAGCCCCAGGGCGTTTTATTAAGGAAGAAGTAAATTCCCAGAACACACAGCACAGTTAACACCATGATGAACATCCGGGTATAGGGCAACTGATAATTGCCGATCGGCAATCCTCCCAACAGCCATTTGGGCGCAGTCACATCCACGTTTTGGGCCCCGAACCAGGGCTTGGTCACGGCCAGCTTATAGGTTTTGCTGAGCACTGAACCAACTGCAAACGAAATAGCTGCCGAAAGGGGAAGCAGAATGGCGATCGCCCAATTGCGAATGCGCTCAAAGTCAGGCCGCCGTTTGACGATCCACAAGCCGCCAAAGAACAGCAGGCAGAATAAGATCAGCCCAATCACAAGGACCCAATTCACACTCCGAACGAACTGCTGCAAAATTAGGCTGACGCCCCAAGTTGCCAGCAAAGTTTCCAGAGGTCGTCCGTAGAGATAGCGAATCACTCCCCTTTCTAAGGCAAGACCCACCAGTGCGGCTACTAGAAACGCTGCAATGACTGCAAAGAAAATATAAAACTGAGTCCAGGGTGCGCCCAGTTGCTTGAAGCCGTTTTGCACGACAAAAGTAGTGTAAGCGCCTAGCATCATCAGTTCGCCATGAGCCATATTGATCACGCCCATCAAGCCAAAGACGATCGCCAGCCCCAGCGCTGCTAATAACAAAACCGAGCCAACGCTCAGCCCATTAAAAATTCCATCTAAGATTCCAGTAAACAAGAGAAGCTCCTTCAGCTGCCGTGAGAGACTCAAACTGCTGGTGAATCAGCTAAAAACTTAAGCTTCAACCCTTACTCAATCTGCTACATGCAGGCAGACACAAAAATGGGGACAAACTATTGAGCAGCACTTAATTATTTCTCAACAATTTTGTCCCCACAGTATTCATCGATACGAATTTAGTTGGACCGATTCAGATCCACACCAAAGCTACTTAGCTCTTGAACTTGCCAGGATTATCGACGCCTGTCTTCGTCCAATCGCAGGTGAAGCCTTTGGTTTCTGCCACATATTGGTTCCATGGAATTGGATCCACCGGCTTGGGAGTTTCGTAAACGATCTCAAACAGACCATCATCTCGGACTTCACCGATCCGCACCGTCTTGGAGATGTGGTGGTTGGGCTTCATGGTCACCGGACCTTCTGGAGCCGCGAATTCCTGACCATAAACGGCAGTCCGAACTTTTTCCAGATCGGTTGGGGTGCCAGGATCGCCTGCTTTCTCAACCGCTTGCTTCCACAAGTTCACCGAAATGTATCCGGCTTCCATCGGGTCATTGGTCACCCGATCGTCTCCATACTTAGCTTTAAATGCCTCAACGTACTTCTTGTTCTCAGGGCTATCGACGGTCATGAAGTAATTCCATGCCGCATATTGCCCCTTGAGGAATTCTGTACCGATCGCTTTCACTTCTTCTTCAGCGATACTGACTGACATGACTGGATATTTATCCGCAGTCAGACCGGCCCCTTGCAACTGTTTGAAGAAGGCCACGTTGCTGTCGCCGTTCAGCGTGTTGTAAATCACACCGCCGTTGGGGAGCGCAGAACGGATCTTAGCAATGATGGGAGTTACTTCGGTGCTGCCGAGCGGCAGGTAATCTTCACCGACGGTCTTACCGCCCTTCGCTTGCAGTTGCGCTTTGATGATAGTGTTCGCAGTCCGGGGGAAGACATAGTCCGAACCCACCAGGTAGAAGTCTTTGCCTTTTTCTTTCAGCAGCCAGTCCACAGAAGGCTCGATCTGCTGGTTCGGCGCTGCGCCAGTGTAGAAGATATTCTTCGAACATTCTTGACCTTCATACTGCACCGGGTAGAACAGCATGTGATTCTTTTCTTCAAACACCGGCAGTACAGCTTTACGGCTAGCGGAAGTCCAGCAGCCGAAGATGACCACGACCTTATCTTCTTCAATCAATTTCTTCGCTTTTTCAGCAAAGGTAGGCCAATCAGAAGCACCATCTTCCTGAACCGCTTCGATTTGCTTACCGCCGACACCACCTGCCTTGTTGATTTCGTCGATCGCAAGCATGGTGGAATCTACCACACTCTTCTCAGAGATGGCCATTGTACCGCTGAGAGAGTGGAGGACACCGACCTTAATCGTATCTCCACTTGCTGCAGCCGGAGACTCTGCTGCTGGCGATTCTGCTGCTGGCGATGCGGTGCCGCTAGATGATGTCGTACTGGAGGCACAAGCCTTCAACAAAATGCTTGTCCCTAATGTTGCGGACCCATAGAGTAAAAATTTACGCCGACCAAATTGCCTTGTCATTGATTGTTCACTCCTCCTGCGGAGGCTAAATACTTGTCAAATCTCGCCATAAGCGATGGTATGGCTGAGTTTGAGCAAAAAATGTATCCTAGACTACAGAATGCACCTTCTTCTCAAATTGTTAAGTTGCTTAAGGTAGATTTTCTGACTTCTGGTGGTAGGACACTACCTCTATGGAGATCGATAAAATCGATCACTACATCTAGGCTTTGTTGAGTTTTAAGATTGGTGAAGACAAACGGACGATCGCCTCGCATTTTACGCGCATCCCGATCCATCACCTCCAAACTGGCTCCCACAAGCGGCGCAAGGTCAATTTTGTTGATCACCAATAGATCAGATTTTGTGATCCCCGGTCCACCTTTACGCGGGATCTTGTCACCGGCTGCAACATCAATCACATAGATCGTTAGATCTACGAGTTCGGGACTGAAGGTTGAGGCTAAATTGTCTCCGCCGCTTTCGACAAACACCAAGTCGAGTGGATTGAATTTACGTTCTAATTCTTCGATCGCCACTAAGTTGATCGAGGCATCTTCTCGAATTGCAGTGTGAGGACAGCCGCCTGTTTCAACGCCGACGATCCGATCGCGTTCCAATGCCTGACTGCGGACGAGAAATTGAGCATCCTCCTGGGTATAAATATCATTTGTCACTACGGCGATATTGCAGCGATCGCGCATGGCCTTACATAGCGCATCAACCAGAGCCGTTTTTCCAGAACCGACAGGTCCAGCAATTCCAACTCGAAAGGGTTGCATTGGTCTCTCCCTAAATCTCAAACCTGTAAAATTTCAAACTTGTAAAAGTAAACCACGTCCAACCCGGTAGCGATCAGCTCGTGGTCAACTGCGGAATAATCGAGAATATAGAGTTTCATGGTTCATGCTGGCGAGCGAAACACCCCAGCTACAGCATTCCAATTGATCATCACTAAGGCTGAATGCCTCTGCACAGGTCTTTTCTAGCTGATCGGAAAGATTTAGCAAAATCTGCTGTCCTTGAGTTTGGCCAAGTGGGATCAGCCGCACCCCGGCATTGATTAAATTCGTGGCCCAGCTCTGTAAGTAGCCCAATACTGCTTCGGAGCGATCGATCTGCCAACAAGCCGCCGCAACCGCAAAAGCAACTGCAAAATTGCAAGGCTCACAGATCGCTAGTAAAGATTGAGACTGGGGCTGTAATTCCTTGAGGAGCCGATTCAGCGATCGACCCATTTGCCAACTTTGTTCTCGCATTTCTTCGGTTTCTCGGAATGCAGAGAGCCATTGATTCCAGATTGACAATTGATGCGGATCAGCTTGCAGAGCTGCTTGATAAGCCCGCACTAAAATTGCCGCTTCAACTCGAATGCCACCATACTGTAATTCCTGCATTAACCATTGCTGGAGATCGGCAGCAGTCTTCAGTTGTTCTTGTTGAACCAGAGTTTCTAATCCTTCTGAATAGGTGTAAGCTCCAACCGGAAGTCCCGGACTAACCAGTTGCAGCAAAGAAAGGAGCGATCGAGCATTCATCAAAATAAAGTGTCCAGTCTTGGTTCAATTGCAATTACTATGGGTTCACTAAAGAGAAATAATTTATAGACATATTTGTCTTCATCGAAGTCATCATACTAATGATCTACTAATGTTGATGGCTGTGCTCCGAGTGATGATTAGCATGATGACCAGCAGTATAGTCCTGGCCATATGCTCCTGCTTCTGGCTCAAAAGGTAAAATCGCTTCAGTCACCTGCACGCCTAATTGCTCTAACATTGCTTTGAGGACTGGATCGGGGGAAAGCCGCAAATAATCAGCAGTCACTTCTAATGGCACATGTCGGTTGCCTAAATGATAGGCCGCTCGCAAAAGCTGAAGCGGTGTAGTAGCCGTGACGACCATCACGGGTTCCGGTTTGGCAATGACCCGCACTAAATGCTCTGGATGATCGGACTGTAATATATCCCCATGCCGTAAGACTGTACCCCGTGGCAATTGCAAATACACACCCTCATGCTCAGTTTCAAAGTAGTGACGCGATCGGGTCCGTTCTTCAGCAGTGAGCGCCAGTGTAAAACTTACAGTTGTGTTCAGATCAGGGGGAAGGCGGTTGATTAAATGCAGCGGCATAAGTCAAGCAAGCAAAAGCAGGTGAGAAATCGATCGTACCGCAATTCTCCGATCAGTTAGATGGAGAGGAAGTTCTGCCCGGGTTTACTTTAGCGGTTACTGATTTGTTTGTGGAACTGGAGTTTTAGGTTCAACCAACACCCAAAAGCAAAAACGGTGGCTTCCAGAAACCTAGAAACCACCGCTTATTAGAACCGAAGTTTTTTATCGATCGTTACTCAACAGCTTGAGGCAACAATTCACGGGTTTGTTCAGCCCGGACTTGAACCTGGCCTTCTTCACCGATATCAACGATCGCCGTTTCGCCGGTCTTAATTCTGCCTGAGAGAATTTCCTCAGCCAGGGAATCCTCTAGCAAGCGCATAATCGCTCGACGCAGGGGACGGGCACCGTAACTGGGGTTATAACCCTCTTCGACCAGACGATCCTTGAACTTCTCGGTGACTTCCAGCGTAATACCGTGCTGCTCTTGCAGACGAGAGTAGACTTCCTTCAGCAGAATATCGCCAATGTGCTTGACTTCGTCCTTGCTGAGCTGACGGAAGACGATGATTTCGTCTAGACGGTTAAGGAACTCTGGGCGGAAGTATTGCTTCAGCTCTTCGTTCACTAGCGATCGGATGCGGGTGTATTGAGCATCGGCAGCACTTTCGGCAAAGTCGAAGCCCAGACCGCCGCCACCTTTTTCGATCACCTTTGAACCGATGTTGGAAGTCATAATCAGCAACGTGTTCTTGAAGTCCACCGTGCGGCCCTTGGCATCGGTCAAACGACCATCTTCCAGGATTTGCAGCAGCATGTTGAACACATCCGGATGTGCTTTTTCAATTTCGTCGAACAGCACTACCGTGTAAGGCCGACGACGTACTGCTTCTGTGAGCTGCCCACCTTCGTTGTATCCCACATAACCCGGAGGTGAACCGATCAGCTTGGAAACCGTATGGCGCTCCATGAATTCGGACATATCAAGTCGAATCATGGCTTCTTCAGAACCGAAGAAGTAAGCGGCTAAGGATTTCGCCAATTCCGTCTTACCAACCCCAGTTGGACCGGAGAAGATAAAGCTAGCGATCGGTCGATTTGGATTCTTCAGACCCACACGAGCCCGACGAATGGCGCGAGAAATCGCTTTAACGGCTTCATCCTGACCCACCATGCGCTGATGCAAGGTGTCTTCCATGTGCAGCAGCTTCTCGGATTCGGATTCGGTTAGCTTGTTGACCGGGATGCCAGTCCAAGAGGCGACGATTTGAGCAATGTCTTCCTCGGTAACGACTGGGGAATCTTCAGAGCCTTCAGAACCTTCTGCTTTCTTGTTTTGAGCGATCGAACGAATTTCCGCCTTGATCTCCATTTCTCGATCGCGCAGTTCGCCCGCCCGATCAAAATCTTGAGAGCGGACTGCATCGTCTTTATCTTTCAGGACCTGACGCAGCTCTTTATCCAACTCTTTGGCTGCCGGGGGCAACTGAGAGTTAATCAAACGGACGCGAGAACCCGCCTCGTCGATCAAGTCAATCGCTTTGTCTGGTAGATAACGATCGGAAATATAGCGATCGGACAGTTTTGCAGCCGCCTCCAGTGCTTCGTCCGAAATTTTCAGCTTGTGGTGCTGTTCATAGCGATCGCGCAAACCATGCAGAATTTCGATGGTTTCTGTCACGGTTGGTTCGCCTACCATGACGGGCTGGAAACGACGCTCTAGTGCAGCATCCCGTTCAATATGTTTGCGGTATTCATCCAGCGTGGTGGCACCAATACATTGAAGTTCGCCTCGAGCCAAGGCAGGCTTAAGAATGTTGGCAGCATCGATCGCCCCTTCAGCAGCACCCGCACCAATCAACGTGTGAACCTCATCAATTACCAGGATGACGTTTCCGGCTTGCCGGATTTCATCCATGATCTTTTTCAAGCGTTCTTCAAATTCACCTCGATATTTGGTCCCTGCAACCAGTAGACCAATATCTAGTGTGACAACCCGCTTATCTTCCAAAATATCGGGAATATCACCATTAGAGATACGCTGAGCTAGCCCTTCAGCAATTGCTGTTTTGCCAACGCCAGGTTCCCCAATCAGCACAGGGTTGTTTTTTGTCCGGCGACCCAGGATCTGGATGACTCGCTCGATTTCCTTTTGCCGACCCACAACAGGATCTAGCTTTCCTTCAGCGGCCATCTGGGTCAGGTTAGAACCAAATTCATCCAGTGTGGGAGTTTTGGTGCGACCTTGACTGCCCCCGGCAGAAACTTCCGCTGTTTCACCCAGCATGCGAATCACCTGAGTTCTCACCTTCGAAAGGTCAACTCCAAGGTTTTCGAGGACGCGGGCAGCGACCCCTTCACCTTCACGAATCAAACCTAACAGCAAGTGTTCGGTGCCGATGTAGTTGTGTCCCAGTTGACGAGCTTCCTCCAGGGAAAGCTCTAGCACACGCTTGGCACGGGGAGTAAAGGGGATTTCAACAGCAACGAAACCAGAACCCCGCCCAATAATTTTTTCGACCTCAATCCGAGCGTCTTTCAAGTTGACACCCATGGATTTCAGAACTTTGGCGGCGACGCCGGTCCCTTCTCCAATCAGACCCAGGAGGATCTGCTCTGTACCCACAAAATTATGTCCCAGGCGACGAGCTTCTTCCTGGGCAAGCATGATCACCTTAATGGCTTTCTCTGTGAAGCGTTCAAACATGGCGTTCCTTTATCACCTGGTGCGAACCGGTACGCTGATTTTAGCATAGGAAAATCCTCAAGCTGTTCGCAACGGACAGCAGGATTCAGGTAGGGATTTCCGAAAGCAACCGAAGAGACGGCCTGTTGAAGTTCAGGAAAATGCAGTATTGGGGATCGTAAATAAAGCTCCCGAAGGGAAATTTTGCGAAAAAAGTTCTCCCACGTCAAGAGGAAATTTGCAGATCGAGTTCAAATTTGGATTGAGATAACCGGTTTCCAGTCCAGGTTTGGGAATTGGGTTAAAGCATAATTGAGTGATTGCAGACGATCGCCCAACTGTTTCTGCCATTGCTTTAAAGCAACTTGAAATTCTGGGCGTTGCAGTCCCCGTCGCCACAAAATCAGCGCATCTTCTCCATTGGGATAATATTTTGGTCGGTTGCCCACCGATTCAAATCCATACTTTTGATAGAGAGCAATTGCAGTTTGATTCGAGGCTCGCACCTCTAAAGTGGCCCATTCCAGGCCCCGGTCGTATGCCAACACAAGCAGGGTATAAAGCAAGAGTTGGCCAAAACCCCGATGACGATAGAGGGGATCAACGGCAAGCAACGTGATGTGACATTCATCCAGAATCGACCAGGCACAGGCAAGCCCAATCAAGGGCGGGAGAGTCTGATCCGCATCAAGAACACTCGCATCCGTTGCAATGGGCTGCAAGATCAATAAATCACTATTCGGACTTTCTATTTCTCGCTGATAGCCACTTTCGGTCCACAAGCCGCCTAAACAGCGTCGATCGAGCGCGACAGCTTCTGCCAGATGCTCCGAGGTTAAAGGCTGTAGCGTTAGAAAATTCACAAAAGCCGAAAAAACAAATTAGGATGAACAGCCCTCAATTGTACACTTTAATATAGAGGGCCTCTGGCGCGCTCGCGTTAAAGGGTTCCTGCAACAGCTTAATTTCTCAAGGATCAAAAACACGAATGGTATCGACCTCTACGACAGTCGCGGCTTCTGGTCGCCAATACTTGCCTGTCACAACAGATATTTCCTCACCAAATCAGTCTTTGCTTCCTCTGACAGCGCGTGTCAATAGTCAACAGCATCTTGAGGTCGGTGGTTGCGATGTCGTGGATCTGGTGAAGCGCTTTGGTACTCCATTGTACATCTTGGATGAAGAAACTCTACGGACAGCTTGCCGCCAGTATCGTCAGGCATTTGAGCAGCATTATCCGGGTGAATCCCTCATGATTTATGCTTCGAAGGCCTGGAACTGTTTGGCCGTTTGTGCCATGGTGGCTTCCGAAGGTTTGGGGATTGATGTGGTTTCGGGTGGCGAACTATACACGGCTTTGCAAGCAGGCGTGAAACCGGACATCATGTATTTTCATGGCAACAATAAATCGATCGATGAACTGCAAATGGCGATCGAAGTTGGCTGTACGATTGTGGTCGATAACTGGCTAGAGCTAAGAACGCTGGTTTCTTTAGCAGGCGATCAGCCTATTCGCATCATGTTGCGGTTAACTCCCGGCATTGAATGTCATACCCATGAATACATTCGCACGGGCCACCTTGACAGCAAGTTTGGCTTTGATCCCGATCAGCTTGATAGCGTCTTTGCCTTTGTCAGCCAGCAGCCCCAATTGAACTGTGTCGGTTTACATGCCCATATCGGCTCCCAAATTTTTGAGCTGCAAGCCCATCAAGATTTAACAGGCGTAATGGTGCAATGGCTCAGCAAAGCCGCTCAGTATGAGTTGTCCATTCAGGAATTGGATATTGGGGGTGGCCTGGGAATTCGCTATACCGAATCTGACGATCCCCCCAGCATCGAAGCTTGGGCCAAGGTGATTTGTGAAGGTATTGTTGCCGCCTGTCGGGCGCAGAATTTGGCCCTGCCGAAGCTGATTGCTGAGCCTGGACGATCGCTGATTGGCCCTGCCTGCGTCACCGCCTATACGATCGGCAACCAGAAGGTGATCCCAAACATCCGCACCTACGTTACGGTGGATGGCGGTATGTCTGATAATCCACGCCCCATCACCTATCAGTCCGTTTATCGATCGGTGGTGGCAAACCGGATGTCGGAACCCCTGACACAAAAAGTGGCCGTTGCAGGCAAGCATTGTGAATCAGGAGACATTGTGATTAAACAAGCAGACCTGCCCGAAACTCAAGCAGGCGATGTGCTGGTGGTGATGGCGACCGGAGCCTACAACTACAGCATGGCTTCCAATTACAATCGGCTGCCCCGACCTGCTGCTGTTTTGGTACACCACGGCGAAGCCAACCTGATTTTGCAACGTGAAACCTATCAGGATTTGTTGCGTCAGGATTGTCTTCCCGAAAGACTGAAGGAGTTTTAAGTTTGTTGTCTCAATTTTTGAGCTTTAATATTGAGCTTTAAATTTTGAGGTCTGAAACTTAAAAACCCCTGATTCCCTCTCTCCCTTTGTTTCCCCGTTCGCAAGGTTCACCAACGTCGCTCAAATGGGATTTCAGTTAAAGCAATGGCTGATCAACCTTGGCTGGACCTGGTCCTTGCTACCTCGTGTAATTGATGTTGGGCTGGTGTTGCTGCTGGCCTACATGATTTTGGTGATTATCGGGGAGCGCAGAACCTTGTGGATGGTCCGAGGACTGATTATCTTAATGCTGGCTTCTGCTCTTAGCAGCGCATTAGGGTTGAGATTTCTCAGTTTTGTGCTGGAAAAGCTGGTGATTGGATCGGCAGTAGCCATGGCGCTGATCCTCCAGGGTGAGTTTCGACGACTGCTAGAACAAATTGGGCGGGGAGAAATTTTGCAGCTTTTTCGTCCATCTCATGAAGCAATTCCAAAGCCAGATAGTGTGATTGATGAAATTGTGGATGCAGTGAAGGAACTTTCGCAAAATCGCACGGGGGCTCTGCTAATCTTGGAAACCGATCGCCCGATCGATGAACGAGATTTCTCCGTACCCGGTGTTAGATTGAATGCGGAAGTATCAAAGGAGCTGTTGCAAACCATTTTTCAGACAACAACGCTTTTACATGACGGAGCCGTGCTGATTCGGGGTTCTCGGGTTTTGGCTGCAGGAGTGATTCTGCCTATTTCAGAGCGCACCGCCTCTCGGCAGCTAGGCACTCGGCATCGAGCTGCAATGGGAATTACAGAGCGAGTCGAAAACTGTGCCTGCGTTGTTGTATCTGAAGAAACAGGTTCAATTTCCCTGGCAGAACGGGGTACCCTATATCGGCCATTGACGAGCAGTAAGCTTAGGGAAATGCTGCGCGAACGATTTTCCCCTTCTGTCGAACGGGAGGCAGCCTTGGGTCGCCAGTTGGGCGCTCGTACGCTGGCACTGCTGGCGCGTCTGTTTCAACCTAAATCATCAGCTTCTCGGGAGAAAAAATGACAGTCAAGCCCACTATCCTACAAGAGTTACCGCCGGATCTGGTGCGCGAACGGTTGCCCCGGCATGTTGCGGTCATTATGGATGGGAACGGTCGTTGGGCAAAACAGCGGGGGCTGCCTCGCATTATGGGTCATCGCCGGGGAGTGGATGCCCTCAAAGATATTCTGCGCTGCTGCAAGGATTGGGGAATTCAAGCCCTGACTGCCTATGCCTTCTCAACCGAAAACTGGGGCCGCCCGTTGGAAGAAGTCGATTTTTTGATGACACTCTTCGAGCGAGTTTTGCGGCAAGAGCTGCGAGAAATGATGGAAGAGGATGTGCAGATTCGATTCGTTGGCAATCTATCCGCTTTACCCAAATCACTTCAGCTAGAAATTGAGCGAGCCATGGATCAAACTCGTCAAAACAAAAGCATCCAGTTTACGGTTGCAACTAACTATGGTGGCAGACAGGAAATTATTCAAGCCTGTCGTGAGATTGCCCGAAAAGTGCAGCAAGGGGTCTTACAACCTGAAGAAATCGATGAAACCCTGTTTGAGCATCACCTTTACACCGATGGAATTTCTGATCTGGATTTGATGATCCGCACCAGTGGCGAGATGCGCATCAGCAATTTCCTGTTATGGCAGGTTGCCTATGCAGAGCTCTATGTGACAGATACGCTTTGGCCCGATTTCGATCGCGTTGAGTTCCACCGAGCCATTGCCTCCTATCAACAGCGCGATCGTCGGTTTGGTAAAGTCAAAGTTTAGCGTCTAGCATCAAGCCTTGGTGGTCAGGTTTAGGGACCAGCAAACACAACCTCATCAAGATCACGGCGGCTGAGAGAATATTTGAACGATCGCTGAATATCTCGCCCGCCCTCGCCTGCGCCAATATAGCGAACCGTGATCGAATCCACTTCTAGATGAAGTTCTGCTTGCCAGTTCTGTTTTTTCACATGCCAGCAATGCAGATCGGCTTCATCCTGCTGACAACCATTGGTTCTTAACCAATCTTCAATGGCAGGTAAAGGATGGTTGTAAAGGGGGGTATCTGCAGGGGGTAAGGCCATTGGATCGAATACGCTTCCAGAAATTGCTTTCCCTATTTTAAAGGATTGCTTTACATACCTTCACACCGATTCAGGCCAATCGCGCTTGCAACCCCGTTCTACCCATTGTCAGCCCTGTCGTTTTTGTCAGCTTTAATTAACCGATCGCGCTGGGGGCAAAGTCAACCGAGAGTTCAATCTGGCTGTAGGAGCATTAGTGGCTCCGGGCTGCTCAGCCAGGGTTTCCAGTTGATTGGGGGTCAGCGACTGAACCAGGGAAATGGGCAACTCAGGCTGATTGAGGGTGCGAACATAGGCAGCATCGAGATAGAAGCGGTAGTTCGCTTGATTCGCGACATAAGTTTGGAAAAATGCAGTGCCCAAAATATTGATATAGACACGGGCGAGGCTGGGATCAGGGCCTACAATTTCGCGAGGTAATTGAATTACATTGGCAGCATCTCCCGCAGGAACATCAATCGTAGAAAAATGGGTGCCGCCTTGTAAAACCACCAGGTATCGATCGGGCGTGGCTAGCCAGGTGAAAGGCCGAATTTGTTCCAGTAAGACTGGGGCGATCGTATCTGCACTACCGCCAATCAGCATCACTGGAATCTGAATCTGAGAAAAATCTGTTGCGCCCAATAAACTGCTGCCGATCGGATTGATCGCAATAATCGCCTTAACCCGAGGATCGTAGAGCTGGGGCAAAGGTTGAGTGAGTTCTAAAGCGCGACATTGAAGCAGCAAGGATAGATTGTAAGGACTCCCCTGGCTACAATCCTGAGCGAGTTGCTGCATGTTGATTTGGGCACCCGCCAGCGCCAGCGCCGTATAGCCCCCAAACGATTGGCCCACTACTCCCACTTGATTAAGATTGAACTGACCCTGGAACGGGGAATTGGTCTGGTTTAAGCGAGTTAGCTGATCGAGCAAATATTTGATATCCAAAGGACGATCGATAAATTCATTGGGGGAAGTGACTTCACTGGCAGTTCCTGCAATTAAGGCCTGCAACTGTTGAGCATTGCTGCCGGGATGTTCAGGCACAGCAACGGCAAACCCATAGGAGGCTAATTGTTTGGCGAGATAGGCATAGCTGCTGCGATCGGACCCCAACCCATGGGAGATTACAACCACGGGAGCAGCTAAAACCGGCGTTTGATCCCGATGCTCTGGCAAATAGAGATCAACTGGAAAACTGCGGTTACGGCTGATGTCCTGCATCTGGATTGATGCTTGATGCCAGCTAAACCCGCCCAACCGCTGTAAATTGGGCAAATTCGACAACTGAGGTGCAGCTTCAGCTTCCAGAGCAGATTGCTGATCAACCAATAACACTGCCTCTTGGGTTTGGCGAATTAGCGTTTGCAGGTCTCCCAAAATTTGCAGCGTGCGGCCCAGATCAATTCGAATGTTGCTGAGTGGAAATTCCCGCAGCACGTTAAGCACAGTTAAACCCTGGGGATCATCAGCCGCCAAAATCAGGGCCGATCGGATCGCGTAAAATCCTGACAGGTTAGCATCAGTTCTGATCACTTCTCCCAGACGCTGGAGCAAAATTTCGCCTTGCTGGGTGTAAAGGAACTGCGAAACCGCCACTACCCCTAAATCAGCACGGGCCATCAAAGCCTGCCGTAATTGCTCCCGCTGGGCTTCATCTAGAAACCGCGTGTAGGTCTTCAGATCCCGATTAATCGTACCGTCGTCAGCATACTGTTCTAAAGACTCAACCGTAATCGATCGCTCCAACAACCCATAGGAAATGGTGATTCGATCGGCGGCTCTGGCGGCTCCGGCTTGCATCACCAAAGGCAGCAACAAGAGATTGAACCAGCGCGACATAAATGGATTGGGTTTGCATGATCGAGCCACTCCAGATTGAGCAACTCTAGATTGAGCAACTCCAAACAGTCTCAGCCTTGCTGCTGTTGGTTTCCACTGAGCGATCGCCTCTGACAAAGTCTTTCGAGGCGGATTTTCAACGACAGCAGGACTATTCATACCCAATTCCAGACTATGCAGGCGGCTTTGACCACTCTAACAAGCGACTGTTGGGAATTGCTGGATCAAGAGGATAACGAGGCACTGCCTGCTGTTCCATTTAATAATTCCAAGAGTTGCGTTTCGGAAAGCTGGGGAATACCCAATTCTTCTGCTTTGGTCAGCTTGGAGCCAGCTTCTTCGCCAACTACTACATAGCTAGTCTTTGCACTCACTGATCCCGTCACCTTTCCTCCCGCTTTTTGAATCAGATCCCTGGCCTCATCTCGTTTCAGCGTAGGTAGAGTGCCTGTGATCACAAAGGTTTTGCCTGCAAAAACTTGGGAAGTTGAAGCAACAGGAGCAGCCTCACCAACCACCTGAATCCCTGCGGCTCGCAGGCGATCGATCAAAACCTGATTTGCCGGAACCCGAAACCATTGATAGACAGACTGGGCAATTTCGCTACCAATACCGTATACAGCAGCGATGTCAGCCATTTCAGCCCCGGCCAGTTTTTCAACAGTGGGAAACTGCTCGGTCAACGTTTGAGCATTGACACTGCCTACATGACGGATGCCCAGACCATAGAGCACCCGCGACCAGGGTTGATTTTTCGACTCGGCGATCGCCTCCACCAGATTCTGGGCCGATTTTTTGCCCATGCGATCGACCGTTTGCAGTTGCTCGACTGTCAGATCGTAAATGTCAGCGACGGAACGCAGCAAGTCTCGATCGACAAACTGCTCGACCCATTTTTCGCCTAATCCCCGGATATCCAGAGCATCCCGGCTGGCCCAGTGAATTAGCGATCGCCGCAAAATGGCCGGACAGGAGGTATTGACGCAGCGAATCACGGCTTCATCCGGTTCCCGAAACAGAGGTTGACCACATTCCGGACAGTGGGTTGGCATCTGGAACGGCTCAGTATCCGTAGGCCGCAATTCGGGTAATATCCGTAAAACCTCTGGGATGATCTCGCCAGCCTTCCGAATAATTACGGTGTCACCGACCCGAATATCAAGTTCAGCGATCCGGTCAGCATTGTGTAAAGTGGCCCGCGATACGGTCGTACCCGCTAATTGAACAGGCCGCAGTTCCGCCAGGGGAGTGACGGCTCCGGTTCGTCCCACATTAACGCTAATTCGCTCAACGATCGTCGGGGCTTCCTCTGCTGGATATTTGAGAGCGATCGCCCAACGCGGAAATTTCTGCGTGAAGCCAAGCTGGTTTTGCAACTCGAAGTCATTCAGCTTCACTACAACACCATCAGTCATGTAGGGCAGATCGGCGCGGGCCGTAGACCACTCGTCAA
Organism: Elainella saxicola E1; assembly: GCA_002796835.1. Lineage (GTDB taxonomy): Bacteria > Cyanobacteriota > Cyanobacteriia > Elainellales > Elainellaceae > Elainella > Elainella saxicola. Next base: position 126,953 of record LUGL01000023.1, on the reverse strand, counting down.
AATACTCGCCTACTTCCTGAAGCGATCGGCAGCACTTCCGGTTGGGATTCACCCTGAATCCAAAAGATTGCAGCAGTTCTAGCGATTCCCATTGTGAGAGGGGCAGATCGAAACTGGGATGCAAATTACCTGAGTCTGAAGCGGTTCTGGGTTGGGACGATCGCTCAATTGGCGCTTCATCTGAATCTGCTGAATCTGCTTCAGAGGCCAAAAGTTGAAGTTGCTGAATCTGCTGGACCTGATCTGCCGAGGCTGCATCCTCAACCGCTACCCCTTCGATGTGCAGTGTATAGGCGAAAAAGTCGAGTTGACGTTTGGCCACGACCCGCGAGTCCAGTTGGCGTAATGTTCCTGCCGTGGCATTGCGCGGATTCGCAAACAACGCTTCTCCAGCCTGTTCGCGTTCTCGGTTAATTTGCTCGAAGGTATCTAGCCTTAAAAAAGCTTCTCCCCGCACCTCAACGATCGGCGGCGGATTTTCTAGATTGAGACGCAACGGGATCGATCGAATCGTCTTGACGTTCTGCGTGATTTCTTCCCCAGTAATGCCATCGCCACGGGTTGCTCCCCGCACTAAAACCCCATTTTCATAAGTCAGCGCCAGGGCATTGCCATCAATTTTTAGCTCACAGACATATTCAAAGGTTTCAATCGCTGGAGCCACTCGTCGCCAGCGCTCCTGCCAGTTGCCAAACTCCTCCATGCCAAAGGCATTTTCCAAACTATAGAGCGGCACATTATGGCGAACCGAAGTAAAGCGAGTGGCAGGCTTTTCACCGACCCGCTGCGTCGGACTATCGGGTGTGATCCATTTGGGGTAGCGGCTTTCCAGATCTTGCAGCTCTCGATAAAGCTGGTCATAGACGGCATCCGGCAAAGTCGGCGCATCCAAGACGTAGTATTCATAGCTGGCCTGTTGCAGCAGCTTCTTCAACTCTTCAATTCGCTGTTGAGCAGCCAAGTCGTCCGGTGAAAGCATGAGTGCAGTTACGTGGAGTTCTGGACTGATAATCCTAACCGAAAATGCCAACTTCAGGCTGCTGACAGTCCTTGTTGAGTGACATCAAGCTATTTCAGCACCAGCCATTTCAGCATCAGCCATTTCAGCCATCAGCGGCATCAGTAAATAAATCGAGCGGCAAGTGACCAAACATTTCGTTCAGTCCTGACTCGTAGGCCGACTGACAAGAAATCAAAACGCCTCGGTAATCGCCGCTATAGCGATCGGCATAACACAGCGCACTTTTGGGATTGAACTTGATATAGACGGCCCCTTCGATCGGAGCCAAATCGAGCTGCGGTTGATATCCAAGCGCTGCCCCGTAAGTTTTGAGGGCCTGAATTCCTTCGGCAAGCGTATTAGCACAGATCCCCAGGATTTGATAGTCAGATGCTGCTGCAACCCGATGGACTGCTGCTTGCACCAGGGATCGATCGGAAATTGGCTGTGAATTTAGGCAATTAATTGGGCGTAATAATTCACAGGCGCTTGTCAAATCTAACGGAACAGAAAGGGAATCAGTCATAAGTAAAAGCACGCAATCGACAAAGATAAAACGGAGCGCATTTTTCAGCGCATTCTATTTCAAGCAAGAAGCCCTAGAAGGAAATAACCGAGGGATCACGGATCCCATCTAGAATTTCAATTCCGTAAAACTGAAGAAATCACACTTAGAATACAAAAGTTTATATCCCTAAATCTACCTAAATTTATCACTATTTTTCTTCGCTAAATTCGATTTGGTAGAAGCGTTTTTCGTTGCAATTAGTTCATTTTTTTAATCCTTACAAGTTTCTTAATTTTTGAGGGGGATAGCTAATTTAGGTCTCACAATAATCTTGAAACGGTTTCTTTGTGATCCCCATGGGGTTCAAGAAAAAACTTATCGAGTTCATCGAGATCCTCATTGAAAAAGAAATAACTAGAAATGTATCCAACTCTTAATAGAGGTCTAAAAAATATCTAAATTGATAGTTTCTTTTTTGAATCTCCACAATTTGGATTGGCTCAGTTTTAATCACCATTCATTCCAAATTCTGGGAATGAATACCCGAGATGAAAATAACGTTGATTCGCTCTGGGAAATCTTGGCATATGAAATCTGTAAATGATGCTATATCTACCTGTCGCCATTGCCAGTTCTATCGCTCAGAAGGACGGCGGGGAGGATACTGTCAACAGCTTGCAGTTCCTGTCCAAAGTGGCTGGAAATCCTGTTCTTTGGCCACGGCTCCTTTTGCTTCTTGGAAGAAACTAGCCGCAGTCAAACCCTGGGCGTCACCTTGCAGCGATCCTCAAACCGCACTTGTTGCTGACTTGTCGATGACAGGTTTGACTTTGCCAGACGCTGAACCTGTTGCAATTCCAGTTTTGGTTGAAGATATCTTGCTTCGAGTTGAATAATTTTGTATTTTGTGGATTTTAAACAATCGGGCAACTCACGCACTCTTTTTTGCTTCTAGACTTGCCTGGATCGGTTCAGGCAAATTCGAGAGAAAGTCATAACCCGTCTGTTGCTCAATTGCATCGATCGAAGTGCGGTAGAGTTGCCAGCTCGATTCCTTTAAACCCTGTTGATTGGGAACTAATACTGCGATCACAGGCGTTTGGGCGGTAATACTTTCAATGCCTGAACCGGGTCGATCGAGCACAACCACAATTTTCCAGAGCGCTGCTGGGACGGCAATTTTGCCTTTACCAATCGTGGCACGTTTGCCCTTTAATCCAGATCCCCCTTCGCCAACGCCTCCCGCAATAACATACAGCTCTTTCCCTTGCCGCACTTTATCCCGACAGTAGCTCTCTAACCGTTCCCACGGTCCCTGATTGTTGTCTGGTGCTTGGGGCAGAATATTGGTCATCAGAAACACAGATCGACTATCCGATTCAGTCCTGTTGCGATCGGCAGCCGGAACTAGATGTCCCCGATCGAACCCGCTGCCTGTGTAATCATTCGGTTCTACCTGATACCAGCCTTGAGGCAATTCAGAATCTGCAGTAAAAGAGGCTCGAGGTAGATCACCCAACCAACTCTGGTTAAGTTGCCAGCTAGCCCAGTTGGGAATGCCCCGATCGCGATTGTAGGAAAGGACGTATTGCGATCGGACTATCAGATAATCTTTGGCATTGAAGTGGGTGGCATTGCTGGGTTTGCCAAGCATCAGGTGTGGACTGCTCTGTCCGACAATTGGATTGAGTAACGCAGTACAGCTTGACAACAAAATGACGATCATGCTGCCTAGCAACAGCCTGCCTGTCCGGTTGCCCAGCGGTAATTTCATGTCCCTACTCCTCTTCTTCAGACCATTGCGTCATCCCGTACCAGAGTACCCCTAACGCTACCAATCCCAAGCAAACTAACCAAACGGTCCAGTCCAACCAGAAGATGAGGAATAGGCAGCCTCCCAGGCCGATCCCATTCAGCCAGCGTTGATAAAGCCTGATTTGACGATATTGCCAAGCCCTGAGATGCACGAGCGCGTAATGGATTAAAAACATGACTGCGCTGAATGACCAGAGCAATTGAACATCTCCTACCAGCGTAATGCAGCCGATCGCCACCGCAACCAGAATCCAAGCGGCCCTGGGAGAAAGCATCATGCTGGCTCGCTGTAACCGCCAGGTCGCTGATCGATCGATCGGTTGAGTGAACAATACCAGTCGATCGGCAAGTTTGGGCAATAAGGCAAGGACAGTTCCAGCTAATGTGGCGATCGCTCCTAAGGTCATGAGTATGACACCACCAGGAAAAGCCAGCTGTCGCATCACGATCGCTAAAGGAGCCGCATGGGCCTGTACAGCACTTCCCAAAACGGTAGTCCCCACGGTGCTGATGGAAACGATGGCAACACTGAATAACAGTAGCCAGATTAGGCCGATCGTCCAACCTGTCGCCTTCAAAGACTGCTGAACCGATGCAAGGATCGGTTGGGGCAGCAAGCTTTCAAATCCTGTATAGGCCACGGTCATCAGTGCGGTGGCTTGCAGAAATGGCGTAGGCAGGAACCGCCCAAAAGGAGCAGCCCAGTCCAACAGAGCTTCGTGAGATTGCAGCACCTGAGGAAAGCCCAGCCCAACCAGACTCAGTAATGCGATCACCCCTACGATCACCCCTATCTGGGAAAATCGGGTAACCGTGCGTCGTTGAATTGCTGCGATCACCAGAAAAACCAGGCTAGCGATGGCAGTTGGGACCAACCAGAAAGGTTCCGTTTGCTGCAAACTGTTGAGCAGATAGCCCGCTAACCCTAACACAGCCGTGGCGGCAGTAGTGAGTCTACCCAGAAAGAGCGCCCAANTCCGTTATGAATTGCAGCCAGATGGCTGGAAGGGGAAACTCGGACGGGAAATCAGACTGGCTGGACCAAGGAACAGCAAGCTGAGCTTCTCCAATGCTATTGAGTAAAGCCAGGATAGCAGCCAGGGTTAAGGCTCCAATCACACTCGATCCCGCCAAAATTGTGGCAACACTGAGACCCACAAAAACGCCGACACCTAACATCAACCGCATCCTCAGGAGGATCTGTTGGCTGAAGTTAGCAAATTGTTTTGAATTCACAAGGGGCCTTGGGGGTGTAACTTGTGGCGGCATTCATTATTCATTCATGTTTCGATAGGTTGCCACCGATGAAGGAGAAACCCGATTCAGGTAACGGAAAATCCAGTACTTAAAGATGGTGTCAAGAATAACCGGGAAAGTGGCGATAAACAGGAAGATAAAATCTCGATTGGCCGGTAAGCCTAAATGGCGCGAGACTCCCTCTAGCAAAACCTCCCAACCGTGAGGTGAGTGGAACCCCACAAACATATCAGTAAACAAAATGATGATAAAAGCCTTGGCACTGTCGCTCAAGCCATAAATTAGCTGATCCATAAAGGTCTTGAGCACCGCAATTTCCCGTTTGCTCACCAAAACGACTACGGCAAAGGCAGCCAGTGCCAAAACATCAGAAAAGACATTTTTGATCGCGTCTGACCCCAGCCGAAAATATTGTTCTTCGACTTCGGCAGCTTTTTCTCGCACCCGCTCCACAATTTCCTCATCGCCGATCGGAGGAGCTTTGCCAATCAAAACTTCAAACCGCAATCGTTGTTCATAGCGCTGGAGTTCGTCCAATGCCTCCTCTTCCATCTCAGAGTTGAGGAAGGTGCTCGCTTGCTCTGTTTCTGTCCTAAATCGATCGACCACCGGCCCAACGATAAAATTTTTAGAAATCTGCTGCACAAGCAGTGGAACGATAATCAGCAACAAAATCAGGCGCAGAGAGATAATTGTTCTCGACTTCGAGACCCGAAAATTTTGAACGACCTCTTGCTCAGCCTGAGGATCTAAGTCACGCTTAATTCGATCGACCGTTTCAAGAATGGATCGAGGTAACACGCCTGTTTTGTCCGTAATTGATTTCATATCTCGTTTTGGCTCTTCGGTTGCCTCTGCCAGAGTCTGCGATCGACCGACGATACCATTAGAGCCATCCCGCTGCGGCTCAGACACAATAATCAAAGATGGGTTTGTTTCAGGGGTTTCATAACGAGCAACCACTTCATCGATAAACCGCAGCTTTTTCAGGATTAAAGCAGGTTGATCAATCACACTAATTGTGGTTAAGTCGCTCGTTGTTTCATCGACCTGAATTTCGGTAATGGACTGATTCGATAAGCGGACGATCGAGCTACTCGCTCTAAACTCGATCAACCGCAGTTTAATGACGTCTAAATACTTTTTTAATTCACCCTGAAAATAGTTGATTGCGCTCTTACTATAATTACCAGAGTTAATAGAAATTCGGTTGCCGCTAAAGTGGGCATCTTCTAATCCCTTAATTTTTAAGGCTGCTTCATAAGCCTCATTCAGCGCCCGTTCTGGCGTTCTGAGCAACCATCGATTCGCGGATCGAAGCGAGTTAAAAATCGAACTTAAAAGAGAATTTTGCATGGGTTGATGAAGAGATCAGGTCGCTTTTGGAAGCCGAAGAATTGAAAGAAAGACACGGTTGCTGTGAGGGTAGTTTTGAAAGTGACTTGGGGTTGATATCTCTGCTCAAAATCTCTCTTCAGAGTCTGAACAAGGAGGTCAATTTGCCTATCAGGAATTCAATCTAGAATTAAATTATGCAGCATGATTATAAATCCTTCCATGCGGGGTTTTGACAATGCATTCAACTTGGATTGTGGGCACAACTGGAAGCGGTAAAACGACTCGGCTGATTGAGCAATTTCAGGACTGGGCCGCCACTACGACACCAAATTGGCAAATTCAACCCGTTTGTCTCATCTTTGCGGCAATTGGGGATAATCGCCTGCAGTTGGTCGATCGCATTCAGGCCGCGACTCAGGCATGCTATCCCTTTGACTCAGCCACCCCGCTCAGCTTTTTCGAGCAAGAGGTGATGCTGTACTGGCCCTTGCTGATGCAGCAGCTTGACTTAAAAAGCCAGTTCCCCCTCCGCCTGCGGCCCGAAACAGAGCAGGATTTAGCAACGCGGTTATGGCAACCTGAACTGGAATCCGGGCGGTTTCGACGGGCAGGAGTGAGTGACTATTTCATGGTGCGCCGCACGTTAGACTTGCTCCAGCTTGCAGCCTTTAGTGCCACTCCCCATGAGCAGATCCCGGATTTGCTGCACCAGGGCTTTACCGATCAAGAAGGTTCACCTGCCCTGTGGGACTGCATGGGGGAATTACTCCAGCAATGGTGGCAATGGTGCCTCGATCGAGGTTTACTGACCTATGGCATCCTCACCGAACTGTACTGGCGTTATTTGCTGCCTAATCCCACCTATCAGCAGCAGTTGAGCCAACGCTATTGCGCTTTTCTGGCCGATGATGTGGATGAGTATCCTGGCGTGATGCGGCTATTGTTCGAGTTCCTGCTCGATCGCAAGCTTCCAGGTTTGATGACGTTTAATCCGATCGGAGCAATGCGGGTAGGGTTAGGGGCTGACCCGAGTGAAATGAGTCGGTTAGCCGATCGGTGTCAAGTGGAAACGCTGCCAGCATCAGTCACCAATTTGGATCACGAGTGGGGACAAATCATTGTGGACTGCATCCGCGAACCGCTGCTGTTACCCCAACTACCTGACACCATTCAGCTGATTCAAGCCACATCCAAAGCCCAGTTGCTGCGACAAACGGCTGAAGTCATCGCAACCGCAATTCAATCTGGCCAAGTAGAAGCCCAGGACATTGCGATCGTCTCTCCGGGTCTAGATGCCATCACTCGTTACACGCTGCAATCCATTCTGGCCAGTCAGGAAATCCGCTTGCTGTCTCTGAATAGCCAACAGTCCTTGATCAGTTCGCCCTTAGTCCGCACCTTGCTGAGTTTGATGGCGATGGTCTACCCAGATCTGGGGCGCTTAGTCGATCGAGAAATGATTGCTGAAATGCTGGTGTTGCTGAGCCAAACCCCGACCGGTTTGCCTGCCCAGGTCGAAAATTCCATCGTGCAACTGCCAGATTTTAGCGATCGACCTGCCGATCCCTCTTTCCCAATCAAACATCCTGAGGCGGCGGTTGCGCCCGTGGCTCCAATTCTGCTCAAGCCCCAAATTGATGCGGTGCGGGCAGGCTTGCTAACAGACCATTGCTTTGTGCCCGATTCCCATCAACCCCAACTGTTGGCAGCAACTGAGTTTCCTCGGTGGGATCGCCTGGGTTATCAAGCCAGTCAGGCCTATCACGAAATTTTGCAGTGGCTGGAAGCTCAGCGATCGATCGCCCAACAGCCCGCATCCCTCAATCCAGTGCTGCTATTGGATCAAGCTATTCAGCGCTTTTTTGGCGGCGGCAGCACCCTTCCCTATGACCAGATGGTGATTTTGCGGGAGCTGATGGAAACGGCACAGCATTACTGGGAAGTCGAAGCTCGAATGCGGCCATCTACCAACACAAACGCTAGCGTCGCTCGCTTTATTCAGCTTCTGCGCAATGGCACCATTACAGCGAATCCTTTCCCAGTTCGACCCATGGGCAAAGCTGCTGAGGCCGTAACGCTGTCCACGATCTATCAATATCGTCTCGATCGCCGCTATCATCGCTGGCAGTTTTGGCTGGATGCCGGATCTTCCCTCTGGCTCAGTGGAAGCGGTGCCCGTCTGTTTGGTTCGCCACTATTCCTGAGAGAAAGGCTGAATCGAGTTTGGACTGCCACAGAAGCGCTGGAGATGGACCAGGCCTATCTGGACCGAGAAATTCGGGATCTCCTGAGTCGGGCTCAAGCGCGAGTTTATCTTTGCCACTCTGAGTTGGGGATCAACGGACAGGAGCAAGCTGGTAGTTTGATGCCGATCGTCCAGGCGGCAGTTCCGGTAAATTTGACTGAGGCGTAAGGCGTGCTAGGGAACAGAAACTAAATAAAGCAGAATTTCTTGTGCGGTGGGCAGTTTGTCCGCCCGGACAGTTCAAGCAACCCATGCGACATGATTTCATCCAAAGTCCTCAGTCAGGCGTGCTTCAGCCTGTTTTGCCATTAGCAGGCGGCTCGGATGCTGTGATAAACGCTCTGATCAACGTGAGAACGAAGTTGTAGAGCAGAAAACCCACAAGGATCAGCAGTAAGGTAGAAAGGCCTGCGAAGGGGTTGAGCAAGCTCAGCAGCAAAAACAGCAATAGCGCGATCGCAACGATGGAATTCATGGAAGTTTCCTCGATCGAGCAGAACGCTTCTAGTTTAGGCAGCGGTAGAGATCGCTTTCCTCTAGCGTTAGACAGAGGGCTCAGGTTCTCCACTTGCCTGCGGCAACAGACCTAACTGCTGCTTCAAGGCTTCCGGGACGCTAATCGCCGCTTCCAGTCCCCGTACATCCTGCCATTTGGTGCGATCGCTCCATTTCACTTCACCCAGGGTCAAATCGCTTAGGTCTGCCCCAACCAGATTGGCACTGCTCAAATCAGCTCCGCACAGGTCTGCATCGATTAAGTCTGCACTGTTGAGGTTGGCATTACATAAACTTGCACCGCATAGGCTGGCCCCACTCAGGTAGGCCCCAATCAAATCAGCTCCACTCAAATCGGCATGACGCAGATTGACATTACTGAGATCCGCACCATGCAAATTGGCATCACTTAAATCCACCTGCTCCAGATAGGCGTCACTGAGGCAAGCGCCGCTCAAACTGGCTCCGATCAAGTAGGCACGACTGAGAATTGCGCTTTGAAGACTTGCGCCTCTGAGATAGGCTCCGCTTAAATCGGCATCTTGCAAGTCGGCTCGACTGAGGCTGGCTCCAATTAAGTTGGCACTGCTGAGGTCGGCTCCGCTTAAGGCGGCACTGCTGAGGTCGGCACCCCGTAAATAGGCCCCAATCAAATTGGCTCCACGCAGATCGGCATTGCTGAGGTCAGTACCATCCAAACTTGCTCCAACTAAATTAGCTCGGCTCAAATTGGCTCCACGCAGGTCAGCCCCACTCAGATCAGCACTACGCAGATCGGCTCCACTTAAATTAACGCCGCTGAGATTAACGCCGACCAGGCTAACGCCGCTGAGATTAACGCCGCTTAAATAAGGGCCGACGATCGCTCGAAAAGCCCGTGGCGAAACACAGTGGGAATAGCCAATCACACGCAGCAACCGCTCTGGGGCAAAATCGGGCATGCCCTGGCGGCCACAGGGATAGAAAGCAACGGTATCTGAGACTTCATGGTGCGATCGGGCATAGCCATGCAGCTCTAGCAACAAGATCATGATGTTTAGACCCGCATAAACATCCACCTGTCTTTGGCCTAAACGCATCGCTGGTTCTACCATTCCTGGCTTTGTCTGCTGCCCCAATAGGCGCATTTCCTTCTGGGCGAAGTTTTCAGGTGGAGCATCGATAAATTCACCACCACACCAGCGCAGGTAAAAATCTTCGAGCCGCTTGAATAGATAGGCCAGGTCGAATTCTGGATTGGCGTTCAACAACACCATCAGGTATTCCGTCATTTCGGGCGTTAAGCCACCATAGCCCAGCAGATCATAAACCTCCCAATGCAATGTTTCCGTCGGGACTAGAGGTTCTGGCGTTTGGCGTCGAGTCAACTGGGTTGCCCACCCTTCGATCGTTTCATGCAGACGACGGCTAAAGAACAGCTTGCCAAAACTGTTGTGGGTAAACCGAATGAAACCCGATCGATCGGCATCACTTTGGTTATAAATGGTGACGAGGGCACTGGTGAGGGAATGTTCTCGCAGTTTGGCCTGAATTTCGATCAACAGAGTTTGCACGCCTTCATCATGCCGCAGGCGCTGCTGTAAATCGGTGATCGATACCGCATCCGATTTGGTTTGCACTGCAAGCAATCCCGCTTCCGCCAACAATCGGCGCAGACTTTCGGTTTCAGCCCCTGACAGTTCTCGCTGTAACAAACCGGGCCGCTGTTTGGTCAATGCCCAGTAAAAAATTTGCTGATAGAGCAGAAACTTGGCCCTGGCCGCACTTGTCCCCTGCAACATATCGAGTTGCAACTCGCCATCTCGGTGCATTGCCGCCAGAAAATAGAGCATGAGCGGCTCGCGGGTCAGTTCTAAACTACGCTCCGGTAGGTCTGGCTCGGCCAGCATCATTCGCAAACTGCTGATGTTAACCCCTGTCAGCCGTTCCCACTGGGTTAGCCACCGATCTTGCAGCGCATTGTCGAGCGGCAGAAGTTCCACGCGCAACAAATTCGGAGGCAGCAACCGCTCTAGAGTTTGAATCATCAGCGATCGGCCTGTGACAATCACCCGATGGCCCATAGTCGGATGACCTGCCCAGCTTTCTTGAAACTTGCCGACCTGCTGAAAGAACTGCTCTAAACTGCTGGCTTGATCATCCAGATGCAGTTCACTAAAGCCATCCAGCAAGAACAGAAAGTGGGTGTCGCCATGGCAAAGCCAATCTGGATCATCCTGGGTTAAATGGGGCGGCACAGCCTGGGTCAAAAAAGCCTCAAAATCTGTAATGTCCGATGGCACTTCTTGCAAGGGAATCAAGATGGGCGTCCAGTGGGGATAGTGATGTTGTCGCACCCAATCGGCAAACATGCGGCAAAAAGTGGTTTTTCCGCGTCCGAACCCACCTTGAATCAAGATCACCTGATCGGCATCGTCATTAGCCTCAAGCTGAGTTTTGATCCAGTGCTCCAAATCGATTAGAGGATGGTCTAAATCCGGTTCACCTTGCCTAGTTAGGGGTTGAGCTTTCAGCGGCACATAGATGTCTTGCAAACTGAAAGATTCATTGAACACCAGTTCAGCCGGACGGGGTGCGATATAAGTCTCTTGATAGGCATCTAATCTGAGATGGCGCTCTAACTGGGCGTGATTTTCTTCGCCATACCACAAGACCCAGGGTTGGATTGTGCCGCCTACCGTTTCCAGGGCAGCCAGCATTTCAGGTTCAACCTGCTGGGCAATTTGTTCTACCACCTGCGCTGCTGTGGCTGATGGCATGCCTAAAGAAATCAAGCGAGCTGCCGTGAGGCGATTCAAAACGGCGGCCAATCGAGAAGTGGAAAAGGAAATAATCGCCTGTCGCGCATCCTGACCTTCTAGATTCAGCCCGGTTAAGACCTGAAATTGCTGTTGCAGGTTGATTGGTGCCGGAGCTTGTTCAATCTGCTGTAGCCAGGTTTGAAAATTAGGTAGCTTCAACGCCAGACACAGTCGATCGAGATAAACAGCTTGACCGATCAGACTAACCACCGGAGCTAAAGGCAATGACTGTTGCGATCGATCCTCATACCGTTGCAGCAGGTTCGCGATCAAGGCTGTAAAAGGTGGCTGTAGAGATGGCAAGGCTGACCAGGATTGCATCAGGATCGCGAATGGCGAATCTTGTTCCAAAAGGGTTTGCAGAAATGGAGGGTCAAAATTTTCCAGGCTCAAAGCATCTGTTGCTGTGAGATCCTTTAAGTCTGCTTGCAAAAGCTTCCAGAATTGCTTCGTCATGGCGCTACTCCACCAGTGGATGCCTCATTGAAGGTAGCTCACTTTCAGAAGTCACCGCAAGATTGCACATGAAACGTTAGGGAAAGAAAAAAGTCAAAAGAAAAGCGTTTATTATAAAACCTGTTGCTGAAGCGATCTGCCTGATGTCTACCAACCCTCTTGATTTGAAGGTTCTGAAACAGCAGCTACAGACGCACCTTAGCCAATCGTACAACCCCCTTCAGATAGATCTTTTGGCGCATGGGGAAGCCAACGTCATCTTCAGATTAAATCTGACTGCTCTGGTCCGAGTGGCAGTAAACACACCCAACCAGCGATTTGCCGGAGATCTTCGCCAGGTCACCCAGTTTGAGCAGGTGATTCTGAATTATTTGCAGAAAACTGATATCGGGCACCAGCTCCAGGCGGTGAGCTTAGAACCAACCGCAGACTTTCCCTACACCTTCTTAATTACCAATTATTTAGAAGGGATGCCGCTGGATTATAGCCGCGATCATTTACAGAAATGTGCTCACACCCTGGCCCAGCTACACCGACTCCCAACTATTGCAGGCTATGAGGTCGATCGACTGCGGCCAACGGTCCCCGTGATTGAGCATCCTCTAACGCTGTTCTATCAGGAAGCCAAGGACTATGCGCAACCCTATCTAGATGCACCAGAAGCAGAACCCGACATTGTGGAAATGCTGCATGCTTTGTTGGAGAAAGCCCGATCGCGCCTATCGATGGAATCCTTATTAGCCGCCTATCCACATCGCTGTCTGGTCCATAGCGATCACACCTATGAAAATTGGGTGATTAACGATCGGCAAGCTTATCTGATCGACTGGGAATGGGCGGAAATTGGTTCGCCTGCCGGTGATTTAGGCCATTTTCTATCCCCGGTGACGATTCGCCGCCACCACAACTATTGCTTGCCTGCTGAAGATCGGGCTTTCTTTTTAGAGCGCTATTACGATGCGCTGGAAGATGCAGATTTAGCCACTCGAATTCGACATCATTTCGCGGCATTTGGGGTATATCCGGCTGTGCGATCGCTCTGTTGGACTGCAGGATATTGGATCACGGCGAATCGCTGGTATGCCGAGGCGAAAGAGAGTGCCAGTGCAGTTGAACGGATGGCGAGATTGCAGCAAAGTCAGGAGCAGTTTTCGGAGTTATGGGAAGAGGTGATGGGGTGGTTGGAGGAGGGGAATGAGGGAATGGGGGAGTAGGGAATAGGGGAGTGGGGAGTGAGGCGATTTGATGATTTAGGGTTTGAGGTTTGAGGGGAATGGGGACAGGGGTAGTTCGACCGCAACCAATAAGGGCAACTCGACCGCAGTTTTTTAGGCAGTGGCGGGCTTATCTGTTGCTGCTACCAGCAGTGGGAATCATCGGGTTGCTGTTTGGCGGTGGGTTGGTGCTGGCGTTTTTGCAAAGTATTGGGGCGATCGGCATTTTGGGTGCAGGTCGAATTTCCTTGGATGCATATTGGGCGGCATTCACGAATCCAGAATTTTTGCGATCGCTTGGCCTTAGCCTTTATATTGCGATCGTTGCAACTGGATTATCGACGATTTTGAGCGTTGGTTTGGCGCTGCTGTTGAGAAGTGCAGGACGATGGGCCAGTCTTGCCTGCCAAATTACCTTGCCGATTCCACATCTGGTTGGCATCGTTGGCATTTTGCTGCTGCTGTCACCTAGCGGCTTGATTTCACGCGGATTCTATAATTTGGGTTGGATTCAGTCCGATCAAGATTTTCCGTTATTGGTGAATGACACGGCGAACATTGGCGTCTTGCTGCATTTCCTCTGGAAAGAAATTCCCTTTGTTACCTTGATTTTGCTGGCAGTTTTGCGCAGTATCAATCCAGCTTATGAAATGCAGGCGCGAGTGCTGGGAGCTAGCCGTTGGCAATGCTTTTGGAATGTCACACTGCCGATGATGAAGTCTGGAATTTTGTCTGCCAGTTTGATTGTATTCGGCTATATTTTCGCGTCGTTTGAAGTGCCGTTTCTATTAGGTTCAACCCGTCCCCGCACGTTGCCCATCCTGGTCTATCGCGCATTCACCGATACGGATCTGACCCGTCGTCCAGAAGCGATCGCCCTGGGCATCATTCTCTCTCTATTCTCCATTTTGGTTATTGCCTTCTACTCCTGGCTGATCTCGCGCGATCATAAATCAATTCAGGGAGTCTAGAGAAATGACAAGAAATACGTTGATTGTCTTCGTGATTTTAGTGTTATTTCTACCGTTCTTCCCCCTGCTGATTTGGTCGTTCGCAAAGGGGTGGGTTTTTCCGCAACTCATTCCTGAACAATGGACGTTGCAGCATTGGGCGCAGCTTTTATTGCCCACTTCTAGAGTGATCGAAGGACTGCTTCAGAGTTTGGCTATTGCTCTGACCACTACTGTTCTTTCATTACTTGTGGGTTTACCGGCTGGACGTGCGATCGGCCTAATAGAATTTCCCGGCAAGGAGGCATTAAAGCTGTTTCTCCTTACGCCAATTATTGTTTCGCCGCTGGCAACGCTGATGGGCATTCAATTTATGCTGATTCGCCTGGGACTAAACGGCACCATTCTGGGCGTGATTCTGGTGCACTTAATGCCAACCATTCCCTATATGACGCTGGTACTATCGAGCGTATTCGCGAATTTTGATACCGGCTATGAAACACAAGCCCGATCGCTCGGAGCCTCTCCCATTCAGGTGTTTTCGCAGGTGACTTTACCGCTGATTGCACCAGGTGTGGTCGTAGGTGCCTTGTTCGCTTTCCTAATTTCCTGGAACGAGTTTCTGCTGACGTTCTTTGTGGGGGCTGGACGCGTATTTACCTTACCGATGGTGTTGTTTACGTTGCTGCAAGGTGGGAATAACGGGTTGGTTGCGGCAGTGGCAATTACGTCGATCGTACCGGGACTCCTGTTTCTACTGTTGGCCAGCAAGGCGTTAGAGAATGAAGCGGCGTTGGGGGGGGTGGGAAATGTGTGAGGGAGGTCTATGGCCCATTTAACCCTACAAAACATCACCAAACACTTCTCTGGCGTCACGGCGGTTCAGGATTTGTGGCTCGAAGTGCGATCGGGTGAGATTTTGGCGCTCTTAGGACCTTCGGGTTGCGGCAAATCGACGACGCTTCAAATGATCGCAGGCGTATTGCAGCCCGATCGAGGCACGATCGCCCTAGACAATCAAATTCTTAATCGGGTGCCGCCGGAAAAACGGAATATTGCGCTGGTGCTGCAACGAGGATTGCTGTTTCCCCACTTGACGATCGGCGAAAATGTGGCGTTTGGCTTGAAGATGCGTGGCGTGAATCAAACTGAGCGCGAACAAAAAGCGATCGCCATGCTGCGTCAGGTGCAATTAGAAGGATTTACCGATCGTAAACCCTCGGAACTTTCGGGTGGACAGGCGCAACGGGTTGCATTAGCGCGATCGTTGGTGATTCATCCCAAATTGCTGCTGTTAGATGAACCGCTGTCAGCACTAGATGCCAACTTACGAGAGGAAATGCAGGATTTAATTTTGCAATTGCAATCTCAAACGGGCGTCACGATGCTAATTGTCACGCATGATCAATCCGAAGCGGTCGTGATGTCTCAACGCATTGCCTTAATGTTCAATGGCTGTTTGCGACAAGTCGATACGCCAGAGCGCATTTATCAACAGCCCAGTGATGCAACCGTGGCTCAATTTATGGGCGGCGTAAATTTCTTTTCCGCAACTGCGACAGGACGGCAATGGCGATTATCCAATGGTTTCACGCTGCGGAGTGAACAATCTTGTCAAGGACTTATTCAAGCCACGATCCGCCCCGAACAAATTCAAGTGTTAACAGAGGAGCGATCGCCCAATGATCCATTAGAGAACAATCTGCTACATGCCACTGTAATCGCCAACCGATTCACAGGCACCCAACGCCGCTTAACCCTGGCGATCGACCCTGATTTCACCCTACAAGCCTGGGTTGCCCCTACTCAAGATATTCCAGTCGGGCGATCGGTCCACATTCATCTTCCCCCCACCGCCCTCTGGAGCTTCCCTCAAACCCATGCTTCCCTCCAACCCATCCAAATCCCCTAACCCCTAAAAATCACCCCAACCATTTCTATTCCCCTCCCAACCTGTATTTTTTAACATTCACACTCAAAAAACATATGAAACCCCCTTCCCCACTCCCCCTTCCCTACCCCCTTCTCTCCCGCCGCCATTTCCTCCTCCTCTCCACAACCGCCTGTCTCGCCATCCTCACCAGCAACTGTGTTCAACAAAAGCCTGCTTCTGAATCCACGAGCCTTGATCCCAAAACGGCCTCTTGGGACCAAATTCTGGCAGCAGCTAAAGGCACAACCGTAAACTGGGCCATGTGGGGCGGCAGCGATAAAACCAACGCTTATGCCGATCAATGGGTGGCCAACCAGCTAAAAAGTCAATATGATGTCACCGTAAATCGAGTTCCCCTCAACGACACGGTAGAAGCCGTTAACAAGGTAGTTGGAGAGGTTCAGGCAGGTCAAACCAAAGGGGGCGGAATCGATCTAATTTGGATTAATGGCGAAAACTTCCGCACAATGAAACAGGGCAATTTGTTATTTGGTCCGTTCCGAGACAAGCTGCCCAGCAATCAGTACTACGATGCCAACAATGCAGCGGTCAATTCGGATTTCGGTTTACCGATCGAAGGGTATTCTGCACCCTATACCGGCAGTTATTACGTGATGGCAGCCGACAGTGCGAAAGTGCAGCAACTGCCCAAAACCTTCGAGGAACTGTTGATCTGGACCAAAGCCAATCCGGGACGCTTTGCCTATGTTGCGCCACCCCAATTTGACGGCAGCCGTTTCTTGCTGACTGCGCTGTATGGTGTCACCGGAGGCTATGAGCAATATACGGGTGCCGAATTTAACGAGACGTTGTGGAATGAAAAGTCGCCTCAGATGTTTGACTATCTGAAAGAATTGGAACCTTACCTCTGGCGCAAGGGCGAAACCTATCCCCCAACGCAAAGTCGCCTCCAGGAACTGTTTGCCAACGGTGAGATCTGGATAATGCCGGTGTTTGTTTCGAATGTGGCAGAAGGATTGGCGAATGGACAATTTCCAAAAACGACTCAGGCGTTCACCATGCCGGGAATTTCATTAAACGATCCTTCCTTTACCGCGATTCCGATTAATGCGGCCAATCCAGCCGGGGCAATGATCTTGGCAAATATTCTTTCTAGTCCAGAAGGGCAACTGCAAAAGTTTAAGCCGGATGTTTGGGGCGATCCGCCGTTATTAGATACCTCAAAAGCTCCATCTGATCTGCAAGCAGAATTCGCTAAGGTGGAAGCGGGGTATGGCATTCCGTTGCAGGAACTGATCACCAGTACGGTTCCCGTGGTGAATGCTGAATATACCACCCGGCTTGAGAAGACTTGGGAAGAACAGATTGCAGGATAGGGAGAATGTTTGATGGTTTTCAAAGAACGACCGCCGCGTGACAAAGGGGTGATTGCTGACGATCGCCTGATGGAACTGCATCTCTATCCCGGCAACCAGTGCAATCAGGATTGTTCCTTCTGTACCGTATTTGGGAGTCCCAAGGGATGGTATCGCGAATATACTCAGGAACATTTAGATGCTGCCTTGCGGACCGTGATGCTGAATGAACAGGGGGCAATCAAATTCTATGGTGGTGAACCGACGCTCGATTTTGAGAATGTGATCTGGGCGATCGCTTACTTACGACAACAGGGCTATGCAGGTGCGATCGTGATTTACTCCAATGGCATTCAGGCCGATCGGCTTCTGCAAATTTTGGCATCCGATCCGCTGTCCAAAACCACTGCGTCTTTGAATTATTCGATCGCAACCGGAGACGGTGCACCGCAAATGCCGCAGAAAGCGCTTGAGCGATTAAAAACTCACGAAATGGAGCATCCCGATTCGATCGCCATTGGTCATCCCGATGTCGTGGATTCCGGACGTGGTGTAGAACCCTTTACTGGAGAAGCAACGCGGCCCAAAGCCAATTCTCGCTGTCCCCATTGTTATCCGGTGTTGACCACGGAAGGCAAGTTTCACGCCTGTCCATTTGCGATCGAAAACCAATCTGCCCATTTTCAGCTAGGCGATACAGACAGCGATGCCGCCGAGATTGCTCAAAACTTTCAGGCATTCTTTGAGTGGCTGGATACGGTGCATGAACCCTTTGCGATCGCCCATAATCTGCCTGCCTGCACGGTTTGCTGGAAGCATCTAGACCAACTGCCGCTGCCAAATTTTGATCGTCTCGTCCGAGCTACCGCTGACTAGTTGCTGGCCATCTGGAGTAAAGGCGATCGCATTCACAGCCCAGGCATGCCGCAGCGTGATCAGCCGATCGCCCGTCCAAAGATCCCAGAGTTTGATTGTGCCGTCCTCACTGGCGCTGGCAAAAATCGGATCTTGCGGATGAACAGTTACGGCCTGAATGCGATCGCGGTGGGCTGCGATCAGTTTTTGCTGCTGTCCTGTATTCAAATTCCACAGCTTCAGCAACTTATCCATGCCGCCGCTGATTAAGGTGCACCCATCGGGACTAAGGGCGATCGCACTTACTCCTTCAATATGACCTTTGAGGCTAGTAATCAACCGATCATCCCTTAAATTCCACTGACAAATCTGCTTGCCACTGCCGCTCCAGACCGACTCGCCTTTGACATCCACTTGCAGCGCGGTAATGGGCTGCTGAAGTTGCACAACATTGCCAATCAACTCCTCGGTTTCTAAATCCCAGAGTTGGATTAAACCATCCTGACTGCCGCTGACCAATAGCGGTTCGCAAGGACTGAGGGCGATCGCCGCAATGCTCCAACTTTGCCCCGTTAAATCGCTAAATTGCTCGCCGCTTCGCAAATCCCATTGTTTGATCGATCCGTCAGCGCTAGCGCTAATCAGCACGCGGCTGTTGGGACTAAACACCAATGCAGTAATCGGTGCAGCATGACCCACGCCAGACCGGAGCGATCGGCCTGTCCAGGTTTCCAACAATTCCCCTTTGAAATTCCAGAGGCGAATACTGCGATCACTGCTGCCGCTGGCGATCAATTTGCCATTGGGACTGACTGCAATAGCGGTGACTTCGCCTTGATGACCGATTAGCGTTTTGCGGCATAGCCAGCCCGGTTTGGTAGGCGAATCAGATTTCTGAACGGTTGGAGTGCTGGGAAGGCGAGAGGCAGGTTGTCCGACGGCGATCGGCACTTTTTCGGCAATTTTGCCAGCCATGCTGGGAGACAAGACGGGCGCTGCTTCTAATCTCAATGCCTGGAGAACCTCCGTGGCATCCTTGTAGCGTTGGCTGGTGGCTCGCTGCAACAAAGTGTCCAATACACGCCGCAATTCCACGCTAATCGGCTGCGTCAAATACTGTCGCCAAACCCAGCGATCGTCACTGATCGAGTACAAATCGAAGGGATGCAGTCCGGTGAGTAAATGAACGCAGGTGACACCCAGACTGTAAAGATCGCTGGCAAAGGTAGCCTTGCCCATCGCCTGTTCCGGAGCGACATAGCCTGCACTGCCGATCGTCGTTCCGGTTTTGGCTAAATTCGTTTCGGTGATTGCTTTGGAAGCCCCAAAATCGACTAGGACATAGCGAGATTGGGCCGGGGAGGGTTTGATGATATTGGCAGGCTTAATGTCACGGTGAATTACTTGATGGCTGTGAACAAATCGCAGCACGGGCAACACATCGGCCAAGAGTTGCCGCACCTGACCTTCGTCAAACACGCCTTGTCGCGTCAGCAAAATCTCTAAATTCTGGCCCTCGATCCATTCCTGAACCAGATATTGGGTTGCTTCTTCTTCAAAATGGGCCAACAGTTTGGGAATTTGCGGATGCTCCCCCAACTGAGCTAACCGATCGACCTCTTGCTGAAATCGCTGATGGGCCTCAACCGGATCTTGAAATCCACGTGACAAAAGCTGTTTGATAACGCAATCTGATTTGTTTGGCTCAGCCAATCGATCGATCGCATAAAATGTGCGGCCAAATCCGCCCTGACCAATCAACCGCATGGCCTGATAGCGATCGCCCAAAATCAACCCAGTGCCGCAAGCCTGACAGTAACGACCGTCATCGGGATTCTGGGGATTGGGACAAGCTGGATTGAGGCAAACGGTCATGCAGGTTTAGGTAAACACGGTCTCCTTCCTCATCTTAGAGAAGGACCTGTCCGATCGGCATCCCAGAATTTATCAAGTCGGCACTAATTCGCCAGGACGCAGCTTGGCCCATTTGCCCGTCTCTTGTTTGAAACTGAGGCAGCCTACCACATCCCATTCCATCTCGATAAAATCATCGTTCTGGCGGATGTTGACGTTGATCTCAGGCTGATTTGGCTCAAAGTCAGGAGATTCGGTTAAATGCGGCTGTTGGTGCTGATGCTCGACCGCATGATATGTTGTGCAGCGATCGACGTAATGACAATTCACACAAATACACATGGTGAATTCCTCCAATTGAGCAGCAAAACAGCGGGTGTTCCTGATACTCTAACTCAATTTTCGCAGAAATGCTGGTGGCGGTTATTTTAAGTTGGACACGAGCGAGATGCCTTGGAATGTGCGTGTTCTTCGCTGGGCCGCGAGCGAGACGCTCGCACTGGGTAGATGAAAAATTATTTCGGCAATCTCTGCAAATTAATGGTTTGGGTACGGTTCGGAGGTTCGTATTGAAGAGAAGGATTTTCCCAGAAATAGGGATGAGTTTCTGGCGATTCGATCAAGTTGGCTGCGATCGGATTTTGCTGGATATATTCTACTGTGGCTTGGAAATGGCGGTCGTTCACAATGCGTGTTTCATAGTGACCGTCTTGCCATAATTTACCAATGTGAGGCATGACCGATGGAATCTGCTTGGCGCTAAATCCTTTGATGCTGTGTAAAATGTTGCCGATCGTCCAAAGTTGACCTGTTTCTTTTGACCAAGGCTGGATCAATAAATGAACGTGATCTGGCATGACGACACCTGCAAAAATTTCATATCGTTGTCCATGAAAATATTGACAAGCATCCACCACAATTTGCCGTGCTGAAAAATTTAATTCCAGACGTTTCCAGGTACAAAAGGTGACGAAATAGATGGCTTGAGCCATAGAGAATTGCACAAAAGAAAATGATCGATTTTTCTAAAATGCCCATTAATTCATCATTGTTGATCGCCTCATTTCTCCAACTAGTGCGAGCGTCTCGCTCGCGTCCCCTCACATCCTCATTCCCCTCCATTTCTTTAAGTATCTCCTGCGTCCATTCTCTCAACTGCTCATCAGGATCGTTCATCACTCAATCCTCTTCGAGAGACTGCATGAACGCGCGATCGTTCGAAGATGATGCTATCTCGTAATCGCTCCTAATCCTTTCAGCGTAGCCTTTTGGGCATCTGTCAGTCCACTAGCATCTGTAATATCCATCCCTTCATAAGGTCGTTCTACTCGTAATGTATTTCGACATTCTCCAGTTTCAAGCTGCCAGATTTTGATCGTCTCATCCCGGCTGCCACTCGCGAGTAAGGCTTGCGTTGGATTAAAAGCCACGGAGAAAACCAGATTTGTATGTCCAACAAAGGTATTCAAACAGCTGCCATCTGCAACATTCCATAGTTTAATAGTCTGATCGGCACTGCTGCTGGCAAGATAGCGTCCTTCAACACTGAATGTCACCAGAAATACAGAGCTTTTGTGTCCCTGAAGGGTTCGGAAACAGGTTCCTGTTTTGATATCCCACAGTTTAATGGTCTGATCGGCGCTGCTGCTCACAAGCTGTTTGCTGTCAGGGCTAAACGTAACGGATGTCACGCCGCTCAAATGACCCCGTAGAATTTGCAGGCAATCTCCAGTTTGGGCATCCCATAGTCGGATCGTTTGATCATCGCCGCAGCTGGCAATCCATTGTCCATCCGGGCTAAACGCAACTGACCAAACCCAGTTGATGTGTCCTTTCAATGTTCTCAGGCAAATTCCAGTTTGGGTATCCCATAGTTTGAGCAAACAATCTCCGCCACTGCTCAAGAGTTGACTACCATCGGGACTAAAGGCGATCGCTCGAATCCAGGAGCTATGCCCGCGAAATATGTTGATAGACTTGCCAGTGGATGCTTGCCAGAGCCGGACTGTCTGGTCGAATCCTCCGCCAGCGACCCATTGCCCATCCGGACTGAAAGCAACCGAGAGTAGCGCACTCTCCGCTCCCTGCAATGTTTTGATGCACTGACCCGAAGCAACATCCCAGAGTCGAGCATTGTGGTCTTCATGGCTACTGGCAAGAACACTGCCGTCCGGACTGAAGGCGACTGATTGCACCCAACTCGCATACCCTTGAATTGTACTGAGGCAATGTCCGGTATGAACATCCCATAGCCTTACTGTCTGGTCTTCACTGCCGCTTGCGATCGTCCTTCCGTTGGCACTAAAGGCAACCGACTGCACCCAGCTAGTATGTCCCTGGAGCGATCGCAGACACTGGCCTGTACCCACATCCCAGACACGAATGGTTTGATCCTGGCTGCCGCTAATTAAGGTTTGACCATCTGGACTAAAGGCGATCGACCAGACCCAATCCTGATGTCCACGAAAAGTTCCCATACATTCGCCCCGTTTGACGTCCCAGAGCTTGATCGTGTGATCTTCACTGGCGCTGGCAATCATTTGCCCGTCAGGACTAAACTGGACCGCACTGACGCGATCGGTATGGCCCCACAAGGTCTGCGAGCAAACGCCGGTTTGCACATTCCAGATCTGCAGCAAATGGTCATCTCCGCCGCTAACCAACAGGTTCCCATTGGGGCTAAAGGCTACCGAACAGACCCAGCTATTATGTCCGGTTAGGACCTTCAAACAGTTCATGCGGTCAATGATGTTTCTTCCAGGTGAATGAGGGCGAAGCGCTGGGCATTGTGGGCGAATCTAGATCGGGAAAAAGCGTGACAATGCTTTCGATTATGCGACTTTTGTCCACTCCGCCCAAACATCGCGTCACGGGAGATGTTCAATTTGGCGATCGCAATTTGCTAAAGCTCAGTGCTGCTGAAATCCGCAGTTTGCGCGGTAGCCAAGTGGCCATGATTTTTCAAGACCCCATGACATCGCTCAATCCTGTGCTGCGAATTGAAAAGCAGATGACGGAGGCCATGCGACTGCACTTGGGACTGAGCCTCGCAGAAGCAAAAGCAAGGGCAGCTTCCCTGCTTCAGAGAGTTGGGATCCCCGATGCAGAAGAGCGAATTCGTAGTTACCCACACCAGTTTTCAGGGGGAATGCGGCAACGGGTGATGATTGCGATGGGGTTAGCGTGCAATCCTAAATTGCTGATTGCAGATGAACCCACAACTGCACTAGATGTCACGATTCAGGCGCAAATTCTGGAACTGGTCAAACAGCTCAAACAGGAACTACACATGGCGGTCATTTGGATTACCCATGATTTGTCATTGCTGGCAGGTTTTGCCGATCGCATTCTGGTGATGTATGCAGGGCAAGTGGTCGAGCAAGCTTCCCTCCACGATCTGTATCGCAATCCCCGCCATCCTTATACCATTGGTTTGCTACAAAGCATCCCGCGTCTCGACCAACAGCGTCAGCGATTGCAGCCAATTGAAGGAATGCCACCCAGTCTCATCGACTATCCAGCAGGATGTCCCTTTCGACCACGCTGCCAATTTGCGATCGATGCCTGCCGCACAATAGATCCGCCGTTAGAGGCCATGAGCGATAATCATCAGGTTGCTTGCTGGGTCAAACCCTCAGGGCAGGATTTGCTTCAAGATCCGCAGTCCAAACTTGCCTAAATTTGCTTTGCTTCAACCCGCCATCCGAACAGATACAATCCCTTGAAATGCAAACTCCGAACCCCAACAACACCCTGCTGAGCATTCAGGATTTGAAGGTTTACTTCCCGATCCTGCGGGGAATTGTGCTGCAACGCCAGGTGGGTTGGATTAAGGCAGTGGATGGTTTGAATTTTGAAATTCATCGAGGTGCAACGCTGGGGTTGGTAGGGGAATCGGGCTGTGGTAAAAGTACAACTGGACGCGCGATTTTGCAGCTTCAGCCTCCCACAAATGGACAGGTTTACCTGGAAGATGCAGAACTGACAGGTTTAACGGGCGAACCCCTCCGGCAGATGCGGCGACGGATGCAAATGATCTTTCAGGATCCTTATGCCTCGTTAAACCCACGCATGACGATCGGCAACATTATCAGTGAACCGTTGGAGGTATTCGGAATTGGGACAGCGATCGATCGAGAAGCCAGAGTGCAGGATCTTTTGCATCAGGTGGGCCTGAGTTCTGAATTTAGAGATCGCTACCCGCATGAGTTTTCGGGTGGACAGCGGCAACGCATTGTGATTGCTAGAGCACTGGCGCTTAATCCTGATTTTGTTGTTTGTGATGAACCCGTTTCTGCATTGGATGTCTCGATTCAGGCCCAAATTGTCAATCTGATGCAGGATCTACAAGCAAAATTGGGATTGACGTATCTTTTCATTGCCCATGATCTGAGTGTTGTTCGCCATATTTCCGATCGAATTGCGGTGATGTATTTGGGCAGAATTGTCGAACTTGCGGACAGCATTTCTCTTTACGAGAATCCGTTGCATCCCTATACCCAGGTCTTGCTTTCAGCGATTCCAATTCCCGATCCTGATGTTGAAGCTGTGCGGGAACGAGTGGTGCTTCAAGGGGATATTGCCAGTCCGATCAATCTGCCGTAGGGATGCCGCTTCCACACGCGCTGCCCTTATGCATTCGATCGCTGTAAACAAGAGGATCCTGCGTTTAAGGATGCTGGTACTGGGCATTATGTTGCCTGTCACTTAGTTGCTTGAAACTGATCTCTTTTGGACGCGAGCGAGACGCTCGCACTGAATTCTATGGGGAGATTGCTCCAACAATAAGGATAGGTTTCTGATGGTTGAATAATTTGAGCAGCGATCGGATTTTGAAAGATGTATTCCAGTGTAGTTTGAAAATGGCGATCGCCTACAATTCGTGTTTCATGGCGACCGTCTTGCCATAATTTACCGATATGAGGCATGACCGATGGAATCCGCTTGACGCTAAATCCTTTGATGCTGTGTAAAATGCTGCCGATCGTCCAAAATTGACCTGATTCTTTTAACCAAGGCTGAATCAACAAATGAACGTGATCGGGCATGACGACTCCTGCAAAGATTTCATATCGTTGTCTATGAAAATGTTGACAAGCATCCATCACAATCTGCCGCGACGCAAAATTTAATTCCAGACGTTCCCAAGTGCAAAAGGTGACGAAATAGATGGCTTGGGCCATAGAGAATTGCACAAAATAAAATGATCGTTTTTTCTAAAATACCCATTGATTCATCATTATCGATCGCCCCATTTCCCCACCAGTGCGAGCGTCTCGCTCGCGTCCCCCTCACATCATCACTTCCCCTTCATTTCTTTAAGATTCTCCGGATTATTTTTTTAGCGATATACCTCTCTACGATGTCCCACTTTAACGACAGTGATGACAAGCTGCTTATCTTGTACCTAATAGATAATCCGGTAATCACTTGTAACCCGAATTCGATAGAGATTGGTTTCACCCTTCAATTTTTTGCAGCCGTCAGGACGAGGATTTTCAGCAAGAGCTTCGATCGCTCCAATCAAAACTACTTGAATCGCTGGATCGAGCTTACGGAGTTGACGCAGGGCTGCTGGTTTAAAGCCAACCGTATAGGACATTGCTCAAAGCCCTAACTCTTGCTTGATTTCAGCTAGCGGAATAAAGCCATCTTCTGCAAGCGCTGCCTCCGCATCTGCCAGATCTTCTGCATCTTCGATCGCTTCCATCCGCTCTTGCTTATAACGCAAAAACAGAACGAAATCCAAAACTTCCTGCCAAAGGTCTTCGGGAAGTTGTTCAAGATTTTGCAAAATTAAATCTCTATTTGTCATGACTCATCTCCATTGCTAATAGTTCGATCGCCTCTGGGTGGGTAGGCAAAAACAGCTCAAGCAACCTGAAGAACGCTGGGTTCAGGAATTGGTTCTCCCTCAGCTTGCCAAGCTTCTAAATACATTTCAATCACCTCCTCACCACTACGGATTGCTTCCTCACGGGTTTTTCCATGTGTACAAGGCATCACAACTCGATCGGCAAACTCTGGAATCGTAACCAGGAAAAGTTGATCATCATCTGACCATTGAATCACCATGCTATATCGATTCATTCTTCCTCCTTAAATTCTTCAAGGCTGCAATTGGTTTAATTGTTTCTGTGCCCATTCTCGTAGTTGTTCGTCAGGATCATTTATTGCCCGATCGCGCAATAGTTCGATCGTTTTTGGCTGAACACCAATTGTTGTAGCCAATAAGCCTAGTCCCATCACATGCAACTTGTACTTTTTGCAAACAGCTTTAATTCATTCTTTTCTCCTGTATTTCGATATTTCATTAGCCAAATTTTTAAAGTCATTGACTCTTATAGAAGAAACTTGCTTCCTTTTCTGGTTGTTTTTGCAGAAATCTATATACGCATCTATAGCATTTCGAAATCCTTGTTCGCAATCCATCAATGTTCTACCCTCAAAGGATACAACGTCCTTAATCCCAAGTACTGTCCCAAAAAAGAGAGGTGTATCTTCACTGTTAATTTCTTTTGCGACTGCCGGATATGGTCCATAAAGAAAAAGATTTTCAGATTTGGCAAGAACTTCATAGATTGGCTGAAAAATACTCCCAATCCTCATCTCCAGTAAACATTCAATTACAAAATAAGATGCAGAATGCTCTTCCATCAAATATATAAGAATTGAGCAGGTTGTTTTGGCATCGATCATCCCACAAATCAATCTCAGCACTTCATGCCAAGTCTCATCCTGCCAATGCTCACCAAACACTCGATCGCGCAATTCCTCAAAACTGATCGATCGCACTTTCTCAAACCGATTCACAATTTCGACTGCACAAAAATATTCCAGAAATGTGCGGTGCATAAAACCATAAGTATCTGTACCCCGATGGCAAAGAATAAAATCGCGGTCTCGGAATCGCTGAATCAGCAAATTGGCTTTCTCACGCGGTTCACTGAAACCCTGATCGCGCAAATAATCGGTTACAACTCTGGTAAGGCGATCGATCCCAATTAAATTTCCCTTCAACCCTGCTTCACCTGCCTGCATTTCATAGGCGATCAACCGCAGCATTTCCTGCTTTTCTCGTCGTCCAATCGCATCCATCGGCAGCTTCAACCGCTTATGATCCACATCCCAGTGATACAGCAACACGCGTGAAGCCTGGTCATACAGATCTACCCGATCGTGCGGTAACTCCCACTGTCGATTCAAGATCGCCATCATCGTCAGCAGCAACGGATTATCGGCCAAATTTTGGATCGCTTTTGAATTGGAAATTGCATCCTTCAAGCGTTGCTTTAATCGCGTTTTATCTGGATCGCTACCCATCGCCAGGTCATACCAGCGATCGATAAACTCATGAATTTCGGTTTCATCGAGTGGCTGAATTGTGAACTGACGGAAGCCTGCTTGCTGAAAGCGATCGGGATTATAGCCAATAATCCGTGAGGTGACTAAAACCTGAGCGTTGGGATATTGCTGGCTAAAGCGAATAATGTCGTCAATCACTGCGGCTTGAGTAGAGCGATCGAACACCTCATCCAACCCATCAAACATCACCAGCGTTGGATTGTCCGATAAATACTGATGGAGTTGTTGCTGATCAAACTGCCAGTCAGCTCCCCGACCGCAATGCAAAAAATCCAAAAAGTGGGCCGATTCCGCCAGCACATATTCCCGCAACTCAATCAACAGCGGCAGGGTTTCCGTGCTGCCCTCCACCCACTCCAATGCCAAATACTGCAACAGCGTCGATTTCCCAGATCCTGGATCGCCCAAAATTACTGCCCGGATGTTTCTAGCTTCTTCTGAATTGGTTCGAGTTCGGTTCCCCCCAGAATTGGGGGGCAAGGGGGGCAAGGGGGGCAGAGGAGCGGAGAATCACAATGCTTCCAATACTTTCCGCGCGGGCTGCTGAAAATATTCGCGCCGATAAAGCTCTAACGCTTCTCCCGATAAATCGGCTTCAAGCTGACCCTGATCTTGTAACTGCCGCTTTAGATCGATCGGCAATTCATAGCGAATGGGCGGCAAAGCCTCGCGAATCGTTTGCTCAATAAACAAATTCCACAGCTTGATCTGATACTGCTGATCGGTGGTGTCGATCGTCGAAAGCTTCAGAGAACCATAACTGCACTGCAAGCTGTCCCGGTATTTCGCCACATCAAAGCCCGGTGAAAATTGGGTCGTGTTGCGGGCAATCTCTTCCAGCAATTCAGCTTCCAGGATCGATCGCAATTCCGGATTCGCCTTGATAATCCCTTTGACTTCCACCACATATTCTTTCGCCACCCCCCGCCAGTCAAATTCTTCAGCCGGAAACTGCCAGCCCGCAACTTGATACTGCTGTGTCCAGATTTGTTGCAATTGTACAAAATCAATCTGCTTACAGTCTTTGTCAAAAGCTTTGCCCAAAATAGGCCGGACCGACCGACCGCGCACAAATCCCTGGATCGCCTTTTTGAAGTGATGCTCGATGCTGGTTTCCGGCACGTCATTAAATTGCAGCTCTTTGACAAACCGCCGAATGAAAAAGCCGATTGCCTCAGCCATAGGCTGCTTCAACACTGCCGCATTAGCTCGTGCCACTCCGCTCTGGAGGCAGTCTTTAAAAGAAATCTTTCACATAATCTTCCAGAGCTGCCTTGCCCAAATTGAGCACCTGTTCCAATACCAGCTTGCCTAGCTCGACACCGGTTGCGGCGGCTAACCATTCCAACATGCTGAACCCTTAGCGCGATCGTTTTCTCTACTATCGCACTGCCACTTTTCAGATGCTATAGATTCTTAAAGATGCCAAACTAGAAACGTTGATGCGGCAACACCTCAGGAGGCTGGGTCGATGACAATCTCCACTGAGCAAACGGTTTGGACGGATGAGGCATTCATAGCATTGTCCAAAGATGGGCACCGCTACGAATTGGTGGATGGAGAATTAGTGGATATGGGCAATTCCGGCATGGAGCATGGAGGCATTGGCTCTTTTCTCGGCGGCCTTCTGGCGATTTATGTTCGGCAACACAAATTAGGAATTGTTTGTGATTCCAGCACTGCGTTCACTCTGAAAAATGGCAACAAGCGATCGCCCGATGTTTCGTTTGTTTCTAAGGAACGGCTCAAAGGATTGAAACGACCGCCACGCGGGTTCTTCCAGGGGTCGCCTGATTTGGCGGTAGAAATTCTCTCTCCCAGCAACACAGTTGAAGAGATCCACGAAAAGATTGTCGAATATTTTGCAAATGAGACGCGTTTGGTCTGGGTGATTCATCCAGATGAGAAATATGTCTTGGTCTATCATTCCAGCGAACCCGATTGCTTCTTGCGCTCCTCAGATTTCCTGGAAGGTGAAGCCGTGATTCCGGAATTTTCGATGCAGGTTGGGGAGTTATTTGAAGAGTGGGATTTCTAAAAATCAACACGATCGATGAATTGCTTATCTAACCGATCGCACACTGTGAGAAACTGGGAAAGCAAAAAAATCGATCGGTGCATTCCAGCCACCCACTTTCAAGGATATGTTGCTAAGGATTTTTCAGAGTTTATCCCGTTCTTCTCAGAAGACCCTGTGCATAAGTTTTGCTGCAACGGGTATTGTCTCCAGAAGGATGTTGCACAATGAAAGGTAGGGCGAGGGGCACAGAGCAAAAGGGTTGCTCCTGATCAAGATTTCTGCTAACGATGTCTGCCAATCCAGACCGCTTCCAACTGAAATCCATTCAGTTTTAATTCCAATTTATTTTTTGAAGTAGTACAGAATTGTCTCTAGAACTTATACAGCTACAGAATGGTGCGGCGACTGCCTCTGTACTGTCTCCTCAAACGTGGCCCTTTGATTTGGCATGGCTGCCTCCAGCGACCTATCTAGTGGGTGGTAATGTTCGTGATGCCCTCTTGGGGCGAAAAGCAGAGTATTTAGATCTTGATTTTGTGTTGCCGCATGGAGCGGTGCGCACAGCCAAGATGATTGCCAATCACTACCAGGCTGGATTTGTGCTGCTCGACGCAGAACGGCAGATTGCCAGAGTTGTGTTCGATCGCGCCACTGTGGATTTTGCCCAACAGGTAGGAGATTCACTGGAAGAGGACCTGTTTCACCGCGACTTCACCGTGAATGCGATCGCCTATAATCCTCACACCCAAGAAATTTTGGATCCGTTGCGGGGCTATGCCGATCTGCAAAAGCGCCAGATTCGCATGGTGCGGATCGAGAACCTGAAAGAGGATCCACTGCGGCTGTTGCGGGCTTATCGGCAGGCAGCTCAGCTCGGTTTTTCAATCGATCCCCAAACCCAACACACGATTCAGCAGTTGGCGAATTTGCTGCAATTTGTGGCGGCTGAGCGGGTACAGGCTGAGCTAAGTTACTTGTTGAGCACTGCCAAGGGCACGCCTTTCTTGCAGCAAGCTTGGCAAGACGGCTTACTGGTTGCCTGGTTGCCCCATGCCACATCTGAAGGTTTGGCGCAAATTGGTCGAGTGGATGAAGCGACGCAGCGATTAGCGGCGACTCAAGCAACATTGGGGCTATCCTTATCAGGTTGGTTGCGCGATCAGCAGCGTGTGTCAGGCAGCGGTCGCAGTTGGCTCAAAATTGCTAAGTTAACGGCCTTGTTGGCAAGAGAACCTCAAATTGCTGAACAGGAACTGTGGCATTTGAAGTATAGTCGGGCTGAAATTCAGGCGGTACTGTCGGTAGGTGCGCTGTTACCGCAGATGCGATCGATCGAGACGAAACCTTTGACTGCACGCGAACAATATTATTTGTTTCGTAATATTGGGGCTGCTTTTCCAGCATTAGTAGTTTTGAGTGTGGCAGCAGGTGTGCCGATCGCCAGCATTGCACCACTAATTGAGCGCTATTTGACGCCCGATGATCCGATCGCCCATCCTTCGCCTTTGCTGACCGGACGCGACTTAATGGCCCAGCTCAACCTGCCTCCCAGCCCGACGATCGGCCATTTATTAGAGTCGATTCAGCTAGCACGAGCAGAAGGAAAAATTGAGACGCGATCGGAAGCCCTCGAATTTGCGAAAACGCTCGTCTTGTAGCATTTTAAGACATTACGCTGTTCTCAAATTGAGGCGAACTGTGCTAAATTGATAGTTTTGCGGAAGCTTGTTGATTGGCTGCTGTTTGGCATCTGTAGCAGGTTTCCTTTTATCCACTCTCCTACGAGGTCTAGAATGGCTAAACGCCGCAATCAGAAGAAAGAGAAAGCACTACGTAACCTTGCGTATGCTCGCAAGTTTCGGAAGCGTACTAACACCGGTCGGTTCACCAGAAGACGCTACAACAGTGACGGTAGCAGCACAGGTGATTCTGATGAAATGGAACAGGATGCAAATGCAGAGAATACAGGGGCTGCTGATTAATCAGCTATCTGACTGGCAAAGCCTCCTAATGCTTGGCAACCTCAGATGGACTTAATCAGAGCGAACAGTGGGTCAAATCGACCTATCTCTGTTTGTCATTTCGCCTGTTATTTGAAGGTCATGCTTCATGCGCGATGGGGCATGGCCTAGGTTTGAGTTTCTCGATCGATGTTTTAAGGCAGCACAGTTTCAAAGCATCACAAGTTCAAAATCCAAAATCGCCAATCCAAAATCCCGTTAGTTGGGTAGTTGTTGCAGCAATTGGGCCAATTGCACCACTGGATCGATCGCCGATTGATCTCCTAACCAGGCTTGGATTTGATTCGCTGCTGCCAAACCAGATTTCAAAGCATCTTCAATTTGATTGCCGCCGCACCAGTCACCACTACAGACCAGCGGCAAAGGTTCTCTTGTTGCTAAACAGCGATCCGTCAAGCCTCGTTTGACAAAGGCATAGCGCCAACGGTGGACCTGAAGATCAATTGGCTGATCGAGCCAGGGAATTAAGTTCGTTACACGGCTTAATAATTGTCGTCCCACAGTCTGTAAATCAGGCGCTTCAAACTGCTGTGCCGCAAATGCTGCGGTGCTTTGTGCAATCACGGCGGTCAGGGCTGGACTCGATCGCTTCGTACTTTCACAGCTTAACCAGGCTAATTCAGGTGAATCAACAAACTGAACTGCCTGCCAGGGTAAGTCTGCCAATTCGCGCTGTTGTTCTGCCACATAGGTCGCAATTACG
Organism: Elainella saxicola E1; assembly: GCA_002796835.1. Lineage (GTDB taxonomy): Bacteria > Cyanobacteriota > Cyanobacteriia > Elainellales > Elainellaceae > Elainella > Elainella saxicola. The sequence goes on along the minus strand of LUGL01000023.1, from coordinate 94,807 downwards.
GTCAGACAGGGATCAAACTCGACCGATCGCACCTGCTGAATCAACACCTCAGAAAATCCTTGCTGGGCGAGTGGTTCTAGTAACATTAGCGCTTGGGGAGCCGGAATCGCCAGGACGATCGATCGGGCCGCGAGGGATCTTGCTTCAGCATCCGTCGCTTCTAGTTCAAGCTGCCATTCCGCTGACGTAGAATTGATCGCCTGTACCCGCTGACTCCGCCAAATTTCTAAATCAGCAGCCAGATACTTCGCGACAGCAGTGAGTCCGGCAGGGGCGGCATAGTAAAGTTCCGGTTGCAGCTCAGATTTTTGTTCAGTTATTTGCTCACTTGTTGAATGCCGCAAAATTGCTTTTGACCAGGGTTGCAGAATGCCTTGTGGGACGAGCTTTTCAATTAACGCCGCAGTCAGGTCTCCCTGGGCAGCCAAATAACGCACGCCATGATCGGCGCAGGTTTCCGGCAATCGTCGGGTGGCAAGACGTCCCCCTAATCCGCGCGATTTCTCAACCACAACAACTTGTAGACCAGATTGCACAAGCTGCTGAGCGCAAGTGATCCCAGCCAAACCTGCCCCAACCACAGCCACATCCACAGCGTTTTTTTTCATGCTCAGCTTGTCCTGCATTGATTCCCTGATTCCATCCTCATTCAGTAGAATATGGGACAACGGTTTGTAAATTGACTGCTCTCGATGAGCGGTTGCTTTAAGTTTAAAGAATGACTAATTTCAAAGAGTGAATGTTGGTTGTCTTGGTATGAATGCTGGGACCGAATATCTGGACTCAGCGAAATCGATTTTATTTTCTACAAGCGAAATTTAATAATTCCGCAGGGGAGGACGTGGCTTTGGACGAGTTGAGAGTAGCGTTGGAATTGGCGACTGATGAAGAGTTACAAGCCCTGACAGAAATTCTATTTCGCCGTAAGTTTAATCCCCTGGACTATGTGTGCACACCTGAACCGATCGATATTCAAAGCCGCGATCGAGAAGATTGGATTGATGCGATCGAAGAGCGATTTCAGTTTTTGGCCGCCGATGGTATGACGGTTCTGCGGGGCAAAACGGGCGAAGTCAGCTACCGACAGGTCTTAATTCGAGTTTGCCGTTACCTCAAAATTCCCCACAAGCAATCACTATCGGCAGAGCACTTGGAAGCAGAAATTTTTCTGTTTTTGCTGAATCGAGCTTGGCAACAGTTGCCTGAGAGTGAACAAGCTTCCCTCACGGGCCAATTGCAGCAGGTGGTTTCTGAGATTGAATTGACGCATCAGCTTCCACCCTCTGCCCATAATGATCCCACTCGTCTTTTGCTCACGGGCGGCAGCGCGATCGCCGTAAATTCTGTGTTGCGTCCGTTGCTGTTACAGTTGGTTGCTCGTCAATATGCCCTGCACGCTGCGACCTATCAGTTAGCAAGTCAGGCGGCGGCTCAGGCCAGCGCAGTTGCAGCCGCTCAAATTCAAAGCCAGGTGGCCATGCAAACTGCTTCCCGAGCAATGGCGCTGAGTGCGGCTCGCTATAGCGTAATGCGTGGCGTTTTTGCGCTGTTGGGACCAGCTATGTGGACCTGTTTCTTTGCAGATTTGGGCTGGCGAGCGATCGCCACCAATTATGGTCGAGTCATTCCCGTTATTTTCACCCTGGCCCAAATCCGCCTAACCCGAACTCCCTGTTACGAACCTGCGTGATGAGAAGAGAGGTGCAATGCAGTCTGAACAGCAACCCGCATCTACCTACTATGATCTGCTGGATCTCCATCCTTCTGCCTCAGCGCAGCAAATTCGGCGCGCCTACCGAGAGCGGAGCAAACTCTATCATCCTGATACGACCAAGCTGCCGCCTGCGATCGCCGTTGCAAAGTTTCAGGAGTTGAATGAAGCTTACTCCACGCTGAGCAGTCCCGATCGGCGATTTACCTATGATATGCGGATTGGTTATTCGCGAGTCACGGTGATTCAACCGTTACTGGATCTGAACCGTCCGACCACTGAATCCCGCAAATATCGCTCCTCTGCCTATCTCGATCCAACCGATCGTCCACTTTCAGCAGGAGAAATTTTTGCGCTGTTTATCCTGGGTCTAACGTTTGTAGCCTGTCTGGGGTTGGTGCTGGTTGTAGGCGTGGCACGCGGCGAAATTGTGCTCTAAACCTGAGAACTCCAAGAACTTGACCACGAGGCCTCTAAAATCCAGAATCTAAAATCCAAAATCGCCACGGTCTGTATTTCGTTTCTGAGCAACCTCAGTTCAAATAGGGTCGAGGCAAGCTATGGAGATAGGACAAGAATTTCTCGCGATCGAAGCTTCTGGGATCAATGCGAGACTCTGATCGATCAATCTCACGATGGGTGGTAATTCGCTCGTCTGGAACGCTGCTGTGAGCGATTAACCAGGCTAAAGAGTGATATTGAGCTTCGGTGTAGCCACTGTGGGTTTCCGCCATGTTATCTCCATCTGGCGGGCTCTCCAATGAAATGTGATAGGCAAAGTTATTTACCGAAGGCGGAAACTGTTTGTGAGTCCGCACGGCTTCCTGACCTTTGTTGCTGACAAACACCGAATTACCTGCTCCAAAGGCCCGCTTTTCTGAAGGGACTAAATAGACAATCGTGCCATCCCGACGAATGATGCTGTGATAGCTCGCCTGCAAACTTTCATCGCTATGGGCCGTGCGAAACATGTTGATGGCACTATCGGCTGATCCCACAGTTTCATGCAGCACGATTAACGGGTCATTATGAACCGGATTCCCGAAAATGTCCTTGGCATAGCGATCGCCATAGTTGGAGGGATCAGCAGGCGCAGAGACCTGAGGGGGAATGTATTCTCCATTCGACTGAGTCAGCAAGGCTGGCGGTACAGGTGATAAAGGCTGAGGTGTCTGTGGAGCTGGAGAGGGAGGCGCTTTGGTTGCAGTTTTCGGAGAAATCGCTTCTGGAGAAGATTTTGCGGATGACTGAGTAGCAGTTGCTGGCTGAGATTGAGTTGGGGCTTCAGCGAGTGCAGAAGGACTGGCAGTTTTGGATGAGGGGGTAGGCTTTACAGGTTGGCCGGAACGAGGGACAGGTGGCAAATCGCCCCAATTCGCAGATTTAGGTTTAGAAGTGGTGGTTGCAGTATCAGCAGCGGTTTTAGCATCCGAGAAAAAGTTGTTGCTCAGAAAGAACTGAACTCCACCGATCGCGATACCAATCATCAAAGCTGCCGCGACCACTGCGACCAGCTTCAGCAATGTAGATTGGGGACTGAGCTTGGTTAACTCACTAATCTGAAGACGAATCCAACGGAATTGGTCTTCAGCAAAGGTTTGAATCTGAGATTTTACTGCTTGAAATATCGCTTTAAGGCGAGTTCGAACTTCTTGAAATTGAGTCTTGACAGCAACAATTCCTTGTTCTGTCTGCGATCGAAGGTTAAATTTCATACGCTCACACCAACCGTCCCTCCATCGTCTCCCAATCTGACTGCTCGTTTCAAGTCAGTTCAGCTACAGATTAAACCTCTTATCCAGAATATTCACCAAATCTCTACAGAGTTTGGCAATCCCTTAATCAAGCTGAACGGATTGTGACTGTCATCAATTAATCTCTATTGAGATTTTAATTAAATTTACCTCTGTCTAAAGATAAATTTCCCTGAGTAAGCCGATTGTTATTTAAACTGCATACGCTCAAACTTGAAACCCATGCGGTACAAGGATCGGCATGAAAAAATCAATGTCGATTGGCTTAACTGGGGTTTGGACTAAGCAAAAATTACTTGAAAGGTGGTCAACTGCTAGATTTGAACGATCGTCTGCTCAACGTCTGACGGCGTCAAAGGTTGGTTCCCTGAGCGGCGTCTACAAATGTTGCACGTCTTGCACGCTTAAATCGATCGCAAAGCATACCGACTCGCCAACATAATGCATCCACCTGCAAACAAAAAAGAGATTGCTCCCACAATGACCCCCGTTGCTGGAGAAAGTTGGCTAAATGCGCTAAAGAAGATACTTAATCCGATCGCACCGCCGCTAAAGTATATGCCTGTCCCTAAGCCTGCTTTGGTAGGTGGCACCATTGAGAGAGCAAAGGGCATTGTGCCATTGGAAACGAAGCTAAAGACGGCACCGAGGGTGAAGGCTAACAATCCAGCAACCCAAACCTGATTGACGAATAACAATAACAATAACAATAGGGCGACCGTTCCCAGGCCCGACACCATAGCTTTTATATTACCAATGCGGCGTGCCAGCGTGCCTGCAGGAAGCGCAGTCAGAGCAATGCCGATAAAAATGAATCCCAATACTAAATTAGCGTTGGCAACCGGCACCTGAACCTGCAAGATTTGTGGAAAGGATTGCATCATCGAACGGAATCCGATCGCAATTCCGCTCCCGGCTGCCATAACTAATGCCAATCTAGGAATCAAGGTGTGCCATTTGAAGGAAGTCTCTTCAGCCAATGAAGCGGGTGCAGTGGGTGGATCAACGAATCTTAAAACGGTGGTTGCGCCTAACAGAACCAAGGATCCGATCGTAAAGGCCACAGCACTACCTAATTGCAGAATAAACTGATTGGCTAAAGGAGCCATTGACCCACTGACGGCACCCACTAACGTTAGGATACTGGCAGCTTGCGGCAGTTTTGTGCCAAAGGCATAACGTCCCAACAAAGACAACGCCGGACTGCGAACCAAGGCCATCGCTGAAGCCCAGGCGATCGCTGCAAGTGGCAAAATCCAGCGGAGGACTCCTTGCCAGTTACCGCCCAGAATCACGATCGCTGGCATTGCAACAAACAAAGCAGAGGCCCAAACGACTCCAAATGCAATTAAGGGAAACCGGCTGCCAATTGTTCGTTGGAATCGATCGGAGCTAGTCCCCACGATCGGCTCGATCACCGCAGCCAATGTATTTTCAATAATCAGCACTCCAGTAATGACGGGATCGGAAAAGCCAAACTGAGCAAGCAATTGCTTGAGGTAGAGGTTATAAATCACCCACATCAAGATAATTGCCCCTTGAACGGCTGCTAGTCCCCAGACTTTAAGCCAGAGAATAGGATGTTGCGTTGTGCTGGTCATGACGGTCTACCGATCCTAAGCGAGATTTATGCCTCTGGATTGAGGGGTTCTGTCACGAGCGTACTCCCACAGGAACCCAGAGTGCATGGAAGTGTTGTCATTTTTAATACACGAATACTTGGTTCAGAGATTAGCGTGAGAAAAGAGTGAGGAGATTTAGAGGAGATTTAAAGGTGATGTCGTAACATACGGCCTAAGTACAGTAACTCTACTCTTCTGAGCAGGAACAGGCAGGACATGGGCATCGACTGCTTGCTGTCAACCCATACGGATGACTGGTAATGACATTGTTAACTGTACTACTCACTGAATATAGAGCAGAGGTCTTAGTGGTTGCTTCTGCGGCTGAGGTGCTGGCAAACCTGGAATCGTTTCAACCTGATGTCCTCGTTAGTGATATTGAGATGCCTAAGGCAGATGGCTACGTGCTCATGCAACAGATTCGAGCATTACCCCCTGAGAAAGGTGGGCAGATTTTGGCGATCGCCCTCACGGCCTATGCGAGAGAAGAAGACTATCAGCAGGCAATTAACAACGGTTATCAACGGCGTCTAGTCAAACCCCTTGATCCGAATCAGTTAGTTCAAGTCGTGATGGAACTCACATGCCACACTACCTCTGAAAGAGGCAGAGAAGACTAAAAGAAAGGCTAAAGAGAGATAGAGAAAAGTAGGGCTATCTCAACCCTAGTTTTTTTGTTTGCTGGACTGACCCCATAAACACTAAGATGCATTAAGGTCAAAATTAACAGTGGCTATATAGTGAGCAATGGCAGAAACCCTTCTTTTTAATGCCCTGCGGGAAGCAATTGATGAGGAAATGGCACGAGACTCGTCCGTCTTTGTGCTGGGTGAAGATGTAGGACATTATGGTGGTTCCTACAAAGTCACCAAGGATCTTTATAAGAAGTATGGGGATCTGCGCGTTCTAGATACGCCGATCGCTGAAAACAGCTTTACAGGGATGGCCGTCGGGGCTGCTATGACGGGCTTGCGACCCATCATCGAAGGCATGAATATGGGCTTTTTGCTGCTGGCCTTTAACCAGATTGCCAATAACGCAGGCATGTTGCGCTACACCTCTGGCGGCAATTACAAGATCCCTATGGTGATTCGGGGACCAGGCGGTGTGGGACGCCAACTTGGTGCAGAGCATTCTCAGCGTCTAGAAGCCTACTTTCAGGGAGTGCCAGGACTAAAGCTCGTCGCTTGTTCTACGCCCTACAATGCAAAAGGCTTAATGAAAGCTGCAATCCGTGATGACAATCCGGTCCTGTTTTTTGAGCATGTGTTGCTCTATAACCTGAAGGAGAATTTGCCCGAAGAAGAATATGTGCTGCCGCTCGATAAGGCGGAAGTAGTGCGGACTGGCACGGATGTGACGATTCTCACCTACTCGCGCATGCGTCATCATGTGATGGCAGCAGTCAAAACGTTGGAGAAGGAAGGCTATCACCCGGAGGTGATCGACCTAATTTCGCTGAAGCCCCTGGATTTTGACACGATCGGCGAATCGATCCGCAAAACCCACCGCGTCATCATCGTTGAGGAATGTATGAAGTCAGGGGGCATTGGGGCAGAACTGACGGCTTCGATCAACGATCGCCTATTTGATGAACTGGATGCGCCAGTTTTACGAATGGCCTCTCAAGATATCCCCACACCTTACAACGGCACCTTGGAGAATTTGACGATCGTCCAACCGCCGCAGATTGTGGAAGCTGTGCAAAAAATGGTGGCCCTGCGGGTCTAAGTTCAAGCTCAATCGTTAGGTAGGCCAATTAGGGAGACAATGACAACCATTTGGGAGCTGGATTTCTATTCCCGCCCGGTGCTGGATGAGAACCAGAAGAAGCTCTGGGAAATGCTGGTGTGCGAAAGTGCGCTGGATGCGCGATCGCCCTCTGAGTCGCTGTTTCGTTACTCCGAATTTATTTCGAATACAGAAGTGAATTCGGTGCGGCTGCGGCAAGCCCTGGAAAATGCGATGACAGAGGCGGGAACTCGGCCCGATAAGATCCGCTTTTTTCGCCGCCAGATGAACAATATGATTACCAAAGCCTGTGATGAGGCAGGTGTGCCAGCTTATGCCAGTCGGCGTACCCTAGTGCTCGACCAATGGCTGGATCAGCGGATGCAAGCCTACTATCCCAGCTTGGACAACTATGAGCCGGGAACGAATCCATCAGTAAGCCTGCCTCCTTCTAAACCCCAACCTCTGCCGGATGCCCTTGTGGGACAACGTTGGGCATTTGTCAGCTTAGAAGCAGGGGCTTTTGCAGACATGGCTGAATGGGACGTGGACTTCGGGGAGGCGTTCCCGCTCGAAATGTTTGGGTTGCAGCCAGATGCTCTGGTGCCGGGATTGATCATTTATTCTTCTCGTGCAGTCCCACTTGCTGCCTGGTTGTCGGGGCTAGAGCTGGCTTACCTGCGATTTAACGAGTTACCGGCTCAACTGGTCCTGGAAACTGGGGCCTACGATGCTTGGATTTTGGCAAATTTGACCACGAAAGAACTCCAGGCCGAGGGTAAAGCATTCGAAGCTGCAAAACAGCAGGCTCGATCGATTCATTTTGTCGCAGTTCAATCCAAACCAGATGCAGAATCTTTTGCAGGTTTCTGGCTAATGCGAGAACTGAATCTGGCCTAACGTCCCCTTGATCCCGGAAGATAGCGAAAGTTCTGTCTACGATCGATATGGTCTATTCTTATGGGGTTCGAGAACTCACAACAGGATACTGCTGAACAGCTTTTAGACTTGGCAATGCGAGCGGGTGCAGAAGCCGCAGAGGTGTTTCAATCCTATTCGCTGTCGCGTCCTGTTTTTTTTNGAGGCAAACCGGCTGAAGCAATTGGAAAGTTCCCAATCAGAAGGGGTTGCTCTCCGGCTATGGCATGACAGCAAGCCCGGTTTAGCAGTCGCCTATGGTCCCGTTGAGCCACAAAACCTGGTCGATCGGGCAATGGCTTTAAGCCAGTTAAATCAGCCCGAAACAATCGAGTTATCAGAGTCTTCCTGCAATCACTATCCCGACCTGGGCAAAGCCGTTTCAGTTGAACAGATGCTGGCCTGGGGCAGAGAGGCGATCGGCTTGATTCGAGCAGAATATCCCGAAATTCTCTGCACGGCTGAATGGGAATGTGATGCGGAAACGACAAGATTAATTAATTCGCAAGGCTTAGACTGTGGCTACACCGACACAACCCTGAGTTGTTTTGTATCAGCAGAATGGGTGCGGGGTGATGATTTTCTCAGCGTCGCCGATGGTCAAACTCAACGAGACACGCTCGATCCGGTTGCGGTAGCTCAGCAAATTCTCCAGCGGCTGAATTGGGCGAAAGAGAATGTGGCTGCTCCCAATGGCAAAGTGCCGGTCTTATTTACTGCAAAAGCGGCAGATATGTTGTGGGGGACAGTTCAGGCGGCGATGAACGGCAAGCAGGTGGTTGAGCGAGCTTCTCCTTGGAGCGATCGCCTCACCCAGAGAGTCACTTCACCAGATTTGACCATTTCCCAAGAGCCAAACATCGGCCCGTTTAGCTGTCCCTTTGATGATGAAGGCGCGCCAACTCGTTCCATCACGTTTATCAAAGAGGGAGTGTTGCAGTTGTTCTACACCGATCGGACGATCGGACGCATTTTGGGCAGCGGCACAACGGGCAACGGGTTTCGGCCTGGATTAGGCAGCTATCCCACTCCCGGACTGTTTAACCTGATTATTCAACCAGGCAGCAAATCTTTAGCAGAACTGGTCGCGCAAATGGATTCTGGCATCATTGTCGATCAAATGCTGGGTGGTGGAGCAGGCATTTCCGGCGACTTCTCGGTCAACGTGGACTTGGGCTATTGGGTAGAAAAGGGCCAAGTCTTAGGCAGGGTGAAAGACACTATGGTGGCGGGAAATGTATATGGAGCCTTGAAAAATTTGGTGGAACTGGGTGGCGATGCAGATTGGAATGGCTCTTGCTACACCCCTTCTGTGATCGTGGAGGGCTTATCGACCACGGGACGGAGCTAAGTCAGTTGCCGCTTCAGTTGCTACATGAACAAGCGGCTTTCGTGATGCAGCCAATCTCAGGACACATCCACTAATGGTGAACAAACAAATCAATCAGGGCAATTCTCAGCGGCGGTTTGCTTGTTGCACCAGCCTCATCTGCTGGGACTGTCACGATTGTCATCAATACTACTAAAAAAGCCGTTAACCAGGCTCCAAGATCACTCCAGGCTTTCATGGGTGGGCCTCCCGATCGAAATTGCAACAAGAAGAAACGTAGATTTGGGCAGTTACTGAATTGGTTGAGATAGCGATCGCACCCTTGCTCCCATATTTCCCATGCTGTCACGCAATTCTTGATTTTCGAGGCTTTTCCTACCAATCTTCATCAATCGTCTAAGCTTTTCAACATTTTCTAAAGCAGTGTTAAACCTGCTGCAACAAAGGGCCTGCTGATCTCCAGTTCGGGAACCCGTACTCCCAAAGATTGAATCATGGGTTGCGATCGATCCGGGAGTCCGTTAAATTAGCACTCAGGAGTTGAGAGTGCTAATCTCAAAACTCAAGTTTAGAAGTTCTAAGTGGTTCGCGCAGTTAGTCATCCATTCTGGAGTGAATGTGGAAGGTGCTAGCAGTCGCGACTTTAGAGTGACCATTCTTAAGCTGTTGCTTTGGACCAGTCGCTTTTTGAGGTCAAAGGTAACCGCTGAGAAGTCAAACATTCTAACCCTAGATTTATGTAGTTCTGGAGAATTTCGTTTATGGCGGCTGTATCTCTGAGCGTTTCAACCGTTAAGCCTTTAGGCGATCGTGTATTTGTCAAAGTGAGTGCTTCTGAAGAGAAGACCGCAGGTGGCATTTTCTTACCCGACACTGCAAAAGAAAAGCCCCAAGTTGGCGAAGTCGCAGCGGTTGGTCCTGGTAAGAAGAGTGATGATGGCTCTCGCCAAGAACCGGAAGTCAAAGTAGGCGACAAAGTGCTCTATTCCAAGTACGCCGGAACGGATATCAAGCTGGGTACGGAAGAATACGTGCTGCTGTCTGAGAAAGACATTCTGGCAATTGTTGGCTAAGGCATTTTGAGCCTTCGATTTTGAGGGTGAGCCTGGTAAAGCTCATGACTCAAAGGGTTAAATCACGATTCACAGTTGAATTTTTGCAACTTGCATTTCAACATTCAACGCTCACAACTCAACACAGATAACTGATTGGAGACTATGGCTAAGCGCATTATTTACAACGAAAACGCACGTCGGGCTCTGGAAAAAGGGATCGATATTCTGGCTGAAGCCGTTGCAGTGACCTTGGGACCCAAAGGCCGCAACGTTGTGCTGGAGAAGAAATTTGGTGCTCCTCAGATCGTGAATGACGGTGTGACGATCGCTAAAGAAATTGAACTCGAAGATCACATCGAAAATACAGGCGTTTCTTTGATTCGTCAGGCTGCTTCCAAAACCAACGATGCTGCGGGTGACGGTACCACGACTGCAACCGTGTTGGCTCATGCAATCGTCAAAGAAGGTCTGCGTAACGTCGCTGCGGGCGCAAACGCAATTTCTCTGAAGCGCGGTATCGACAAAGCAACCGCTTTCTTGGTAGATGAGATTGCTAAGCATGCTCGCCAAGTCGAAGATTCCAAAGCGATCGCTCAAGTGGGTTCGATCTCTGCGGGTAACGACGAAGAAGTCGGTTCCATGATTGCTGAAGCCATGGAGAAAGTGGGCCGCGAAGGCGTCATCTCCCTGGAAGAAGGTAAGTCTATGACGACTGAATTGGAAGTCACCGAAGGGATGCGCTTTGACAAAGGCTACATCTCTCCTTACTTCGCAACCGACACCGAGCGGATGGAAGCAGTTCTGGATGAGCCTTTCGTGCTGCTGACCGATAAGAAAATTACGCTGGTTCAAGATCTCGTTCCCGTTCTGGAGCAAGTCGCTCGTTCGGGTCGTCCGCTGCTGATCATTGCAGAAGACATTGAGAAAGAAGCCCTCGCTACCTTGGTAGTCAACCGTCTGCGCGGTGTGCTCAACGTGGCTGCCGTGAAGGCTCCTGGCTTTGGCGATCGCCGTAAAGCCATGCTGGAAGACATCGCAGTGCTGACGGGCGGTCAAGTGATCACGGAAGATGCGGGTCTGAAGCTGGACAGCGTCAAAGTTGACATGCTGGGTAAATCTCGCCGCATTACCATCACCAAAGACAACACCACGATTGTGGCAGAAGGCAACGAAGCTGCGGTTCAAGCTCGCTGCGATCAAATTCGTCGCCAAATGGAAGAAACCGAATCTTCCTATGACAAAGAAAAACTGCAAGAGCGGTTGGCGAAACTGTCGGGCGGTGTTGCAGTCGTGAAAGTGGGTGCAGCAACCGAAACCGAAATGAAGGATCGCAAACTGCGCCTGGAAGACGCTATCAACGCAACCAAGGCAGCGGTTGAAGAAGGCATCGTTCCTGGTGGCGGTACCACCCTGGCTCACCTGTCTCCTAGCCTGGAAACTTGGGCACAAAGCGATCTGACTGGGGAAGAGCTAATTGGTGCGATGATTGTGGCTCGTGCGTTGGCTGCTCCCCTGAAGCGGATTGCTGAAAACGCGGGTCAAAACGGTGCTGTGATTGCTGAGCGTGTGAAGGAAAAAGACTTCAACGTTGGCTATGACGCTGCGAAAGATCAGTTCGTTGACATGTTCGAAGCAGGGATTGTTGACCCTGCGAAAGTAACCCGTTCGGCTCTGCAAAACGCAGCTTCGATCGCTGGCATGGTGCTGACCACCGAATGTATCGTGGTAGACAAGCCTGAACCGAAGGATGCTGCTGCTGCTGGCGCTGGCGCTGGTATGGGTGGCGACTTCGACTACTAAGGTCGATATGGGCTAGAGTTTGGCGAATCCAGGTTCTAGCGCAACCTAATCAAACCATAGATTGAACGATCGCTCTGCTTTTGGGGAGGGCGATCGTTTTTTATGACTCATGTCATCGATGAAACAGTGGCCGATCAAATCGTGACTGAATCAATTCCCTCGCAGCCATAAAACTAAGCGGAGGTGATACACCCCCGCTTTAAATTCTGCTCTCTGCTAGCAGTCAATTATTTCAAATTTTTAGCAAGCTGGTTAGCCAATGGCTATCAATTTCGATCCTAAATAATGGATTCTAAACATCACCTTTGGAGAGGAGGGATGTAACAAATCCTTTTCTTATAAGATTTTAGGACTGCTCTATGCTGCTATAGACGCTAACTAGATGAGCCAACGCAAATTAGCCAATGTAGTTCAGTTCTGCTTGCAGTACACGAACTAACGATTCATCGCCTTTTTCCTTAGCGGCTTCTAGACGACGCTCGACGTTTTTACGCAAATTAGCGCGGTGTTGCTGAGCTGCTTGTGCTAACAGACGATGACGATCTTTGTTCATAGTGAACATCCTTAAAATCTATATTGTGCTAGGTGGACCTATTTCCAAATTAGCACAAAATTAAAAACGGTAGTCTATTTTACCAAAATTTAAAATTTGGTCAGTTAATAGTCCTCCAGAATCTTCAGGAGAAGCTTTATCGCAACCCTAACCAGGTGAAGAAATCCTGGTGGGTAAACAGCTCTAAAATCAACAGGGCAAAAAAGCCAATCATGGCAAATCGACCGTTGATCAGCTCGGCGTAGCTCGTCCAGCCAAAAGCGGGTTGAGGCTGAGTGACCAGGTTTTCTTTTTCTAAGTCAGGCTGTGCGCCAGTTTCAGCTGGAGTTACAGATTCAGAACTCATTGATTTTCCTCTTGCGGTGATGACACTGCTTCAAATTTTATCTTTCGTGACGAGCAACCAGTCTTCCTGTTCAGCCAAAATTTGAGGAGAGGCAATTGCCATCTGGGAGAGAGTCGATCGATCGATCAATAAATAGGGCCGATCGGCTTTTCGCCAAACCCGCTTTAACTGTTTTTCAGCAGCAGGCAAGACTTGGTGTTGACTATAAAAGTTGAGTGAAGGACGGTTGTAAGGATAGGAAGTATGCACAACCTGTCCAGCTGGCACCTGGGTTTGAATCATTTCCGCAATAGGAAGCACAGGATATGATTCTGCCAACTCCCAGGCCCAATGGGGCGAAATCATTAACAAAAACAGCGCAACATAGGTTCCCCAGGCCAGAATTGTAAGGGATTGAGGATTTTGCCGCGCCATTAGAATCGCTGTCACTGTGAAAGTTAAACCAACGGCTGCTGCAATGAGACTAAGTAGGCGATCGGCAGGAGATTGAATGACCGCATAGTAGAGCGCGCCAGCCCAACCGACAGTTGCAAGCACCGCAAAGATTCCCAGCCAAATTCGAGAATAGGGCGTTGGCTCAATCCGTTCAATTCCTAGCAAATTCCCGTGATGCCACATCTCTGCCAACTGTGCTCCTACGATTAAAGCAATGGCTGGAGACAGCGGCAGAATATACCAGGGTAATTTGGTGGCCATTAACGAAATCGCGATCAGATATCCAGCCCCCCAGACGATCGCCAGCTTAGCCCAGCTCAGATTGCGACTTGTCCAGGCTAAGCGCAGACCCAGCGGCAAGAATAGAATCCAGGGTGCCCCATACTTCAACACTTCGAGCAGGTAGTACCAGGGAGGCGCACCGTTATCCTCTACATCGGTCCAAATGCGTTGCAGCGATTGCTCAACTAAGTTATTGCCTAAGAAAGCGGAACCATAGTGCCACCATTGCGCGGCATACCAAAGTCCAGCAGGCAGACTGCCCAGGACCAAGCCAATCCACAAATAAGGCTGCTTCAGCAAACGAGGCGTGTCCAACATTAGAAACAGCAGCGCCAAACCGCCCAACAGCACCGCAACGAGAACTCCCTTGGTGAGGCAGAGCAAACCAAAGGCAAATCCGGCTGGTAATAAATAGCGATAATCACGTCTGGCCCGCAGCAAACACCACAACAACAGCAGTGCATGACAAAGGATCGCCCCATCCAACATGGCAAAGCGACCATTGCGGATCACAGGCAACGAAGTCAGATAAACCACTGTTGCAAAGACTGCAGGCGATCGCTGATAAAAAACCTCGCGGCCCACGCCATAAAACAACACCACTGAAAGCAGGGTAAAACAGGCGCTAGGCAGACGAGTTGTCCATTCACTGATGCCAGCTACGCTGTAGAGGGCTGCAATCAACCAATGGACTAAAGGCGGTTTGTTGAAATAAGGATCGCCCCAAAGCGTAGGGTGCAGCCAGGTCAACGAACCTGCGGGGGCTTGCCAAATTTCGCGAGCGACCTGAGCGACGAGTCCTTCATCCCAGTCTTTCAGCGGCTGATCGCCCAATTGCACTAGCAATAAAACCATTGCTGTGATGGTGAACCCAAATAGCCAAAGGCGATCGATCCAGACTGGCTCTCGTTTGCCCCAGTTCAACAAAAATCGGGGTTGTCCTTTGCCGTTCTGCATTACTTTTCTCTGCCCCAATTCATCCAGCCGATCGCACCCAACCCAACCTCAGTTACCCCAAAATTGCAATTGCCCTAGCAGCATATCATTGACGACACTTCGGCAGCAGAATTAAGTGGCATGATTAGGAGGTTGTGCATTTCCCCTCAGAGTAATGACAGCGCTGTTTGATCCCTTTTCTTCTCCGAGTTTGGTTTCTCCCGATCGAATTCCGCCGATTAATGCAGCCTCCTCACCTGTAAAATTGGGCCTTATGGCATCTGGTAGTGGCAGCAATGTGGAAGCGATCGCTGAAGCAATTGCCGTCGGTAAACTCAACGCTCAGATTCAGGTTCTGGTCTACAACAATCCAGACGCAAAAGTGGCTGCAAGAGCCGATCGCTTGGGGATTCCCAAGGTGCTGCTCAACCACCGTGAATTTAAAAGCCGCGAAGCCCTCGATCAGGCAATTGTCGAAACGATGCAGGCTTATCAGGCGGAATGGGTGATCATGGCGGGCTGGATGCGAATTGTGACGCAGGTGTTGATCGATGCTTTCCCGAAACGGGCGCTGAATATTCACCCCAGCCTGCTACCGAGCTTTCCTGGTGCTCATGCAATCGAACAGGCATTGGAGACTGGCGTTAAAATTACGGGTTGCACCGTGCATTTTATTGAACTGAAAGTAGACAGTGGTCCGATTATCATTCAATCTGCGGTTCCGGTTTTCCCTGATGATACGCGGGAGACTCTCCATCAACGCATCCAGGTTGAAGAACACCGAATTTATCCCATGGCGATCGCCCTAGCCGCCAGACAAGCCCAGACCCGAAATCAGAGCTGAGATCGATCGGTCAAAATTTCATAGCCTGTTTCAGTCACCAGAACTGTATGTTCGAACTGGGCTGAAAGCGATCGATCGACGGTAACCACTGTCCATCGATCTGAGAGGGTGCGGGTATGTTTGGAGCCAGCATTCAGGATAGGTTCGATCGCTAAAGTCATACCAGCCTTCAGTTTCACGTTGGGCAACTCATGGGTGCGGAAATTAAACACCGAGGGTTCCTCATGCAGGTTGCGGCCAACGCCATGTCCAGTAAATTCTTCAACGATCTTGAAGCCATTCGCTTCGGCATGATCTTGGACAGCTCCGGCAATATCTAGCAAAAAGTTCCCGGCCTTCACTTGCTCGATCCCTTTATACAGGGTTTCTTGCGCCACCCGAATTAACTTCGCAGCAGCAGGACTGACCTGACCAACAGCGATCGTAATACAGGAATCTCCGTGAAATCCTTCAAAATAAGCCCCTGTATCAACTTTCAGGACATCTCCCTGACGAATTGTCTTCTTAGGGTTTGGAATCCCATGCACCACTTCGTTGTTAATAGAGGCGCAAATTGAAGCAGGAAAGCCATGATAGCCCTTGAAACTTGGCGTCGCTCCCATTTCGCGAATTCGTTTTTCGGCATAGGCATCTAAATCAGCCGTTGTCATACCAGGCGCGACCAAACCTGAAATCTCTTTCAACACGGTTGCCACAATCTTGCTGGCCTGCCGCATCGTCTCAATTTCCGAGGGCGACTTCAGTTCTACTCCTCGCCGTTGCCGTTTGACTCTTGGTTCAGCTTGCTTCGGTAACAAATTCGTCAAAATGTTCATAGAGCAAAGTTAGCAGGGTTGGCCATGTTTTATCGTAGCAACTTACTGGAAACGGAGTACGGCGGCAAGAAATGGAATGATAGACCCGCCCTGTTCAGCGAGCCCACTATGTTCAGCGAGCCCACTATGTTCAGCGATAATATTGACCTGCAATTCGGTTCTGAACAGCTTGATGTTGTAGCTCACATTGATGTTGTAGCTCACAGTAGGGACGGGCATAACTGAGCGGCATTTCCAGGGCATGTTTTTCTAGAAACGCCCGATCGTTCATCACGACTTCTGTGGAACCATCGAATACAATCTGGCCGTGGCTGAGTACGATCGTCCGACTGCAAAGTTCTAACGCTAAATCCAAATCATGCGTTGCAATCACCTGAGTCAAAGGCAACTGGTGCAAAAGCTGGATCAACTGGCGTCGAGAACGCGGATCAAGCTGGGCAGACGGTTCATCTAATGCCAAAACCTGAGGCTGCATGGCTAACACTCCGGCGATCGCCACCCGCTTTTTCTCCCCACCCGATAGGTTACTGGCAATGCGAGCTGCATAGGTTTCATAATCCAGCCCCACTGCAAGCATGGCGTGATGCACCCGATGCAAGACGGCTTCTTGGCTCAGACCCTGGTTCATTGGACCGAATGAAATATCTTCCCAAACGGTCGGCATAAAGATCTGATCATCCGGATTCTGGAACACTAAGCCCACGAAATTGCGAACGGCCACTAAATTGGCAGCGGCGACTGACAGTTCTCCGATCACCACTTCGCCCGTTTGAGGTAGCAAAATTCCATTCAAATGAAGAAGTAATGTGGATTTGCCTGAACCGTTCGCTCCAACCAATGCCACCCGCTCGGTTGCTCGAATTGAAAGATTAATTTGCCTTAATGCTTCCGTGCCATCTGGATAGCTGTGGCTCAGTTGGGTAATGCTAATTGGATTGTGATGCATCCGTACTGTTGCCTTTACGTGCTGTTGCCTTTACTTAAAATATGTCCTTGAAATCTGCTCTGAAGCGTTCAAGCTCAATCGTTTACAGGTAAATGATTTGTCCCAACAGTAACCAAATCACCGTGAGAGTCAGAACCTTAATGTCTGGTTGACGCACCTTGCTGAACGTGACGGCAGGGGGCAATCCGGTATAACCGCGTGACAACATGGCTTGGTGAATTCGATCGCCCCGTTCGTAGGTCCGAATGAATAAAGAACCGATCATGTTACCCATGATCAAGCGCTGCCAGCGAGAATAGCGCATTAGATTGCGGGCGGTGGCCGCCTGCCGCATTTTCTGAAATTCCTCAATCAAGACCGCAATGTACCGATACATCGATGCCAAAATTGCCACGAGCAAGGGCGGCACTTTCAAAACAATCAAGGCATTGAGCAACGCTGGAACAGGTGTGGTTAGCACCAGTAGATTGAGCATCAGCAAACAGAGCAAAGCTTTAAAGGCCACACTGCCTAGAATCATCAGCCCCAGCGTTGTAATTTGTAGCGATCCCCATTGCCACAAAACCGTCCCTCCCTGACGAAACAGGGTTCCAAGCAGCACCACCCCCAGAAAGGTAGATTCGATCGCCACCCGTTTCAGTAAAACCGATAGCGTACTGCGGCTCAGCCGAATACCGATCGCTAAACCGATCGCATAGATTGTCCAGGTCCACCAGTGTCCGTTGGGAGTCAGTGCAGTGGCAAACACAAACAACAGGGCACAAAGCACTCTTGTCTGGGGAACCAACTGATGCCAAGGCGAAGCTCGCTGACTGTCAATATCAAGCTGAAACGAACTAATATGCAGGAGCATGACAATCCTTTACGAGCGAGCAATGTTCTACACAGTTTAGATTTCTCTCAATCTAGTTTTCGAATGAGTCTGGATCGATAGTTGAATTAGATTGGCTTCCTTTCACAAAGACTTTGCCTGCTCCCCAAGCCAACCCAAAGGTGGCAAGAGTGCCAATTAACCCAGCCAAAGGAGTGGCAATCCCTTGGGGGACTCCCCGTAATGCATATTCATCAAACAAGCTGTAGAACGGCAGCTTATGTGCAGGTGGATTTTCAGCCGCTTTAGTATCAAACTTTTGATCCTGAGACACGCGATCCAGCCCGTCCGGATTGGAGCTAGCAAACGGTGACAGAAAAACAGCGATCAGCAGGGCTGTCCCTAAACCTGTCAATATAAAAGCCCGATTTCGGGTTTGAGTGCGACGAGACATAGTCAAAATTCTCCTTGCGACTTCTCCAGACAACATCTCCAGGAATAAGGCAGACTAACGAGGCAGAAGCGATCGAGGGGAAGAAACCCGTTGATGCGGTGGGTCATATAGTAGATCGGGGCGAGTTCTCCAGATGTAGCTCAGCGCAATCAGGGTGATCATCGCTTCTCCAATGCCAATTAAGACATGCCAGATCAGCATCGCTGGAATTGCAACCTGGAGCGGAACCGTTTCCGATAGGCCAAGTTGAACCGCACAAACCAGGGAGGCAACTACCACACTTACCCAGGCAGCAATCGCTGCACCAGTAGCCATCCCTCGCCAGGTATTGAAGCCAATGACCGATCGCACTGCTTTGTAAAGGTAATAGCCTGCAAAAGTGCCGATCAAGCCCATATTGAGAATATTTGCCCCCAAAACCGTTAGGCCACCATCCTGAAATAGCGTGGCTTGAACAATAAAGACAACGGTCATAACTAGCGCACCTGCCCATGGCCCCAGCAACACCCCAGCCAAAGTGCCGCCTAACAAGTGACCTGAGGTTCCTCCGGGAATCGGAAAATTGATCATTTGAGCTGCAAAAATGAACGCCGCACAAACTCCCATTAAGGGAACCGCTCGTTCTTTCAAGTCCCGCTGAACGCGCTGCAAAGCAAGGGCAATCAAGCCGATCGCAATCACCCAAGTCAACAAACTGATGGGTAAACTCAAAAACCCATCGGGAATATGCATTGCTAACAGGGGGGAACTTGCCTTCAAAACCTGGTGAGGTGACAAAAGTGCAAAAACAAAAATTTCAGCCATGTATGTTGCTCACCCTCTAAGTAGGTCTTTGTAGATAAGCTCGCAGTCTCACTCTATAGAATTCAATCCCCTGGGAGGGTATTTGCCATCATCCTTAAGGAGAAATTCAGAAATCAAGCGGTTTTGGCCCATTTGGTTTGTGCAATTGCCTATAGCATTTGGACAGTTGCCCATGCTTCAAATCTCACAGGTAGGAAGATTTGAAACAAGACTGAATCTGCATTCCCCAACCTATTGCCTTAGCAACTAAAGAGGGTGTATTGTGTGGCGCGCAGTGCGCGCCACACAATACGGGTTCTCAAATCATGCCTTCTCTTTCATTGCCCAGGTAATATTTAGCAGCAATCTCAAAAATTTGTTTGCGATCGGGGTAGACCATATCCATCAATCTGGGCTAAGATTAACGATTGTGGGTTTTTGAAAAATCTAATGAACGCTCAAGAGATTATCAGCTCCATTGAAGCGGAGCAATTGAAATCAGATCTGCCGGTGATCCATGTGGGTGACACGGTTAAAGTGGGTGTGCGCATCCAAGAAGGAGGCAAAGAGCGTGTTCAGCCCTACGAAGGCACTGTAATTGCTATGCGGAATGGTGGTTTGAATGAAACCATTACTGTACGGCGGATTTTCCAAGGTGTCGGTGTAGAGCGAGTCTTTTTGCTTCATTCTCCGCGAGTTGCTAGCATCAAAGTCCTGCGTCGAGGAAAGGCTCGTCGTGCGAAGTTGTATTATCTGCGCGATCGCGTTGGTAAAGCAACCCGCTTGAAGCAGCGCTTCGATCGTCCTATCTAGTTCAACAGTGCGATCGATCTGGGATAGAGAGCTGGATCGCTAAGAAATTAGATCTCTGCCTCAACCCCAAATCATTAAGATTAACTGTTAGACTAGGATAGGCATCCGCAGAGATTGCTTCTAAATCGTGCGTCCTTAGTTCAGTTGGTAGAACGCAGGTCTCCAAAACCTGATGTCGGGGGTTCGAGTCCTCCAGGGCGCGCTCGATTATTTTTTGTATCTGGTTAATGTCAGTTCAGGTTGACTAGAGCACTCTACACTCAGATCAGTTCGTGGCGAGGCGCAAGTAGATTGTGGCAAAGAAAGGCGAAGCGGACGTAACAGGCAAAGAGGTCAAAGACTCTAAAGAAGCCAAAGATGTCAAAAAAGTAGAAGAAGCTAAGTCTGGATTCAGTCCAGCTGGGTTTACTCAAGGCATTAAGGAAGAATTAGATAAGGTGGTTTGGCCGAGTCGCCAACAGTTGATCAGTGAATCGCTTGCCGTCATTCTCATGGTGACCCTCTCTGCAACCGTCATTTATCTGGTCGATAACTTCTTTGGTTGGGCTGCTAGACAGGTGTTTCTGCAATGATGGCATCCGATGAATTCGATAACAATTTAGCGTTTGAAGGGAGCGAGGATCCATCGTTTTCAATTTCTGATTCGCGTTGGTATGCAGTTCAGGTTGCTTCTGGCTGTGAGAACCGCGTCAAAATTAACTTGGAGCAACGCATCGAAACGCTGGATGTTGCCAATCGGATTTTTCAGGTCGAAATTCCTCAAACGCCTATCCTAAAACCCCAAAAGGGGGGAAAGCCAAAGGAGTCTGCTGAGAAAGTTTTTCCGGGTTACGTCCTAATCCGGATGGTGATGGATGACGAGACGTGGCAGGTCGTTAAAAATACGCCCAATGTCATTAATTTTGTTGGAGCTGAACAAAAGCGTCGCTATGGTCGGGGTAGAGGCCACGTAAAACCCTTGCCGCTAGGAGCTGCTGAAGTTGAACGCATCTTTAAGCAGGCGCAAGAACAGAAGCCTGTTGTCAAGATTGATATGGCAGCTGGGGACAAGATTTTGGTGCTGTCTGGTCCTTTCAAAGATTTTGAAGGGGAAGTTATTGAAGTCAGCCCAGAACGCAGCAAGTTAAAGGCATTGCTCTCCATTTTTGGTCGAGATACGCCTGTCGAGCTGGAATTTAATCAAGTACAAAAGCAGAGCTAGAAGCCAATGGCAAAAAANGGTCGTAGCAATCATCAAGCTAGCGTTAAATGCTGGCAAAGCAAACCCTGCGCCCCCAATTGGTCCCGCTTTGGGCCAACATGGGGTCAACATCATGATGTTCTGCAAGGAATATAACGCCAGAACTGCTGATCAGGCAGGCACGGTCATTCCTGTAGAAATCTCGGTGTATGAAGATCGGAGCTTCACGTTTGTTCTGAAGACACCTCCTGCTTCGGTTTTAATTGCAAAGGCAGCCGGGGTTGAAAGAGGTTCTGGTGAACCCAATAAGAAAAAAGTGGGTTCGATTACCAGAGCGCAACTGCAAGAAATTGCCCAAACCAAGCTGCCTGACCTCAATGCAAATGACGTTGAAGCAGCAATGAAAATCATTGAAGGTANCCGCTCGCAATATGGGCGTTACGGTTACGGGTTGATTTTTGGCGGATTGGATCGTTACGGATTAATTATTTAGTTAGTTAGCGGGGGAGAGCAATGGCTCGATCGGACCCCAGGAGAATCAAACATGGTTAAAAAATTATCGCGTCGATTGCAGGAGCTGCAGAAAAAGGTGGAAGAGCGGCCTTATGAGCCGTTAGAAGCCCTGAATTTGCTGAAAGAAACGGCTACTGCCAAGTTTCCAGAGTCTGCTGAAGCTCATATCCGGTTGGGCATTGATCCCAAGTATACCGATCAGCAGTTACGGACAACGGTGGCATTGCCCAAAGGAACGGGTCAGACGATTCGGGTTGCCGTGATTGCTCGCGGGGAAAAAGTAACTGAAGCGTCCAACTCTGGTGCCGATCGGTCTGGCTCAGAAGAGTTGATCGATGAGATCCAGAAAGGGATGTTGGATTTCGACGTGCTGATCGCCACACCTGATATGATGCCGCAGGTTGCTAAATTAGGTCGCTTGCTGGGTCCGCGTGGTTTGATGCCTTCGCCCAAAGGCGGTACGGTGACCTTTGACGTGGCTCAAGCTATTTCAGAATTTAAGGCAGGTAAGTTAGAATTCCGGGCCGATCGGACTGGGATTGTGCATGTCTTGTTTGGTAAAGCTTCCTTCTCCGCTGAAGATTTGCTGACTAACCTGAAAGCCTTGCAGGAAACCATTGATCGTAACCGTCCGTCTGGTGCGAAAGGCCGTTACTGGCGATCGATCTATGTGGCTGCAACGATGGGGCCTTCGATCGAAGTTGACATCAACGCGCTGCGTGATATGAAGACTACAGATGCTGCTTAAAGGAGTTCTCAAAGCTTGACCATTCTCTACAACTGAATCATCAACCGGAGACAGCAGGTGCAATTCGCTTAATTTCCTGCCGAGGTGAGACAACGCTATGCTTGACCGATCGGTCTTTTGACCCGGTTTAAGATAGGTTTGCAGCGCTCCGGTCGATTAGTCCGGAGTTTTTTATTGGTCAGTTGAGGCAGCATTCAAAGTTTGGCTAAATTCCCACTTTTAAGGAGGTGATACCCATATGGGAAGAACGCTAGAAGACAAAAAGGAGATCGTCGCCGAACTCAAGGAGACCCTGAGTCAGTCTCAGTTAGCGGTTGTAATTGATTACAAAGGTCTAACCGTTGCTGAAATTACCGACTTGCGTAAGCGGTTGCGTCCCAAGGGTGCTGAGTGCAAAGTCACCAAAAATACGCTGATGCGGATTGCGGTGCAAGATGATCCCAATTGGCAGCCCATGGGCGAGATCTGCAAAGAATCTTCTGCCTTTTTGCTGCTCAAGGATGATCTGGGCGGTGCACTCAAAGCCTATCAAGAATTCCAGAAAGCCACGAAGAAGACAATTGCAATTCGTGGTGGCGCAATGGAAGGGCGGCTCCTGACTGAGGCTGATGTGAAGGCGATTGCCGATCTGCCGTCTAAGGAACAGCTGATGGCTCAAATTGCCGGAGCGATCAACGGTGTGGCAACCAAGCTGGCCGTTGGCATCAACGAAGTTCCTGCTTCGCTGGCTCGTGCCTTACAAGCCTATGCTGACAAAGACAAGGCTGAAGAGTAGGACAGGTGCTGAGTATTTGAGGACTGAGGGCTGAATTCAAAACTAGACCAAAATTCAAAACTCAAGCTCAAAACCTAGAAAAGTTTGAATCGAGACAAATTTGTTTTAAGGAGTTAACCAATGTCTGCTAAAACTGATGAAATTTTGGAACAGCTAAAGACTTTGACGCTGCTGGAAGCCTCTGAACTGGTTAAGCAAATCGAGGAAGCATTCGGCGTTAGCGCTGCGGCTCCTGCGGGTGGCATGATGATGATGGCAGCTCCAGGTGGTGCTGCGGCTCCGGCTGAAGAAGTTGAAGAGAAGACCGAATTCGACGTGATTCTTGACGAAGTTCCTGCCGACAAGAAGATTGCTGTTCTGAAGGCTGTACGTGAGCTGACTGGGCTGGGTTTGAAAGAAGCCAAGGAATTGGTGGAATCTACACCGAAGCCGATCAAAGAAGGTATTGCCAAAGAAGTTGCTGAAGAAGCCAAGAAGGCGATCGAAGCAGCAGGTGGTAAGGTTTCGATCAAGTAATTTCAGTACTTATCACTTGAGTATTGAGCAGGGTGGGGTTAAACTCACCCTTTTTTATTTTTGCGGCTATTTCAAATTCAACCGACCTTCTTCTTTCGCCTTCGGATCAAAGCGAATCGGCATTGTCACTCCACGATCAGCAAGCGCTGCCAGCACTTCAGTCTCGACCCGTCGCGCTACCTGCTTGAGGGTTTTAACACGGGTCAGATCATCTCCTGCTGCATAGGCAGTTTGTTCTTCAAGCGTCATAGATTGCTTCGCGTCAATCGGTTGCGTCCAAGTGGCTTCTGCTGCACCGTTTCCATCGGGTACTGCACCATTTTCGGCAATCCAAGCAGCACGAATTTCTTCTAACACTGTACGGCTGGGCCGATCGATCGTCTGGACCTTGAGCCAATAACATTGATGGGGATGGCTCACTAAATGTTGCTTCAAACTTAAAGAGACATCTCGCGAATACCCTACATACTGCAAAGTACGATCGGCATCAAATACTGCGTAAACACCAACCTTATGATCAAACCGATCGGTCATTTGACCGGCCTGATCCAGAAACGGCAAGTATTCGAGCGTAGTCAGGGAAGGAATTTCAGTCATAAATTGGCCGATGAAAGGGAATGGCCCGAAGTCTAATCAAGAAATTGCACAAGCTAGAACAGACCTGCCAAAACAAATCCGGCACAAAGCAGTAAACTACTCCAGAAATGCAGAGAGACCGCAAAAAACTTACAGTTACGAACCCGCTCTGGTTGATCGTGATAACGAGCCGCATGACGGCAGAGGCTCAGCGCCGTCGGTAAGCTGATCAAAATTAACAGCGTCCAGATCGGCAAAACTTTCAGCAGTACAAACAGGACGGCTAAGGCAAAAATGCTGCCGCTTAACCAGGGCAATAGTTGAGCCGATCGCCGAGTACCCAGTCGGACAATGGGCGATCGTTTGCCAGCAGCCAAATCATCTTCCACCTGATGAAAGTGAGAGCAAAACAAAATCAGGCTGGTGCTCATGCCCAAGATCAGCGATGCAATCAAACCCATATTGGACCAGGATTGAGTTTGACTGTAATAAGCGGCTGAAACGGCTAATGGACCGAAGCTGAAAAAACAGAGGATTTCGCCCAGCCCCTGATAGCCCAAACGAAAAGGCGGACCATGGTAAACATAGCCTAAACCACAGCACAGCAGAATTAATCCCAGGATTGTCCAGTCCTGCTGCCACCAGGCGATCGCTAAAATGCCTGCAATTCCCAATGCCAACAAGAGATTCCCGATCCAAAAGATCAACGCTTTGTTGCCAGTCAGATTCACCAGGGAGGTTGGCTCATTCTCATCAATGCCCGTCTCCGCGTCAAAGACATCGTTACTCAAATTCTCCCAGGCCAAAATCAAAATGGCCGAAACCAAAAACGTCAGGAAGATTCCCCAGTGAATAGTGCCTGTTGCCGCAAAAGCAACCGCTGTACCCAGAGCAATTGGAAAAATCGCCACGCTGTACATGGGCGGCATCAGCGCTGCCAGCCACAGCTTTTTGCGATCGGACTGCAAAGCAAGAGAATCGTTTGTGACCTTAGTCGTCATGGGATTATCACAAGCACTGTTTCAAAAGACGATCGAGCTAACTTAGAGTCAAGAAGCGCAAAGCCGCTATTCTTCCAGCCATCAAATGAGCCTTTGAGCGGTTAGCTATACCAAGAAAACATTATAAGTTGCCGCAATCCCCTTCCTGCTTGAGTCATAGCTCACAGTGCGTAACGAATCGTAAACTGCTTGGCCTTTTTTACTTGAACTTTTTTAGGAGCTGGGTCAGAAAAAGCTACCTTGCGGAGGAAACGCCAGCCTGAGAGGCATGCCTACAATAAGCCTCGTAAAGACGGCCTGACTGCAATGCTGCCTCCTGGTCCTACCCTGCCTTCGTTGCTGCAAACGCTCTCCCTGATCAGCAACCCAACCCGTTTTTTAGACAACTGTGCCCAGCGTTATGGAGAAACCTTTACCCTGCGAGTCTTAGGTTCCCATTCCCCACCTGTAGTATTTTTCAGTCAACCTCAGTCGATTCAAGCTATTTTTACGACTTTGAGCGATCGCTTTGAGTTTGGCAAAGTCACCCATGTCTTCCGTCCGTTGACCGGCGATCAGTCTCTGATCATGCAGGAAGGACTGCGGCATCAGCACCAGCGGCAACTCTTGATGCCCGCTCTGCATAGGGAAGGATTACATCGCTGTGGCAAACTGATTTGCGAGATCGCCCAGGCAACCCGCTGGCCAATCGGTAATTCGATCGATGTGCTCGATCAGATGTTGGAGATTTCGCTGGAAATCATTTTGCAAGTTGTGTTTGGCATCCAGCCGGGATCCCGATCTCAGCAGCTCAAGATTTTATTGCACCAGCTTTTGACTCGTATCAATTCCCCGCTCTACTCAGTTCAGTTTTTTCTACCGCCACTTCAGCAAGATTGGGGAGCCTGGAGTCCTTGGGGGCAGTTTGTGCGGTTGCGCCAACAGATCGATCGGTTGCTCTATGCCGAAATTGCCGAACGACGCAGCCATCCACCGATCGAACTAGGCAGCAGTGATATTCTCTCTTTGTTGATGACAGCCCGAGACAGCGAAGGCCAGCCCCTTAGCGATACAGAACTGCGTGACCAGTTAATGACGCTCTTATTGTTGGGACATGAAACCACAGCTTCCGGTTTAACCTGGGTATTTTATTGGCTAACTCAAAAACCTGAAATTCTGGCTCGCTTGCGGCAGGAACTCAATGCGAACGGATCGACTGATCCAATGATGCTGGCTCAACAGCCCTATTTAACTGCGGTTTGTAAGGAAGCACTGCGCGTGCATCCGATCGCCCTGATTGCCCAGCCCCGTCGCGTCAAGCAATCGGTTGAGCTGGAAGGCTATCAGTTTGTAGCAGGCACTGTCTTGATTCCCTGCATTTATCTGGCCCATCGACGATCGGCAACTTATCCGCAGCCCACCGAGTTTCGGCCCGATCGCTTTTTGCAAGAAAAATTATCTCCTTACGAATATTTCCCCTTTGGGGGCGGCAACCGGAGCTGTATCGGCATGGCCCTGGCGCTCTACGAGATGAAGCTAATTTTAGCGACGCTGCTTCAACAGTATGAGTTTGAGGCCAATTCTTCGTTACAAGTCCTGCGCTATCCTGCTCGTCGAGGGATTACCTTTGTGCCGCCCATACCCTTCCAATTACGGGTGCTCAAACAGCATGGGGGTTCTGGCGCTAATTTCAGCGTTGACAAAGCTCTATTGAAACCATAAAACTCAGCTCTTAGTCCTTGCCTTCAGCACTGTCTCTAAATAATGTGTTAGTTGTATTTATATTCCAGCGGTAAATTGATTTTTAACCGTTCATTATCAAAGGACATTTTGAGTTTCAATGCTATGTCAATCGCCCTTTAGCCGTTTAGACTCTTCACAAGATCGTAAAAAGTTATATCAATTTCTTGACTTTTGTCAGCAGCAATCGATCGCCGATCAAGAGCCTAAAATTGCCAGTCTTTCATTAGAAATTCCCACGATTGATCCACTAGTTGCCCTTTGTAAATTTGCTCATTCCGATCAGCTTCATTTCTATTTTGAGAATCGCGATAAACATCAAGCGATTGCAGCATTTGATACAGCAATTTCTAAAGAAATCACCAGTTCAAATCGATTTATAGAAGCCCAAGCATTTATTCAAAATTGTTTCGATCGTCTACTCTCAAATTACCCAACTGTTCCCGCTGTTCAGCCCCCTTGGACTGCTCCTTGTTTATTTAGCAGCTTTACCTTTTTTGATCACGCCTCAACAAAATTTTCTCCGTTTCCGGCAGCAACTCTGTTTTTACCGCGTTGGCAAATTGTACGTTGGCAGAATGCTTGTTTTGCAATTGTAAATTGGTTAATTGATAGTAAATCGAAAATTGGTGAGTTAACTCAAACCATTTGGAATCAATTTCAACGATTACAGCTGGCTCAATATGATTTTTTCACTTTCAACGAAGATCAAAAAAATCGATTAAACCGATGGGAAATTATTGATACTCACGACTTTAAATCCACAGTGACTTCTGCACTGCAATCTATTCATAAACAAGACTATAAAAAGTTAGTTTTAGCTCATGCAGTGGATGTGAATTCAAATTTGCCGTTTCAGTGGGGGCGATCGCTGCATCACTTACGTCAGCTTCATCCCGACTGCCATGTTTTTTCAGTCGGTAACGGCAAAGGGCAGAGTTTTATTGGGGCCAGTCCAGAACGCTTATTGAGTATCCGGAATCGTAAGTTGATTACAGATGCCTTAGCCGGTTCTGCTCCCCGTGGCCAAACCGTGACAGAAGATGCGGCCTCAGCCCGCTGCTTAATCAACAACGAAAAAGAGCGGCGGGAACATCAGCTGGTGGTGGAATTTATTATGCAGCAACTGATCGACCTCGGCCTGGATCCGCATTACAGCCAGGAGCCCACCTTGCTGCAGCTTGCCAATATTCAACACCTGCATACCCCCATTCAAGCCACTTTGCCCTATCACCTGCATCCGCTGGAAATTGTAGCGGCCCTGCATCCCACCCCAGCCGTAGCCGGAATGCCTCGCCAAACCGCCTGTGAGCAAATTTTGCACTATGAGCAGTTCGATCGATCGCTCTATGCCGCTCCCTTAGGCTGGGTGGATATGCACGGCAATGCTGAATTTATTGTGGGAATTCGATCGGCCTTGTTGGACGGTAACCGAGCCCGACTGTATGCCGGAGCTGGAATTGTGGCAGGATCTGATCCCGATCGAGAGTTCGCAGAAGTGAAGCTGAAATTGCAAGCACTCCTGCGAGGACTCATCTAGTGTTCTAGATCAATCTAGGCGACTAATTCACCGGTTTCTTGCAGCATGTGCAGACGGCGATAGATGCCGCCTTGATGCAGCAACTCATCGTGACTGCCGATCTCGACAATTTGGCCTTGATCGAGCACCACAATTTTGTCGGCTTCTCGTACCGTACTCAGCCGGTGGGCGATGATGATGGTGGTCCGAGTGCCCAGAATGCTGCGCATGGCAAGCTGGATCGATCGCTCTGACTCATAGTCCAAACTGGATGTTGCCTCATCAAACAGCAGCACATCTGGATTCATCAGCAGCGCTCGCGCGATCCCTAGCCGTTGACGTTGACCGCCCGAAAGCCGTACCCCTCGTTCCCCCACGATCGTTTTATAGCCCTGGGGCAGCAGGTGAATAAACTCATCGACGCGAGCAATGCGGCAGGCAAAATCGACTTCCTCACGGGTGGCCGTTGGATTGCCATAAGTCAGGTTATCCAGCAGCGTACCATTGAACACATCCACTTCCTGGTGTACGATCGCCAACCGTTTGCGATAGCCGGTGACATCCAGTTGCCGAATGTCCTGACCGTCAATCAAGATGCGGCCCGACTGCGGATCGAAATAGCGAAACAGCAGCTTCACCAGGGTTGATTTACCCGACCCCGATCGGCCCACTAATGCCACGGTTTGATTCGGCTCGATCAGCAAGTTGATATTCTGCAAAATCGGGCGATCGGCATTGTAAGCAAAACTGAGCTGATCAAAATGAACTTTGCCTGTGAACTGATAGTGACGTACTGCCTCTGGAGCATCCAGCAAACTGGCGGCATCTGTGCCAGTCGGCAATTCCATAAATTCCTGCAAGCGCTGCATGGAAGCATAGCGACGAGCAAACACTTCTGCTAGCTGACTAATCGGCTCCAATTCGGCATAGGCCATACTGGAAACCGTGAGTGTGGTGACAAAATGACCGAGCGACAGCTGTCCTTGTACCGTGGCCCATAACGTCAACGCCAGCACAATAAACACCGATGACTCAATCACCAGGCGCTGCCAGGAAAAAAGCTGCGTGTATCCTTTGTGAATTCGGTAGTCCAGAAATTTGAACTCTCGTTGAATCCGTTGGCTCTGCCGCTTTAGCTCCTCTGCTTCGGTGGCAAATGCCTTCACGGTTTTAATGTTCGTGACGATCTCAGAAGTTCGGCTTTCGGTGTTCTCTTCATATTTATCCAACCGCTCCTCTTTCTTCATCAAATTGGTCAGATTCTTTAGCGTAAAGCTAAGAATGAAAATAAAAGAGAACAGGAACAGGATCGCAATTCGCCATTCTACAAATAGAATCATCACAAAGATACCGACTACCCGAATCACTTTCGGAATCATCTGGCCCGCAATCTCAGGATAGGTCCAGGTATGATTGGATAAACCCCGCGCGACTCGACCGGCAATTCGACCAGGATTATTCTCATCATAGAACTCTAACGGCAACGTCAAAATTTTACGAACCGCTTCGATCGTATGATCGCGTCTGGCTTTGAACGCAATATCCCAGTGAAACCAGCCGCTTAACCAGGGCTGAATCGGTGCCCGGACCACCGTCACGACAAAAATGATGCCCAGCAAAACGATCAATCCAAAGGTTCGATCGCTTACCTGTCCTGTCATCGTGGCAATTTGATCAATTCCTTGCTGTAACAGTCGATCGATCGGCTGATTGGACAGTAAGTTGAGCAATTGTCCGATCGCATAGGGTACAGCTAAATCAATCACTTCAAAGACGCTGCTAGCAGTAATGCTGAAAATTGATAGTGACCAATACGATCGGTAGTATTCAAAGATATATTTGAGCCTATGCACTCCTTTCCTCCTACATGTTTATTTCTGTTTCATCTTGCCGAGAATGCAGAATTGAACGCAGGTCAGAATACGGTGACTGCATTTCTTATATATGACTGCATTTCCCAAAGTAGTAGATCTAAATGGTTGACCTAAAATCTGATCAAACTTGTGCAATATTTTTGTGGAATGGGTGGCGATCGCAACACAAGCATCCTGCCTAGCCGCTTTGCTAAGCAAGGAACCATCCCAATCTTCACGAACCATGAATGATATCTAACCTGGAGAATCTGACAGAACCGTTGCTCTGCCTGCGAAGATGGTTAATGCATCAAGACAATTCTGTGGAACTGAGGGGCCTGAATTAACATAAAACTTGAAACTCAGTTTGGGAATTTACACATTGTAGCACGAATGTAGTATTCGACAAGTCGATTCCATCAATCTACTAAAAAAGCAGCTCAACCTTGGCTGCTCGATGTTAGGAAGTTTGATTGTAAAAACGTGATCAATTTTATGACCTGATTCGCATCAGTGCCATCACAGGCCCAGCGTGTAGGCCGATTCTAGCGCCCAGAGAATGAGAAAACCGATCGCTCCCAGGATGACGACACCGGAAAGTGCCACCAAAGGCAGACTATCTGCCTCTTTGAATTTCATGATTCCTCGATTTAAGTCTGTCATAAGTGCATCGTCCTCTAATCGTGAGGCTAATGGTCAACGAAGTTCAGATTGCTTGGTTTAGTAATCCAGCAAAAGCCCCAATGCTCTCGATGGTTCGATCGAAAAAAGGCTTTCCCAACAATTTTAGCCACGCTATTGACAAAATGGGCGTAATACGGCACACTTTAACGATTTTTTCCAAATATGCCGGAGGCAGATGATTTTAGGAACTCGATAAGGCAACAACACTGCCTGCAATCACTTTCCAGTGGCTGTCAAATTGCTGCCAAACCCTGAGATAGCGATATTTACCATCAATCACTTGCCCCAAATAATTGCCTTTGATCTCCACCGTAACCGCAACCACCACATCATTACCGATCGCACTCAGTCTGTGATCACTCGACTCAACCATCTGCAGATTGATATTGCCCGATCGGTAATTGGCCAGATCGATCGCTTTGGTCGCTGTTTCTCCGGTCGGTCCATTGAACAGCAAATCATCGTGGAGTAGTTGATCTAGAAGTTCGACATTGCTGGTTTTCATCGCTTCCAGAAGACACTGCTCACAGTCCATGATCTGCTGCTCATAGTTGGTATCCATACGTTTCTCGCTTAAGTGAATCAACGATGAGTCGATCGTACAGTTTCTCTCGTTGGGTTCTCTAGTCGGGACTAGCAGCTTTGATGCCCTGATCAATTTGCTTGCCTAAGGCAGGAATGCGTTGAGTATAGGCAATGCCGGGATCGAGATAGGGGTAGGTGGTCTGATTTGCAAAGACAGGATCGGCATAACGGTAGCCCAAATTGGAGAGAAACGCGATGATGTAATGGCGATAGGGCTTACCGGGCAGCGATTCTACGATTCCAGCATCTGAACCATAGTTCTGTGTCAGACCAGTTTTGTGGGCAAACGTAACTTCAGCAGCTTTCCGGTTGAAGGGCCGAACATCTTGACCATAAGGCACTCCATCAACGGTCACGGTGCCATCTTTTGGATCGATCCAACGAGCAGGAACAATTGCAGGAATACCAGGACGAGTGTTGGCAGCACCTTTGAGGGTTCCTTTTTCTCGATAGGTACCGAAATTAGAAGTGGACAGGACTTCGTTGAACCCTTGATTGGTGAGTAACCGTTTCAGATAATCACGAGACGAGTCTGACAGTTCTTCTGAAGTCACCGATTCACCGTTTGGTCGTTCCCACAGCGTCTGGTCCTCGTCGCTATTGCCATCAATTAACCAGAATAAACGAGCGGTATCCAATGCAGTCATGTGAATTTTACCCGGTTGCCAATTTCCACCCGTTTCGGGATCAGTGCCGTTAATCTGAAGCGTTCCTAAACCAAGATTGCGCAATTCAGCATTCATGGCTTTGACTTGATTTTTATCATGCAGCAGTTTGAGCAAAGCCCGCGTCGATTCGTTGTCGGAATAGGTGATCATCGGATTCATCCAACTGCGCAGCTTGCGCGTTTCACCCGTTTCAGAATAGGTATAGCGCTGATCAAGCGATAAGGTGCCTTCATCTACCAGATGCATGATGTAATAGGCCACGATAATTTTGAACAAAGAGGCGGGATAGGGAGCCATGAATTGATAGCGCGTATTCTGCTGTCCCCGCACAATGTCATCTGAGGGCGTAAAGGTTGGATTTGTTTTCCAGCCCTTGCTGCTGAGTTGAGTGCCATCATCGGCAAAAGTGCCACCATTCCAGCGATCGATATCCCATTTCCGCCAGCGCACTGCATCAGTTCCATAGTTGTCGTTGATTGGAACCGCTAAGCCTTTTTTATAATCCCGCGAGAGGAGGACATTGGCGACTGCTTCAGCATTGCCTTCTTCATCCAGTTGAATCACGGCAACATCGACACTGGGCGTGTAGGCAATCCGAGGGGCAGGGGTTACGTTAAACAGATCTTCAACGGGACCATAGTCAATCACGCGATCGAAATGAACCTGACGCACTGCGTCTAGAACAAGATCGCGCAAAGCGGAATTAGCTGCCTTGGATGAACTCTCTAACGGGTAAGGATAGGTGACTTCAGATCCAATGTTGAGCAAATTGGATGCGTCAATCTTGCCCATCTGATATTCCAAATCCCAGTCACCCCCGACGATCGGACTGCCGGTCAAGTCATCTGAGGCGGCTATATCTGCTCCCGTTAGCTGATGAAGTTGCTGCAACAAGGTTTGGCCCTGCTCACCCATGGCAACATTGCAGCCGTAGAACAACAGATCGGCTCCTGGCGCTAGTGCATCCGACCATTTCTGCAAGTCTGCCGCATACTGTTTAATATTATTTGAATTCAAATGGATGTCACCAAGCTGCACACTGCCAACATCACCATGAGTAATTAGGGTGAGACTGGTAACGTTACTGTAGTTTGCTAAAATCTGATCGATTTGAGTAATTTCGTTTTCGCTTGAGTTGAGAAGATAAACCTGCGTTCCTGGTTTTAGCGCGGCAGTCAGCGTTTTGTAATCGGGTACTGTGCGATCGACAAAAGCAATGGCGGTTTGAGCGGCTGGAATAGACGAGGGGGCAGAATTTGTCATTATCTCCTCAACACGGTAACTTACAATACAGATCGTTTGACCCGATTAAGACTGAATCAATGCTAGATTCAAGCAAATCAAAGTTACGTTGGATTCTATCAGCAAAAGCCAAACGCTTGTACGTTAAAAATATTAATATTTGCACAAACAGCATTTTTTGTATGAGCAATATCAATTCAAATGGCGTTGACAACAGGTGAAGCTTCTAGCATGAAGGAAAACTGGTTACTGAGGTAACTCTTTCGGCAGCCAGTCCTGATAGACATCAGGTTTCTACACCTGTTACTTTCGCTGCTTGAATTGTTCAAAGAAGGTCGGACATTCGGTAGAACGGGTTTTGCCCAGCCCCCTTCGCATACAGTAAATCCATCGGCTAAACGCACCCGTACAGTCTGCGGAGTGACTACCTAGAGCGGAAAATGGTTAACAGATTGGTGGGCTAGTTTTAATTGTACTCTTGATACGTAGATCAACCTAATTAAACCTAAAACGTTCGACAGAGTGTAATACAAAGAGAAAAGGCTTGTTTACCAACTCGTTCTTGCAAGCTTATAGTTGTGGGATCGATCACTCATACGCAAGCCTCAATTATTGCCAGTCCAACTTCTACCCTTTGTGCTCAAAGCTCGATCGTTCAGCCATGAAGCTCAATTGTCCGTGCGTGAAGCTCGGTAGTTCGTAGTCAAAGCTCGCCAGTTCAGCCGTCAAGTTCAGTCATTCGCAGTCAAGGCTCGATCGTTCATGCTTGAAGCTCAATTATTCAGCAGTCAAGCGCAATGGTTCATGCACAAAGATCGTTCGTTCAGTCGTGAAGCTTAATGATTCAAGCGCAAAGCGCAGTGGTTCATGCACGAAGCTCGGTGATTTGCAGTCAAAGCTCGGCAGTTCAGCATCAGGCTCAGTCGTTTTTAATCCCTGCTAATTTACTGCTTTAGGATCGATCGTCTCTATTCCAACTTCAATCAAAGCAAGGTAGGCTTGATCTAGAAGTCATCGCTGAAAAGCTTATATGCCAGCGGAGGAAACAAAGATGAACACCAAACTCGTTGAATCTCTGGTCCAAATCATTCGATCGCTGACTCCAGAAGAACGTACTGTTCTAGACTCAAGACTTCAGAATGAAGCCACAACACAAAACTCAACTGAATTATCAGGATGCGGACAACTCAATGCTGAAAGAGGATTTCCCATTCCATCTGGTGAACCAATTCTGCGTGGATCAAAAGCCTCAGATCTACTGAAATTTGCAGATACTTGGCAAGGTGATGACCTGGAAGAATGTCTTCAATTGGTTTATGTAACCCGCTCTAAGGCAGAGTTCTAATCGTGTATCTACTCGACACTAATCACTGTAGCCATATCATCAATGGTGATTTTGCTATTATTAGTCAGCTTCAGCAAAATGCTAATGCCGGAGTTGCTACAAGTGTAATCGTTCAAGGCGAACTCATTTTCATGGCTCAAAACTCTCAACAGCAAGCCAGTAACCTTCAACGAGTCGAAGCCTTCCTACAAGCGATCGACCTGTATCCAGTGAATGGAGAAGTGGGTAATTGCTACGGTAAATTGAAAGCCAAGCTGTATGCACAATTTGCACCCAAAGAGAAAAACAAACGCAGACAGACCAGACTGCAAGATGTGGGATTTGACGACAATGATCTGTGGATCGCAGCTACAGCGCTTCAATACAATCTCACGATCGTTTCATCAGACAGCGACTTTCAACGGATTCAGCAAGTCCAAAGATTTCCTTTGGTTTCATGGGTCTCATCTGATCAAAGTTCGTGATATTGATAGAGCTCTGGTTATTCTCAGTAAGACCGATCAGCCCCAGTCAGCAGAAAAGGGATCGATTGATCTCAATCACTGCGAAGTTTGGCTTGCCGTAAAAGTTCATTTGCCCAAATCATTGCGGATTCAGCAAGCGGTGGTACTGGCTCACGGCTGTAGTCAATTACAAATTCATATCCAGAGCGATCGTAGATGATATCCAATAAATGATGTAAATCAATCATTGGTTCTGCATCCTGTACTTTTAAGGGCAGGGGAAAAGTGGGAATTGGGTCTTGCAGACCAAACGCATAGAGTTCAGCCCAAGGACGACGATCGCCCCGACTCACTAAGATTTGATAATTGCGATCGGCTCCCCCTGAAACTGGCATCGGTTCTCCGGCGCGTAACAAATCAATTTCTACCAAATGGGTCCGACTTGCTAAAACTTCCCGACGTTTTGCCTCGTAAGTGTCTCGTCCTTTGCCAGAACGTTTATTGGTTGGCGAGAGCACTTCAACCACGGTAATAACCTCTTTCGTTGCCAGGTCTCGAATTTCTAAATATCCTTCGCGTATCTCGATCGGCATCGGTACAGTCACACTAATTGGTGTGGTTGGCGATGTTACAGTCGCAGCCAGGGGAGAGGGGTTGGCAGAACGGGAGGATTGTTTTGAACCAGTTCGGGAACGTTCGATTGTGACATCAGGGATTCCTACCAGTAGCGCATCTTCACCATTCATCTGGTAAATTCGTTTTTCGATCGCTGCTCGATAGCGAGGGAGCAGTTGAGGATTGAGGGTTTCAGCCAAAATTCCGATCAGCAAGTGGTGAACTTCTGTCCAAAGTTCGGGTGTTTCCAAATAAGGATTCATGCCAGGAAACGGAGAAGGCATTGCGACACCTCATGAGTACTCTCCTCAATTTTAAGATCGTCAGTCATCTTCCAACGCTAAAAGCATCTCATCCAAATCTTTGATATAGGGTTGCACCAAATCTTCTGGCAGAATTCGCTTACGGAGTGCATCACCCATCGCTCCTTTTTCTGCAAGCAATAATCGCCGTCGAATCGCATCTAATCCACTGCGATCGCTTGCCGATTGCCCCGCACGATATTGATTGTAAAAATCACGGAGTACACGTTCAGATTCGGCCACTCGTGTTTGATAAGAGGCCCAGAATTCTTCATAGACGGCTTTGGGTAACACTCCTGATTTGAGTAAGCTATCTAGCTCCTCTTGAGCCGCCTTTGCTGCAATGAGTTGAATCTGCAATGCTCCAATTTGCTGCGTCACATCCGACATTCGGCTAATTTTCAATCGTTTGACTAACCAGGGTAAACTCAAGCCCTGACCCACCAAAGAGAACAGAACAGAACCAAAGACCAAAGCAATGATGCTCTCTCGTCCCGGCAAGGTTAGAGGAATACTGAGTGCCAGGGCCATTGACAGCGAACCTTTGATGTTTCCTAGAAATAGAACATGCTGCCAGCGGAGTGGAATGGGACGATCGAACCAGCGCAACCCCATTAACAGCAAATAGACTGAGAGAATGCGTCCCAACTGATACGCCAGAATCACCAGCAAAATGGACGGCAAGATTCTCCATAGCGTAAACGGATTAATTTCAATGCCAATCAGCAGAAAAATAAATGTGTTTACCCCAAACCCTGCATATTCCCAAAAGCTCAAGAGAGTCATGCGATCGGAGGCTGAGGAACTGCGAGGCAAGCCAAGATTGCCAAAAATCAATCCGGCAATCACCACTGCTACTGCTCCTGACACTCCTAAGGACTGCCCGACCTGAAATGTGCCTAATGCCAAAGCAACAGTCAATAACAGGCTGCTGAGCGGATCACTCAGACGAATGAAGATGGGTAAGCTTAAATAGCCAAACACCGCTCCTACTAGACCTCCCCCCACCGCCACGACGAGCAGTTCTCGAACTCCTTCTACGACGGTGAGCGAGCCTGTTGCATAAACAACCAAAATTAAATTGAAGGAAACCAGAGCTGCTGCATCATTGAATAGCGTTTCTCCCTCTACAATGGTCGATAGGCGAGAAGGCACACGGATTTCTTTAAAGACTGCAATCATCGAAACCGTATCCGTATTGGCCAAAATAACGCCAATCAGCAGTGCGGGAATCCAGTCTAATCCCAGCCCAAATTTAACTAGAAGCGCAATGATCGCAGAGGAGAAAACTGATCCCGGACCTGCTAGAAGGGCGATCGGCTTAAAAGTGCTGCGGAGACGGCGGATATCCGTATTAATGGCTGCCTCGAAAATCAGAATGGGCAGGAAAAGATTCAAGACCAGGGATGGATCTAAACCAATTCGACGGGAGAAGACCTCTGTAATCGGTAAGCCTGCTAACACAAGACCTGTGACGTAGGGAATGCGGAGGCGCTGAGTGATCAGTGCAACCACCGTCGCAATCATCAGCAGAATGATCAAGATACTCACAAGTTCAGGAATATTCCCTGAGATCTGGCTCGGTGCAGCATTGCTGCCTAAAGACGATTGTTGTGCTGCAAGCCACTCCATAACTGATCCGTCTCCCATCATCTTGCTTTCCCCCAAGAAATTGCAGGATTGGACTACTGTTTGAGTTTACAAGGAGTTCCCATGGGGCAACAGCGACCAGACTGACAGGATGAGCCAAGATGATTCGATCGATCGTCCTCATTCGTTGCTGTCCACCAGTAATCCGCATAAACTAGAAGTAATGCGTGCTAAAGTGTGATATCCTCCGCTTCTAGCCAGTTGCTGCCAATCTACTGCTATGAGACGTAAACCCAAAGTGCCACCTCGTCCTCCCCGTTATTCAGATTCTTCGCGTTACTCGGATTCTTCGCGATATTCCGACTCATCGCGCTATTCAGATGACTTCGACGATCGGCCCAATGATCGGTCAGATCGAGCTGAGCGGTCTAGCGATCGACCTGGTTCAGGAAATTCCTCTGGTTTCCTCGGCACTGCTCTAAGCTGGAGTACGGCAGCCATCTTAGCGGCAGTCTTGATTGTAGGCGTCGGCCTTGGCATGTTTTTAAGTTCGGCGACGACCTCGGATGTGGGAAATGTGGCTACTCGATATGACATCGATCGCAGTGCGCCGAATCCAGAAATTTGTGTGCAGTTTGGAGCTAGCGCCATCTCGGTTGATTTACGGGCCTTTGTTACCCTCAACCCCTTTAGCGTCTTTATCTCTCAGCCTAAGATGCAGCCCGGATGTGTGTTGCGCAGCAGTAACTGGGAAGTGCTACAGAGCCGCAATTTGGTTTCCAATGACGATGTCAACCAGTGCCGTCGTCGGATGAATACCTTTGGCTTCACGGGCGACATCAACAATAAGGAAAACAAAGCTCAGGTTGACTGTATTTACCAAAACGATGCGGCTCGCAACCTGTTCCTGCCACAAACGGGTAACACGGCAGCTCCACCAGAAGTCGATCGCTTCAAGTAAGGTCAGCAAATTAATCAGTTGAATGGATCAGGGGTGTTGTTTGCATCCCTGATTTTTTCATGCGGTTGTTGTGATGCTAAATCCTGCTTTCGATCGGTAAACTGATATATCGAAATTATCCGATCGGATGATGTCATTTTGAAGTAGCTATTCAATCCTGAAGAAGTCGCATTTGATGCAGTGAATGGAACCTCGCACCGCAAATTCCGTCCTGAGAAACCATGAGTTCATTCCTGCTCATTCATCATGAATCCATGCAAAACAGTATGGAAGTTTAGGAGTTTCTAATATGGCCGATCGAACTTTTCGAGACTTTTCAGTCAAGTCCTTGCAAAAAAACTCAGCCCTTCAGAGTATCAATGGCAAAACCCGCTTTCGTGAAGATTTAGGCAGCTTGAAACGATCGAGTCTTTCCGATGAGGTCAACAAAGATGAGCCAAATACTTACAACTTTCAGCTGAAAAAGCGAACAACGCTGAAAGTGGAGCTAGAAAATGACGAAGATCTCGGCTTCTTTGACATATTTGGCACTAAAAAACGGGTGCAGGCAACGATCTTTGACAGCGACCAGGATAAGTTAAAGGCAACCGATCGAATTGCCCCAGAAGATGACGATGATTTCAAGATTCGGTTAAGTCCAGGTACTTATTCGATTCGGGTAACAGGCCGCAGTGAAAAGGATGTGGAATATACACTGAAACTGCAAACCAACAGTTCAGGTAACTTTACTGATGATTAAAGCAAAGAATGTTGAATCTTGAATGTAACTCATCCTTCAATTTCAACATCAAGAAGTTAGATCGATCGCAATCTCAAGATCGCAAATTTGACGATGGAATATCAATTGTGGGGTTAAGCATGCTCCAATCGGCACAGACCGATCCGGACGGGCAAAATGCCCATTCCACAAGAAATCTATGATTTAATTTGCGTGCCTAGACTTTGCGATTAAACTTCGCTTTCAATGCTTCCAGGTTATTCCCAGCATTGTTCTCCGCTGCCTTCGATCGATTGTCTGGTGTCTTCGCAGAACGATCTTTTGCAGGACGTTTTTCAGGCGCAGCATCAGACGATCGCATCGACAGGCTAATTCGTTTTAAGGCTTCGTTCACTTCCAACACGCGCACCTTCACCACCTGACCCACTTTGACAATTTGCTTCGGATCGCTGACAAATCGATCGGCCAACTGAGAGACATGGACCAAACCATCTTGGTGCACGCCAATATCGACAAATGCCCCAAAGTTGGCAACGTTAGTTACCACCCCTTCCAGCTCCATTCCCGGCTTCAGATCGCTGATTTCCTTAATGCCTTCCTTAAAGGTGGCATATTTGAATTCCGCACGCGGATCGCGACCCGGTTTTTCCAGTTCTGCCAAAATATCGCGCAGCGTCGGTTCACCGATCGTCTCCGTCACATATTTTTTCAAGTCCACTTTGCGAACCTGCTCGGCAAGCTGCGTAATTTGGTTCAGGGGCGTACTCAGATCTTTAGCGATCGCTTCCACCACTTTATAGCTTTCCGGATGTACTGCCGTATTATCTAGGGGATTCTCGCCTGATCGGATGCGTAAAAATCCGGCGGCTTGTTCAAAGGCTTTTGGCCCCAATTTCGGCACTTTCAGCAGTTCACGCCGGTTGCGAAATGCGCCATTCTGGTTGCGATAGGCGACGATGTTATTCGCGACCGTGCCGTTGATGCCTGATACGAATGTGAGCAATTCTTTGGAAGCCGTATTCAGATCAACACCAACATAGTTCACGCAGCTTTCTACCGTTTCATCCAGCTTCTTCTTTAACAGCTTTTGATCCACATCATGCTGATATTGGCCCACGCCGATCGACTTTGGATCAATTTTCACCAGCTCTGCTAGCGGATCCTGAAGCCGCCGCCCAATGCTGATTGCGCCCCGGACCGTAATATCAAAATCGGGAAATTCGGCAATGGCCACTTCGCTGGCCGAATAAACCGAGGCTCCCGCTTCATTCACGATTACCTTAATCGGTTTGACTTCGATCGCCTTCAATACTTCCGCTACAAACTCGTCCGTTTCCCGACCGGCGGTGCCGTTCCCGATCGCAATTAAGGCCACCTGATATTTTTCGATCAGCGTTTTGAGCGTTTTAGCGGCCTGAATCCGCTGTCCCTCAGCCTGATGCGGAAAGATGGTTTGATATTCCAAAAACTTGCCGGTTTGATCGAGCACCGAGACTTTGCAGCCCGTGCGGAAACCTGGATCGATCGCCAAGGTAGGCTGCATTCCGGCAGGCGCGGCCAGCAACAATTCCCGCAAATTGGCTTCGAAGGTTTTGATCGACTCCACATCGGCCTCTTGTTTTTTGGCCGATCGCACTTCCCCGATCAGCGAAGTTTTCATTAGCCGATTAAAGGCATCTTCCAACATGCGGCGATAGAATTCGCGTACAGGCTTCTGTTTGCTGCGAATTTCCTGCGCTTCCAGATAGCCCAACGCGGTTTCTTGATCAAATTCCAACTCGAAGCTGAGAATGCCTTCTACTTCACCGCGATAGAGGGCCAGCAGATTGTGAGGCGCGATCGATTTCACTTTGGCCTCATAGCTGCGGTACATCTCAAACTTGGTCGAGCCTTCTGGATAGTCCGATTTAATTTGCGACACAAAGCGGCCTGTATCCATCAGAAAATCCCGCAGATAGGCTCGCAGATTCGCTTTTTCAGCCACCTCTTCCGCCAGAATATCCGAGGCTCCTTGTAGTGCTTCGGTAGCGGACTTGACGCCCTTCTCGGCTGAGATATATTTTTCGGCTTCTGGCTCTAGCGGCGTTGCGGCAGCTTGCGGCTGATTCAGTGCTTTAATCCATTCGGCCAGGGGCGCTAATCCCTTCTCACGGGCGATCGTTGCTTTGGTGCGGCGTTTGGGTCGATAGGGCAGATATAAATCTTCGAGTTCGTTTTTCTGCAAACAGGCTGAAATTTTGGCTTCTAGCTCAGGCGTCAGCTTGTCCTGTTCGGCGATCGATTTCAGAATGGCCGCTTTGCGCTCCTCCAATTCGGTGAGATAGGTATGGCGATCGGCCAAATCCCGCAACTGCACCTCATTCATTTCCCCGGTGCGTTCTTTGCGGTAACGCGCAATAAAGGGAACCGTCGCCCCTTCAGCGAACAACTCCAGCGCATTTTTGACTTGAAATGGCTTTAAGGAGAGTTCAGTTGCCAGTAGTTGAGGAATATCGAGCATTGCGGAAATCGAACAAAAGCAGCTTCTCTAGGATAATCCGATCTTTTCTTTGTAGAACCCTGTCTCTGCAACGGGGGGCACAGTTCACTGCTGCCCTAATCCTTTCCAGACACAGACTTGGGCGCAATTGTGAACTGATTCTTGAGCTTGGCCGGCTTGTCATCCTTCCTGAGCTAGATTGAAAGTCCTGGATAGTCGAATGCTCGATCTATCAAGGTGGTTTTGAAAATTACGATCGCACACCAGAATTCTCAACAAAGTTCGAAGATTTTTCGAAACAGTGAGAGCTGGATTTGAAGTTACCTATTTGGAAGGAATTAGAGCAAGCTGACTCAGATCGGCAGCTGGTCCTACCAGCGATTTCACTGCATCGCTTGATGATTGTTTGACTCTAATGACTGCTTAAACCCAATTACCCCACACTTCAAAAGGGTTAACTAACACCATGAAATTTCGATTTCACAAAGCTTTATCTCTCGTCGCTTGTTTGGCCGCTACGACAACCGTTGGTGCATCTCTGGAACTCAATTCGGGCGCAGCCTTGGCAAAAACCAATTCGGCTCCAGCGCCGATCGCCACTTCCCAGTCCACACCTTCCCTTGCTGCTGCACCACAGCTCTATCTCATGCAGGTGGGCGGTATTGGTGTCCCGCTCTGGTTCTACCCGCTTGGGGTAGGCTTGCTAATGGTGATATTTTTGCCCAAAGTCGGCTGGATCATGGGCCTGATTGTCGTAGGTGAGCGGGAAGTGGGAATTGTCACCAAGAAATTTTCTGCTAAAAGCTTACCGCCGGGACGGTTGATTGCCATGAATGGGGAAGCGGGTCTTCAGGCCGATACCTTGCCACCGGGTTGGCATTTTGGCTATTTCCCCTGGCAATATGCCGTGCGGCGCGAGCCGGTCGTGGTGATTCCGCAGGATGAAATCGGCTTAATTGTCGCCAATGATGGCAGCCCAATTCCCACCGATCGAATTTTGGGACGGGCGATCGAATGCGATGACTTTCAGGATGCGCGACAATTTTTAACGAATGGCGGTGAAAAAGGGCGGCAGTTGGCGATTCTGACCACCGGGACTTACCGAATTAATACCGCTTTGTTTGAAGTGATCACTAGCGCGAACTCAACCAAGCATGGCATGAGTCCAGAGTCGCTGAAGCTCTATCAAGTGGGTGCTGACAGAGTAGGCATTGTCACCACGCTAGATGGGATGCCGATCGCCGAAGGGGAGATTGCGGGACCGATCGTGCCCGATCACGACAACTTCCAGAAACCGCAAACTTTCATCAACAACGGTGGCCGACGCGGTTTACAGGAACAGGTGATTTTGTCCGGCTCCTGGAACCTCAACCCCTGGTTTGTCAAAGTGGAGCAAACCCTCATGACCGAAGTGCCGATCGGCTATGTCGGGGTGGTGATCTCCTATGTGGGTGAAGCGCATCAGGATGTCAGCGGCGCATCCTTTACGCATGGCAATCTGGTCAAAAAAGGCGACAAAGGGGTTTGGATCGAGCCACTCTATCCGGGTAGACATCCGCTGAATCAGCACATTATGAAAGTGGAGCTGGTACCCACAACCAATGTGGTGCTGAACTTTACGGCTCGCTTTAGCGGCGAACATGGTTACGATTCGAATCTGGTGGCGCTGCAACTCCTGTCATTCGATGGTTTTACATTCGATCTCGAAGTCTTCCAGATCATTCATGTGGGTGCTTTGGATGCGCCGAAGGTAATTTCGCGGCTGGGCTCCATGCAAAATCTGGTGGATCATGTCTTGCGCCCGATCGTCGGTAACTACTTCCGCAACTCGGCTCAGGAATTCACGATTCTCGACTTCCTCACCGCCCGCAGTGAACGTCAGGCAGAGGCAGCTGAATATGTGCGTCATGCCCTGCGCGCCTATGATGTGCAGGCCGTAGACACGCTGATTGGTCTGATTACGCCTCCCGCTGAACTGATGCAGACTTTGACCGATCGCAAAATTGCCGAAGAGCAGCAAAAAACCTATGAAGTACAGCGTATGGCCCAAATCCAGCGGCAGGAGCTGGTGCGCGAGACAGCCATGGCCAACATCCAACAAGAGGTGGTGACTGCTGAGGAAGGCGTCAAGATTGCCGAACTGAATGCCAACTCGCAGGTGAAACGAGCCAATGGTGAAGCCGAATCGATCCGACTAACGGGACAAGCGAAAGCCGATGCCTATCAGGCTGGGGTGAACTCGCTCGGTTCGCAGGCTTATACCGCGCTTCAGTTGATGCAGGTAATTGGCGATCACAAAGTGCGGGTGGTGCCAGATGTTTCGGTTAGCGGCAGCGGTGGCTCCGGCTTGCTGGATGGCCTAATGGGAATGATGCTGTTAAACCAGTCACAAGATCTGATCAAAACCGAGAATGGCACTTCCAATCGCGGCAAATCTATGAATGGCAACAAGGTAGAGACAGTCGTGGACGTACCCGACCTCGAATAACATTTCGATCGGTGAGCGATTGGTCAGAAAGCTTCTTCATGTTTTGAAACCAAACTCTCATCAAAAATGAAAAATTGTATCAAAAGCTACGAAAGCTTGATTTCAATTTCTCATCCCTCTTATAATTCGTAGCAATAGATACAGTTTGCTAGGGCTATGGATTCTTATATCGATCAGGACTGGGAAGAAGCTTGGGAATATCAACCCGGATTCACCGTTGAACTCAAATCAAACCCCGGTGTTCTCCACATCATTGAAAGTTACGATCCCATGATGGTTCCCCCAGTCTGGTTGGCAGATGATCCAATGCCTCGTTATCCCCATGA
Source organism: Elainella saxicola E1 (assembly GCA_002796835.1). Lineage (GTDB taxonomy): Bacteria > Cyanobacteriota > Cyanobacteriia > Elainellales > Elainellaceae > Elainella > Elainella saxicola. The sequence goes on along the minus strand of LUGL01000023.1, from coordinate 50,022 downwards.
GCTGCAAATCGTTTCCCATACTTCAGCTTATGCCTGCCATCTGCCAGCGGCATCTACTGTGTCTCCGCAACTCTGTTATCGATAGGTGCGATTGATTTAAGTTTCGCTGACAGGCATTTATCGATTCGTGATCGTGATTGCATAGAAAACCATAGTCCAAACCAAAGTCCCTTGCCAGCATCAAAGCGAGGGATTTTTTTGTGGATCCAACGGCAGTTAAGGTGCTTCAACCAACCGCACTACCGCAACCGTTCCACCAGAATTTTTTGCACCAGCATTTTTTGTTCCAGAGTTACCATCCGACCAGCTCGCAGGCAGCAAACCGCTGCGGCTGGCAGGACTAAAAAGCTGAATTTCTCCCTGCATTTGTTGCACCAAATCACGCGCGATCGCCAATCCTAAACCAGTGCCAGGAATTCCCGTAGCTGCCTGCACGCCTCGATAATGCCGCTCAAATAAATGCTGTAAATCTTCAACCGGGATGCCAGGACCTGTGTCTCCAATGATGATGCTCTGTTGAGACGTGGCATGGCCTGTCGCAGTCGATCGCTGAATCCCAACATAAACCTTGCCCTCTGCGGGCGTATATTTCAGCGCATTATCGAGCAGATTGCTGAGCACTTCCCGTAAGGCGCGCAGGTCGATCAACACAGGAGGCAACTGGGCTGGAATTTCAGTAACCAGGGTTAGCTGTCGATCCTGGGCGATCGCCAAAGCAGAATCCAATAGCGGCTGCAAAACCTCAATAACGGCATGGGGCTGTAAATCGATCGCACTCCCCAACAGCAAACGGGTTTCGGCATGGGGAAGCGGCAAAGGATCGGACGGCTCTCTGTCATGGGCGACAGTCGGGGCTGCTGAAATTCGATCGGAGGAAAACAGCGGCACTAAATCTTCCACTTCTAGATCGATCGCCACATCTAATTGTTTCAATAGCTCTTGCAGTCGATCGCTTTCTCTCACAATACTTTCAGCAACAGAGTGATTGCTGTCGCCCGGACGTAAGCGTTTCACTAAGAGTTTGCCAAAAGTCCGGAGAGCCGTGAGCGGATTGCGAAACTGGTGTAGCAAATCATCAAATAGATCGTTGCGCCGCTCTTCTAGCAACTGCTGCTGCTGCAAATCCTGGGCCAGCCACTGGGCTCGCCAATCTAAAATGCAACCTGCTGTCAGGGTTTGGGCAATTTGTTCGATCTGACGCTGTTCGGCCTCACTCCAGGCGCGATCGGCACGAGCCGTCACCAACAGCCCCATCATCTGTTCTTGATAGATTAACGGCAAAATGATTTGCTGTTTGGGCAGCAGGATTTCAACGGGGCGCAGGGCGGAAGACTGGGCAGAAAGCGTGATCGGTTCTTCGGCAGCGGTTGGCAGCCTATCTAGAACAGAATCATCAGGGGTTGCAAAGTTGGATAACAGGCGGGGGCGAGAATTCAAGCCAATCTGGGTTAGAAATGACAGAATCTCCTCTTCTCCCCAATGCATGGCGGCTTCAGGATGGGCTACCACCGGTACAAACTGAGTGTCAGGAGCCGGGGTTAACTCTTCTGTTAAATAGACAATGCTGAGCGCAGCCCCCAACCCTTGTGTTAAGAGCGCCACTTGTGATTGGCAGAGGCCAACAAATTCGGTGCTGGTAGGCATGATCGCGCTACTGAAGAACTGAACAACTCACTGAAAAACTTAAATTTAGTGCCCCAATCAAATCAATCGTGCCAATGGGGGATTCGATCAGCAATCCCGATCGCAATCCAATATTTGTTACTTCATTTTGCATTTATTAGAAATTGTAATTGAGCGATCGAGCGATTGACCTGTGGGGAAATACTCCTGATTTTTAGCTCAAAAGAGCATTCAGACCAATGATAATGGGCGATCGAGCGATCGAGTTTTTCTGTCAGTTGCTAATCGACTCATCCGGAAAACTAAGAGTAGCTACAGATTTATTTTAGATTTTGTATCAATAGTTTAAAGGAAGTTGAAATTTTAGTTTCAAGCCGATATACTTTGCACGGTCTTAGTATTTTGTAACTAGAGTTACATTAACGACGGTTACAGTCTTTCGTCAAGGAGCAATCAAGAGAGAGGAGGTTGAGAGGTTGGCAAGAAGACGCAAGCGTAAGAGTCGTCGTCGCCTTGAAGGACGGCGAATTCTAGAGTTGGTGCCCCAATATAGCATTGAGAGCGGAGAAGACAAGCCTGTTACAGCGGCTCGGAAGTTCATTCAGGCTGAGGGCATTGCCCCACCGGCCTTACTGTTGGTCAAGCGCAACGAGCATACCACAGATCGATACTTCTGGGCAGAAAAGGGCCTCTTCGGCGCTCAATATGTAGAAGAAAATCATTTTCTGTTTCCCAGTCTACGGTTCTCAGAAGATGATGCAGAAAATTTAGTGGCTTCTGGCCGTTAATCTTTTGAGCTGAAAAAGCAACACCTGCTAATCAATTCGGGGTCGTGTTCTCCGCAGCACTCCGAAACATCCCTTGAAATCGATCGATCACGAGGTTTCAAGATGCTTAGCCAGGTCGCGCATTTTCAGGTCAACAGATGGGCAAGAGTCAGCAGATCAATGCATTCAAGATCCCTTGGAGCACCTCCAAAATTAAATAAAAGCTGTCAGGGCGGGGTAGTGTTTTGCCTCGCCTTGTCTTTTGCTATCTTGTGCAGCTCTACGGATGAGAGAGCAAGTCCTCAGAAATCAATTTGCTTTGAATGGCGATCACAGCAGCCTGAGTTCGATCGCGCACATCTAACTTCTGCAAAATAGTATGAACATGAACTCGGACCGTTCCTGGTGCAATGTATAACATTTGGGCAATCTCCTGATTGGTTTTGCCATCCGCAATTAAAGCCAGGATTTCTTGTTCTCGCCGTGTCAGCACAGGAGCCGCTTTATCTGAATCACTGGCCGATGGGCTACTGGAATTGCTTTCAAACGCCGCTCGAATTTCCGTTGTCGCAGCAGAATCCCACCAGGATGCTCCGGCAGCGACCGATCGAATCGCCAGAATCAAAGTTTGGGAGGGTGCACCTTTAACACAATAGCCCTGTGCCCCGACCTCAATGATTCGATTAATTAATGCTTTTTGCGTATGCGACGTGAGGACCAGAATTGGCAGGTGTGGCGCTAACTGCTTGATCTGCCGACAGGCTTCGACTCCGCCCAGACCAGGCAGCCCAATATCTAAAACGACGATATTGAGCGAGTGGCGCTTAACCATTTCGATCGCTGTCTCTCCATCTTCTGCCTCTGCCACAATTTCCAGTCCTGGTTCTTGCTCTAGCCGCACCCGTAAGCCGAGCCGAAACAGTTCATCGTCTTCAACTAAAAGAATTTTGAGCGGTGGAGATGCCATCTTAAGCAGAATAGGAAGGGTGACAGGGAAACGTTGGTAGCCGAAACGCAAAGGTGGCTCCGGTCGGCTGTCGGTTCTCCGCCCAAATTGTACCGCTATGGGCCTCAATGATCTGACGAGACAGGTAAAGTCCTAAGCCTGATCCTTTGGCTTGGCGATCGCTCTGTCCCTGATAAAACCGTTCAAACAGATAGGGAATCTCGTCAGGTTTGATGCCTGCTCCCTGGTCAGTCACCTTAACAATTTGGTGAGAAGATCCTGGTTCCAGAGCAACTTCAACCCTTGCACCCCGAGGAGAATGATTGATTGCATTGGCAAGTAGATTGGCCATCACTCGCTGAAGCTGTAGCGTATCCCCTTTCACCCAGAGAAACTGGCGAAAATCAGAGGCTCCGTGATGGAGAGAAATGTGAACTCGACGGCTCGCAGCCAAGTCGGTCATTGCTGTCGTGATCTCTTCTGCAATTTCCACTAAATCAACGATCGCAAGGTTTAGCTGTAGCCCCTCGTTATCATTGCGGTAGACATCCAGCAATGTTTCAACCATTTGTAGCGTGGTTTGGTGGCTGCGCATCATTGTGGCCAGAACGCTTTCTTGACTTAGTTGCACTGAACCAAAACTGCCCTGCTGAAATGCTTTTAGCGTCTCAATTGCTCCCAGCAGCGGTGTTTTCAGGTCGTGGGTTAGGGCTGAAGCAAAGTCTTCCCGAATACTGGCCAACTTCTCCTGGGCTTCCAGTTTGGCTTGCTGCTGTAGTACTGTCTGCTGGTATAAGCGGTTGCGATCGCTCAAAACCCCTGTGACGATCAGCGCTAACGTTGCAATTATCCGACTGGCGATTGTAGGCATCCCAACCGTTTCAATTCCTGGCAACCAGACATTAATTAAGGTGAGAACACAAGCAATCAGCGTTGCCAGAAGCGTTGTTTTGCGACTCAGGTGAGCACTTGCCAGCAAAATCGGACCGATATAGAGATAACCAAACACATAATCGGGTGGCGTTAGGAACTCCAGGGACAAAACGACTGCAAAAAGTCCCACCACTAACCAGAATATGCCTAAGTGCCGGTTCTTTGAATGAAGGTTTTTTGAATGAAAAATATGTTGGAGTTGCCACATTTGGATTCTGAAACAGGACAGCCGTTGAGCCCGTTCTATTTTCAAAAGTTTAGCGATTTTCCAAGTTGTTCTACCTGATAATACTGCCCGGTCTCGATTTAGATACGAATTTATATCTGCGGATATAGCCCTATCTAAACAGCGGCTAAACATTTTCCCAACCAACTATATCAGCGATCCAGAAATTGCAGTAAACGCTGCCCTATACCTTGTCATTCCTCAATTCAAGTTTCACGATCGGTCAGTAGAGGGAGTTGAAAGATTGCGTGGTTAGGAATGGAAGTTAAAAGTTCGATATTTGGTAGGGGCGGGTTTAGCAGACCAACCTGCATCCTGCAATGAATTTGACAGCAAAACCCGTCCGTACAATTTGCAGATTTATCAAATCCACGATTCTTAGTTCCCAATCGATCGTCCTATTCGCCCATATCGGAGCTGACTACTCATGTTACAAGGATGGATTCAAATTGCGTTAACGCTGCTAATTTTAGTGGCAATTACACCGTTCTTTGGTCGATATATTGCGCGTGTATTTATGAGACAACGAACCATTCTTGATTCAGTGCTCAATCCTCTAGACAAAGCCATTTTTGCTCTGAGCGGAGTACGAGCAAAGGAAATGACGGGCTGGCAATATGCGCGGGCAGTGCTGTATAGCAACCTAGCGATGCTGGTATTCATCTACCTGATTTTCATGCTTCAGGGGAGCTTACCTTTTAGTCCCACAGGCCTCAACGCCCCTTCCTGGGATTTGGCTTTGCACACGGCAATTTCTTTTGTCACTAATACCAACCAGCAACATTATTCTGGTGAGACAACCTATAGCTATTTCAGCCAGTTTGCAGCGCTGGGCTTCATGATGTTTACCTCAGCCGGAACAGGAATTGCGGTGGCGATCGCCTTTATTCGAGGTTTAACTGGCAGACCCTTAGGGAACTTCTATGTTGATTTGATCCAGTCGATCACCCGAATTCTGCTGCCCATCAGTCTGGTTGGAGCCATTCTCTTGATTGCGGCAGGCATACCTGAAACGCTCGCCGGTCCAGCGATCGTACCAACGCTAGAAAATCCAGAAATCAGTCAGGCGATCGCACGCGGCCCAGTCGCCCACTTTGAAATTATCAAGGAGCTGGGCGAGAACGGGGGTGGGTTCTTTGGCATTAACTCAGCCCATCCGTTTGAGAACCCCAACGGTTTCACAAATTTGATCGAACTGGTTGCTCTACTTTCTGTTCCCACATCGCTAATTGTTACCTATGGCATTTTCGCTAATAATCTGAAGCAAGCCTGGTTAGTGTATAGCATTCCGCTGGCAATTTTGATTGGATTTATTGTGATTACGACGATCGGCGAGTACCAGGGCAATCCTGCAGTCAATGCCTTGTTGGGTGGTCAAGCTCCCAATTTGGAAGGGAAGGAAGTCCGGTTTGGCTGGGCGCAGTCTGCGTTATTTGCAGTGTTTACAACTGCCAGTATGTGTGGAGCAGTGAACAGCATGCATGATTCGTTTATGCCCAATGGTGACTTTGTAACGTTGTCGAATCTGTTCCTGCAAATTGTGTTTGGTGGACAGGGGACAGGCACCGCCTATCTCTTTACCTATTTGATTCTGGCCGTGTTTGTAACAGGTTTAATGGTGGGGCGCACTCCGGAATTTTTAGGACGCAAGATTGAAAAACGGGAAGTAGTGCTGGCAAGCTTTCTGATTTTGTTGGTGCATCCGATCGCCATTTTGATTCCGGCTGCGATCACACTGGCATTTCCTGAACAGCTCGCGGGCATCAGTAATCCCGGATTTCATGGACTATCCCAGGTGATTTATGAGTATGCTTCTGCGGCTGCAAACAACGGATCTGGGTTTGAAGGACTGGGGGATGGAACGCTCTGGTGGAATTTGAGTACCAGCTTCAGTTTGCTAGCAGGACGCTACATTCCGATCGTGGCATTGCTGCTACTGGCAGATGGTATGTCTCGCAAGCAACCCGTTCCTGCCACTGCTGGCACACTGCGTACCGATACAGCGCTATTTACCGGGATCACGGCTGGTGTGATTCTGATTCTGGGTGCACTGACTTTCTTCCCAGCACTGGCATTAGGTCCAGTTGCAGAGGCATTTCAAATCGTTAAAGGAATTGGGTAGGAGTTTTAAGCACTGATGAACACTAGATTTTCTACATCCATCTCTACATCTACATCCACTCATGCAAGTCGGAGCCCTGGTGGTCGGCGGGACGATCGCAAACATATCCCCAAAGCCGATCGTAAAGGACTATATCAACGAGCAATTCGAGCATCTTTTACCAAGCTAAATCCGCGTGTAGCAGTACGCAATCCAGTCATGTTTGTAGTGTGGCTAGGGACGATCGTCACTCTGTTAGTCACCCTGAATCCCAACCTATTTGGCACAGTTCAGGCAGAGATTGGGAAACAGCGGTTACTCAACGGCATTATCACCTGTATTCTGTTTTTCACTGTTTTATTTGCTAACTTTGCTGAGGCGGTTGCAGAAGGACGGGGAAAGGCCCAGGCAGATGCCCTGCGATCGACTCGTTCTGACATGGTGGCTCGGCAGCTCCTTCCCGATGGCAGGATTCAAGAGATCAATTCAACCGAGTTGCGGCGCGGCGATCAGGTGAAAGTCATTGTAGGAGATATGATTCCTGCGGATGGTGAAGTGATTCAGGGTATTGGCTCGGTTGATGAATCGGCAATTACTGGAGAATCAGCGCCCGTTTTGAAGCAGACCGGTACAGATATCGCCAGTTCGGTGACCGGAGGAACTCGCCTATTGTCCGATGAACTGATTGTCCGGATTACCGCTGATCCAGGTCAGGGCTTTATCGATCGGATGATTGCGCTGGTTGAGGGGGCTGAACGGACCAAAACTCCCAATGAAATTGCGCTGACCGTGCTGCTGGCCGTGCTGACCCAGGTGTTTCTGATTGTCGTCGCTACAACTCCTGCTATTTCTGGCTATATCGCTGGCTTTCTAGATCACGCTGTAGGAGCGGCAGCAGGCAACAGTTTACGGGCTGGAACCAGTATTGCGATTCTCATTTCCCTTTTGGTTGCTCTGATTCCCACAACGATCGGCGGTTTATTGAGTGCGATCGGCATTGCGGGCATGGATCGAGTCGCTCAGTTTAACGTAATTGCCACTTCAGGACGGGCTGTAGAAGCTTGCGGTGATGTGAATACCCTTGTTCTGGATAAAACTGGAACGATTACGCTCGGTAACCGCTTGGCAGATGAATTCATTCCGGTCAACGGTCACTCTGTTCAAGAAGTTGCCCATGTTTGTTTAGCAGCTAGCGTGTTTGATGAGACTCCGGAGGGGCGATCGATCGTCCAACTAGCCCAAAAGTTAGGCGCAAAATTCGACCTAGATGAATCCGCAGAGGGCATTGAATTCTCGGCTCGAACGCGCATGAGCGGGACTGATCTGAATGGTCAGGAGTTCCGTAAGGGGGCAGTGGATGCGATTAAAGGATTTGTGCGGTCACGCGGAGGGCAAGTTCCTACAACGTTGGATGAAGCCTATGAGCAGGTCTCTCGCATGGGTGGAACGCCTCTTGCAGTGTGCCAGGGCAACGAAATCTACGGCGTCATCTACCTGAAGGATATTGTGAAACCCGGACTGCGAGAACGATTTGACCAACTGCGGCGCATGGGTGTCAAAACCATCATGCTGACTGGAGATAACCGCATTACTGCATCTGTGATTGCTAAAGAAGCCGGAGTCGATGATTTTATTGCGGAAGCCACCCCCGAAGACAAAATCGATGTGATTCGGAGTGAACAGGCTCAAGGTAAGCTGGTTGCGATGACCGGAGATGGCACAAATGACGCACCTGCTCTGGCCCAGGCCAATGTGGGTTTAGCGATGAACTCTGGAACGCAAGCTGCCAAAGAAGCCGCTAACATGGTGGATTTGGATTCTGATCCCACCAAATTGATCGATCTGGTGACGATCGGTAAACAGTTACTCATCACACGGGGGGCATTGACAACATTTTCCGTTGCCAATGATATTGCCAAATACTTTGCGATTATTCCTACCATTTTCGCGGCGGCTGGGATTGGTGCATTAAACATTATGGAATTGAAAAGTGCCCAATCTGCGATCGTCTCTGCTCTCATTTACAATGCCCTGATTATTCCAGTTTTAATTCCCCTGGCTTTGCGAGGAGTGCAATTCCGTCCGCTTACCGCTGATCAACTGCTGCAACGCAATATTTTGATTTATGGTTTAGGCGGCATTATTGCCCCATTTATCGCGATTAAGGCGATCGATTTAGTCCTGCCGCTCTCCTAGCCCTTGAATAAAACCCTTTCTAGTCATGAAATTCAACTTGCTAAACCGATCGCGCTTATTGCTGCAATCCGCTACGCCGGTCCTTGAGACCATTGCAGAACTCTGGACAGCATGGAGCAGACAAAAGCTGCCGCTATATTTGTTTCTGGCATTGTGTTTCAACCTGATTGTGGCACCCGTTGTTTACGCTGCTAGCGGTAATGAATTCTCCCATATTCAAGCCTGGGCACTAGGGCTGTTGGGATTGGCAACCCTAGCCATTTCTATCTATTTGTTCTTTGTGATGTTCATCCCGGAGAAGTTCTAATGAGTTTTACAAATGAGGCTAGTAGAGCCATTCGATCGACCTTGGTGCTCTGGGTTATGACTGCCCTGATTTACCCGTTAATCATGATTGCCTTTGGACAAATTGCCTTCCCTTTTCAGGCAAACGGCAGTATTTTGACAAATGCTCAAGGTCAACCTGTTGGATCAGCCTTGATTGGGCAGCCTTTTACGAGCGATCGCTACTTTAACAGTCGTCCTAGCACCACCAACTACAGTACGGCTGATCCGACTCAAGATGGAGCTGGCCTTCTCAAAACGGGTGTGTCAGGGGCAAGTAACCTGGCTCCATCCAATCCTGATTTGCTCAAGCGAGTTCAAGCAACCATCACCCAGTTAGAACAGGCTGGTGTTCAACCGACCGCCGATTTGGTTTACACTTCTGGTTCCAGCCTTGACCCTCATATCACCCCTGAAGCTGCCAGAGCACAGATTGCGCGAGTCGCCAGAACAAGAGGACTTCGGCCCAATCAACTCGAAGATTTGATCGCTCAGAATACAGAGGGGCGCTTCTTAGGCATTTTCGGTGAACCAGGCGTCAATGTATTGAAGCTCAATCTGGCTCTGGACACACTCAACAGATAAGGATCGTGGATTTAATAATCCGCAAATTGTACGGGCGGGTTTAGTAGACCAATCTGCATCCTGCAATGGATTTGACAGCAAAACCCGCCCCTGCCAAATATCGAACTTATTTAATTCCCATTCCTCAAGATTGCCGATCGTCCTGAATAACGCTATGTATCATTCGTCAAATCCTTCTCCTGACAGCACCTACATTCGACCTGCCTATCGGGGCAAGCATAAAATCTTTATTGGCATGGCTCCTGGTGTCGGCAAAACCTATCAGATGCTGGAAGAGGGGCATCGGCTCCGGCAGGAGGGCATTGATGTGGTGATTGGGTTACTGGAAACTCATAATCGGCAGGAGACCGCACAACGAGCAGAAGGATTAGAAATACTACCTCGGCAGCGAATCAACTGCTCCGGCGTAGTTCTATCTGAAATGGATACGGATGCAATCCTTGCTCGTCAACCCCAGCTAGTTTTGGTTGATGAACTGGCCCATACCAATGTCCCTGGCGCTCAGCGACAAAAACGGTATCAGGATGTGGAAGCCATTCTGGCAGCAGGAATTGACGTATACTCAACGGTGAATATCCAGCATCTAGAGAGCTTAAATGACCTCGTTGCCCGAATCACGGGGGTTGTCGTACGAGAGCGCATACCTGATCGCCTATTGGAAGAAGCCGATCAGGTGGTCGTCATTGATGTCACGCCAGAAACGTTAGAGGATCGATTGAGAGACGGTAAAATCTATGCTTCTGAAAAAGTTGACCAGTCCCTACAGAACTTTTTCCAGCGGCGTCACCTGATTGCTCTCAGAGAACTGGCATTACGAGAAGTTGCTGATAACATTGAGGAAGATGCTCTTGAGCAAGCATTGAATGGAACAAAAGCAGATGCGCCGTTTTGTAGTATCCATGAACGTGTGTTAGTTTGTGTCTCAACCTATCCCAATGCGATCCAACTCATTCGGCGGGGCGCTCGAATTGCTAGTTATATGCACGCTCCCTTCTACTGTCTATTTGTCGATGACCCTGATCGCTTCCTAACCAAAATAGAAAGTCTGCATATTGAAACTTGCGAAAGGCTCTGCCAGGAATTTGGTGGCACGTTTATTCGCATCACCAACCATGACAAAGCAAAAGCGATCGCAGAAGTTGCGAAAAACGATTACATCACTCAAATCGTGATTGGTGAGAGCCAACGCTCTCGATGGAAGTTAATGCTACGTGGATCGCTGACTCATCAACTACTGCGGTCCCTTAAAAACATTGATGTACATATCATCGCCACAGAAAAGCAAATTTAGAGAAGCGAAAGTCCTGGTTTGTCGGCCCAGTAGATTGTTATCCAGTGGTGATTTTTATATTAAGAATTGATACACTAGGTTCATCTTCTAAAGATAGGTTCACCTTCAAGACTCCGACGCAGATCCATGGTATTGATTCAGATCCCTAAGCTATGGCAGTTACCTGAACGGCAAGTGACCTCAGAGGCCGCTTTTTTAAGCCGTCGTCGGTTTGTCCAAACTTTAGTCGGCGCAGGAATTGCCGGTTCCGCTTTGCCGCTGATGGGCTGTCAGACGACGCAAAGCTCTACAGATTCGCCGCTGATCAACACAAAATCCCTCCAGGGAAGCCTGAATCCCAGCTTTGCCCAGGTCGATCGAGCCATGACCAACGAACAGTTGGCGGCAACCTATAACAACTATTATGAATTTGGCGGCACCAAAGGAATTTGGCGCAACGCCCAAGCGCTGCCAACAGAAGACTGGAAAGTGGAAGTCGGGGGATTGGTCAAAAATCCTCAAACGTTTGATGTTGATGATTTGCAGCAACAATTTCCCTTAGAAGAACGCATCTATCGGTTTCGCTGTGTGGAAGCTTGGGCTATGGTGGTGCCCTGGATTGGGTTTCCCATGAATGCGCTAATTAAAGCCGTAGAACCCACTGCTGAAGCAAAATTTGTACGGTTCACATCCTTCTATGATCCCAAAATCACTAAGGGACCAACGTTTCCCCCCAGTCAGTTTTTGCCATTTCCCTACACGGAAGGTTTGCGGATTGAGGAGATGGCGAACGAACTGGCGTTTTTTGCGCTTGGCATTTATGGCCGTACGTTACCCAAACAGCATGGGGCTCCAATTCGCGCTGTGCTTCCGTGGAAATATGGGTTTAAGGGGGCAAAATCGATCGTCAAAATTGAATTTGTCGCAACCCAGCCCGCTACTTTCTGGAACACCATCAGTCCGGGCGAGTATAAGTTTGAATCGAATGTGGATCCAAAAGTGTCTCATCCTCGCTGGTCTCAGGCAAAAGAACGGTTGATCGGTCCAGAGCCAGAGTTTGAGTGGAAAGAAGTTCCCACTTTAAGATACAACGGCTATGGCGAGTTCGTTGCATCGCTCTATGCCTAGCGCCTTATCTAACTGGAGTTTAGACTAAAAGGCTGGGGCTCATGCCGTAGGATCACCAAAATCTGGGAAGATCCAATTGTGCTCGACATTTAATAAATACGACATAGAAGTTGGATTAAGGGGGTTGTCAGTGCCTGAATTCAATCCTGTAGAGATGTCAAATTAGCTCTATAGAGGCAAAAGCTTTGAGGAAATGATTGACAGTAGACTACTTCTTTGATTCCTTAAAAAAGGTGATCACCTGGCAACCAATGTGACTTGCCAAGTCCTGACCAGTAAGGTCTGTTTATATTCACCATTTGCTCAAGCAGATTATCCAAAGTTTATCTGTTTTTAATTTCAATTTTTAAGCTAACAATGCTTAAGCCAACAATGCTCAAGCCAACAAAGATTGAATGATCGCGGCCAACTGCTTGAGTCTGACTGGTTTGGAGAGATAATCATTAGCTCCAGCTGCAAGGCAACGCTCTCGATCGCCTTTCATCGCTAACGCAGTTAAAGCAACGATAGGAACATTGACCAGATCGGGATAGAGACGAATTTGTTTAATAGCCGTTAACCCATCTACTTCCGGCATTTGAACATCCATCAGAATGAAGTTAGGGTGCTGTGTTTTGGCAAGATCGATCGCCTCTTGACCATTTTTAGCCAAAAGAATCCGGTATCCTTTTGCTTCAAGGTAATTAGAAACCGTACTAATGTTGGCTTCATTGTCTTCTGCAAGCAGAATCAGAGGCGCTTGGCTGGCAGGTTCATGGGTAGGCAGAAACTCTAAGGTTGAAGTTGTTTGGGACTGATTCACCTTAGGACTTGCTGATAAAGAGGGGGCACTCGGAGTATAGGGTAGATCGATCGTAAAGCAACTGCCTGCACCTAGCTGACTGGTTAGCCCCACTTTGCCACCATGGAGTTCAACAATGCGTTTCACCAAAGCAAGTCCCAAACCTGTGCCTGTATATTGGCGATTTAAAGCGCTGTCAATTTGGATAAAGGGCTGAAAGAGTTTATCGATGTTTTCCGGAGCAATACCAATCCCTGTATCGATCACAGAGAATCGTATCCAGGAATGGGCATCCACAACTGCTTGATGCGCTTGGCGTTCGGCTTCTGGCTCGCAAATCGCCACTTCTAGAACGATGTAACCTCCCTCTGGCGTAAATTTAACGGCATTATTAAGCAGATTGATCAAAACCTGGCGGATACGTCGCTCATCTACCAGCAGGTCGGGCAGATTGGGCTGAAGCTTGGTGTCCACCTGAATATTTTTCTTCAGAGCTTGCTGTTTGATAAAAGCCAGACTGGACTGGCAGAGTGAAGAAATGGTCGAGAAGGCGAGATCTAGCTCGATTTGACCAGCTTCAATTTTGGCAACATCCAGAATGTCATTGATTAATTCCAGTAAATGCAAGCCGCTACGCTCAATGGTTTGCAATGCTTTCAGTTGTTGTGGGTTGATGATGCCAAAAACTGCTTCTTGCAGTCCTTCAGTCATGCCCAAAATCGCATTGAGGGGGGTGCGCAATTCATGGCTCATAGTTGCAAGGAACTCATCTTTAAGTCGGGTCGCACGAGCAAGTTCCTGGTTGGAAATGGCAAGTTGCTGATTGCTTTCGGTGAGTTTGGTCTCTGCCTGCTGTCGTTCTATCAGTTCTCGCTGGAGATGCTCAAATAGGTTGGCTTGCTGAATCGCGATCGCCAATTGGTTGGCAATTTGATGGGTAAACTCAATTTCAGATTGCTGCCAGTGACGAGCACTACTGCACTGATGAACACACAACAATCCCCATAAGACATTGCCACAGAGCAAAGGAGTGACCAAATTTGCCCGCACTTGAAACTGAGTCAGAATGTTCGAGTGGCAAGCTGATAAGCCTCCCTTGTAAATGTCATCCACGACATGATATCGACCTTTGGCATAGAGATTTGAATAATTCGTACCAAAGCAGCGATCATGGACTGGAATGGCGACTACTGAAGAAAATCCAGGCAGCACAGATTCAGCAACAAATTCTCCATCATCAAAGTTGGATTTAGGGTAGAACTTAAAAATACCAACCCGATCGGCCTGGATAATGGAGCGAATTTCCTGGCAGGCGGTGTCAAAGATAGTTTGCAGATCGAGAGATTGACGAATCCGTTGGGTTGTTTCTCTCAGCAGTTGTTCTCGATCAAATTGTTGACGAATTGTGGCTTCAGTTTGTTTTTGATCGGTGATGTCCTGGTTAATGCCAGTCATGCGAACCAGGTTTCCTTGATCATCACGTTGCGCTAGAGCTTTGGAACGAACCCAGCGCAATGCACCATCCGTTCGGTGAATGCGAAACTCCACGTCAAGCTCTTGTTTTCCCTGAATTACATCCTGGAATAAGTATTCTATTTCCTTCAAATCATCAGGATGGACTTGTTTGCCCCAATCTTGGTAAGTGATAGGGTAGTCGAGATCTTGCAACCCATAGATTTCATAAACTCGCTCATCCCAATTGACTGCATCAGTCAGGTTCCAATCCCAAGTGCCGATCGCTCCAGCTTGAAGCGCCAGAGTCAGACGAGCTGAAAGGTTACGGAGCTGATCTTCAGCATATTTGCGATCGGTAATATCCTGAAAAGTCCCTACCATTGCCACTACATTGCCGTCCAAATCTCTCAGTGGAATTTTGTTCGTTTCTAACCATCGCTGTTCGCCCGTTGGCAAAGTAATTGTTTCCTCAATGCCAAGCAGAGGGATGCCAGATTCCATGACTTGCCGATCGTCTGCCCGATAGCTCAGGGCTTCGGCTTCTGTGTAACAAAAGTCAAAATCTGTTTTGCCAACAATATGTCGTGGTGATTGCAATCCAGTGGTGTCAGTAAATTTCTGGTTACATCCCAAGTAGATGGAGTCGCGATCTTTCCAAAAAACCGATAGAGGGAAAGCATCCAGAACGGTTTGTAAGAACTGCTGGGATTCTCGCAGGGCATCTTCCGATTGTTTACGATCGCTAATATCCACAACAACGGAAACACAGGTATCATCATCCTGAGAGAGCATTGCCACTCCTACTAGAACGGGAACTGGGTGTCCATCCTTGTGGTAATAGGCTTTTTCCCAGGGATCGATGGCATGGTGAGACTGCAAATGTTCGATGGCATGCAGATCTTGTAAATGATATTCAGGTGGGGTGATCGTTGCCCAGTTAATCCGGTTGGCAGTCAGATCGGCTCTGCTATAGCCAATGATTTGGAGAAAGCGATCGTTCGCCTCAGTAATTTTTCCGCTAAAGTCGGTGAACATCATCCCTACAATATCGGAGTCAAAGACTCGACGAAATCGAGTTTCACTTTTTTGCAGCGCTGCTTCCGCCAGCTTGCGAGCAGTGATATCAATCCGAATCGCGAGATATTGAAACGCTTTCCCTTGTTTGTCTAGGAAGGGAACTAATGTAGTATCTACCCAATAGATGCTGCCGTCCTTGGTGCGATTGCAGATTTCGCCTCGCCAAACCTGACCACGTGCGATTGTACGCCACATCTGCCGAAAATAAGTAGGCGGGTGGTAACCGGAGTTCACCAAGCGATGGGTTTGACCAATCAGCTCATCGTGACTGTAGCCAGAAACTTTGCAGAAGAGGTCGTTGGCATAGGTGATCACCCCTTTAGCATCCGTCATGGCCACGATCGCCGCCTGATCAAGGCCCATCTTAAACATTGCGAGTTCTTGAACCAACTGCTGACGTTCGAGTTCAGCTTGTTTACGCTCTGAAATGTCACGGAAAAATCCCTGGACAATTCTTTCACCCTGAATTTCAATCACCGAGGCGGAAATATCAACTGGGATCAAGTGCCCATCTTTACAGCGAAAATTGACATCCAAGACCTGGGTAAAGCGCTGATTCGCCAAGCCTTCAAATGACGTAACAATACCCGATAACTGTTCTGGCTGATGAAGCTGGGTGAAATGCATTGAAGTGAGTTCGGCACGACTGTAGCCCAACAACTTTTCAGCCTGATGATTAGCCTCCAACACATTACCTTGTGGATCGGTCAACAAGATGGCATCGCTGGCTCCATCCATGAGAGCACGATAGCGAGCTTCTCTTTCTTGTAACCGCTTTTCAGCAGCTTTACGCTCTGTCACATCTCGAAAAATGGCGCGCGTTGCGACTGGGCGATCGTTTTCCATGCGACAGTTGATGCTGCCTTCTACAACAACAGCCTGTTGCGTCTTTGTCAGGAAAACTAGCTCTAATGGTTCTCGCGTACAAACGTTTCCCGCCCGGAGGATGGTCATCGCCTCACAACACTGGTCATAGCAGTCTGGGTGCAAGATATCAAAGATAGTGAGCGTTTGTAGATCTTCTATTGAATAGCCGAGCGCAATTCGCCATGCCCGATTGACATACTCAAACCGTCCAGTCTCCAGATCCACACTTTGGATCAAATCGTTGGCATTCTCGAAAAAATCCTGAAGCTGGGCTTCTCGTTCTTGCAACTCAGCCGTACGCTGTTCCACCCGCTGTTCTAATTCAGCATTGAGGATTGCTAGCGCCAGTTCAGCCTGTTTGCGATCGCTAATATCCGTCAGGGTTGCGACGTGGCCAATGATCGATCCACTTGCATCCCATTCCACAACAGCTTGGCCATACACCCACTTCATTTGGCCATCAGGACATTGAATCCGAAATTCCAGGCAGGCAGGACGGAGTTCTTGCACTGATTGTGCCCATTCCGCAAGAATACGGTTGCGATCCTTAGAATAAAAGCTTTGTTGCCATCCTTTCCCCATGGCGGCTTCTGGAGAAAGCCCTGTGAGCTGACACCAGTGCTGATTGACATAAGTACAGTCACCAGAGGCATTGACGCAAAAAATTCCGACTGGAACGGCAGCAGCCAGAGTGGCATAGCGTTGTTCGCTGGCTCGCAGACGGGCTTCTGTTTGCTGGTGTTCATGCAGTTCTGCCTGCAACTGCTCGTAAGTTGTGGCTTGCTGAAGGGCGATCGCCAATTGAACTGAGATCGTTTGTAGAAGCGTTGTGTCATCGGTTTGCCACTCGCGTTGCTCAGCACATTGATGACCAATCAGCAGCCCCCAGAGTTGCCCTGCCACTCGAATTGGCACCACCAGGTTAGCTTTTACCTGGTACTGTTCCAGGAGTTTGATGTGGCAGTCAGCGTAGCCTGTGGCATAAATATTATTCACCACAATGGGTTGTTCACTGCTATAGAGCGTAGTGCTCTGCCGCTGAAAACAAGAATCATTGATTTGGTTGCCTAAGGCCGAAAGCCAGTGACCATCTACCGATTCAGCAATGATAATGCCACTCCAATCCGGTTGAAATTGGTATACCAGAACCCGATCGCAGCCCAAAAATGCCCGAACTTCAGAAACGCAAGTTGCCAAAATCTGCTGGACATCCAGCGAAGACCGAATGCTATTGGCAATTTGAGCGACTAATTTTTCCCGTTCCGCCCTAGTATCAATCAAATGGGAAATTTGCTGTAAGCTCTCAGGCGTGACAAACCCCACCAGCCGATCATGTTCATCCAGAATGGGTAAGTGGCGAATTCCATACTGTTGAAACAGGTTAATTACAACAAACAAATTGGTGAAAGCGGCCTCATACAAAGTAATAATGGGAGAGCTCATTACTTCTTGAATCGCTAAATCTTGTAAAGAAAGCCGCTGAGCGCTCAGATTCACAATATCTTGTTCGGTTAAAATACCGAGTAGCTGATCGTTTTCGACTACAAAAACGCAGCTCGACCGTGCTTCCACACAGAATTCATTCAGGTGCTTCTTTCGTGTTCGAGTAGTCTTACACGTAGCTTTCACATGACTCATCTGAACAACTGCGTCAATCACTGTTGTATTTGGCGCAACAACTAAAGGAGTCCGAACAATCGCGGACTTTAGCTCGGATGAGGTGGGAGCAATTGTGCGATTCAACATTGAAACGACGAGAACAGGTACTCTTTAATTTTTCCCATTAATGATCAGAAATGACTTAAATACCAAAATTCTTAATCAGTTGCCTCTCTGACCAATTCTCCTTTTCAAGCAAATAATTTAGATACAACCATCCCAGTTTTCTGGCACATTCTGGCTTATCTCTGATTAATCTAGAGAGCCGTTTGATATGGAGTTGCTTTTATGGAGAATAGGCGATCGCTTATGTTACATCAGGAGCATACACTCATAGCACCAGCTCCAAGCGTTTACTAGAGGATGGCTGCTAACCCAGAGCGATCGCCCTTTCTCAAAATGGGAGATTACATGTGTGCTCCCTATGCGAAGATCAGATCATTATTGAGATTGAAAGCGGTATTGGGCTGCATCTGGGCCACGTTCAAACGGGTGATCCCATCGAATGGATCATCGTAGGACAAAATACCCGTTGATAGGTTGTAGGCAAAGTAGCTGCGAATTGCCCAACTGTTCCCCCCTGCAATCACGATCTTATCTGCCTCGGCTTGCTTAAAATCCTGAATTGAATCGGCAGTACTATTGCTAGCGGGATAAAAATTCAAGGTAAATCGATCGGCAGCTCCACCCCCAGTCAAGGTATCTATACCTACTCCGCCAACGAGGACATCTGCCCCCATCCCCATAAAGTGCGTTGTCTGCATCGCTACCTTGAATGTAATTATCTAAAGAATTTCCAAAACCTTCATAGGCATCATCGAGAAGGATGAGCGATTCTACATTCACCGACAAGTAATGGCTGATTCCAGAAAAGACCGTGTCGTAGCCTTGGTTTGTGTTTTCGCCAATGAATTGATTGGGATTATTTTTAATGATGTAAGTATCATCTCCAGTACCACCATAGAGAAAATCGAATCCATTTCCGCCATCTAAAACATCGTTACCTGCATAGCCATAGATCCAATCATCATATTGTGTACCCACAAGATTGGGACGAAAGATACTGGGGTTTCCATTCACTGTGTCATTGTCATCAAATTGACTGCCCTTAATAATTGCCATATCAGCCTGCCTGAATTAGTAGTTTGAAGACTTGAGAAACCAGAATCAATTGACTGGGTGCAAATTCTTTTGTCCAAAAATGCGGTTGATAAACGAAGACAACCTCAAATTTGGCAATCTCTGATTGACTGCATCAGAAATTCATTGATTCCAAAATAAAAGGAAGTTGGATGAGTGAACCTCACCCAGTTGGGTGATCCTATTGGGCGAGCAAAATGAGTCCAGGAAAATCAAAAGGCTAAAACCCTTGATATGCAATAGCTTTAGATCTTGCGATCGCATTAAAACGGTGTTTTGTGACGTATTTTTTATAGTTTCATGTCGTATTTTTGTACTTTTACGGGGTGCTGATTGCATAAAAGTGCAATGTTACTTTCAGATTTCTGATAATTCTATACATGCTATGCAAGTACTGCTTTTGAAAATTCTTCTCTTGTTCATCAGATGAAATACCTGGCAAGCATTGAACAATCTCTCGCCTTTTTCTAGCCATCGGCTTTTTCTGGGAACCTGCTGGTCAGTTTTAACGTTTGACTATAGCAATGACCGATCTCTAGTCGCTCCTGTATTGTGGGCACGCGGTTCATGGTTGAATGAGGAGTACACCCCCATGTTGAACATCAGTCCAATGGTTCAAAAGCGTTGTTTTGATCTCAGCTCGATCGGACTCATCCTGACGATCGTCCTGTTCAGTTATCCGACAATGGCCCAAAGCTCCTCTGCTGATTTGCAGACCTTTGCTGATTGGTGCAAGCGTCAAGACGATCTGCCACGGAGCGCCCGTCGCACGATCAAAGTACTGCTTGATAAAGTAAAGACCGAAGATTGCGACCAGGCCCAGCAGCTTTTGAGCGATCGCAGCATTTTGGATTTAAGCAGTAGCGATGTGGAAGATCTATCTCCTTTGCAAGCCCTGCCCCATTTGCGTCAGCTCAACCTGCTCGACAATAAAGTAGAGGATCTGTCGCCTTTACAAGCCTTGCCGAATCTCACCATCCTCAGTGTGACTAGTAATCGAGTCCAGGATATCCGGCCTCTCGCGAGCTTAACTCGGCTGACTAGCCTCAATCTAGATGGCAATCGCATCTCGGATCTGAGTCCACTGCGATCGCTCACCAACTTAACCGCTCTGGATTTGAGCAGCAACGAAATTACTGACCTATCACCCCTAAGTGCGTTAACCAAATTAGATCTGCTGGGCTTAAATCGAAATCAAATTACCGATCTAACTCCTTTGGGCTCGCTGACCCATCTCTCTTTGCTGGGATTAAGTGACAACGAAATTACTGACCTGTCGCCTTTGCGATCGTTGACCAATTTGGCTGCCCTCAGCGTCAACAATAACCAGATCACCGATGTCAGCGCCCTCCAAGCGCTCGATCGCCTCACTATCCTGGGTCTAGATGGTAATCAGATCAGCAACCTCAACGGCATTCAGTCACTCACCAATATCGACACGTTGGGACTCAGCCACAATCAGATTTCTGATCTCAGTCCGCTGCAATCACTGACGAGTCTGACCGCGCTCGATCTGAGTGCTAACGACATCCAGGACATTACGCCGCTCAAATCGCTCACCAATTTACAGCTCTTGAATTTACAAGGTAATTCGATCGACGACAAAACTTGTCCCGTCAGCCCAGAGATTTGTGAGTTCTAATCCCTGCCCCCGGTTCGAGCTTTCAGTTCGAATGGCATTTCTAACTTTGGCGTCGTTTCCGCAAACATTTTGGTAGGAGTTAATAAATGCTAATAAATACCGATGTTTAGGGGCAGCTTGGGTTACGATTTGTGATCATTTCCAGGAAATTACGGATAAACGACCCTTTGTCGGTGGATCAGAATTGGAGAGCGGTTCATCAATCTTCCGGTTCGATCGCGCCGATCGAGATTTTCATCTCATCCAATCTCATCCGAGTTCTGACTCAAGCGTGCATCTAACCCCCGTTTCTGAAGGTCAAACAAGCGTTATCGGCAGGTCACTATGCCTCGACCCTTTCAATCTCTACTCAACAATCTTGATTTAGCACGCAAGTTTAGCCTGCTGCTGTTTTTAGTATTTCTGGGAGGAATTTTGGTTAGCGGGATTGCCCTATCGAACATCCTCAACCAAAATGCGCAGAATGAAATCTCATCTAAAGCCTTGATGATGATTGAGACAATGAACTCTGTGCGGCACTACACCAATACGCAGGTGAAGCCTGAACTTCAGGATCGCTTGGTCAGCGAGTTTTTACCAGAAACCATCCCGGCCTATTCTGCGCGGGAAGTTTTTGAAAAGCTGCGGGAAAATCGAGTTTACAGCGATTTCTTTTATAAAGAGGCAACGCTGAACCCGACTAACTTACGCGATAAGGCGGACAGTTTTGAAGCAGAAATTGTCGATCGCTTTCGTCAGGATGGTAATTTGCCTGAGATGCAGGGCTTCCGATCAACCCCTGGCGGCGATTTGTTTTATATTGCGCGACCGATTTCAGTATCTGCCCAGAGTTGCTTGCAATGCCATAGTACGCCGAATGTTGCGCCTGCCAGCATGATCGAGCGATATGGCCCTTCCAATGGATTTAACTGGAAACTTAACGAAATCATCGGTGCCCAAATTATTTCAGTGCCTGCCCATCAGGTGTTGAAAAGCAGTCGGCAAGCGTTTCTGTTAATTATGGGAACCATTGCCGGAATTTTTGCCTTAGCGATTCTGATCGTCAACTTCTGGCTGCGGCGATATGTGGCGCGTCCGCTCAAACGGATGGCTCAAGCGGCTGAGGCTGTGAGCACGGGTGACATGGATGCCGAATTTGAGTGGGATGCCAAAGACGAAGTGGGTAGTTTGGCAGAAGCTTTTCGCCGGATGAAAACTAGCCTGATGATGGCGATGAAACGGCTCGATCGCTATCGCATCAGCAAACGCACCATGGATGCAGAAGGCCGCAGTTCTGAGTTTTGAGGTGGACCAGAGGAGAAGAACAGGCGATCGGAACGCTCAGGTGTTGTGATCCAACCAGTTCAGCAACTCATCGGGCTGAGCAAAATCCAGCAATGCTTCACCTAAGTTTTCTAACTGATCGATCGAGAGCGATCGAATTCGCACTTCTATCGCTGAATCAAGGTCACCAAATCGGCGCTTGATCTGGCGTAACACCAGAGATATCTCCCGTTGCAATCCCTGTTGCAGTCCCTGTTCGAGGATATCCTGGTAAATCACAGACTCTTTCATTATCTCTTCCCGTCAGATTTGCTGAATCACTGCTTTTTCTGAGCCAATCCCTCAAAGCTCTAGGAGCGCAATCGATCGAGCGTTTGTTTGCGGAAAGCTTCAGCTTGGCGAGAATCGGGGATCTCTGTGGCGATCGCCTGCACAAACGCTTGAGCACTGAGGTGAGGAGATTGCGCCAAAATGTCTTCCACAATGCAGGTTGCCATTGGACCAATTTGACGAGCCAACTCTCGACGACAGTGATCCACCATTTCCTGAGTCAGGGGCAGACCAGCAGCAGTGGGTTTGGCAACGGATTGAGTTCTAGAGGCAGAACTGACCTGTTGCACTGTGTCTGTTTGGAGGGGTATCCGGGTTGGATTAGCCTGCCGCAAAAGGCCGCTGATCTTTTCTCGAAACTGGGAAGCTTGGCGGCTATCAGGAATTTCTGCTGTCAGGAGCTCGATGAATTGCAGTGGAGTTAACTGCGGCTGCTGCGCCAAAATATCATCCAGAATATAACTCGCCATGGGTCCGACACAGCGCACCAGTTCACGCTGGCACTGCTCAATAAACTGAGAGGATAATGTGGGCAGGATCGCAGGAGCAGGACTGGGAGTTGGCAGTGGCGATCGATAGGATGGCGAAGAGATAGGAGTCGGCTGGGGAAAAGGGGATGGAGTCGGGAAAGCCGAGGGTGAAGCGAAGGGTGAGGGCGTTACAGAAGGGGTAGGAGCGACAGAAGGTGAGGCCGAGAATGGAGATGGCATGGGGATCGATGACGTGATCCAAGGAGTTGGAGTCGGCAGAGGTGCAATTGGAGAACCCGTTAACTGATGCAGGGCTACCAACACCGATTGGGCTGAAGGATAGCGATTCCGGGGATTTTCGGCGATCAGTTTGTCCAGAATGCGATAGAACCCTTCACTGACCTGCGATCGCCATTGGGGTTCTGTAAAGCGCTGCTCAAAAATCCACTGCGGATTGCGTCCAGTTAGCAACACCAGGGCCGTCATGCCTAACGCATAGAGATCACTACAGGGATAGCAAACCCCGAGCTGCATTTGTTCTGGCGGGGCATAGCCCGGTTTGCCGACGCGCGAGGCCTGCGGAAAGTTTTGCATGTGGCTCACCTGACCGGACCAGATTTGGCTAGCCACTTCTTTGACAATGCCAAAATCGATCAGTACGGGTTGCGATCGGTGCTGTGGCAACATCACATTGCCCGGTGAAATATCGCGGTGAATAATATTAATGTTGTGGAGATAGTCCAGTACAGGCAGTAAATCCTTGAGCCACTGGACAATTTCTGCTTCTGAAAAAGTTCTGCCCTGCTGCCGCCGCTCTTCTAGCAGACCCAGATAGGTTTTGCCATCAATGAACTCTTCAACGATAAAGAGCTGATCGTCTTCTGTAAACCAGGCCAAAAACTTAGGAATTTGGGGATGGCTGATCTGGTAAAGCACTTTGGCTTCACGCTCAAACAGCTCGCGGGATCGCTTCAACACATTAGGAGAACTATTCGCCGGAGCAAACTGCTTGAGCACGCACAGGTCACCAAACCGATAGTTGTCTGCGGCTAAAAAGGTGCGGCCAAATCCTCCCTGTCCCAATACCCGCTGGATCTGATAGCGATCGTTGATTAACTTGGCCTCGGTACTAGGGGCGATCGATCGAGTAGGCAATTGCGGGACGGTCAGTGGGTTGACTGCTTGCGGATCATTGGCAACGGTCATGGGCATCGTCAGCATCTCACCGCCTAAGACTTCCCAGGTCGGAGGGATGACTGCCGGATTCTGACAAATGACCGGCAACCAGGTTGCGCAAGGATATTCATCTTCAATGCCCTGCAAAATCTCGCGCGCTTCCCGTACCGCTAAATGAAAAGGTTCTCCTTGAGCAAAGGCTGCCAGAAAGGATTTGAGAAATTCTTGCGCCACCTTATCGGGCACGGGTTCCCGCATGACGATCGTCTGAGGAATCCGTAAGTCTTCTAGTTCACGGGCTAAACCTAAACCGTCGCAGGAGTTGAAGATGGCCACCTGCAAGCCCCGCTCAACCACTCGCTTCAGGGCATATTTCAACTGATCCAGGCTGAGGGTGTCACTGCGATTCAAAGCAATTTGGCCCCGGTTGCCTTCGGTAAAGCTACCGCTATGGCCTGCAAAGAATAAAATATCCCAATTTTGTCGCCAAAGTTCCTGGGTGAGCTCTTGTCGGGTTGGCTCGACCAGAAAACTCACTTTCGCACCGGGGAGCTGTTCCAGCAGTTGGCGATCGGTATGGGTGTCGATCCCAGCGCTATTGCCTAGAATGGCCAGCACATTGACCTGAAGCTTGGTGGCGCGCACCGCTTCAACCCGCTCATAGACTGCCGCACTCAACGCAATCTCGGTTTTGGGATAGCGATCGCAAAAGTCCCATAAATGCCAGGGTAGCCGCCGCACTTCCAGATCTTCGGTTTGCAGAATCACCCGCACCTGCTCGGACGGCATCAATTGTTCTAGCAGCTTTTCTCGGATGGGCCGAAAAGAATCGGCATAGAGCCAAGCATTCAAACAGTCAGCCAGGGCACGCGCTGCCGCATGGCAATCTTCTCGGCGAGAAACGTTGGGGGCTTGTACTGTTTCAGCTTCGAGGCGGAGTCGTTGATTTAAGCTGCGATAGGCGGTAGCCCAATTTTTATAAGCTTGGCGCAACTCCAGTGCCGCAGGTAAACGGCCTACGGTTTCCACAATTGGTCGATGCCCCTCTTCACCAAACTGGAGCACCACAGGAAACCCCTGATCGAGGCTGCCATCTCCTAATTTCAAAAGGACTAACTTACCTACCATGGTTTTACTTGCGCCATCTAAGGGGACGGTCGAATCGATCGTCACGGCGAACTGAACTCCGTGCCTACCCCCTTATTGGTGATTTTTAGGTTGTTTATTCACAGCTACTCCCGTTATACCGTTTCTAGCCCAGCTTACTGCTGCATCATTTTCTGATCAAATCACAAAATCCTCGATCAGCATCGTATCGCCTAAGGCAATCTGGAGTCGAAATGATTCGCCGGGAAGTCCGCGTAAGCGCAACTGGATGTAGTCATCAGTGGGTCTGGCCTGAGTAGACAGTAATACAGAACCTGCTTGATCCAACGCAGCTAACTGCAGCTGATCCGGTAAAAATGTGCCGGGTTCGATCGGGTGGAGCTGCACAGAGACTCTACGGCGATCGTCTGATCGGGGTGCGACCTCAACGACCAGCACCAGAGGATAATCCACTTCAGCAGTGCTGAGCTGGATCAGTTTGGCATGACGGATACGCTGATCAGTCGATTCGGCAACTTCAGTGGGACCGCGAAAGGCAAAGGCCGGTTCTGCATTCAGCAGGGTCAGCATGGNATTCAATGGTTTGCCAGCCCGCCGTAATCTGTCCACTCAGCCATTGGCCTAAATTAGTAGTCGAGCTGACCGCTGCTTGCCGTAGGGAATGAATGTGATCGATCAGAACTTCCATCGATCGCAATTGGCTGAGGGGCAAAAATCCTGTGGAGGCAGTTGGGACAAATCCCAATAAGGTAGCTTCGGCCTCTGTTTCGTCAAGCTGAACGACAATGTAACCAATTCGATCGGCCCAAACTTCGGGGGGGATGAAGCAAGTGCGATCAGTGGCCCTGACGGGACGACATTCCAAACGACCGATGCCTACTAGCTCTAAATCAGCCACATCTGCCACCAAGCGTTTCAGGGGATGCCACAGATCGGAAGCAGCTAGGTCAGTGGGAATATTCATCATTTGACAGTAATCATTCACCGCACAGACAGCCAAGACATTACGCTGCACTTGTTCGGCTTTTTCAGATGTAGGTTGCTGTTGGGCAAAGCGGGCTGCTGTTTCTCGGATTGATTGAGTCAGCGGCAGAGTTAGTTGTTCGAGCGGATGAGTCATGGAGTTCATAAGAGTTGCCGTGATTTCATAGGATTAACAGTGGTTACAGATACCCTTCTGCTTGGCCAAATCGGCACAAACGGGGTAGACATTGACGTTGGTAGAAATTGCTGAGAGTTGAAACAGGGAGGTTGAATTCTTGCGAGAGCTCTTTCCAACTGGTTTCAGGGGGCAAACGACGCAGAAGCAAAATCTGGCAGTTTACTTCAGGATGGTTGGCGATGTGAACACGACGCAGCTCTCTAGATGCATCCTTTTCGATCCATTTTCGCACTTCCTCTAATAATGGCGGAATATCTTCGGGTGCGGCAAGTCGATCGATCGGATCAATCATTTCCTCGCTGCCTGTTCCAAACGGATTAGAACTGGCGCTAACTGTTCTAGCCTGGTGCTTTTGGCGATCGAGATAAAACTGTTGCAGTTGTCGTTTAAGGTAAAAATTTAACCAGGTAATCAAACTGCTTCGATCTGGATCATACGCTTCACCCGTATTCGCCTCACAAATATTTTGACAAAAATACATCCAGGTTTGCTGCAAGGCATCCTGGTAATAAGGCGTTGATTCTTTCCAGAGTTTCGATCGCACCAAAATCACAATTCGGGTCAGATTTTTCTGGCGCACTGGGCTTCCTGGCGGGTGCTGACAGGCCTGAGTAACAAGCTGATGCAATTGTTTCCTTAAATCATCCATTAGAACGATTCCAACTGACAGAAGTTCAAAAAGCAAGTGAATACATCGATCTACACTGCCTGATGCAAACACTACGACGACTTGACCGCACAATATACATAAAGTTTTGTAAACAATTGAGTAAAGCGTCTTTCCTCTCCTAATAGCTCTATAGCGGTGAACGAAGTCACCCTAAAACACAATCAACTACAAGTTACAACAAAAAGGAGAAGTTCAATGAGAATACGTTCTATCACTCGTGTTTCTGTTGCCCTGATTGGCTTTGCAGCCCTTGCTACTATTTTCGCCAGCCCCGCATCTGCTCATCATCGTCATCATCACCGGGACTATGATTATCAGTACCCTCCTTGCCATTGGTACTAAATCTATCAATGCAGTCAACTCTATGTCTTTTGATTGAGACATTGTTGATCTAGCTCAAATCATCCAATATTCACTTTCTCTCGTCCAAATCATTCAACTTACGAACAATTCGGAGAACAGCAATGGGAACTTACACTGGAAACGACTCAAACAACAACTATACTGCCAGCACGGAGTGGAATAGCGGCGACTGGTGGAATCCGTTTGATGGTTACTATGAATGGCGCTCCTGGACTATGGTTGGTAAAGGCGGGAACGATCGTCTTACGGGTGGATCCAAAACGGATTACATCTACGGCGACTACAAGTTCGGGGCCTATAGCAGCACCGGGGTCTCTGGCGACGACATTCTCACCGGTAGAGGCGGCAACGATTATATCTACGGTGAAAACGGCAATGATGTGCTTTACGGGGACTATGCTTATGGTTCCGTTACAGGAGATGGTGGTGTTTCAGGAAATGACTATCTCTATGGTGGTTATGGGAACGATTCTGTATATGGTGAAGCCGGTTACGATGTCCTTTATGGTGAAGGCGGATATGACTACCTGAATGGTGGCGCGGATAGTGATTCGTTATATGGTGGCTCAGAAGCCGATACACTCGTGGGTGATTCTGGCTATGACTATTTGAACGGCGGTACGGATAACGACTACCTCTATGGTGGGTCACAATCCGATAGTCTAGTGGGGGACGCTGGTAATGACTATCTCAGTGGCTATGGCTACACGCTATACGAAAAAGATTGGTTGAATGGCGGCACAGGTTACGACACATTCGTGTTGGGCACATCCTCTGGCGCGCATTACACCGGAGATGGAATTAACGGATATGCTACAATCTCAGACTTCACTGCTGGGGTTGATAAAATCCAGGTGAAAGGTAGTTTGGGTGGCTACACGCTGCAAGCAGGCTACTGGGGAGTGGGTAGCAGCACCACTCAAGATACCGGGATTCTCTACTATGGTGAGCTGATCGGGATTGTGCAGGATAATACCAGCATTCAACTCAACAGTTCTTACTTTACAGCAGTGTAAGTCTCTCTTACATCTCATTTTAAGATTGCATCTACCTATTATTCAATATCATCTCCAAAATCTGTCTGATGGATTTCCAGAGGTTTTCGATCTCTGGAAATTTTCCTATTTCATGGATGGCGTGACAGTATGCTTTAGTCTCATTCGCACAGAACTACAAAGCAACGGATCGTAGTAGGCACAAAGTTTCAGCCAGCTCAAATCCGTTGCTGATGCTCAATCTCTACAGAATTTCTACAGTGGTTATCAGGTATCTTTTTGGATATTGGGAGGCTCAAGGAGTGGCGATCGCCTGTTTATAAGCAGCCCAGCCACCGTATTCTGAAATATCGGGCCAGCTATATTTTTCGATCAATTCTTGGGGATAGAAAAAGGCCATGGCCGTTTCCTCCTCTTCTAGAAGCACCTCAGTCGGATACATGTGGGGAGGTTCATTCGTAGCCAGGTACTCAAACTGCTCATCAGTCATCTCGTAAATCTCGCCAGGAATCGAGATTCCTCCGACTTCCGTCTGATAAATGGCCGGATGCCAACCATTTTCCGCAGCATGAAGGCGATAGAGGGGGAGCGTCTTTGTTTCCTTGATGAACTGAGCGGATTGGAGATTTTGATGATCGGGCTGACCACGCAAGGCTGAGCCACAGATAAACACTCTGCGAGTCCCCGAGCTAGTTTGAACCATAGTGAACTGACTCCTGATGAATTTGAGGTGAACAAGATGAGGTGCAATGACGACAATACCCCAATTCTGGATTGTGCGATCGACTTCAACGGATAACTCAATCCCCTACTCCAGACGCTAGCTCTAGATACGCCAGAGGTTGGAATGGCAGTTGCAACTCTCTGACTGAAAGCAATCGAGCGATCAATCTAGAGGGATGATAGTATACTGTATACAATTTGTCGATCCTTTAGGATTGAGCCGAAGTTGGGACGGGTTTGGGAGCACTGTCTGTGGATTTGCCTGAGGAGAGAGCAGAGCCAGGAAAAGCATCATTAGCAGTTTTTCAAGAAAGTTTCGAAAATGTTAAGTAAATGAAATAATGGCTAATAATGGTTACAATAGAGATCAAAAATCCCAGTTTTGTGTTCCTGGCTTAATGGGTTGTTCCCCTGAGTTGAATTCAATTTCGGCCTTCAAACAGGCGAATGTGAGCGGACTGTAAACTGTATTGTCGTACACTACGTCTGATTGACTTTTTGTATACAGTCTACAGCGTGCAAGATTTTCATTGCAGCTTCACAATGACGATCGGGAACTCTGAGATAAGGCTAGGAGCGAGTTTGAGATAAAGCTACCAACTTGACCTGAAGATTTCTGCCGCTTGGGATACGGTATACAACCGCAATTTAAGAAATACTGACAGCAAATTTTAGTTAGGGGAGGAGATATGACCGTTCTTTCATCCGTTCTTTCAATCAACGGCAGTCGGCTCAATGCCAGCATCGATCGACTTGCAAGAGTTGGGAAACTGCCGAACGGAGACATCTGTCGCTTGGCATTCACCTCGGAAGATCTACAAGCTCGCTATCTGGTGCAGCAATGGATGGTTGAAGCCGGAATGACGGTTCGTACAGATGCCGCAGGTAACTTGATTGGCCGCTATGAAGGAACGGTAGAAGATGCGCCTGCACTCGCGACAGGTTCCCACATTGACACTGTGCCATCTGGCGGTTGCTATGACGGAGTTTTAGGAGTTTTAGCCGGAATCGAAGTTGTAAGGACCCTGCGTGAGCACAAAATTCGCCTGAAGCATCCGATCGAAGTCATCGTGTTTACGGATGAAGAAAGCTCGATGATTGGCAGTCAGGCAATGGCAGGTACCGTGGTGATGAATGCCCCCGAACGCTACCAGCCCAAAGTAGGTCAACCGATCGAATCTTGCTTAGAGGCCATTGGCGGAGACTGGGATAATTTACCTTCAGCCCAGCGCAGTCGTGAGGATATGGTGGCCTTTGTTGAACTGCATGTGGAGCAGGGAGCGGTTCTAGAACATACGCACACTGAAATTGGCGTGGTGCAAGGCGTCGTCGGTATGCTGCGTCAGATGGTAACCATTAAAGGGCAAGCCAACCATGCGGGCACCACTCCGATGGAGATGCGGCAAGATGCTCTTGTTGCAGCAGCTAAAGTAATTCTGGCGGTTCAGGAAATTGCCTTGAGCATGCCAACTCTGCCGGTTGCCACCGTTGGTTATTTAACCGCAACTCCCAATGCCGTCAACATTGTACCCGGCCAGGTGGAACTCTCTGTAGATATGCGCGATCTGTCACAAGACTGCCTCGATGCCATGATGTCCCGCCTGATGCGCCAGTTGGATGCGATCGCCACTGAAACAAACACTGAAATTGATATGGCTCCAATTCTCTGTGTGCAGCCGACTTTGGCGGCTCCGCTAATTCAGAAGACGATCGAATCAGTTTGCCAAGCGCTTGACCTGAGCTGTCGCTATATGCCCAGTCGGGCCGGACATGATTCTTTAGAGATTGGCCGCATCACAGATATGGGCATGATTTTTGTACCCAGCCAAGAGGGGCTGAGTCATTCTGGAGCAGAATACACCTCTCCCGAGCAATGCACTCAAGGTGCAAATGTACTGTTGCAAACGCTGGTCAATCTCGATGAAGCTTACGCTTGCTAAAGCTTGACGATTTGGACCATTGAAAATTGGACCATTGAAACTCTGAAAATCTAGCCAAGTAAGATGTAGAGTACTTTCCTCTGCATCTTTTTTTATTGCTTGATTTGGATGCAAATTTCTGATCGGGTTAGGCGCAGGTTTCCAAAAATCTGGTCTTAATACAATTGTGTCAGGTTGGATTAAGACGATTTTTTAAGAAAATAAGAAAAGCTTACGTCTTGTCTCAGAGATAGGACGATGACTGTATTTAGCAATACAATCAATAGTTACAAAGATTGCGGATTTCCTACCCGTATACTGTATTCACACTAACAATCTGTAATAGTGACATGGTGTCTAATGTTGCTGATACCGATGCTCCTTTACCATTGCGCTTCTTAGTAGGGTCTCCATGAATTTATCTCCTTCTGTTTCCGAGGTGAGAGATTTCCAAGTTTCAGCTGAAGGTCGGCTTCAGCAAGAACTGGCATCTCAGGCGGTTGGTGTGACGCTGCGATCGGTCACCAAGAAATATGGTTCTTTCACAGCCGTTGAAGATATCGATTTAGATATTCCCGCAGGTTCCTACACCTGTTTGTTGGGACCAAGCGGTTGTGGCAAGACGACCACATTACGGATGATTGCAGGGCATGAAGACATCACTAGTGGCGATTTGTTGATCGGCAACCAGCGCGTCAACGATCTGCCTCCGACTCAGCGCAACACGGCCATGATGTTTCAAAGTTATGCTTTGTTTCCTCACAAAACCGTTTGGG
This sequence comes from Elainella saxicola E1, assembly GCA_002796835.1. Lineage (GTDB taxonomy): Bacteria > Cyanobacteriota > Cyanobacteriia > Elainellales > Elainellaceae > Elainella > Elainella saxicola. Next base: position 18,348 of record LUGL01000023.1, on the reverse strand, counting down.
AAAATGTGGAATTTGGCCTGAAGATGCGCAATGTGCCCAAATCGGAACGGGTGCAGCGGGTAAATGAAGTGATTGAGGTGGTTGGCCTCTCCAAATTTGTCGATCGCAAACCTGCTAAGCTCAGCGGAGGACAGCAGCAGCGGGCAGCCCTGGCACGGGCTTTGGTCACACGCCCCCAAGTGCTCTTGCTGGATGAACCCTTAAGCGCACTGGATGAGAATTTGCGGGTGAAAACGCGCAGTGAGTTGCGTCGGTTGCAGAAGCAGTTTGGCATGACGTTTATTCAAGTGACCCATGGACAGGATGAAGCGTTTGCGTTGTCTGATCAGATTGTAGTGATGGATCATGGTCGGATCGATCAGATTGGCAAACCGGACGAAATTTTCGCGACCCCGGCCTCTCGGTTTGTGGCTCGATTTGTGGGGGATAACAACATCTTTGTGGGCAAAGTAACCCAAGTTTCCCCTGCTTTAAAGGGCTGCATTGTCACCTTAGAGGTCGATCGGGTCGGTCAGTTTCTTTGTCGGGGTCAGTCTGCGGAAGTTGGGATGACAGCCGCTTGCTGTGTACGCAGCGATTGTATGACGCTGAAGCCCTATCCGCCCGCTGATGTAACTGCCCCTAATCAGTTAACTGCAAGGGTAACAGCGATCGAATTTACCGGGTACGTTACTCGTGTTTCATTGATGACCGAGGCAACAACCGAAGAAATTACCTACAAAGTACGTAGCTATGACTGGTCTGCTAATCCAGCGCAGGAAGGTCAGCTCGTTACATTAAGCTGGACAACAGAAAATTGTATTTTTCTACCGCATTAGTCTATAGTGGGCTGCGGAAAACACCGTTTTCTCAACGGTTCCTCTGAGCATTCCTCCTCACTGTAACTGTTCACTTCACGTTGTTTGTACTAACTATGGCTAAAATTTCTCGTCGATATGTTCTCCGAACTGGGTTGGCTGCAGGGGCGGCGATCGCTGCAACCCGCTGTGCTAGCAACAATCAAGCAACGGCTCCCAGTGGTACACCCAGCAATCCAGCAACAGGTCCAGAGGTGAATACCAATCAGATCAAAGATGTCACCTTGCGACTCATTGGCACCGGGGTTTCTCAAATCAACGAAATTCGCGACAAAGCCCAGGAAGATCTTGGCTTCAAGTTCAACATGCGGGCACTCAGCACCGAAGAAAACAACCAGATTGCCATCACTCAACCTGGGCAGTATGACCTGTTTGACGGCGAATATTTCAGCTTGCCTTTGGTGGTGCCTTCCGGTAACTTACAGGCGATCGATGTCAGCAAGATTAAGGACTATGACAAGATCGTTTCTATCTTCACCGAAAATAAATTTGACGGCATGAAGGTGGAACAGGCTCAGGGTACCTATCCCTATAAGGTCATGTACCTGAAGGAGCAGGGTGGTAAGGAATTTGCCACCGAGCGCACCAATTGGGCCACGATGATTCCGTTCCAGTACAACGCAGATACATTGGGATATCGGCCTGACCTGGTTGGCTCAACTAAAATTTCCAGCTGGGCGCAGTTGTTTGACCCAGAATTTAAGGGAAAAACTTCGATTCTGGATATTCCCTCGATCGGCATTATGGATGCAGCGATGGTCACTGAAGCCGCTGGCTTGATGAAGTTTGGCGATAAGGGCAACATGACCAAGGAAGAGATCGACAAAATTACAGATATTTTGAAAGAACAGAAGAAGAACGGTCAGTTCCGTGCTTTCTGGAAGACCTTTGACGAATCAGTTAACCTGATGACTTCCGGGGAAGTGGTGCTGCAATCGATGTGGTCTCCTGCGGTTACAGCAGTAAAAGCTAAGGGGATTCAATGCGTTTATGCGCCGCTGAAAGAAGGCTACCGCGCCTGGGGTGGTGGTGTCGGCCTGTCTAAGAACCTGTCTGGTATTCAGCTTGATGCTGCCTATGAGTATCTCAACTGGATGTTGGCTGGATGGATGGGCGCATTCCTGGGCCGCCAAGGATACTACAGTGCGGTACCTGAAAACGCCAAGAAATTCATGAAGCCTGAAGAGTGGGATTTCTGGTATGAAGGGAAACCGGCTGCGATCGACATGGTTGATCCATTCGGTAAAACATTGGAGAAGAAAGGCGCAGTACGCGACGGTGGTTCCTTCAAAGAACGGATGGGGAACGTCGTAGTCTGGAACTCCACGATGGATGAGCAGGTCTATCTAGTGAAGAAATGGAATGAATTCATTGCCTCCTAGTATTAGCCATTGCTAGTATCAGCCATTAATTGATCTATGGACGATAGTGCGAGCGTCTCGCTTGCAGGTCAGATGCCCGCACTTCGTTTATGATGCAATCCGATCGAGCACTTAGAATTGTGAATTAAATCAGGTACATTGGTTTCTTGAACTGTCTGGGCAGACAAGCTGTCCACCTCACAAGAAATGCCGATTGCAGCCCTCCCCTCTAGCAAGATAGCGATCCACCCATCAGAACAATGGCTCACTAATCCATTGAATTTTCAGCCACCCTAACACAATGTATAAATCCTGGAAAACGCTACAGCCCTACTTCTTGGCAGCTCCCCAAACGCTTGTTTTTCTGCTATTTCTGATCTTCCCGATCGTCATGATCGTATTGGTGAGTTTCTGGCAATTTAATGGCTATGCCATGGTGCCTGCTCTCTCCTTCGAAAACTATGTTGATATTTTCACCTCTAGCGTTTCGGTCGCAACTTATCTCAATACGTTTAAGTATGTATTGCTGGTCTGGTTTTTCTGTTTGGCAATCGCCTTTCCTGTTGCCTATTTTCTGGCTTTCCACATTAAGAATCAGAAGCTACAAATTATTTTATTTTTAGTTTGCACCGTACCATTCTGGACGTCCAATATTATTCGGATGATTTCCTGGATTCCAGTTCTTGGCAAAGAAGGATTAATTAACAGTCTGTTTCTGAAATTAGGGCTGATTCAACAGCCGATCGAATGGTTGCTTTACTCTGATTTTGCGATCGTTCTGGGCATGGTGCATTTGTATAACTTTTTTATGATTGCACCCATTTTTAATAGCATGATGCGGATCGATCGAACCTTGATTACCGCTGCTGAGGATTTAGGCGCATCAGGGCTAGAAATTTTGAAAGAAGTGATTGTGCCCCTCACTGCGCCTGGGATTGCGATCGGCTCAATTTTTGTGGTAACGCTGGTGATGGGTGAATTCGTCACAGTGCGCCTGATGGGCGGTGGACAGGCTGCCTCCATTGGCAAGTTGATTCAAACCCAAATTGGTAGCTTGCAGTATCCCTTGGCGGCGGCCAATGCAGTTGTGCTGCTGCTCGTGACGTTGGTTTTGGTGGCTGGCATTCTTCGAGTTGTGGACATTCGCAAAGAGCTATGAAAAAACGCCCTCTTTCTTTTTACTTCCTGGCAGCCTTTTTCGGGTTGTTTGTACTATTCCTCTACGGCCCGATGATCGCCATTTTTATGCTGTCGCTGCAAGGTCCCGACGGCATTCTCACCTTTCCAATGCGCGGCTTCAGCTTTTATTGGTTGGGACAAGTGTTTCAGGAGCAGCGAGTCGGCAGCTTTGTCGAAGCTTTTCAGCGATCGTTGATTTTGGGCATTGGCGTTCTCATCCTCTCGGTTGTTGTGAGCGTCCTGGGTGGACTGGCATTCCGAGCAAAATTCAAAGGCTCTACCTTTCTGTTTTACCTGACGATTTCTAGTTTGATTGTGCCCAGCGTTCTGGTCTCGTTAGGGATTGGGATTGCATTTCAGGTGCTGAAGATTGAAACGAACTGGTTTACCTCTGGCCTAGGTGCTCACCTGACCTGGACAGTCCCTTTTGCATTTCTGATCATGCTGGGTGTGTTTAACCGCTTTAACCCATCCTATGAGGAAGCTGCCAGAGATTTGGGGGCCAGCGACGGCAAAACTTTCTGGGAAATTGTGTTTCCGCTGATCGCACCCAGTTTAATTGGGATTGGCCTGTTGGCCTTTACGTTGTCTTATGATGAATTTACTCGCACTTCTCTGGTTTCTGGGCAGAACAATACTTTGCCACTGGAAGTGTTTGGGATGACGACCAATGTCACATCGCCTGCCCTCTATGCCCTGGGAACTTTGACAACATTATTTTCCTTCACTATGATTGCGATCGCATTCATCACATTCCAGATTTTTGCAAAGCGCCAGCAAGAATAAAGGTGGTGCGTGAAACTTAATCTTCTATCTACTCATGATTGAATCACTCTAGGTTTGCTTGTTACGCTTTTGATTGCGGTTTTCAGCTATGGTAACGATAGAAAATTACCGGGGCCAGGGGGTACACCTGTGTCCCAATCAAGTCCTGAAGAAACAGCAGCCCCTTAACGATATCCCGATCTCAGTGGTATAGAAAACAACTACAAGAGTTAACACAAGTCGCCTTAATTGGGGGTTGATTGATACAGTAGCAGTCGCGTCACCCTCAAATTCAAGGCTGTTGGCATGCTCCGATCTCCGTATTGGCACCTAAATTGCTGAAGTGAATGTAAGATGTTCTAAGTACAAGCTGAGGGATTTCTGCATTCAGTTAGGGGATTGGATTGAATGATTACGAGCCTCAATATCAAATATTCTCAAAAATCCGATCTCCTAGAGATGAAGCAGCGCTTCGAAAACCACCCTCCTGGTAAGACGCTGATTCAAGTTTTCTCTGGGCATGTTACCAAAGCAGATGTTGAACGATTGCTGCATGATCTGACAGAGGTGTTTCAGGGAACTCCCATCATTGGCACTACGACAGCCGGGGAGATCATGGATGGTCTGGTGGAAGAAAATACGATCGTCGTAAACTTTTCTTTCTTTGACTCTACAACAGTTCGAACCACATCTGTCGATTGCTATGACGACCTCTGGGTAGCCGGAAAAATCCTGGCACGTAATTTGAAATCTGCCGCTCCTCAGACTCTAATTTTGCTAGGCTGTGGCTTAAAAGATGGACGCACGATCGATGCCACACTGCTGCTAAATGCGCTTTACGAAGAATTCCCCCAGGCAGTCATTGCTGGAGCCCAAGCGGGTGACAATGGTCACGGCGTCATTTCTTATGTATTCACTGAAGATGGAATCATTGATCACGGTGCAGTAGTCGCATCCCTTTCAGGTCAATCTCTCTCTGCTCATAATAGCTACAATCTTAGCTGGGTTCCAATCGGAAAAAAATTCACTATTACTAAGGCTTCTGGTCCGCGAGTCTATAGTATCGACAATCGATCGCCCCTCGACCTGTATAACCATTATTTGGGGCCAGAAGTTGTGGAGGGCTTGCCACTGGCTGCCGCAGATTTTCCCTTAGTGATTGAACGAGATGGAATTCCCATGGCGATCCATGCCCGTGGTGTCAATGAAGATGGCTCGTTTGATTACATCCATTCTTTTCACTCAGGGGAACAAGTTCAATTTGGCTTCTGTCATTCTGGCCTGTTGGCGATCGCCGCAAAACAGATCTTTGATGAGTTGAGAGTGCATCCGGCTCAGGTTGCTTTTATCTATTCCTGTGTCTCGCGAAAATGGATTCTGGGTCAGGATATTCATGTTGAAATTACGCCCATTTCTACGCTGGCACCAACGGCGGGTTTCTTTGCCTACGGTGAGTATTTCACCCATCCGATCGGCAAATGCTTTTTCTTCAGTCAAACCATGACGGTGCTCACCTTAGCAGAATTAGATGAACCAGAACCCCTGGTATATTCGCATGAGTTAAAGCCATTTATTACCAAGGAAGAGTCAAAACAACTTAAAACGCTACGAGTGCTACATCGTTTAGTAGAGACTTCCGCAAACGAAATTGAAAACATGAACAATAAGTTATCGGAGATGGCGCATGAGGACTGTCTGACGGGCTTATTCAATCGACGCCATTTCAACCGACAATTCACTGCCGAATTTAAGCGAGCGCAAAGGTCTGGAGAGCCGCTTTCCCTGATTTTGATTGATGTCGATGCTTTCAAGCTCTACAACGACACCTACGGTCATGTCAAAGGGGATAGCTGTCTCCGGGCGGTTGCGACAGTGCTGAAAGAAATTCCCCAACGTCCCAGCGATTTTGTCTCACGTTATGGGGGTGAAGAATTCATCTGTATTTTGCCCAACACCAGTTTTGAAGGAGCGATGCTGCTGGCAGAGAAGATCCGACAGGATGTCATCAAGTTAGAGATTCCTCATATTTCTTCCACTGTCTCCACCCACCTCACCGTTTCGATCGGAGTTCAGACCGTCGAGAAAATTACAGACCAAAGAACGCCAGAAGCGATCGTGATGATGTGTGATGAACAGCTTTATGCGGCCAAAATGAACGGCAGAAATAGAGTTTGCGGCAATCGAGTCCCTTAATGAATGCGAACAGGCCTTTGCCATGACAACCTTCCTAAATGGCCACAACATGCCCCAGATAATGCAAAAAGAGCTGGAAAAAACTCCAACTCTTTTCGGACGGGCTAGGAGGGATTCGAACCCCCGACACCGTGGTCCGTAGCCACGTGCTCTAGTCCACTGAGCTACAAGCCCTCGTCACGAATTCATATCATAGCACACCCACTCAGGAAGTTGCAATTTTTCGTTGAGTAAATTTCAATCTTGCCTGATTGCGTGCCTTTCAACCTGATTTTGTATGGGATTGCCAGAATATTGGGATTGCTGAGATTGAAGTGAACCCATTTTTTTATGCGATCGAACTCTACCCTGCCCACCGCCAAACCGCTTGGTTTGCTCAATAGTGCCCGAACCATCAAAAATGCGCTGGCTCCGAAGGAAAAAAGTGATTACTACCAGTTCTCGCTCTCCAATCGCAGTACTTTTTCTGTGCAACTCGATCGACTAAAAGCTAATGCTGATTTGCAATTGATTGGCAGCGATCGCCGGGTGATTGGCATTTCTAAGCGATCGGGTAAAAAAGCAGAATCGATCACCCAAACCTTGGAAGCGGGCACTTACTATCTGCGAGTCGCACGTCGAAGTGGCGAAACAACCTATCGCTTGAAGCTGAATGCTGCTACTGTCTCCTTACCATCCCCCCTGCCCTTGCCATCACCACTGGTGGAAAGCTATCTCTCAACTGGTAATCAAGAATTTGGCAAAGTGAACAAACAATCTGGAGCATTCACATTGCTGAATAATACGAATCCCAGTTTTCTCGATCTTGCCAAATCCCCCACGGGCGATCTATTTGGCGTCACTTTCTCGAAGCTCTACAAAATCGATCCCAATTCTGGAATCGCAGGATTTGTCGCAGATTTGGACACAACTAATCTGAATGCGTTAGGATTCTCAGCTTCTGGAGCCCTGTATGCAGCAAGCAGTTCCAAGATTTACACAGTGAACACCAGCACAGGAACAACTACCCCGATCGCCGACATTACAGGAGTTGAGAGCAGCGGTGATTTAGCATTTGATCCCACCAGTAATCGATTTTTCGCATCTCTGCGATTATCCAACAGCAGCTCTGATACGCTATTCTCGATCGGTCTTGATGGTAGTGCCACCTCGATCGGGTCCATTGGTTTTCGCAACGTGTATGGCTTGGCTATTGATAACAATGTGCTTTATGGCTACACGCTCGATCGTCAACAAATTACCATTGATCCAACCACGGGAGCTGGCAGCCTCAGCCGCACGATTACTGGCACTGTCAATCCCATTTATGGCGCAACCTGAACTTGCAACCTGAACTATCACCTATGCTGTCTGCCCAAGAAGCCGAGACGTTAATTCTGAACCTCGTTCAACCGCTGGATGCACAACAGGATTGGGAGCAGGTTTCCCTCACGGCTGCCAACGGACGCATTTTGGCTGCTCCAGTCACAGGCAACCAGGACTTTCCCTACTGGGATAATTCCGCCATGGATGGCTATGCCGTGCGGTATGCCGATCTGGTTGATTGTAGCCCGGAGAAACCGATTACCCTAGAAATCATCGAAGAAATTCCAGCCGGAATGCAGCCTCAGAAAACGGTGCAAACCGGACAGGCATCACGAATTCTCACCGGGGCTATGCTACCGCAAGGGGCCGATACGATCGTCATGCAGGAAGAAACCCAGAGAGAGGGCGATCGCGTCACCCTTTTTGCAGTCCCCAAACCTCAGGCTTTCGTACGGCATCGCGGCCAGTTTTATCAGGCGGGCAATCCTCTACTTGCAGCAGGCATTCGACTCGCTGCTGCCGATATTGCAGTGTTGGCCACGGCCCAATGTCCCCAGGTGCCCGTTTACCGGCGTCCCAAGGTTGCCATTCTTTCCACGGGGGATGAATTAGTCACACCCGATCAGCCTTTGCAGCCCGGACAAATTGTCGATTCGAACCAATATGCCTTAGCGGTCCTAGTTGAAGTGACTGGAGCAGAGCCCATCTTGCTGGGTAGCGTGCCCGATCAGCCAGATCAGATCAAACAGGCGATTAGACAAGCCATTAATTCAGCCGATATGGTGCTTTCGTCGGGCGGGGTTTCCGTCGGTGACTATGATTATGTCGATCGCATCCTGGCGGAACTGGGGGCTGAAATTCACCTGCGAGCTGTGGCAGTGAAGCCCGGTAAACCGCTAACGGTGGCCACCTTCTCTACGACGAACCAGGCGACCCAGCTCTATTTTGGGCTACCGGGCAATCCGGTTTCGGCTTTGGTCACGTTTTGGCGCTTTGTCCAACCTGCGCTCCGCAAACTTTCTGGTTTAGCCAGCGATTGGCCACCCATGTTTGTGCAAGGTCGAACAACCCAGGATTTGCGATCGGACGGCAAACGCGAATCCTATTTATGGGGACAGGTGCGGTTAGTTCAGGGGGAATTTCAGTTTCAGTTAGCAGGTGGGGCGCAAAATTCTGGCAATCTGATTAATCTGGCGCAAATTAATGGGCTGGCTGTTTTGCCGATCGGCACCACACAGATTTCTGCCGGTGACTCAGTGCAAATCCTTTGGCTGCAAACCTAGAAAAATCAGCTCCTAGAAAATAATTTTGGGCAGACCTTGACAAATCCAGAAAAAATTGAGACCATCATAAATGTCGCAAATTTGCGGGTGTAGCTCAGTGGTAGAGCGTCACCTTGCCAAGGTGAATGCCGTGGGTTCGAATCCCATCACCCGCTTCGCGAAAAAGCCTTTCTGGATAATGAGTCCGGGAAGGCTTTTAGTTTACAGGTTTTGATGTGCAGCTCGACCCATTCCATGCAGGTCTAGACTTCTATACAAACCTGGAAAGGTGAGGTGCTGCGGAGATTTCATCCTAATTGGCTTTTTGCTCGTAATACTCCGTGATCGTTTCATAGACATGATCGGGGAAGTGAAGCTCGCGATAGATGTTGCAGGAGTCCGGATCCTGAGCATTCGGGCAAATCGGAAACTCTTGCAAATTCTGCCAGGCTAAAATTCGATCGCGCTTAGGCGGATTGTAGTCTTTGCCCTGGACTTGTTGAGAGAGCGCCTTGGCTTCAGCTTCACTAAAGTCAACATCCTTTTGCAAATACTGAACTAGCTCTGTTTCGCTGAGAAAATGTCGAGCGATCATGGCAAAGGTCAATCGCCCATAGTGACCAATATCCTGTCCTTCATCCAGCGCGTCCAGCAAATGCGCCATCATCGGACTTTTGCGTAATTCTTCAACTGCCATAACGGTTGTTGTGCAATGAGAGAGTGCTTCAACCGTTATAAAAGGGAGTCTCCTGGTTTGCCGTCTATCAAAAGAGGGTTTTAGTACAAGCGAACTAAATCAGCGCTGCTCAGGCAACTCCTGCTGGGCCGCTAATTTGCGTTTCTGCCACATCTCAATTTGATGCAGCAGGCGATAGAACCCGGCGAACAAAACCAATGCAACGACGCCAAAAATCAGCGCCCCATCTCCTTCATGCCAGTAGGTAAACGCTTCATAAGACTCAGGAGCGGCTAAAATCGCCATCAACACGACCCGACCCACATTAACCATAAAACCAATCAGGACTGCTCCCAGCAGCGCCAGGACCTGCCTGAAACGGGCAACAGGGTAAAGCGACAAAAACATCACCGCGATTCCCAGCAGGTACGTTATCATGCCGATGCCAGAGCAGCCGCTATAAACCCGAATCGTGCCAACGGGTAAAGCCACAAAAACATCATGTTGGGAAACATCAAAACCGGCATACCAAAGCACTGATGTTGCCGCACGGGCAGTAATCGGGGAAATATCTACCAGGTTCATTACCGTGCTGGGAACACCCAGGAAAAACATAACAGCCAGTTCGCGACGGTATTGCCATAGACCTTGAAACCCAGAGGCCAACAAAGCAATGGCCAGGGATGCAACAAAGGGAAACCATCGGAGCTGGAGCTGCTGATCGTTCACAATGGTGGTGCTTTGCCAAATCAGCCAGCTGATCAGGCCGATCGCCGTTAAACTAGCCAACCGCTCTTGCCTGTAATCGTAAGCTGAGTAGTTTTCCCACAGCAAGGTGAGAGCTGCCAGCATAAACAGTCCGCTCATGCCGAGATGAGTTAGATCGCCGACCCGCCAAACTAAGACCAGGTAGATGCTAAACAAACCAGCAATGAGTCCTAGCAACACATACTGGGGGCGTTTAATTAATTGGGTGAGATTAAATTCAGTCATAATTATGATGAAACTTAACGTTCTTGGTGCGTCTCAAGACGACGCGATCGGACTCCCCTGATGAATGACAAACAAATCGAACGTTTCCGGCTCACTCCTCTTCTCTTCTAAGAAGAAACCCGTAAAAGTGGGGTGAAGGGCAGGGTTGACCAGATGTTTTTCTGATGAAGTTATGACGTGGATCTCCGTAATTTCCCAGATCTAAGCGGTAGAGCTAGAAAAGGATTGTTGGATCAAAGATCAAAGCTCTGCGTCAGTAATCGTACAGGCGCAGGGCTTATTTCTATGGAACGCAACATGCTTAGGTGGGTTGGCGTTCTGGCAGTGGCGTGGGATGAGTCTTTTCATCACCAGTTCTTTACTTTGCGATATGATCAAAGTGTTAAGGAATGTAAAGCAATGAGTGGGCTGACTCATGAGCAAAACTGCTGCTCAACGGGTGATTGTGATCGGGGCAGGTATTGGCGGACTGACTGCGGCAGCATTGCTAGCTCATCGCGGCTATCCGGTACTGGTGCTCGATCAGGCGATCGTTCCAGGCGGATGTGCTTCGACTTTCCGGCGGCGAGGCTTCACCTTTGATGTTGGGGCTACCCAGGTTGCAGGCTTAGAGCCGGGAGGCATTCACCATCGCATCTTCTCAGAATTAGAGATTGAATTACCAGCCGCAACACCTTGCGATCCCGCCTGTGCCGTCTACTTACCTCAGGAAACGCAGCCTATCAACGTCTGGCGCGATCCGCAGCGATGGCAGATTGAACGCCAGCAGCAATTTCCCGGCAGCGATCGGTTCTGGCAGTTAATTAGCGATTTATTTCGCTACAGCTGGGCGTTTCAGTCGCGCGATCCGGTGTTGCCGCCACGTAATTTGTGGGATTTGGGTCAGCTGATCCAGGCAGTGCGTCCAGATACTTTGATGACTTTGCCGCATACTTTCACAACCGTCGGACAAATGTTGCGAGCGCTGGGCTTGACCGATCGCCGCCTCAAAACTTTTCTAGATTTGCAGCTCAAACTCTATTCCCAGGTAGACGCCGATGAAACGGCTTTACTTTATGCCGCAACCGCATTAGGAGTCTCGCAGGAACCGCAGGGGCTTTATCACCTGCAAGGCAGCATGCAGGCCTTGAGCGATCGCCTCGTACAGGCCCTGCAACGGGATGGGGGGCAACTGTTGATGCGTCATACCGTAGAACGAATCCAGGTGCAACACCATCAGGTACAGGCTGTGCAAATTCGCGATCAAAAAACGGGCAAGGTCTGGCTAGAGCCTGCCGATCAGATTATTGCAAACGTAACCGCACAAAATTTGGTGCAGCTTTTAGGCGATACAGCTCCCAAAGGATACGAACATCGCGTTGATAAATTGCCGCCTGCCTCAGGTGCGTTTGTGGTCTATCTGGGGGTGAAAGAAACAGCGATTCCAGCAAACTGTCCACCGCATTTGCAGTTCCTCTATGACTACGAGGGACCGATCGGTGAAAATAATTCACTGTTTGTTTCGGTAAGTCATCCCGGCGATGGGCGAGCCCCAACAGGTCATGCCACAGTGATTGCTTCAACCTTTACCGATCCGTCGATCTGGTGGAATCTGGATCAAACCGCATACGAGGCGCTGAAGCAGCAATATACGGATGAGGCGATCGCCCGATTAGGCCAGTTTTTTAATTTAACTGCCGATACACTGGTGCATATTGAAGCGGCAACCCCACGTACATTTGCTCGCTATACCGGACGCAATCGCGGTATTGTCGGCGGCATTGGTCAACGCATTTCTACCTTTGGTCCTTTTGGCTTTGCGAATCGTACCCCTTTCCGACAGCTTTGGCTGGTGGGAGACTCAACCCATCCGGGTGAAGGCACAGCAGGAGTCAGCTACTCCGCCCTTACCGTTGTGCGGCAAATTGAGGCGGAGTCCTAACCTCATTCATTTTGAGCTATGCAGTGGCGTAGGATAAGGCAGGTTCCAGGATCCGATCAATCGCCTGCAAGGTTTCATGGCTTAATTCGACCCCGGATGCGGCAGCATTATCGACAACCTGTTCAGGACGGCTTGCGCCAATGATCGTAGAAGACACCCGTTTGTCGCGCAGAATCCAGGCCAGGGCCAGTTGAGGCATCGACAGGTTTAATTGTTGGGCGATCGGCTTCAGGTTTTGGACAGCACTGAGAATGCGATCACTGTGCAGGTATTGCATAAACCCATTCATTTTGTCGTTGGCGGCACGGGAATCTTGCGGAGGTGCTTCGCCCGGTCTGTATTTGCCAGTAAGCACTCCCTGAGCCAGGGGCGACCAGACAATTTGACCAATGCCGTTGGCAGCGCAAAGTGGGAACACTTCCGCTTCGGGTTTACGCCATAGCATGGAATATTGCGGTTGACTAGAGACAAATCGTTCGACGTTCGGCAGATTCAATGCGGCTTGAATTTGAGCCGGACTCCATTCACTGAAACCAATGTAACGAGCTTTGCCCTGCCGCACCACTTCGGTGAGGGCATCCATGGTTTCTTCTAGCGGCGTTTGTTCGTCATAGCGATGGCACTGATACAGATCGACATAATCTGTGCGGAGTCGTTGCAGAGAAGCGTCAATTTGCTTGTAAATTTGGGCGGCGGATAAACCTCGATCGGTCTCAGACATGGGGAAGAAGACCTTAGTTGCTAAAACGTAAGAGCTGCGATCGATTCCCTGTAAAACTTGCCCTAAAAGAGATTCAGCCGCTCCTCTACCATATACATTTGCGGTATCGATAAAATTAATGCCAACGTCGAACGCCTTGCGAATACAGGCTTCTGCTTTTTGTTGCTCCACACCGCCACTATAGGTCAACCAAGACCCTAAGCTAATTTCTGACACTTTCAGATCGCTGTTACCAAGTTGCCGATATTTCATGGTGATAGTTCCTTTAATTAACCGTCCTAATGTTGATCCTGTAATGCATCCGATCGTTCTTCAACCCACTCTCTTCAACAAACTCTAGAAAGCATAGGTGCGCGGCTGATGCTGAACCGTTACCCAATGGTCGGTTGTGAACTCATCGATCGCCCAACTGCCGCCAAAGCGGCCAATTCCACTATTCTTTTCACCTCCAAACGGCGCATTTGGCAGATCGTTCACAGTAATATGCGTCATCCCTGCTTCCATCTGCAACGCAAACCGCAAGCCTCTTCCCTCGTCGCGGGTGAACACAGCACTGGATAAACCATACTCAGTGTCATTTGCCACCTGCAACGCTTCCGCTTCATTTTGCACTTTCAGAATTAGCGCCACTGGACCAAATAATTCTTCTTGCGCCACTTTCATTTGATTGTTCACATCCACAAACACATGCGGCGGTAACATCAAGCCATCTGGGTCTCCCCCCAATAATTGCCGCGCTCCTTCCTGTCGTGCCAGTTGAATATGCTGCATCAGAGAATCTAACTGAGCCTGATCGATGATGGGACCGATCACGGTATCTAGATCATGGGGATTGCCCATTTTGAGTTGCCGCACCCGATCAACAAACCGATCGACAAATTCATCATGCACGCGCTGATCCACAATCAGCCGATTCACACTCATACAAATCTGGCCTTGATTCAGAAACTTGCCAAATATCGCGGCATTCACAGCCAGTTCCAGATCAGCATCATCCAATACAACCAGAGGACTATTGCCGCCCAATTCGAGCGATACCCGTTTCATGATCGGGCTATCCATCGCCTGTTTTGCAATATGTTGCCCTGCTTTGGTTGAGCCGGTAAAGGTAATCACGCGCGGAATTGGATGATTGACAAAAGCATCGCCAATTTCACGGGCTGGACCTGCAACTACGCTGAATACCCCTGCGGGCAGTCCGGCTTCCTCATAGATTTTGGCCAGGATCAACCCACCCGAAATCGGTGTATTGGAAGGGGGTTTCTGCACGACAGCATTTCCTAAAGCCAGGGCAGGTGCGATCGATCGATTAGCCAAATGCAGCGCAAAATCCCAGGGGCTGACAACTCCCACTACACCCACCGGACGGCGATAGACCCGGCTTTCTTTTCCCGGCAGATCAGAAGGCAGCAAACGACCTTCCACCTGATAGGGCACTGCTACAGCCTGCTGCATCAACTGATAGGATGCCTGCCATTCCAGTAAGGCTTTGCTGCGCGGACTGCCAGCTTCCCGAATCAGCCAGGAAACAATTTCTTCCCTTCGCGCCTCCATGATCTGAACGGCTCGCTGCATCACTTTCGATCGATCGCTAGGTAAAGCGTTAGCCCACTCGACCTGAGCCTGCTTTGCAGTTTGATAGGCTTCGTCAATATCCTGCTGGTTAGCCGCCGCAATTTCCATAATCGTGGTTTGGCGGTAGGGATCGATCGGACTGACTTTGTGCTCAGAGTGACCTGTAATCCAGCGCCCGCCAATGTAGAGGCGATCGAAACCATCGTAGGGAGTGGGTGTCTTGTCAGCCGTTGGACTGATCTGGGTTGGAGCGGTTGCAGTCATCAAAAGATCTCCCTCAATCAAAATGGAGCAGGTATTTTGTTGCGCTTGTTGCGATCGCCAAAAGCATTTTTAACGCTCAATCATCTTAATAAAATGCAAAGCTTTCTTTCCTCCAGCAGATGAGAGAGGCTGATGAACTCGCCTGTCTATCGAATGGAACGGATTTGCAAATACTAAGGTGTAATAGTGAGTACAAGTTTTAAACAGGCAATTTGCAAACGAAAAACGATCGCCCTTGGAGTAGAGCGATCGACCAGGAACTGTGATGGAGGTTGTGTGGATAGAAAATTAAAAGGGAGTAGAACTATTCTTCTGACTGTTCGCAGATTTCGTCTAAAGCTTGAATGGCGGTCATGATTTGCGACATGAGTTCCGCATTGGAGCCATGATGTTGGAACAATTCGCGGGTCTGTTCTAACAGAACTTCTGAAGCTAGATCGCTTTGCCGAAAGGTGGAGTCGAGCGTGGGAGCTTGCGGAAACAGATAGAGTTGTTGTGACATGATGTAGATGAGGGTTCAGTACAAGTGAACTTATAAACAAATGTACTATGTTTTCCGGCAAAGTCAACCCCTCGATCGATAAGATTTTGAAATTGGGCTCTGAAGCTTGTGCTACTGCCCGCTTGGATTGGGTTCAGGCGGAAATGGAGGATTTTGAGCCGCAGGAATCGCAGATTGACGACGGAAAAACCGCCGAATGCGTTGAATTGCATATCCCCACAGGCCAATCAAGACCAATGCCGCAACGACCGGCACCGTGACTGCTAAAACGGCAAGTCCGAATGCCAAAGCCAGCTCGATCGTCGCAATCACCGGATTGGTCAATCCACCCGAAATCATGGTCGAAATCAAGCGCAGAAAATTGGTCATGCTTTTGGTGACTCCCGCTGCACCGCCACCAATCAGTAAGGCTGTTGTCCATTGAACCAGCGGATTCATCGTGTCAGGAGCGGTTGAAGCGGTGACGATCGTGCCAGCGATAATGGCCGCAGGGGTGGCAATCCAATCCAGGATATGGTCTACCCAAGGAATATAGTAGCCGCCAATTTCCAGCACGCTGGCAACCGCAAACAAAATGACTGCCTGGTCAGATTCGATCCAGTCATAGTTGCCGGGTAAGTCTAAATGACCAAAGACGGCTGCTGCACTCATCACCAGCAACGGCACAAATACCCGAAATCCACAGGCTGCACTGAGGCTGATCGCTAACATCAGACTAATCAGCGTATCGAGATTGAATATCTCACTCATTGTGCTGTTCATGACAACATCCATTGCATCCTCTCTGACTGCTTGATTGAACTGGGCTTCCTTCAGTCTAAAGCAGGGGTCTGGGTTGCTTCAGCTTCCCATATATAGATCCAGCAAGTAGACAGACCGCAAGCAGCAATTGATTTCGATAGGGCATGTCAATTACATTTGGACTGATTTTTTGCCAAGCGACCTTGCAACAGTAAGTTCGATCGAAGCGGTGGTCATGACAAGCTCGCCTGTCGTAACGAACGACGCGGTTGTGGTAACGAATGTCTCACCTGTCGTAACGAATGCTCAAGCGGTGGTAACGAACGACGTGGTTGTGGCAACGAATGTCTCGCCTGTCGTAACGAACGATGCAATTGTGGCAACGAATGCTCAAGCGGTAGTAACGAACGGTTTACCTTCAAACGGGGCTGGGATGATCGGCGTAAATTTGACGCGATCGCACGAAATCTCTGGTAGTCTCGCTGATCTTTGCGCCTACATACAAAGGGCGGAGCATTTGGTCCAGGATCTTTGCCTATAGCAGAAAAACATCGTCCAAATGCTTCGCCCCTACATTTTTGGGGCACCACAAAATCGATAGAAATTAATGCATCTGGGATGCTAACGCACTAACACAGACATATATTTGCCTTCAAATGGGGCAGGGATGATCGGCGTGAACTTCACTCTGTCGTTGGCTATCCGCTTCACATAAAATTCGTTGATCGTATGCAACACCTGTTCTCTTGTACCAATAATCCAAATTTGCGATTTATCGGTAGGCGAAACGGGCAGCAGTTCGTTGAACTCTGTAGTCATGATGATTTTCCCTCGTAGAGGTTGGGGTTTGTTGAGAAGAAAAGCCCAAGGTATGACTATCCAGACATCGCTAAATTGCTGAAGATCGATTAAGATCGCAGCAATCTGGCTCTCTGCGTAAACAGAGTCCTGGATAGCTGGCTATGAGTGGTTCCAAGCACTTATAGTCAGCGCCATACCTTGAACAGATCTACTGGTTGTTTAAGTCAATTGAAAAAACCAGTGTTGTTCAGCATAAAGCAAAGTTCAATCGAACACAAGCGTAATTTAAGGTTTGTCAATATTTTGTGAAGATTGAGCGATCGAGTGAGTCCTGAGCGGAAAACCCGTTTGAAGACGATCGCACATGCACCATGACACTTGTCATGCTGAAAAATATGCATTTGTCATACTCTAATCGTGACACTTGCTAGATGTAGAGACTGGGGCAACTCCAATAAAGTGATAACCATTGAACACAATAGGACACCCGGTGCAACCCATAACTTTCCTTCCGGCATCCCTTGTCTCATTGCAGATTGAAGAAATGATAAAACACATCCACTGGGGCAGCTTTAGTGCTATTCTTGCCTCAGTATTTTCACGGTCAAGAATAGTATTTTGAGGATTGGAAGACGGAGTCCTGTTTTACATGGAGCTAGAAGCGTCCTGGACCAGGAGGTTCTCGCTGCTCGATCGGCCAATTTTGTCGGATACGGTTGCTGGATGCCGCTTATGCCTGGGTTCGCCAACTTCGATCGCTTTGTTGATCTCCTGTGTATTTTCAGGGTCACAATTCATTCACTGACCTGAGCAAAGGCACAGGCAAATAAACATAAAGTAATGAGGCTAAAACCATGGCTCAAATTTCCCCCAATCCTAATACCGGAACGATTAGTGTTTCAGGCTCGGACTCAAACAACGTGTCTTTTGTCAATTCCGGCACCATTACAATTCTTGCTACGGGCACCCTCGCCAATTTCGACACTCTCACCAATACCGGCACCCTCACCAATTCCAACATCCTCACCAATTCCGGCACTCTCACCAATACCGGCACCCTCATCAATATAATCACCCTCACCAATTCCGGCACCCTCACCAATTTCGCCACTCTCACCAATTCCGGCACTCTCACCAATACCGGCACCCTCAACAATAACCGCGACCTCACCAATMCCGGCACCCTCACCAATACCGRCACCCTCACCAATWCCGGCACCCTCACCAATTCC
>LUGL01000162.1 GCA_002796835.1 Elainella saxicola E1 | reverse complement strand
TCCACTGTGACCTCATCCAGGACAATAATATCTGGCAAGTAGCCGTTAATCTCTGAACCTGCTACCTTCACCAAACAAGTGCGTGGAATGAATAGCGGTAATCTCAATCGCTCAATTTCAACGTCAATTTTGCGGGCCACCAGGGCTGATACTTTTTCATGGGGACCGATCGGACGCATCTCAACTACCTCTCCCCAGCGCAACTCATAGCGTCCCCCATCTTCGGGATATTGGTTGACAAACTCATCGAATGTGAGGGGCGATCGGGCGGTTTGTCCAATCATTTTCAGACCTCCAGTTGCCTAGTGATTTACTGTACGATCGCTCCTGTGGAATCAAGCAGGACTACTCAATTCTCAGCGTATCTCATCTCTGTCAAGAGCGATCGCTCTTTATCTTTCCACTGCTGTTGTTGGCTCAGAGCCATGAGGCGCATCAAACACAATCTCGTAGCTTCGATCGGGGTTCATCTGGCGTAAGATGCGCAGGTGAGCTTCGGCATCATTGCGGCGACGCAGCCGAGTCACGATCAGAGTTTGGGCGTTGGGCAGACAGCAGATGATGCACCAGGGATGCAACTGTTGGTGATAGGTGGTCATGGGAAACTGAGACGATCGCAGCAAAGACGATCGCATAGGGTTTTCAGGCAGCAGAATTGACCGATCGAAGGTGGACAGGGGAGACGAGCGAAAATTCCCCGTCGATCGACTGGTGCAAAATGTCTATAAAAGGCCGAAATGGTGAGAAACTATGGAAGCGTAGGCGTTACAGTTGTTTTGCCTGCGCTCTGGTTGACTCTTCAATTACTATAAACTGCTTATAGTCATGAGTCAACTGCTTATATAAACAGTTTATAAAGCCGCTGCGATGACTGAGGTACAAGAACCAGAAAAGGAGTCCCCTCTTAAGAAACGTCGAGACGAACTGGGCTTAACTCAACGAGATGTTGCAGTCGCAATCAACGTATCAGTACAAACAGTCAGTAATTGGGAAACGGGCCGATTTAAGGAGGTGCGCCTGACGCTACCGCAAGTTAAAGCGCTTTGTCGGGTATTGCAGTGGTCGATCGATGATTTGCCGGATGATTTCAGACCAGAAGAGTAACCCACTATCCTTCGGGCTTGTAAAGAAACAACTTCGTGGTTTTGGATCGTAAGGCATAGCAGCCAAAACAACGGCATTTCAAAACCATGAGCTTATATTTTTACAAGTCCTTCTGATGAATAGTTTGGATGCAATTGATCCTCTTGCCAGGAGAAGGGGTTATTTTGGATATATTGTCGGATGGTTTGCAAGGCACGATCGTCTCTGATGATGTGTTCGTAATAGTTGCGCTGCCAAATGGTTCTTCCTGATGATTGATTCATGCGATTGATTTTACGGGTTGAAACGGATTTGAAATTTTGAATGATGGCTGCGATCGATTGGGGTTGGGTACCGTTTTCTGGTGGATGCGTTTTATTCTGTCGCAATGATGCCCTGTCCTCTCGTAAGGGCGAAGCATTTGCATGAGGATTAACGTTGTGATTCCCAGATCTGGATGCAAATGCTTCGCCCCTACCGTCTGTGGTGCATAACGATAAAATTCCATGAATATGGTTTGGCATCACAATAAATTTGTCCAATTCCAACGATCGAAAATGTTGGGGTAAATTCATCCAAACCGATCGCACGCATTGCCCCAGTTCATTTAACATCATCTGCCTATCGGTAATTTCACCAAACAGGCATTGACGTTGATGAGCGCAAATCGTAATGAAATACGATCCCGCAGAAGCATAGTCATAGCCTTGCAAGCGGATCGATCGACGGTGGTGTTGGTCGGGGTTGTATTGGGATGGCATAAGGATATTGATGCGTTATCCCTAGACTGCCCAAGCTCCTCTCTCTCGACTGCTTTTGAGACTCGGCTAGTTCCTTCACTCACAATTATTTCGCAATGCCCAAACTGCATTACCTACAGCCAATGATGAAGCGGCACTGAAGGTAGTCTGTCTTGTGATTGGGAATATTCCACAGAGGTGGGTGATGCCAATTCGAGACTGAAAACCTGTCTTGAACCATTTTGCCATTGAGTTTGAGGGCAGATTACCCCAAGAGATTTATTTCTGACACAAAACTATTTACAGATCTGGCAAAAGGACTATTGAGATCTTGAAGCGGAATAGACAACCCGAAACCCAAAGTAAAGATCGGGGCGGTCGGGAAAGCTGTAGTCCCGGTAGCCTGAGCGACAGTTGTTAGGTTCGAAGTGCCAGCAACCGCCACGCAGTACACGTCCATTAGAATTTCCGCCTGTTGTCCAGGCACTGCCATCTGTCGGTGCGCCTTCGTAATTGTCATGCCAATGATCGGTACACCACTCTAACACGTTTCCATGCATGTCGTATAATCCAAAATTATTGGCGACTTTGAAGTAACCTACTGGAGTTATCTTGTCTTGATGTTCTCCTTCAACTCCATTATCATAAGCTTTGCTCGCATTATAATTAGCATATTTTGAGCTAATGGTTTGTCCAAAATGAAACGGTGTTATAGTTCCAGCCCGACAGGCGTATTCCCACTCTGCCTCACTAGGTAAACGATAGTGCCGTTTTGTATGGGCAGAAAGGCGATTACAAAATTCAGTTGCCTCATACCAACTAATGTTATGAACAGGAAGATATTCTCCCTTAAATAACGATGGATGTGGTTCAAGTTGTCGATCGATTTCAGGCATTGCTGCAACGGTCCGCCATTGAACCTGAGTCACTGGATATTTGCCCATAAAAAATTGAGGTATAGTAACAAGGTGTTGAGGACCTTCACTTTTTCCTTCCTCATCTTCAGGTGCCCCCATTAGAAAACTGCCTGGTCGAATTAGCACCATGTCTAACGTAATGTCGTTCCCCAATTTTTCAATAAAATATTGGGCTTTTCCACGCGATCGTTTCTCATTCAAATTAGGCATCATTGTTCTATCCTCCATGCTTTGTGCTGCAAGTGCATTTGAAGATCGATTGTTAAGATGTGCTGCTTTAATCACCAAGTATCGCCATGCTTGAAGCAGGCTCTCTAAAGATGTATGTTCTTTTATGTGATTAGAGAGTAATTTGGTACAGATTCGGAAGCAAAGTTTGAATACCTTTAAGAATAAAAAATTTAAGATTGTTTCGCTTGTCAAGAAGGGTAAAGAGCAAATCAAGTCTTTGGAATAGAACAAACTACCCGCAAGCCAATGGCATCACCACGAGTATTATAACGAGTGCCATGAGTAAGATAATAGTTTCTTCTAGCTGAGCGACAACTCTCAGGAGTGGAGTCCCACGAACCACCACGTAAACAAACAGGTAGGGTTTCTGTAATTTCGCTAATCCAGGCACTGCCGTTATCTGGTGCTCCTTCATAGTTTTCGTGCCAATGGTCAGCGCACCACTCCCAAACATTCCCATGCATATCAAATAAACCAAAGCGATTGGCTACGCCAAAACTGCCCACAGGTGTTGTTCCTTGTCGGTTTGCCCCCTCCGGTTCATTTTGATACGTAGAGTTAGCATTATAATTTGCCAAGGTTGATGTAATGGTCTCCCCAAAATGAAACGGGGTCGTGGTCCCAGCACGGCAGGCATATTCCCACTCTGCTTCACTTGGCAACCGATAGGTTCTTCCAGTGTAGCTTGAAAGCCGATCGCAAAATTCCACTGCATCAAACCAGCTAATTTGCTCAACGGGATGGTTATCTCCCTTGTATCTAGATGGATCAGGATTGAGCGATCGCTGCTCCTGTGGTAAACCTGCCACAAACCTCCACTGAGCCTGTGTCACCGGATACTTACCCATAAAGAATTCAGGAACGTTGACTGGATGTTGTGGTCCTTCACTGGGTGCTCGCCCTTTTTCATTCTCTGGTGCTCCCATAAGAAAACTATCCCCCGGAATCGCAACCATTGCTAAGGGCGGCACCCCCTCCCCTAAGGTTTCTTCAAAGAAGGAGGCTTGTCTTTTCTCTGGTTCATTTTTTTCGCCTCGTACATTAACGGTCACTGTTTCAAATTCAAAGGTCAGTACAAACTCAACAACATCAAACTCAAAGGTTAGAAGGGGTGGTGTGTCATTACTATCAGGGTTTGCAGTCAAATCGAGAGTTCTGCAAAGAGCATGACCAAACGAGCGATCGTCGTTCGCTCGGATTTTGGAGCGATAGCCTGGGCCATCCATAGAGCCACCATCTGCGAGTTTGGCGATATCCCATCTATCCAATTTTTCACTTAATAAAGCTTTGTTTGCCATAGCCTCTTGAAACGTCACCAGCCTGGAGAAAACTGGACAAGTTTCGCCGGTAACTCTAAAGAAAGCGGTTTTTAAGTCTAGAACTTCTGAAGGACTGATTCTAGTCCCCGTGAAGTCAATAGGTCCTTCACCTGCATAAACCAGGGTGCCATTTAGAGTTTGACCATCATCGTCAGATTTGCAATCAAGGGAGCTTATTCTATTTTGAGCTTCGCGACCACCAATCACCCAAAGCTCTGCATTTCCTCCCTGTTGCTTCTCAATAATGTAGTTACTCATCCCTACCGAGGTGGCACTAAATTGAACGCTTCCCTCTCCAGAGGAATAAGTCACTGTACCAGTCAGGGTTTCTCTGCCATTGTCAGATCTAATATTAATACTGGCAATATTTTCCTGATTTGAGCGCCCACCAAACATCCAATCTCCTTCTGACCCACCCCCTTGATTCTTTACTCGATATAGCTGGTAAGGATATTCTGGTTTATCCTTAATGCTTTGAACGGCAACAGCACCAATGTTCGATTCTTCTGTAGGTCCGTTGGGGCGATCGACTGTCCACCAGTGCAGGGAATCTTCTGCGTTATAAGCCTGAGCATAGCGAGTCCGGATGTAGTAGACACCAGGTTTAGCAGGAATATTGAGAGAGAATGAAACCGTCTGCCAGCCATTACTACTACTTCTGCCAATCCAAACACATGCCTGTGCCCGGTTTTCTCCTGCTAAGCCTATAATGATCTGATTAATGGCTCCACCACACTCAGAACAATCATGATTAATTTCCAGTGTCGCTTCGATTCTGCTGCCATGCGCGAGCGTGAGTGTATTTCCTTCGCCATTTAGCTTTAAGTTTCTCACTGTGAAGCGGATGCCCGTTCCTCCTCCAAATGGCTCTACAAATGGATCGTTGAGGGGTTGAGAAAGGACCAATAGTGGGGCAGGACCATCCCCACCCGTTCTATAGAGATCCTCTGCGATTTTCTGAGATCTCTCCATCAACTTCTGATAAGCCTTTGCATCGTTCGCATAGGTCAGTTGTTCTGATAAGACTTCTACCATCAGTACAGCTTGCAATTGCCCCTGCAATTTAGGAAGCAGTTCCTGTTCAGATTCGCTTGCCTTAAGAGATTGAGTGATTTTGCCAACAACCCGATCAGGCTCTAGATAGGCTTGGGCAACCCAGGATAAAATTTTGAAAGCTTCGGTTTTCAGGTTCTGCTTTTTTGTATAGACTTGTAAACAACGAGCAATATCGAATGAGATATGCAAACCCACTGTACGCTCTAGCTCTACCATCAACACTTCACGGATAGATGGCTCCACTTCATATAAATCTTCTCCCATAGGACGGCACAACGACGAGAGCAAAAAATCAGCTTCCGCAACCCAGGGAACATCTTGATTAGAGAGAAAGTTGATCCGAATTAGGTTAACTAGTTCTGGAGTTACAATGAGCGGCAGAGCCGCATGACAAGCCAGTTTTAGATGTTTCTCACCAAAGCGACGCTCAAATCTGACAACTTCTCTGACTGCCTCTTTGGTAGACAACCACTGCTCTCTCACTAAGTTGGAAGTAGTAGGGGTCGCTGCATTAGTTTGGCTCATTTAAACCTACTCCAACTGGAAATGGTTGTCCTCGCAAAATATTCACGGCATCGTTCAGTCCTTCTCGATCAAGCGGAAACATCGGTACCAGACGGGCGATATCTTCTGCGGTCGTGGCAACCCAGCGTTTTTTAGGCATGGGATTGACCCAGGCATAAAGATAGGTATGGGAGTGGAGTTTATGGAGGAATTCTTTTGTGTCTGATACACGCAGGCTATCAAAATAGCCTTGCGCTGCACCCGCGTCACTGATGATTAGTACACTGCTTCCCATCACCTGCTCAGCCAGAACAGTCTCTAACAGTAGAGTACCAGTTAAGTTGGGATGACGATAGAGGAAGATTTCCGGGCAATCGTGGAAATAATAGAAGCTTACCCGACCTAATAGACCTCCCCGAATAATGCTTTCAATTGCTGTATCAATCCAGGGATGAAAGGGAGTCATGGAACCCTGGCGATCGACCAGCACCACCAATCGAGATAAGTTGCGGCGACGGGGTCGTAAAACGGGACGTATCAGGAAGCCAGAGCGAGCAAAGCTATCGATCGTGGCATCCACATCCAACTCTTCAGGAACACCCACCCGTTGAGGACGACGTAGTTGCCGCCATGCTCCTGCCATATCTCGTTGGCTCATAGGAAACTGGGGAATTAACTGGTAATGACGGGGCGCAATGGTGCGATCGGATCGCTTTTGTGGTGGCTTCAGGGGTGGCAAAATTACTGGTTGCTCCTCACCTTTCCCTTGAGATGTTTTTTCCCCTTCAGAAGAAACTGAATGGGGAGTAACCGGAGGATCGACAAGACCAATAGGAGGTATCTTTTGCGACGGTGTTTTTATTACTTCCTTTCCTCCCCTATCTCCCCCATCTCCTTCTTTCTCCTTAGCTCTTTCTTCTATATCAATAAAAAACTGCTGAAACTGGTTATCAAACAATTCGTCAAATAGTTCTTGATCCTCCTGAGATTTTGTCCAAAGCAACTGTAGCAATTGTTTGAAGTTATCTTTATCCTTTACCTGACTATCTTCGCTGGATAGCCCGAAACCTGCCTGTATGAGTGCGATCGTATCCAGATACTCTGATACCCCCAGAGGTACACCTTTGCGACGCAACTCCTCAAACAGTGCAAGTAACGAGTCATTCAGATCAGTCATTGTCAGAACTCATTTTGGAATCAGAATTTGTTCTGGAGAAGAGAGTAATATAATCAGTTTGATTTTTAATCAAAGTTTCAGGATAAGGCAATTTTCCATCTTTCAAATCTTTAACATAGTTTCCAATCTTCTTCTCATTACTTTTCAAAATTCTTACCCAATCTAGGAATTCACTAACCCCTGGCTTTTTATGTAGATCTTTACTACGCAGTTCCCAAAATCTTTCTACGGCGACACCAAACAACTCGTTTTGCTGTTGGGCTATCTTTTGATTGGAAGCCTTAAAGCGATTCGTTAAAATATTTACCAATTCTTCCTTTTCAGGAAATTCAATATAGTAAAACAAGCAGCGGCGCAAGAAAGGTTTGGGCAGTTCTTTCTCTCGATTGCTTGTGACAATAATTAAGGGTAAAAATGGACTTCGTCCCTCATCACGCTCCTTACCTTGAAAGGCATCATATTTTAGATATTCAGTTTCAGTTCCTTCTCCTGAGTTATTAGATTTAGAAGGATCTTTTTTGACTGAAACTTCTTTGACCTCAAATTTCAATCGATCGAGTTCCCACAACAGATCATTGGGGAAATCAATATCTGCTTTATCAATTTCATCAATCAGTACAACCGAGGGAATACTCTCATTTGCAGACCTAATGATTGCTTGCCCTAACCCGCCGTAGGTAACATAATTTTTCCTGGGAATGCCTTCGCCAGAACTACCAGCAGCTTTTGCCTCTTGAATATCGTACAGTCGACCTAACGCATCGTACTCATACAGCAAATCCTGTGCCCGACTGGTGGAGCGAATATAGCATTCATAGAGGGGATACCCCAGTTCATATGCAACAGAAAAGGCTAACCGCGTTTTGCCTCCACCAGGTTCTCCCTCTAACAACAGAGGACGACGCAAATAAAGGGCAGTGTTGACTGCATCCACTAAACTTGGAGCCGGAATATAAGGCTCTTGTTTGTCCCATGCACCTTTTAACGGAACGTTCGTACGCTCTCCTTTACCTGTGTATGAAATCGGGAGGTTCATCTTTGAATCACTCACGTTACGAAAAGTATTAATGAATAAAAGAATCTATTGCTTGATATGTCCGGAAAAAATCTCCCTCATAAGAGTCTATTCTATTAAAGCAATTTTCGATATGCCACTCAGGGAGCTTATTTCTCTTGAATTCCTTTCCAATGATTTCTTTAAATTGTTCTAATGGATCGATCGGATTTTCAACCGGAAAAGGCATTAAGTTTTCATGGGCTCCAATTTTAGGAACTTGGATTTCTTCAAAATTTTCAGCAACCCAAATGATGAAGTAGAACTTCTTTCCTGTTCCTTCGAGTCCTTGAAT
>LUGL01000161.1 GCA_002796835.1 Elainella saxicola E1 | reverse complement strand
GATTCATCGACCGGGCAAGGGATGGAAGCAACTCAACCAGTATCATTTGAACTTGGGTGAAGTCGTTTTGTTGCAGGGGGTCACTCTGACCAAAACCAAGGCAATTGCCGGACTTCACCTGGCTCTGGCGCGCGATCCTCTCTCACGTCAACTCTGGATGGTGGTTTCCGACCAACCCACGACCCTGCAAACTTTCCGGGAGTATGGCGAGCGATTCCAGATTGAAGAAGAACTGCTCGACGAAAAATCCAATGGATTTCAACTGGAGCGTTCCGAGATTCGCTCTGCTCCTGCTCTGTCCCGTCTGTGCTTGGTGATGGCGGTTGCCACTCTTGTGCTAACGGTACAAGGACAGCAGGTGGTTACCGATGGAAAACGGCGGTGGGTGGATGCTCACTGGCAACGAGGGAATAGCTACTTGAGAATCGGCTGGAATTGGTTGAAGGGTGTGTTGCATCAAGGATGGCGATTATTTCAAACGATTTCTCTCTTTGGTGTCGTTGACCCTGAGCCTGCCTCTGCTTCAAACCAACAAGCACAAAAGCAATTGGAGCGTGAATTCACCATTAAATCCTACAGTTTTAGTTCCTGAGTTTTGTCAGTCAACCAGGGGAGTAACCCTGTCGCAAAATAAAACAAACCTCGCTTCAAGGCTGCTTCTCTCTTCGAATTCGTCAATACTTTCCAGCATTTCTGGAAAATCTTTAAATTCAGTTTTAATGCGTAAAAGAGCCTGCTGCTCTTCCTTCTTCTTTTCGGTCATTAAATGACTATCACTGAATAAGAAGATATCTCCCGCGTAAGCCTCCACCAGGTCATGGCTCAAAGCAAGCTTGATCGCTTTGTTGATGTCTATCTCTTTTTTAAAGTAAGGCGCTAAGGACCAGACCACGAGGGCCAGTTGAAAACTATGCTCAGCAGTCGTCTCATTCCGATTCGTGCCGGGTACTTCAATAGCCCNTATCCACCATCTTCAGCCGGTTAGTGAACTCAATTAAGCTGACTAACGGCTCTATTCTATGTTTCATCCAGGCTCCATCAGCAGTCTAAAAGTAAGCACAGTTCTTTTGAAAAAGTGAAACCTTCTTCTGAAGCAGAAACATCTGAACTCTCTTCAGGCGCATCCACAATAGCAGCCGCATAGGCGTCTATCACGTCGCCGGAGTCTGTATACTGAATCGTTATAGGATTATCTAAAACAGCAGAATTATCTGAAATATTATTTAAGAGAGCTTTGAGATCCCGCCATGAGGATAGAAGTACTCCCTGACTGCCAGTCAAATTAGTCAATTCCATATAAAGTACCTGTTTATTTTTTTAATTTAAATTCTTGTAAATCTTCCAGGCAGCTAATTGAAAATTCAAACACTGCCTCAGTCACGACTAAGAACCATCCGTTTGCTAAGATGGCAAACAAGGCTTCTACTAAAGAAGTATCTAAAGATCTTTGTAAAAAGAAAACCAAATAGACAACAGTAGAAGCCTCGATCATTTGGCAGTAGCAGCATTTGAACAGCTCTTCTATCAATTTAGAAATGATAGGCACTTGAATAGATGACAACTTATCTCGGATATAAGCAGTTTTCTTATACTGAAAAATAAACCATCTAAAGCCTAATGAGTAAATTAATAGAAGAATGTACTGTTCCATTTTAAGTATTAGCTGTTAACTGAATATTCCCCTTTCAGGACACCCAGAACCAATCGACCAACCAACATCAACATTCCAGCGGCGCTGTATTGAGACTGAAGATGATGCCCGAACAATGCTTCGTATTGATTGACCGGGACGCGAACTGAACCTTCATAATCATCTGTAACAATGGCTTCATTCATTTTCAGCTCATCGTTATACTGATAGGTGATCGTCGGGCAGCAGCTTTTACGGCAGAATGCAGTGAATTTTGTGAATGACATAATTTAGTTTTAACTTCAATTTTGTGAAAAATATAGGATGTTTTAAAGTAGAGACAGCACTTTACGCCTGTCTACTTTGTCATCCGGGAGCTCAATGGTATCGTAACTACACTTCCTAATAAATCCATCCTGACAGGCCAGCATCTTCCATAAATAGGAAGGTTCTAGCTCAGGAGAATAGGGGATTAGCCGAGAGATGGTTACTTCCGGCGTTAACCCAAGTGATTTAAATTGATTAGATAGATATCGTTCTTCCGGAAGCAATGAAGCTGTAGCTTCATAGTGGAAAATATAATACTTACTCAACATTCTTTTTGTCAACGTAAGTTTTACTTAATCTATCTCAACAGAAGCTTCTTCTCTGTTCTCAATCGCGGCCTTCTCCAGATTTAGGTGGAGCATTTCTTCGCTATTGATATCAGGCCAAACATGGACTTGGGGTACTCCATTTTGAATTTCTAAATAAATCGGAGTACCCTCTTCGTCATCCTCATAGCAGGTGCTATATCCATCAAATTGGATCTCAATACTATTTCTGTAGATATTGAAAGCACCTGCTATTTTCTTGGTGGGATCGCTTGGATCCTCCAAGAGAAACGGGATTATCTTTAAATCTGTAACTTGTAATTCGTCTGACATTTTAGTTTGTTATTGAATTTGGATTGATTGTAAAAGCGAGATAGACTTCTGGCCTGCTGCCAGAAAGTTGAAGAGGGACTGAAGTGGACGGCCACTCTTATTTCAGTGATTTAAGTTGCAGTAAATCAGTTATCTTACAGGAAGGATTTAATTGATTCCCTATTTCCTGTTTCTATGAAGCGACTGTCCCAATTCAAGTTGCCTACCCTCAAGGAACTTCGCTCTAAGTTAGCCCGATATAAGACACCGATCGTTTCGGGAACTGCAGTGATTGCTTTTATCCTCCTGTTTACGGTAGGACGAAATGCTGATTGGACTGGGGTCGGTAATGATGAAACAGTTGAAACGGCAGTTAAAACCTTGCCCAGCGGTGATGTGGAAACGACCAGAACCACAAAGCCTCAGTCAGGTAAGACTTTGTGGGATATCCTCAGCCTGATTGGAGTGCCTTTATCCTTAGCGATCTTGGGATGGTGGTTACAGCAATTACAGGTACAGCAAGAAAAGGAGCAAGATGAGCGAGAGAAGAAAACTGCTGAATCCAATCAGCGAGAAGAAGCATTAGAAGGCTTTATCGATCGCATTTCAGATTTATTGATTGATAAGAACATCATTGCCTTGTCTTGTGTTGTTGCCAGCAAGGAAGGAACTGCATCTGATGAAGAATTATTGAATTCTGTAAAAGATGTGATTCAAGCCAGAACCCTATCCATCCTCAGACGACTGGGAGATGATATAGAGCGTAAAGGTGCCGCCATTCAATTTCTGGCAGATGCAGAGGTGATTGAGAAGGTGGGATTAGATCTGAGTGGTACTGATTTGAGGGAAATTAATCTTGAGGGAGCCAATTTGAAAGGAATTCAGTTAGCTAACGCTCAACTAGAAGGTGCCAAACTTTTCCAAGCTGATCTCAGCGGTGCCAACCTCAGCTTTGCTAACCTTAACAATGCCTCCATCGATCATGCCAACCTCAATTTTGCTGAACTCCGCAAAGCCAGCCTCAGCAATGCCTCCCTTAGAGTTACTAACCTTAGCAGTGCCGACCTCAGTTTTGCCAACCTCAGCAAAGCCAACCTCTTAAAAGCCAACCTCAGCAATACTATTTTGGTATCCACAGACTTACGAGGTGCGATTGGTCTAGACTGTAGCCAGTTGGAAGGAGATTCTCCACCATTCCTATGCAATATCGCTTTACCTAAAGAGATCGATATTATCCCTGATCGGGATTGTAGTGAAGTTTCAAAGGTATTGCAAGAACGTTACTCTAAACAATATCCAAAGTGGTTTAAAACTCTTGAAGACGCTAAGGCTACCGTCGAAAGAGGACGGCAAATAACTTGGGATTGATTTGATATTCAACCCGATTGAACCACCTTAGTACGAACCTTATGCCAGGTGGTGTAGAAGAGAAAAGAACTGTCTCGTTTCTCCCTATCTCGACTACTTTCTACTAGTGGGGCACTTGGACGCTGTACGTACATAAAGAATTGCAGCGACGAAATAAAACAATTGACTATGCATCAGAAGTTGTTTATCACTGCTGACCTCAATCATTAGGCTACCTCACCCCTTAGTAATAGCGGGAGTGGTTTGAAACTAGTCTCAGAATCAATCAATTCCCTTTACCTGTCGGCCCTTAGATGTTAAAAAATAGATTGTACTTACTGTGCCCTCTATCAGCAGGATCTATTTTGAATGGCTCAGATTTTTGACCCTCTTCCTTCTGAGAGAATCAGAATATTATTTTTGATGGCTGAGCCGACCAACCTAGCTCGACTGAGACTGGGGCAGGAATTACGAGAGATTCGTGAGAAGCTTCAGATGTCTAGATATCGAGATCGATTTCAGCTAGAGTCTCGCGAATCCGTTCGTACAGGGGATATCACCCAAGCAATTTTCGATATTAAGCCTCAAATTATACACTTTTCTGGGCATGGGAACAGTACCGGTGAGTTGTGTTTTGAAAACATAACTGGAACAGCACACCCTGTTTCGTCAGATGCTTTAAGAGCTGTATTTGAGTTAGCGTCTACTGAAGTTCAATGTGTAATACTCAATGCCTGCCATTCAAAAACTCAAGCCAAAGCAATTTCCTCGGCAATTGCTTATGTAGTTGGAATGAGTCAAGAGATTGGGGATAAAGCAGCGATTGCATTTTCAGTCGGCTTTTACAAAGCATTAGGGGCAAATCG
This sequence comes from Elainella saxicola E1, assembly GCA_002796835.1. Lineage (GTDB taxonomy): Bacteria > Cyanobacteriota > Cyanobacteriia > Elainellales > Elainellaceae > Elainella > Elainella saxicola. The sequence goes on along the minus strand of LUGL01000161.1, from coordinate 1,514 downwards.
TATGATTGATGAGGCTTTCAAGTCTGGCTGTGCAGAGATTCAAATGGAGGGCTTCTCAGAGCATTTAACCCCCATCCTCTATAAAAAAGAATTTAAACCAAAAACACAATGGGAATTGATATTAAAAATCAACTTTGATGAACTAGACAATCAGCAGATAGAAGACATTATAGATTACTTACGTAAAATATCAGGCGATGTATCTCTTAAGCTCAAAAAAGTCGAGAAAGGCAGCGTCAAACTAATACTTGAAGGTTCTCAAGACGGCTTTGAACAAATTAAAAAATTAGTTAAATCAGGACAGCTTAATGAGATATTTGACATTCATATTCAGGCTCTAAACAAAAAGACTGATATTCCCGCTGAGGAACCCCCAGCTTTCATTCTTAAAGATTCTTATATCCTCTGCTGTTATGTAAATCAAACCAATAAGATACAGATTGTTCGCATCACCAATATTGCTAACTGGTATTTCGAGCGAGTTGTTTTCCCAGGCCAACGTCTTGTTTTTGAGGCATTATTGAATGCCCTGCTTGAAATCCATTCGGGCATGATGGCTAGCGCTGTTTTAGCCGATACCATTCCCTGCGATCGACTACGGATTGAAGCAGAGCTGGAAGCTGATTTTGAGATAACTTTTTCAGATGATGGTCTACCTATAGATGAAGACTATGAGCGGTTCAGCCAAACAGAAGGTTGGATTCGCCTAACAGAATAATTATCATATCCAGCCCAACAGTCAAAGCTGTAGCTTCGGTCTCTGCCTCATCCAACCATTCCCTTAACATCCTTAAAAACCTGCATCTCATGCGGGTCCACAGCTCCAAACTCTTGGTCAAACCGCACCTCTAGCGTTCAACGATCAAATGTTACGCTAAAGAGGAAGACAGCACGACGAGCTGAAGGAATCTTATAGTTATTCCCCGTAGAGATGGCTTCTTGGATTCTCATCTTTTTGTAGAAGATTGGTAAGTCACCCTTTAATCTATTACATTAAGAACTTCTATAGTACCTTGCGTCAACGACTGAGTAGTCTGCCCCCCTATACCAGCTTGTAAATCCGTATAACTTACACACAGAAATTTCCAATATTGACCTTGCTACTATTCATTAACTCTAAGTCGCGATTTCGCCTACTTATTATTTTTAGTTTTTAGTTATTGATAAGTTATTATTTATAACTTGTATTATATGGCGTTAGATAGTTTCAGCGTAGAGTCGTTGTTTGACACTCTAATCGCTGATGGTATCTCCTCTTTTGAAGGTGGAGGAAATATCAGTATAGTTGAATTTGCAGAAGAGTTTATCTTTAACGGAAAGAACCAACTTTATCCACCGCAAAGAGCTATTTTAAAGGCGTTTTATGGTGAAGAGCTATCCGAAGATGAATTAGACACTCTAGAATATTGGACAGAATTAGATCGGACTACTTATGTACCCGGCAGAAACTACAGACATCTAGTACTAGAAGCGGGTAGGAGGTCGGGAAAGACAACAATTATATCTATTTTAGT
>LUGL01000022.1 GCA_002796835.1 Elainella saxicola E1 | reverse complement strand
TTTTTTGCTTCAATATCCGTTCTACTTGCCGACTACTCAATTGAATCTTCGTCACCTTCGCCAAATGCGTTGCTAAACGGGCTGTTGTCCAACGGCCAAACTCATAGCCCAAGTCAGCAGGAGGATGTTCAACCACCTGCAATAATTGCTCAATGTACTCAGGTGTTGCTTTTCGATAATTCCCATGCCGTCGTTGATCTTTCAAACTCTCCAAATCCTCTGGGTTGCCCTGCACACACCAATGGGCCACACTGCGGTAGGAACATCCGATGAACGCACTGATTTCCTCATAGGTTTTCCCATCATTTCTCAATAGCAACATGAGTGCCCGTTGGCGTTGATGCGGGTCGTTCCCCTCTCGCACGACGGTTTGGAGATTTTCTTTTTGGGTTGGACTCAAATATGGTGAAACAGGCATCACAAGCTTGGAGATATGGTTCCAATTCTTATTATGCACTCTAGCTGTCGGTCAGCTTAACTTTCCCCAACGACAATCGGTCGGAAAAGCGTAAAGCCACTTTGCCTCAGGGTAGAGTTTTGCGATCGATTCGGCGTACTTAAGACCTGGCGCGTCCATATCTGGACAAATTACAATCTTCTTTCCTTCGAGCAGATTGCTGTAGTTTCCATAGCGGTTCAATCCGTCACAACCACCGATCGAAGTAGTTGCGGCCAAACCCAAAGACCAAAGCGCGTCTGCACACTATCTCCCCTTCTACCCAGAAAATTCGATCGTGCTTGATCGCCTGGTTATAGCGGTAAGGCAGCACTGATTTTTTGGCCTTCTGCTTTACCTCCTCAGGCACTTTTGATGCTGATTTCCAACCACCCCGATACCAGTAGTTTTGGAAGATCTGCTTATTGCCGTTGCCGTCATCCCTTCGAACTACCTGAATTGCAGCTGCTTCACTGCGATCGTAATAATCGAACGTTCTCTCTTGTTTTGGCTGTAGCGATTTTTCAGGCAGTGGGGCGATCACGTCGCGAATCTCCTTATGAGCGCAACCGTTCCAGCAACTGTACTTGCCGGTTTTTGGGTTAATCGTGAAATTATCGTCTTCGCAAACTGGGCAATAGTAGCGGTCTCTGCCTTTTGCGGGGGTGAGGCGATCGAGGTAATTCAAAATATTGAAACTCACAGTTCCACCTCCCTTCCTAAAAGGGAGATAAACCAGCGACCAATCCATGACGAAGTACTCCTGCTGAAAGATTGACCAAGCAGGTGCTTGAGCTTTTGATGCAAGAGTGATTGGCTTGGGGGCTGAAACTCTAAGGTTAATTTTTTGTCCAACTTTAGAGTTCTGGAGTAGAATTGAGCAAGGCTAAAAGGGGACCTAAAGCCTCTAGCTAAGGTCTTTTTTTCAGATTTGGAATTAAACATGTTGGTTGTATAACTTCCTTAGGTTGTCAATTGTGTAAGCACTGGAGAGCAAAGCCGCTAAACTTGCGCTTTCCGGTGCTTTGATTTTTAGGCAGCACTGTGATTGCTCTGATCCACACAATCGAGGTGTGCTAGCAAAATTTCGCGGACGATCGCTGTTGGCTTTCTTCCGGTCCTTTCGGCTAGCTTTCTTAGGCGATCGAGATCAGCTGGTGCGATTCGAGCAGTAAGGTTCTTTTTAGGTGCATGGGTAGGGATTGGCATTTCGATTTGCAAGTTTTCAGGAGTTTGCCTTGCTTTCAGTAAAGAGCCCCCTCTCCTTAGCTGCAAGCAGTTCAGTTGTAAGTTACAAAACTTTACACAATCGATACGAATTCGGTCTAAGCCAGACGGTGTGAAGTCTGCCCAAAAAGTTTCAATTAAATGCCACTGTTGAAAGAGTAATGCCCTGTTTAATGCATATGGAGGGATAAAAGGTTCTCAGTGCTACTCCATTCAAGCCATTAAAATGCGATTAGTGCTCAAGATATAATGCTAGAAAAACAGATTAAGTTCTTGAGCAATAGCTACAAAATTACATTAGTCAAAAACTTATTGAGATATATCTCATTAAGTCAAAGTAACGCTTATGGGAAGAAAAGGTTAACGATTCAATATACTGAACGATATTCGTTCACAAGTAACGAAGGGAACAAATAGAAGGCTTGTCTGTCGATCGATGAAGATTTTATAAAAGTGTTGAATTGCAATTCGGGAACAAGGCTGTCTAGCATTTTCTTTAGAGCCGTTGAAAAATGATGTCAATTTAATTTGGCACTGCACCATTGTTTTAGCACTAATAAATTAGCTCTCAAATTCAAGTCTTTGTTTAGTTTTAGGATTGATTGGATTATCGTGTCTATCGACACTTGGCATAATAAGCTGTACACCCAGTTTTGCGTACTCTGATGGTTTACGGCAAACAAACTGAACTAGAGAGCTGAAAGCCTCATCAAACTCTTGCCAAAATTGTCTAAGTGGTTCTTTGAACCGTTTAGGATATATAGCGACTAACCAAGCTAAACTCCAGTTTTCCTCTTCACAACTTTTAAGGTATTGAGTTCTCTGAGATTTCTCCCAATCTCCCTTAAAGAATTTCTTGAGAGTTCGTAAAGTCGTTTTAAGATCTTCCTTTGTAGAGCCCCCTTCAATAAATATCTGCCAACCATCCTTGTCCCAACATCTATAAATTTCAACAAAAAGTTCTGTAGCGTCGCAAAAGGGAAATTCTTTTCCTTTAGATAATGCCCATTGTTTGATCAGCGAAAAGCCTGTTACTGAATTGTTTGAATCAGCGATCAGAAGCTGTAAAATACAGAAAAAGAAGTTCGAAAAAACTCTCACTTGTTCAGCTTGCAAAGGAAAAGTGTCTAGACTTTCGCAGGGATCTCGCAAGGGATTACGATCGAATTCAGGTTGGAGAAAATCAAAATGGAGATATGACAAATAACGCATTCGAAGGCTAATCCATTCCCAATAATTTCGTTCATTCTGAAACCATTGCTTTTGATGTTTTTTAACTTGAAAATCATTGCCATAAATTGACTCCCAAATTGCAAAATACATTCTTTCAGTTTTCCCAAGTTCTACCCACTGTGCAATTCTTTTTTCTTGGAGAGCTATAGATTTTTCCTTTGCACTAGGTTCATCTAATTTTTGTGTATTGAGAGCTTTAAGCTGCTGCAAAATCTGCTCTGGCGTGCCGGATATACCACGCTGGATTGCAATAATAATGACTTTCTCCATCTTCTCAAGATCAAAAAATCCCTCTTCATCTGTGAAAATAGGCTCGATCTCTCCTTCTTCTATTCTTTGCCAATCCTCATACTGAGATATAGATATGTACAGTTCCTTATACATATCTATATCGAAATAAGGAATTCTAATGAAATGGAAATTATTTCCAACGAGTTGGAAATGGATAATTTCCAACTCGCGAATACAAACTTGTGATGGGAAATGGCCAAATGGTTTCATTGTTAATGAGTTAGCCAATTTACTCAATGTTTTGATTNGTCATCCCCAAAAGTTTGGCTTGCTTGAAAAAAACACATGGATATAGGACGTAATGTGTTAGAAGATCACTGTCGTTCATAAAGAACCTCGTAGTTAGATTCGAGAATACAGAAGCGATCGATTTAGAGCTTAATCTGCAGTTTCCTGATTTGGTGTTGCACTGCTTGCTTGAAGAGAAATGCTTTCGAGACTCTCTAGAGTCCTTGTGATCATCTGCTTAACTTTATTCACTCTGCTCAATAAGCTGATTTCCCCAAGACTCTGCTGATAAAGGCAATTCATTAAGCTCAATACGAGCTTCGCGCCAAGTAGGGTAGTGCTCATCCAAAATTGTGACAAAGCGATCGTTATGGGTTGGTTCTAGAAGGTGTGCCATTTCATGGACGATGACGTATTCGAGGAGATCCTTGGGTTTCTTCACCAGTTCTGTGTTTAGCCGGATATGCTTAGCTTGGGGATTGCAGCTCCCCCACTTAGTCTTCATCCGCTGAAGGTAATAGTTTGTCACCTCAACCCCAAGTTTTGCTTCCCATTTTTGAATCAATGACGGGACTGCTCCATGGAGGAGGGACTTATGCCACTCATGGAACACTTTTGCCCGCTCCTCGACATTGCTGCCGGGTCGAACAGTTAGGGTAATACGTTTGTGGTTGAAAGTAACGCCAGGTTTAGCATCTTGATAAACAACAGCCAGCAGATAACGCCTTCCCCACAAATAATGACTCTCTCGCTCAATGAACTGCCGCAGCGTTTCTCGTGCTTGATTCTTGAGAGCGTGTTGTTGCTCGCGAATCCAACCAAGCTTGCTAATGGCATAGGCACGGGCTACGTCGAGACGGGTTGAAGCTGGAGCGACCAAGGTGACATGCCCGTTCGGTGGATGGACGGAAAGGTGGACATTCTGGACATCTTTTAATGTCACAGTAATTGGGATTTCCCCAACGTGGATTGTTTCAGTCATCAGTAGCCACTCTGATTCTTAATGATCTCGAAGATTGCTTGGGTTGCAATGCGATCGCGTTCCATTATAGGGAAAATTGCGTTAAGTACCTGCTTGGCTCGTGGATCATCATCGTCCCCTTTCCATCCCGCCGGTGCTCGTTCCCGTATGGTGCGATCGAGCTTCAGCGCCAGTGCAGCTTTTTCGTCTTCATCTGTGGGGCACTGGAAGGTTTTGGCTGGGATAGTCGCCAGGTTGTTGAACAGGACGATGGCTTCCGCATTACCTTGAAGCACGGCTGGAATATTGGCAGTAGGCTGTTTGCGCCCAAGCTGCTGAATTATAATCTCGGCGTTTTTGAGGAACTGCTCATAGGCTGCGGTATCATCTCGCCTTTGCTTAATCAGATCGTTGAGCAGCTTTGACATTTCTCTGTAGAATTCGGGGTCAGTAAGCTGGTCGCGGATAATCGTCTTACGGACATTATTGATGATGCCTTCGGCGATCGCATTCCTGGAGAGATTCCCCTTTTTATTGAGCTTTTGGGCAATGGCATCGTGGATGCCCGTTTCAATAATGGCTTGTGTCAGGGAAAGGTCGCTCAGGTTGCCAATGTTTTCAGCGGGGTCAGCCAGGATATAGGTATTGATGAGATAGCGCATTTCACCCTCATAGGGCTTAATATCGAGTTCCTCACCAGAGTGCTGCTTGATTGCCTCGCGGATGTCAGCATAAAATTTGGTTTCCTTCTCTAGCGTGGTAATTTCAGCATCTGAGTAGCCTGCTGCTTCCAGGTTCCGAGCCACTGCTGCATAGGTACGAAGAAACGTGACGACTGCTTTATAAAAGGCGATTCGGAGCGGCTCTGTAGCGTTCAGCGCTTCTGGATCATTGACATTACCACAGAAGTAATAAAGGTACTGTTCGACCTCACGGGGTTGGGCTACTGGCTCACACAGGTAGTGGAGGGTTTCACGGGCAGCATCAAGTTGGCACCTCCCTTCCTCCAGATAGTCCTTCACGATCACGTTGGCATTGTCGCCGTTTTCAATGTCTAGCTCGTCGGAGCTATAGACAGCGATCGAATCCTGCACCTTCTCGAAAAGCTCTTTGTAATCGACGATGTAGCCAAAGTCTTTGTCTTCGCCATCGAGTCGATTGGTGCGGCAGATAGCTTGAAAAAGGGTATGGTCTCGCATCTCGTTGTCGAGATAGATGTAGGTGCAGGAGGGGGCATCAAAGCCAGTTAGGAGCTTGCTAACAACGATCAGGAGTTTGCAATTGGCGGGTTCCTCAATGAAACGCCGCTTGATCTCATCTTCGTATTTTTGGGTAGTTTGACCATTCTTCAGTACGTACTGAGTGTAGGTGTCGTACTTGTAGCGTTCATCGCTGTTCGCAGGTTCTTTGGAGATGGTGGTGGCATTGGGTTCATAAGAGGTGACAACGCCGCAGTATTGTCCGAAGAACTTGCTTTGGAAAATGCGGAAATACTGACAGGCATCATAGATGGAAGCAGCAACCAGGATGGCTGTGCCCCGATCGTTATTGAGGCGAGGCACTACTCCAAAGTCATGGATGATATCGGCAGCAATCCGCTCTTTTCGTTCTCCAGAACTCATCAATTCCTCCATCGTGGCCCAACGCTTGCGAAGGACAGCTCGCTGGAAATTGTTTAAACCTTTAGTCGCCTTGTCGAACCATTGATCAATCGCTGTCTGGGAGGTAAGCCGTTGGGGAACATTGCGGGCTTCGTATTTTAGATCCAGGACGACCTTATCCTCCACTGCTTCGTAAAATTTGTAGGTGTGGATATAGGTGCCAAAAACTTCGCGAGTAGTTTCCTTATCTTTCCGCAAGAGAGGGGTGCCAGTGAAACCGATGAAGATGGCATCCTTGAGCCACCGATCTTTCATCTGTTCGTTCATTTTGCCGCCCTGAGTGCGGTGACATTCATCTACAAAAACGTAGAAGCGTCCGTGGATGGGGGGCGGGCCACTCTTCAGATCGAGGTCGAATTTGTGAATCAGGGCACATAGGACACGCGGGTTAGGGGCAGATAGCTTTTGGACAAACTGCGATCGCGATGTAATGCGCGGCGAGGGGGAATTCTCTCCAACAACCCCTGCGTTTCTCATGACGCCTTCGATCTGTTTATCGAGTTCGTCGCGATCGGTAATGACAAGGATGCGCCCTTCAGGATCTTGTTCCAGCAACCACTTGGCGATCAGCACCATGAGGATGCTTTTACCACTGCCCTGGGTGTGCCAGATGACTCCGCCTTCCCGCTGACGGATGCGTTCCTGAGCAGCTTTGACTCCAGCGAATTGGTGAGGACGGGGCACTTTCTTGCGTCCGCCATCGAAAATGATGAAGTTGCGGATCAGGTCGAGCAGGCGAGCCTTTTCGCACATCTCAGCCAGGGGTTGGTCCAGCAGAAAACCTGTGGTAGATGGGGTGGTGCTAGTTTGCTGCACTTTCCACTTCACAAAGAGTTTTTCGTCGTCCCCGATCGTGCTGTAGTAAAGCCCCTGGGAGTCGTTGCCAGCAAAGACGAACTGTATGGTGGTGAAGAACCCTTTATTAAAAATCTCTTCCTGGTTGCTGATCAGTTGGCGCACCCCGTCACCGATGCCAACGGAGCTACGTTTAAGTTCGATGACGCCAATGGCGAGTCCGTTGAGGTAAAGGACAATATCGGGACGGCGCTCATGCCCACCTTTGAGGGTGACTTCTTCAGCAAGGGCAAAGTCATTGGCTTCCGGATGTTCCCAGTCCACCAGATGAACGGTTTCATGGGGTTGTCCAGCAGCGATTTGGACAGGGATACCGTAGCGTAGCAGTTGGTAGGTACGAAGATTCGCCTGGTAAAGGGTAATGCCTGTGGCATCGGCAGCAGTTTCCAGTCTTTGTATGGCGGCGGAAATGTGCGCGTCGGAGTAGCCCCGTTGTTTCAAGTTGTCGCGTAGTAGAGCAGTTTCGATCGGTCGGTTATTGTCACGATCGTGCCAGTCACCCAGGTAACGATAGCCCAAGCAGTCGGGTCGGCGGGTGTCGGTGAAGAGAGCGACGACACGGTTTTGGGTGACACGTTCTGGGCGGGGTTGTTCTGGCATGGTGCTACTCCAAATCTATGATGGATGGCTTGTCACGGAACTAGTGGCGGTTAATACAGCCTGCTCAAAATCAGCGGCTTGGCTACAGAGTTGTTTGACCTGTCCCCATTGCTGAGTGAGATGGGGCGCATGGGCTTGGTATTCGCGTTTGCTCTTCTTGATCCGCTGCGTCTTCGGGAGTCTGCTTAACTTCTCCTCAAGGGTGAGATCGCACTCCCCGCCGACTAGAAGTGGATCTCCTGGAGGGAGCACTGCCGCTGCTAACCAAGTGCCAGAGGATTGGGCGGGCAGGCAAAGGATGGTTCGATCTCCAAGCGTTACCCGCCCTAGCCAGCTTTGAATCACGGGAACTAAAGCATTCACCGTGTCGGATATTGGCGGGCAGAACTGTGAGCAAGGGAGGCTTTCCCAGGAGTTTTTCTTAGCCCATGTTTCAACTGATGGCCCACAGTTTGGGTATTGCAGCCCTGCTACATCGACATCGACATGGATGATGAGTAAGTCGAAGCCAACCAGGGTGGGATCAGTCTCCAACGGTCCGTTATGGCGCTGATCCGCTTCGTGACACCATTTCAGGACACCGCACCATCCCGTCCCTAACTTCGGCTGGGTCGCCTCTGGTTGCAATAGTGTCATCACAAATGGATTTGCTAACACAGCCTTGAGCGCTGCTTGAATCACTTCATAATCCGTTGGCCCTTCTGCTACCAGGGCAATCCTCAACGTTTCAGACATTAGGCACAGCTCCCAGATGCCCCATTAACCACAAACGAGATAGGGGGTACTGCTGATTGAGTTCGAGTAGTTCGGGCGTGAGCATCAGACGGCGCACGGTAGTTTGGCCATCGCTATTTCTTTCCACAGCCAGCAAGCGCACTTCTGGATCGGATAAATCCAGACCATCCAGGGCAGCGGGGTTGTGGGCGGTAAAGAGTAGCTGTCGGTCTGGGGCGTTGAACTTGAGCCATCCAGATAAACGAGAGACAAGTCTCACTAATAGACGGGGATTGAGGGCTTGGTCGAGGTTATCGATCGCCAGCATTTGGGGAGCCTGGGGCAGCAGACAGAGGACGGCAGTAAAAATCACATAGAGCGCTCCTTCACTGGCATCGTAGGCAGTTAGCTCGTTACGGCTTTTGTTCATGAAGCGATCGCTAAATTTCAAAATCAACTGAGTGCGGGGAACCTTCGGGGATAGCAGGGTGGCACTGTGGCTGGTCGTCTCAATATTTGCTACCCAGTCGATTAATTCCAGCACTTGCTCCAGAATGTCCTCGCTTTCTTCGTTTCCATTTTCTAAGTGCTTGCGCAAAGCGGCGAATCCTTCGGCGAGTTGTCCGCCGCTGAGGCCCACAGGCACACGGGACTGCTGATCGGGAACAATGCCGCGCAAGGTGGGAGTATTGGGGCAATAAATGGCAAATTCTTGGAGTCGCTGCATCAATTGAGCGGCGGGGTTGGTTGGCTCTAGATCAACGAGCTGTAAGGCCGCAAGTCCGGCTTTGGGGTTGAGGTTTTTCTTGTTGCGAACCCCATCAGAAACGATCTCGGCTTGGCCGTCACTTAAAACTTCGGTTTTATAGGACCAAGCGGGTTCAGGTGATTCGAGAGGGTTCAGCAGCGAAACGCGATAGACTTCATGGGCTGGACCTTCGACCCCAATGGCGATGTGAGGAGGCGTCTGTTCAGAGGCAAAGGAACTTTTGTATAGGCGGGGCAACCCAGCCCGAACTCCGCGCCGCAGCAAGCTTTCATCATCCACAACGCCATTGGCTGCTGCTCCTAATACCCCCAGTGCTTCGAGCAGGTTACTTTTACCGACCCCGTTCGCCCCGATCAAGCAGTTAACTCTCCCCAGTTCAATACGCTCTGAGTAGATCGATTTGAAGCCGCGAATCTCAACCTGGCGGATCATGGTCATAGCAGTCGTATCCTTCTTGTGAGGAGTTCTGGCATCATGGCTTGCTGGGGGCTGTTTCCTTAATGCTTTACTTAGGCTACTCCATAGCCAGTGTAAGGACGTTTGTAAGCGGGATGCAGTCCCAGAACAATGTCTTCTTTGGGGATGCCCATGTCGATCAGTTCTTGGCCAACGTCGATGTCGGTGGTGTTTTGTTGGAGCCAGATTTTGCCGTTTTTGATGTCGAAGTGGAGGATGGTGTGATATATCCGATCGAGGTCATCCCAGCCAACGCTCATGAGTTGATAGTGGTCGCGGACGGTATCGAAAAAGAGCTCGTTTTCAATATCTTCGTGTTGTGTTCCAAACTGGCTATAACGTTCTAATAGGGTTTGAATGGCTTGGCGATAGTGTTCTAATTTATCCACTTCACAATCTCCTCTAAAGTTGGGTTATAAACAATTATTTTCAGATCATGTTCTTCTATTGCAACCTGGGCTAATTGGCTTTGAAAGAAGGTGTTNATAAGCTTCTTTGGGAACTGCCAAGTAGAGCTTTCGCGCTGGGTCTTTGGCTTTTAGCATAATTCGATAGGTGAGGAATTGACCAAGAGCGGTGTGAAAATCACTGATGGGAGACGGACTAACAAAGCTTTTGATTTCAACGGCAATTCTCTCTTCTCCTCGTTCAGCAGTAATCAGGCGTTCAGCAGCCAGGTCAATTTTTACTCTGACCTCTTCCCATCTCAGTTCTAGGGGGTCGCTAGAAATCTGCCACTGTTCTTTTTCGAGTCCACGCCGGACGGCATCATGGAAGAGGTCTCTGGTGCTCATACTAACCGTATCCTTCCGGTAAGGAGTTCCTGCATCATGGCTTGCTTGAGGGCGCGGGTTTTGTCGCGGCGCTGCTCTAGGGCAGTGATTTCGGCATCCATGTCGGAGAGAACGGTGGCGATCGATCGTTGTTCCGAGAGACTTGGTACGGGATAGCGAAAGTCCACTGCGTCGCTAATGTTGAACTGCTTTTGTGCCGTACCGTATTGAACGCCTGCTACCTGAGAGCGACCAAGAAGCGAATTCATGACAAAACAAAGCCATTCAGAATCGAACGATGGATGTTTACGGACAATCATCATCGACGCACAGTTACAGCCATCGAATTCTGGTGGAATTACTGCGGTAGTTCCAGGGTCGCCAACCCGAACCATTACTAAATCTCCAGCGGAAAGCCGCGATGCTGGAAGCTTCTGATTACTATCCTCTGTAATTTTCTTAGCCGAAGCCCAATCAATTTTGTTTTCACTGATGTTGGAGCCAACCAGCATAGGAACGGTTCCTTCTTTGTCGAAGTAAGTTGAGGGATTAATTACCAACCCAACAGATTGCTGTGGTGAAATTTCTTTAAGCGGTTTCACATCCCAATCTTCGGGGATTTCCCCAACCTCAGTTTTTTGATAACCCGTCCCCTCACCAAACCCCAGTAGGCGGGTCTTGCCTGTGAGGAGTTGCTGCATGGCTGCCTGCTTGAGGTCGCGCTTCTTGGCGATGAGGCGATCGAGTGCCCCCAGCAACTCATCCATGTCGGAGAGAGCAGTGGCGATCGATCGTTGTTCAGGTAGGGAGGGAAGGGGAAGAGGGAAATTTCTTACAACTTCAACGTTGAGGTTCTGGACACCTGCCCCAGCAAACTGTCCACCCTTTGCTAATGCTCGATAGCATGGACTGTTAAGCAAATGAGTTGCAAAACCGTTGTGGAGTTTCTGTGAGTCCGTTTTGATCAATGTCAAGCTGACATATATGCCAAATTCGATATCACATTCGATGATTCCAGCCTCACCGATTCCAGCCCCAACTCTGGTATAAAGCAGATCGCCTCTTCTTGGCTTGTTGTGACGAGTTATTTTCTCGAAGAGCTCATGGCTAATGAATTTGTGGTTGTCGAAAACCACACGGCCACTGCGCACATTTTGTGCAGACAAAAATGGCTTACCTACAGATTCTGAAACGTAAGTTGGTGTTGCTGCCAATCCACATGTGATCAAATGTGTTACGTCTCGGAATAGAACCACATTCCAATCCTCTGGAATTATCCCTACCTCAGTCTGTTTGTAGCTAAGTTTCACTCCCATACCACCCCCATCTTTTTGAGGTGTTCTTCCACATATGCGGAAAGTGTGTCTACTTCCTCCACCAGCTTCGGCAATGGTATGGCGTAGCGTTCTGCCAGCTGGCGAATCCGTCCGGTAAGGGTCTGCGATACGCGATCCAGTTCCCCCTGCACCGCAGTCACCAGGGTGGTCAACCATTTGTCATCCACCACCAGCGTCTTGATTTCCGCTTCCGTGAGTTTGGGATATTTTTCATAGGCGAGTTTATCCAGGGCAGCCTCGGCATCTTTGATCGCCTTCCTGTAATCCGCTTCTTCAGCGTTCAGTTTCAGCCATTGCTTCAGCACCGCAACTTCCTCTTTGGCTTCCTTGTCGCCTTTAATTTCTTTCAGCCGCGCATTCACCTCTGCTTTGTTGATTTTCTCCAATGCTCCCAAGAAACCCTCTTCTCCACCGTGTTCCTCCTCCAGTTCTGCAATGCTGGCAGTGATGGCTTCCAATTCTGCCTGTTTTGCCTCAATGGCAGACTGTTCCGTTGCAAAGTAACGCGCCACAATCAACGGCTTTGGCACCAAGTCACACGCCCAGCCCTTATCTTTGGTTTTCCCCTTTTTGTCCGTCTCCTGTATCCGGTACGTCTCCGCTATCCAACCATCAGCAGAGAGAATATAGCAATCGTCCTGCATCGTCTCCGCCCAGTAGTCCATCAGGTGCTGATACAGGTCATAGGCATCCAGCAGTGGCGCAGTTTTGAAGCTGGCGAGCAAATCCTCGGAGATGGTTTCGATCAGCTCCTTTGGATGCCCATCCTTACCGAAGCCCCTTAGCCGTGGAGCATTGGTCTGTTTCCACTGCTCAAAAATCTCGGTAACGGTGGCATTAAACGCTGTAAATTCAGGATGGTTCAGGATGGCAGACTTCACCTCAGCAATGGGAAGCTGCAAGTGATAATAGCCAGGTCGCTCTGCTGTGTGAAATAGGGCATTTTGCACCCCCGGAATCACCTGCCAATAGGTCTCTAGTGCATCAATATCGCGTTCTGGAATGCCACCCCGCAGATGACCATCAATATCCTGAAGGTCTTCCGACTCAGTGCTGTCAATATAGCGCGGCAAGTTCAGGTTATAGTCATTTTTAGCATCAGCAATTTCCTCAAATGACACCATGCGAGCATATCGCAGAACATCAACCTGCTTTCTAAACGTGTCTACAATCCGGTGAATATCTTGCTCCCGCAGGCGGTTTTTGTTGCCATCCTTCTTGAACCCCTTCGAGGCATCGATCATAAAAATGCCCTTCCGAGCCGTGGCGTTTTCCTTGTCCAGCACCAGAATGCAGGCGGGAATCCCCGTCCCATAGAACAGGTTAGCAGGTAGCCCAATGATGCCTTTGAGATAGCCCGATCGCACCAGTTCCTTCCGAATCACCGCCTCCGCATTCCCCCGAAACAGAACCCCGTGGGGCAGAATGCAAGCGGCTTTACCCGTACTCTTCATCGATCGAATGATATGCAGCAGATAGGCATAATCACCCTGCTTGGCCGGTGGCTCTCCCCAGGCAAACCGCTGGTAAGGATCGAGTCCAGGCACCAGCCCCGTACTCCAGGTCTTATCCGAAAAGGGCGGATTAGCAACCACATAGTCATAGGTGCGAAGCCGCTCACCATCCTTGAACTTGGGCGCAGCCAAGGTGTTGCCTGGGAGAATATTCGCCGTTGGGAAGTCATGCAGGATCATGTTCATTCGCGCCAAACCAGCGGTGGTCACATCCTTCTCCTGCCCTTCTAAGGTGATATGCTTCCCAGCTTCCGCCGCCACCTTCAACAGCAGCGAACCCGATCCACAAGTAGGGTCATAGGCCGTCGTAGAAGCCACCGCATTTTTCGGAGAGATGCCGATCACCTTAGCGATCACCCGGCTCACCTCAGACGGGGTGTAGAACTGCCCCTTGCTCTTGCCGCTCTCGGTCGCAAAGTGCCGCATCAGATACTCATAGGCATCCCCAAGAATGTCATCATGCTCCGCGCGGTTCTTCGAGAAATCCAGCTCAGGCTTCTGGAAGATGCCAATCAAATTGGTGAGGCGTTCAACCAGTGCTTGCCCTTCCCCTAGCTTGTCAGGATCATTGAAGTTGGGGAAGTCGCTCCGCGCCAAACGAGAATTTGCGTCAATCAGCGGCTGGATGATCTGAGTATTGATTTTTTCACCGATGTCGCTCTTACCCTTGAGGGCGATCATATCCTTGAAGCTCGCTCCCGGTGGAATCGTTACCGGTGGGGCAAAGTCATCTGAGTCGCCGTACTTGTCAGAGATGTATTTGATAAACAGCATGAACAGGACATAGTCCTTGTACTGGCTGGCATCCATGCCACCACGCAGTTCATCACAGGAAGCCCAGAGGGAAGAGTAAAGATCAGATTTCTTGATCGCCATTGTTTACACCTCACCTTGGAACGAAAGTTGCAGTGCTGTGTAGCTTTTCCAGTCCGTGCGATCGATCGGACTGCCACATAAAAGATTAGCCGTCTCTCCAAGGTGAACTTTAGACAAGGTAATCAAGCAAAATACTGTTTTCTGGGTCATCTCTAGCCTTAAGACTGAAGCCTTCACAATCTTGGCACCACTTCACTAATAATGAAAAGAGATTAATAGCAAACTTTGATCTTCTTTGCCAATTTCATCGAAATTAAAGATGATTGGAGAAATGGGATCGACTGGGTCAGATCTGCATTTTGAAATTTATTCGGTAGGACAGGGGGCGGTTGATCCGATCGCTTATTTACCTTGAACAATTTGCTGTGAGGGTGATGAGTGAATTGACCTTCAGGACTGTTTTCATGAGATTTATAGATCTTGTGCGGTTTGTATTATTTCCATGAACGATGGAACTGCTCAGTTCACGCAGTACATTGATTGATTAGGCTTGATCTGTAGTCTGCGTGTTTCCAATATGGCTAGCTTAAAAGAAGCTGTTGTCACAGTTTTAGCGCTAATTGGTATAGAAGTTCTATCGTTCCCTCTTTTACTTCCTGCCCATGCCCAGACAGATAATCAGGACTGTTCTGCAACAGTGGTCGCAGTCAGAAATGAACTGGAGGAAGGGCGTGCTTTAGAAGTCGTTTTAGTTGAGAGTCGAGACATATCTCAATCTTTCCAGGACCATCCCACAGGGCGACCATTAAGCTATCACTTTAGAATTGAAGGTTCTGCGGTAGGTGATGTTATGAACTCACCCCAATTCTTGCAGGCTCTCAGCACTCGCGTCATCAATAGCTGTACTTCAGCAGGCAGTGTCAATTTTGGTGTTAATCACTCTGGTTGGAGCGAAACCTATGGCTATATGGGCGAAGGTCGTGTTGAGGCTTTTCGCTGTGTTGAGCCCGATCGGAACCAGCTCAACAGAATACTAGCTTGGGGCTATCACTTCTGTGTATAAGTGGTGCGACATGAAAACTGTGTGTTCTCAATATGGTTGATATTCAAAACGCGAAATATGAAGCAGTACGCAGCAATTAGTGTGATGGCAGCAGTATTCCTGTTTTCTGTTCCTGTGCAAGCAGAGACACATTCGTTTGCTGCAAACTGCAGTTTCACGCGCCAGGGGAGTGATGATCTTAATTCAAAATGTCAGGTCACCCATACCTACAATGCAGCGCGGCAGTGGATTCATACTCAGATTCATTGGAGTGATGGTGTTGTCACAGAAATTGAAATTCAAACCATCAATCGTCGTCCAACAGATCGGGTCAGTTCTCGCTTTGGTTTGGCAGCAGTGGATGGAGAGAGTGCAGAATATTCAACTTTTTCTGATGGTGGAATTTGCTTTAAGATCGAGCGCAATCAGAATCACATTTGCTATCGATAAAGTGTATTGCAACCCTTATAAATCA
Organism: Elainella saxicola E1; assembly: GCA_002796835.1. GTDB lineage: Bacteria > Cyanobacteriota > Cyanobacteriia > Elainellales > Elainellaceae > Elainella > Elainella saxicola. The sequence continues at coordinate 7,466 of LUGL01000022.1, read as the reverse complement.
ACAACCACAGGTTTATGCCCTTGAAAGCTAGATTAATCAGCACATCAATTGCAATTCACTTAGGAATGCTCTCAGTTCCTACTGTTACGATCGCCCAAGAACTGCCTTCTACTTTGCGACAGGGAATGCCCTATGCCGAAGCGCGTCAAATTCTGCTTGATGCAGGCTGGCAAGCAGCCTATCTCTCTCCAATGCGGGAACGGTTTGGGGCAATGGACTACATCATTGAACTAGGCTACAACGAAGTCACAAGCTGCTCTGGAACGGGTATGGGATTCTGTGCCTTTGAATTCGTCGATGCCTATGGCAACAAGCTTGCTATTTCGACCACAAACAACCAGCGAGGCCAAGAACCTACTCTATTTCGCTGGTGGCTGGTGCAAGAATAAAGCTTATCTGTGCTCGCTGTTCTTTTGATGCCTCCTAAAATATCCAGATCCTCAAAGCTCATCTCTGCCCTGGCCATCACCGCTACCATTGCCCTCATGGGGTTAATTGTTTACCCGGTGGCTCGTGACATCCAGCAATCTTGGAGCAAAATCGAAGCCAAAGATAAACCGCAAGTAGGCATCAATCTGCTACAAGCGATCGCGACAATGGCTGGAGGCTTGGCTATCTTCTGGAACATTGTTTTGACCCGTAGACAACTTGCCGCAACTGAGCAGCAGCACATTACCGATCGGTTCTCTAAAGCAGTGGAGCAATTAGGGCATCAGGAGAAGGCAGTTCAAATTGGCGGTATCTATGCCTTAGAACGCATTTCCCAGGACTCACGCAGAGATTATTGGGCGATCATGGAAGTGCTCTCTGCTTTTGTGCGAGATCGACGCGCCTTACCACCCCATATCTTTTTGGCTCCCAATTCAGTCAGTTTCGATCGAGCCATTCAGTCTGCAATTGTGGTGCTGGGTCGGCGTGAAGCGGAGCATGATCCACCCAATAGAGCAATCTACCTCAGCTACACTGATCTGAGGCAAGTTGCCTTCTTCAAAGGAAATTTTAGCCGAGTCCGCTTCATCTATTCGGATTTGCGAGGAGCCAATTTCTCGAAATGTATCCTACGGGAAACACGCTTCTGGGGAGCTTGTTTGGAAACAGCCAGTTTTCAAGACAGCGATTTGACCAATGCGAATCTTGAAGAAGCCAATCTTAAAGGAGCCAATTTAACGAATGCGATCCTTAAGGGAGCCGATCTGGGGAAAGCAAACTTGGAAAATGTGGAAGGACTGACAGTCGAGCAGGTGAAGTCAGCCAAAAATTGGCAAGAGGCAGTATACGACTCAAGTTTTCTGATGCTGCTCGGTTCGTAATGAATTAAATTATCTGCAACAGCTTTACTGGTTGATTCGGTAAACCTTCGAGTATTGTCTTCAAAAGTGGATTAGGTTGTGCTTTTAACCTTATGGATCGCCCTAGAGACAGTAAGCCTGCTACCGATCGAAAAACCCGTGGGACTACAGAAGGTGGCAGCCCAGGTTGGGCAATACGTGAGTCAAGCTACTCACATGATTCCAGCCGATGATTCGCCAATTTCTCCTCTCATTCACGCTGACCCTGCTGATCAGCTCGATCGCCCAAGCTCAACCTCCAGACTCTAGACCCTCTCCCCTAACCATTTCAACAGCAGCCGTTCTTCCCTCCCCTGCTTCTCCTCAGTTTGACCCACCCACTGTTACACCGGCCTATATCATGCCTGCTCAAGGAGTACTCAGTTCTGGCTATGGCTGGCATTGGGGCCGAATGCATTCAGGGATTGATATTGCTGGGACGATCGGTACTCCAGTCAAGGCAGCAGCAACAGGAACGATCGAGTTTGCAGGTTGGACGAATGGTGGGTATGGGAACTTAATTGATATTCGCCATGTAGATGGCAGTATGACCCGCTATGCTCACCTCGATCGGGTGTTGGTGCAGCAGGGAGATTGTGTTAGCCAGGGGCAGATGATTGGGGAGATGGGATCAACTGGGCGATCGACTGGTCCCCATCTGCATTTTGAGATTCATTTGGTGGGGCAGGGGGCTGTTGATCCCAAAGCCTATTTCAACGTGAGTTCGGGTTAAGCAGCAGGCAGCAGATTGTGGTCAATGGCAATCTTAGACTTCTTGAGCTGGTAACAATAGGCAATTAATCCGCAAACGATATTGAATAAGCAGTTAACGGGAATGTAATGGCGGGAATACTTAATTTGAGACACATTTTTGAATTAGTCAATAATGGCAATCGCGGATTTTCAACTGAAAGCGATTCTAGCAAGTCACAGATATTCAGAAACGAAACTTATTGAAGCGGCACGAAAAGCTTACAAAGAATGGGTACGGGTGAAAGCCATTCAATGGATATTAAGTACGTTTAAGCTGCCCTCGCAGCAATGGATTGTGGCCTAAACATCTGGATAGTTGAATCAACTGCGGCGATTGAAGAAGGATGGGTAAAACTCACAAATTCTATCAAAAGACAGTAGAGACTCGTTTACATCCCTATCACTATAGAGAGGCGCTAGCGATATGCCAGCCTCAGCCGGAGGAATCCGAAATGATACGATTACCAGCGATGATCAGACAAGGGCTTTTAGTTCTAGCTGGCTTGGTATTTGTGGTTGGACTGTTTCTGGTTGCACTCACTTGGGTGCTGGACAGCTGGGGCGGAGAGCAGGTCACTGTCGCTAAAAATGAGGTAATTAGCGACGATTTGTATGTTTCTGGAGTTACGGTGACGATCGACGACATCGTGCGTGGCGATGTGATTGGAGTCGGTCGTCAAATTGCAATCAATGGTACGGTTGACGGAGATCTGGTTGCTGCTAATCAAACAATCGTGATCAATGGCACGGTGAATGACGACGTTCGAACTGCTGGTTAAGTCTTGCAAATAGGACCTAATGCCCACATTGACGATGATGTCATTGCAGCAGGAGCGAGCTTAGAAACCAAAGCTGCCAGTGCGATAGCAGCATGGTCATTAGATAAAACAGGAAATAATCAATCATGTTTTTAAGAATTTGGCGCTTTATTACTATCATTCTTGCTGCACTCGCAATGGGAACTACATTTGCCCATACGTTGGAACTGCCAGCCAAGATGAATTATGATGCGGAGTTCTGGGCAACACTCCAACAGAGCTTGTATTGGGGCTTTGGACATATCGGTGGATATGTTGAAGCGGCTACTGTCTTCTTAGCAACTCCAGTGCTAACGTTTTTAGTTCGCAAGCAACGACCCGCTTTTCAGTGGACGTTAGCTGGAACAGTCTGCTTCGCATTAGCCTTCTTTGTTATTTTTCTGATGTTCACAGAACCTATGAACCGCGAGTTTTTTCAATGGACACCTCAATCAGTACCCGCAGACTGGACAGAGGTGCGAAATCAATGGGAGTACTCGCACGTAGCTCGTTTTATTCTGCATTTGATGGGATTGGGTGCATTCTTAATTTCTGTGCTGGTCGAGGTTCCAGTACTAGAACGATCGCACAATCCTTCCACTTCCGGGATTGCACAACGAGGCGTCAGAAAATAGCATTCACATAATCGAATCGTTTTATACTCGATCGCATCTTCTTTTCAGCATTGAAAAGATCTTTTTCTGATTCACCTCTACCAGAAGACATAGATTACATTACTGACACCTCAGCGAAAGTCAACAGATACAGATCCATTCGTTGATGCTAAAGCAAGACGTTTATCAGAGTGTGATTCCTAAGTACACTTCTACGATGAAGATAGTTCCATGAGCGGAACCGATCAACAAATAGTCAGTAACGGGTCATAAACTGACCCCTCGGATCAACATCTAGAGGCAGCCCTTGGGTGGATACATGTATCACCCAGAGGCAAGTGTCAAAAGGGCACTTGAAATACTGGAGGCAGCAGCATGAAGCAAGCACAGAAAGTGAAGACTCGGTTCCCAATTGAGTCGGATTTTGCAATAGACAACATCAAGCGGCTCTCAAACCTGATCAACGAGATCTATGACGAGGCTGAATCAGGTATGTGGAAGCGAAAGGGCTTTCGAACCCATCCCTCTGAGGTTGAGCGTCTGCTTCGTGCTCAAGCGCTGATCCTGGCTGAGATCGATGGCGTGATCGTTGGGTCAGTAAACGTCAACCTGATGAGCAATGGAGTCGGAGAGTTCAGCATGCTTGTTGTCGATCGCAAACATCGTGGCGAAGGTATCGGGTCAGCATTGGTCAACCATGCTGAGGCATGGGCTCGCGAACATGGCTGTCACACTATGCGCCTTGAGATCCTTAGTCCCCGCTATTGGACACTTCCGAGCAAGACTTTCCTGAGGCAGTGGTACTCCAGGATTGGATACAGTCCCCAAACAACTGAACTATTCAAATCTATGTACCCAGATTTAGTGTCTGAACTTGCAACGGCGTGTGACTTCATCGTATGGCACAAGTCCTTGACCTGAACAAGTCATTTTTTTGTTGTCAAAGCGTACTGCATTCACTAGATAATTTTACCTGATAGACAGCGGCTATCGTGCAACAGCGATCACATTGTCTCATATAGCCAGGTAAGCCTTGAGAGGTAGCCCGTATTGATGACAACCAGAACTAGTTTACAAGGTTAGACCTATAGATTTGGCGAGATAAACACCTTAGTTAGAGGTCGATCGTTCATCTAATTTTTAAGTTGAAGGTAGTTCGATAATGGGAACGCTCTGAACGCTGTTTCATCTCTGCAAAAGGCGATCGATTGCTGAAGACTGCAACTGATGAACCTATTATGCCCGGATTGAAAAACTCGGTCCGATGCCCGATCGCTAGCAATTCAATCATCATCTCAATTAACCAATTCTAACCAATGAGTTAGATCAAGATTCTCACACTTAATTTGGAGGAAATCATGCAAGATCTACCGACGCTTAAGCAAGGAGACTCCGGACCCGCTGTTGCTGTCGTTCAACGCTTTCTCGTGCTCTATGGATATCAGGACATATTAGGGGCAGTGGATGGCGACTTTGGATCGAAAACAGCCAATGCAGTCATGCAGTTTCAGAGAGATCAAAACCTTAAGGTAAAAGACGGTGTCGTTGGACCTGAGACTTGGCGTACTCTTGCCTATCCGGCTGGAACCTTGGCTCCGACAGTCTAAATTTGTTGCACTAAGTTCGTTATCTCTGTAAACGATCGCTCTCTCGCTGTGAGGGAGCGATCGAACTTAGGATATGATTAATCCACAGTGTGTTGCCAACAACAAAGATGTAGCGTGAAGAAATCCTGTACTTCAAGAATTGATAAAAGTGTCTATGTGGTGATGAAATCAGAGTACAAATCTTCATTCCTAATCTACCTGCTTTCTTATCAACTTTGCTGAAGACATTAAGGATGATACTAATAAGGTATGGAACGACCAGATCGAGTTTGCAAACCTCAATTTACCCAACCCAGAAAAGCTGCTGATCGGACCTACAACCGTGATTGACGACAACATTGGATTCAGTAAGCCGATCTCATAAAGTTCATTGGCAACAACTCGTTTTGTATTCGCCTTAATTAGGAAAGGAAGAAAATCATGACTGAAACAGTTGCTTCAAAAATTTCGGGGATGTTGGATAACGATGTTCTTCTCAGTATGCTCGGAGAGGATGTAAATGATATATCGACTGACAACGATGACATCACTACATTAAGCGAAAATAAGATACAGAAACCGCAGATTGAAGTGCTGGCATCGGATCTAGACAGTCCCCGCAAGCTGAGCTTTAGCCCGGATGGGGCGCTCTATGTTGCAGAAGCAGGACGAGGAGGCACCGGAGCCAGTATTCCCTCTCCCAGTCAACCGGGCGCGGTTTTATCCTATGGCGCAACGGGTGCAATCACCCGCATTCAAGACGGGAAGGTGGAACGAGTCGTGACTGGACTGCCTTCACTGGCATTGCCGGACGGTGGAGATGCAGCGGGTGTTGCTGACATTGAATTTGATGCCTATGGAAACGCCTATGCGATCGTTGGGTTTGCAGGCAATCCAGCCCTCCGCGACAGCACGATCCAGGTGCCTGATTTTAGTCAGTTGATTGCGATCGATGATTTTGACGGTGGGAGTTCGTGGACAAGACTGAGTGATTTTGGAGCCTATGAACTTAACAATAATCCTGATGGGCAGGACGTGAACACGAATCTCTATGACTTGTTGATTCAGGACAATACGGCCTATGTTCTGGATGCTGGAGGCAATGATTTGCTCAGCCAAAGAGCTTTTGGTGGTGAGCCGACACTAGAAGCCATCTTTCAATCTCGTACTGTGACTGATCCACTGACTGGACAATCAGGAGTGCAGCAGCCTGTACCCACCGCAATTACCGTAGGCAAAGATGGCGCATTCTATGTCAGCGAACTGACCGGGGTTCCATTTCAGGCAGGAGCCGCCAAAATTTATCGCCTTGCTGACGGTCAACCGGAAGTCTATGCAGATGGGTTTACGAATATTGTGGATCTTGCCTCTGACCAATCTGGCGGTTTCTATGTTCTGGAATATGATGCGGATGGCATCGGAACGGGCAGTGATGCAGGTGCGCTAATCTATTTGTCTCCGGATGGTAAAACTCGCACCACTATCACCGATGAGCTAGTTTCTCCGACCGGTTTAACAATGGGTGCAGATGGCGACCTCTACATCTCTAACCAGGGCTTTATTGCCGGACAAGGAGAGGTACTGCGGTTGAACCTGGATACGATCAGTCAAACTCCATGCGGTTGAATCACAAGATCCGCTGCCAGCGTATTTGTGCAGGTTCAATGCCCTGCTGATTTCTGTACTGATTGAGACTTCGACCCATCGTTCTCACGATCGGGTCATCTTTTTGCGATCGCGTTATTCCGGAATTCGCCCGAAGAACGAAAACTTACGAAGCATTAAAACCAGCAATATGAAATATTTTGCCCAGACTAGTTGTAAACATTGCAAGTATGGACAAAAATCAAAACTTTGCCGTTGATGATTGATGGTATTGTTGATACCTTCAAGACTTGATAATAACTACCCTAAAAGACAGGTAAAACCATTTCTTGTGGTTGCTAGCCTTTAAGAGCAAAAGTTGAAGAGCAGGGATGGTAGCTGTCTATTTTCCGGGAGGTGAAAGTTGTGGAGAAGTATGCTAAATTTCAGGGCAATTGCCCTTAAGTTACTCGGTCAAACCTGCGATGTCTGATGAGTCCAGTCCGATTTTAGCGAGACTAATTGAGGAGATTAATTGCCTGACAAAGCGGGTGGAAGAGCTAGAGCAGCGAAATCAAGAACTGGAAGCACGAAATCAAGAACTGGAAGCAGAGAACAAACATCTGAAGGACTTGTTACATCGTCAAGGTGCATCCAAGGATGCCAAAGCGCCCCAGTTCAAAGAGAACTATAGAACCCATTTGAGATCTCAAGCAGAGGCTGAAAGCCTCTTCAGCATTAGCCGGACGAAGCAAAGATCGATTTGGACCTTGGAATGGGGTAAGGTGCGCTCAAAGTTCTTCA
>LUGL01000160.1 GCA_002796835.1 Elainella saxicola E1 | reverse complement strand
CAAAAAAAACTTGATTGAGCGGGCCTATCGAGTAGCTGAAGGGATGGGGATTGCAGTGTGGTGTGAAGATGAAGCAGGACCGTTTCAGACATTGCCTTACCCAGCACCCAGTTGGCGACCTGAGGAGCAGCCTCAACATCAGGCTCACGAGTATATACGTGATGGAACAGCAAAGGTTCTAACATTGTTTCATCCTCATGATGGGCAAGTGCAAGTCCAGGGGGTTGAGAGTACAACAAATGCCGTATTACATTCGTGGTTGAAAGGGGAACTCACAGATATTCTAAATACATTACCTGAAGTTTCCTCTTCCCAATCGCAAGAAATGGTGCAGCAGATATGGCAGGAGTGGCGAGAAGGGTTAAGTGTGACGTTCACATTACCGAAACAATTACCCCCTTTACGAATGCTCTTGGTGTGGGATAACTTAATCGGGCATCAGACCCCTGAGTTGATGGTGTGGCTTTGTGAACATGGGGTTTTGCCTTTGTACACTCCACTTTCAGGGAGTTGGCTAAATATGACAGAATCTATCCAACGTATTCTCAAACGACGGGCTTTAGATGGACAACATCCGCAAACTCCCCAGCAAATTATCGAACGATTTGAGATCGTAGCTAGAGTATGGAATCAAAACCCGACCCCTTTTGAATGGGGTGGTAAGCGAGCTGCACGACGACAACGGGCGCGATCTAAACGACAAGGACATCGTTTAGGAGGGTCTGGGGCTGTGGCTCAGTCCTTGGTTGCGTGAAATGCTCCACTCTAAATGGCTATCTACGTGCCAAATGACCCACTAGGAATAGATTGAATGCGACCTTTGCGTTCTTGGAACTGTTATGAATGAACAACCACTAGACAACCAACAAACTTCGGTTTTAACCAAGTTGCCAGACCCAAAAATCCCGACCTCTTTCTATATTGTGGAGTTCCTACTGATTGCAGCCGGAGTTGCAGCAATCGCGATCGCAATTCTTTTCGACGATCGTCAGGAGATCGTCGTTGGTGTTGCTGCTGCGTTAGTCATTCTTGGCCTGATGCTATCGCTCAACCAGCGACTTCTAGGGAATTACAAACGCCGGGTTAAACAAGTGGAAAACGAGAAGAAAGCCGAACTATACAGTTCTTTATTTGGCAATACGATCGCAGATGAGTCGATCAACCTGATGCGAACCAGAGCAATTCAATATTGTCAGGAATTGATCGATGATTACAAAAGAACTCGAGGCAACTCTAGAAATATCTACTACCTGTTTCAAATCTCCAGTATCGTTCTCTCAGGCGTCACTCCAATTCTAGTGCTGCTGGATAAAGTAGATCTCAGTATCCCCTGGATTAAGTGGATGCCCGTAATTTTCCCAGCGGTTGCTTCGATTGTTACCAGCTTATCGACCTCGTTCCCGTTCCAGAAAAACTGGATGGCGGCAAATACCTCTGTTGAATTGTTAGAAGCAGAGCAAGAAAAGTTCATTTTAGGAGTAACGCCAGCCTACCGTTTTTTTGACTTGCCTGATGATGCTCAACGCAAACGCAAAGTGCAAGAATCAGTTGAAAGTTTCATTACACAGGTCAATACTATTCACCTTAACCAGATTCAGGCCCCGACTGAAACTGAGGCAAAACCACCGGAGGGAATGACAAGTAATCAACCGGAAAATAAGCCTGGAACGAAGCCAGGGGTCGAGCTAACCTACGGGCAAAAGAATACAAGGTAGACTAATCTGCTTCGCGAGATTTTGGGGGCAGATGCCCCCAGGCGAATTAATCATCTGAACTGAAATAGCGATCGAGAAAGTTGAGCGCATGGTTGCGTAATTCATAATATTGCGGACTCTCACGCAACTGCTGGCGATTCCGAGGATGGGGAAATGGCACTTCCAGGATTTCGCCAATTTTGGCATTAGGGCCATTGGTTAACATGATGATGCGATCGGACATATAAAGCGCTTCATCCACGTCATGCGTTACCATAATCACGGTCTGACGATGATTTTCCCAAATTTCTAAAACCTGCCGCTGGAGTTTGCCGCGAGTCAAGGCATCCAGAGCACCAAAGGGTTCATCCATCAGCAAAACTTTCGGACGGATCGCCAATGCGCGCGCAATCCCGACCCGTTGCTTCATGCCGCCTGAAATTTCATCCGGATATTTATTAGCTGCTGCCGTTAGGTTGACCATGGCCAGATGCTCATTCACAATTTGTGCTTTCTCTCGGGACGAAAGCCCTTTCAGCACTTCATCGATCGCCAATCGCACATTCTCCCGCACGGTTAGCCAAGGCAGCAGACCGTAATGTTGAAATACCATCATCCGATCGCATCCCGGCTTACGGATTGCTTTGCCTTCCAGCCTCACCTGTCCAGTAGTGGCTTGTTCCAGTCCAGCCAGGATTTTGAGCAGGGTCGATTTACCACAGCCAGAATGACCGATCAACGAAACAAATTCATCTTCGCGAATCGTAAGCTGAATGTCATCTAGAACAACAAATTCTCCAGCCGCTGTTGGATAGGATTTACTCAAGCTATCAACAACCAGGAAATCAGTGGCATGAGGAGACGGAGGATGACCCTGCATTGAATTGAGGCTGGTTAAATGTGGCATAGATAAACAAAAGATAAGTGAGAGAGCAAAGAAAGCAAGACGAGAGAGGCGAATCTGAACACCGGAAATCTTCGGAGGTCAAGACAGGTAGATGGATGTAGGACGATTAGCGCGAATTTCAAAACTGTTCAGATAGGCCACCGGATCGCTTGGATCAAACGCCTTGCGATCGATAAACGCCTCGGCTGGTTCAATTTTGTAATCTTCCGCCGGACAGGGAATGCCCATCTCCTGCGCAACTTCACGATAAATGTCCGATCGCCAACCTTTTGCAGCCAACGCTTCAGCATTACTGGGGAACTCTTTGATTTGTCCCCAGCGAGCTGCCTGTGTCATTAGCCAAATACTCTGGGAACGCCAGAGGAACGTTGAGGTTGTATAGGCAGAATGGGAAACATTGGCAGGGAGGTCGAAAAACAGAGTGGTATCGGTGGCAGTATGGGTGCGATCCTTGCCATCAAAACCGCCATAGTTATAATTTCCAACAATCCCCGGTCTTGTAAATTTGTCGATCGCCCCTTGCTTGGGTTTTGCGCCGGTAAAGGAACGTTCCGTAATCAGTTTCGCTACCTCTGGCCGATTGGCCGGATTACTGCAATATTGACAGGCTTCGATCATGGCCTTCAGCAGCGATCGATAGGTTTTGGGATATTGAGTAATGAAGGATTCCATCACACCCAGAAGGCGATCAGGATGCCCCAACCAGACTTCTTTACCCTGCGCAAAGGTAAAGCCGATGCCCGCATTGCCTTGAATGGCGCGTGTGTTCCAGGGTTCGGCCACCATATATCCCTGCATTGCTCCAATTCGCATATTCGTCACCATTTGGGGTGGCGGCACAATAATCACCCGAAATTCCCGAAACGGGTCCACGCCTGCGGCAGCGGAGAGATAGCGAATGAAATATTCGTAAATGGCAGAGCTGAGTACCACGGCCCAGACTTTGCGTTCTGGAGGCTGGCGATCGAAATAGGCCCGGAACTGCTGTCCAAATGCCTCTAGATCGCCGTTGTATTCATACCAGGGACGCAACCCAAAATCCCACATATCCTTGCTCATGGTCATGGCGTTGCCGTGCCGGTGAATCACCATACCCGCACAAAGAGGAGCATGACGTGCCCCTTCGGCTCCAATTCGAGCATTGGTGACTGCACCCGATACAACGGGTGATGCATCTAACCGACCGAAGATTAAACCATCACGTGAAGTGGCCCAACTTGCTTCTCGGCTCAGTTGCACATTCAGACCATATTTGCGGAAAAAGCCCTTCTTCCAGGCGATCGCAAACGGAGCACAATCGTTCACCGGAACGTAGCCAACTATAATATCCGGCTTTTCCAATTCGCTAGATTTAACGACAGGCTGAATGGCCAGCGCTTCGTCAGTCAAGCCTTTCGCAGCCCGATCGGCGTTAATGTTGCAGGCAGGCAAAGCCGCAGTTGTGGCAGCAGCGCCCAAACCGAGGATGACTTCTCGGCGAGTCCAAAATTCTCGATTCATTGCAAATTATCTGGATGTGAGGAGGTTTGGATCAGGTGGTTTGAGGGCGGCGGTGCGTGACGAGAACTTGCAGTTTGGCGATCGCAAAATCCAGCAATAATCCCGTTAGACCAATCACTAATACCGCTAAAAAGACGGAACTTAGATTGAGTCGACTCCATTCATCCCAAACAAAGAAGCCGATCCCCAACCCACCCGTCAGCATCTCAACTGCCACAATCACCAACCAGGCAATTCCTAAGCTGATGCGTAGTCCGGTAAAGATATAAGGCAGGCTGGCTGGCAGAATGATCTTGTAGATTTGTCGCCAACGTGGCATCTCCAGAACCCGGGCTACATCAATGTAATCTTGCGAAACGCTGGAAACACCCAATGCAGTATTAATAATGGTTGGCCACAGAGATGTAATGAAGATGACAAAAATCGCCGAAGGATCAGCCAAATTGAAAATTGCCAGAGCGATCGGCAACCAGGCTAAGGGAGAAACAGGTTTAAAGATCTGAATGATTGGATTTAATGCCAGCATAAAGGAACGGGACATCCCAATCAGAAATCCGATCGGAATAGCAACGAATGCGCCCAGAGTGAACCCCAGCAGCACTCTTCGCAGACTGGCGATCAGCAGCCAGCCGATTCCTAAGTCGCCCGGACCACGTTGATAAAACGGATGCAAAATAAAATCGCGATTGTTGATCAGCGCCTCGGCAGGGGTTGGCATCAAATCGTGCCGAAANCAGCGCCACAATCCACCAAAGTAGGATCACCCCTGCAAAACCCAACGCAGGCAGCAACACGGTTTCCTTTAATAACAAGGGTTTGGCTCGTTTCCAGGTTGCTTGAGTCGCGACCGCAAGAATGGCCGCAAGATTCAGAAGCAGCATGAACTCAACCTCAGGTTCACTAGCAGGTACATCAACTGAGCAGTACGCGCAAGAGACACTGATTCGCCAAAATTTGAAAATTCTGACTTTCAGTCCTCCCTCAATGCCGACGGAGTTAGCTGACGGGCTAGGGTTGAGAGATACCCCTCCTGAAATCACTTCAAGATAAGCCCCAAAAGTTGGTTCCTCCGCTCTGATTGCCCGATCGCACTAGATAGAAGTCGAACGGTAAATGCAACTCAGATTAAGCTGACTGGCTCTAGTTATTGCAATACAGCCTAGCATAACCTCCACTAGAAAGCGAAATATTTCTAAAGGCAGAAGTCAGGAAAATCTTTGCGAGGAGATAAGCAAATCCAATCATGTTTTCAGGCTTGCTTACTGTCGCAGAATACATTTAGCTCGCAATACTTTCAACTCTTTTTCCTTAAACACAGAGCAAGATTCAATCGCTTGAGTCAGCGCTGGTGTGTAACCCGTTTGCAGTTGGGCTTTGATCGCCTCAGTCTCCTGCGGAAATTGCTCAAAAAGACGAGTTAAATAAGCTTTGGGATTGGCGAAATTGGGTTGAAACGATTCACCATCAATCAACCAGAAATTGATCTGGCTCTGCCGAATAAATTGCTTCACCTGCGCCAAATCAGGACTGTATTGCGCTTGAATTAAAGCCAGCAGTTTTTGACTAATTTGCTGATAATACTTGCGGTGATAGGGTAGGATATATCCCTCTCCACCGACAAAGAGCGATCGCTGTGAAAAAGTAGGAAGCTGATTGGCTTCTTCAGTCAGGGAAGCAATCACAATATCTTTGGGCTGTTTGGCGAAAAATTCGTAGAGGTCGGCATGTTGCCCTTTAAAGTAGCCCGTGACGGGGAAAGGGCGGTGATCAATCTCTAGGCGAAACGGATACCAAACCAGCGTTGCAATCAATACAGCCGTAAACCCAATCGCGATCGATCGTTCTCCCATTCCGCTCAACCCTTGAGGCAGCCATCGCAGAATCAATCGAATTAAGGTATCCCACAGAATCACGAATGAAATCCCAGCCGCTAGAGCTAGCAAAATGCGAAAACTATGTTCAGTGTAGCGATTTGGCAGATGTAATTTGAAAGCTAAGAGATGAGCTAGAAAGAATATGCCGATCGAAACTAGTAGAGCTTGCAGCAACACCTTCCAGTTTTCGGTCACCTGATTTGCCAATGGGAAAACCTGCTTCCCAATTAATGCGATCGGCAGAAGTAAGCCCAGCCATAACGAAGGAAACCACAAGAAAGCTCGCCATGGCGCTAAAACATCCTGATCATCCTGGGCTAATTCACACCATTCCGTCGGAATCATGCCGCTGCGTTTGCCGCAAAACCAGAACTCGATCGGATCTGGCGTAAAGAAAGCGGACCAGCCCGTTGGCGAAAAAGCGGCCATGGGTTTGGCTTCAGCTAATCGGATTACTGGTCCAAATTCAGAAGACTGCAAGGCATAGAACAGCATAACCAGGAAAGCAGTAGCTAATCCAACAAGGCTAAAGCGAATTTGGCTCCTTTCTCTCAGAATCTGCAGCCCTCCATTTTGCCAATCAACGAGCCGCAATATCAAGATGCCTGAAGCCAGGAAAATAGATTGGGGATAGAACAAGCCCAGTAACGCAATGGCAGCGACGCAGGGAATCAGCGATCGGCGCAATAGATAATATAAAAAGGCCAGAAAAATTGGATAAAAGAAAGCTCCTGGCGTGGCAGAACTCAAGTCATCTCGCATCCAGAGGTTTTGGTTCAACAAAGTGGCAGCAGCAAATCCGGCGATTGGCAGCGGCAAAATCTGCATAGCCACTCCGAAACAAAAAACAGTTGTGACCAATCCCAAAATGGTTGGCAATAGTTTATTTAACAGAATCGGATCAATTCCAACGATCGCAAATAGACGATAGAACGCTGCATATCCCTTGGGGGCAACAGACTGGAAATAATCTGCCATCAAATCATTGGGAAACAGGGCCGGATCAAGGAATCGCCGCATCCAAAAAACATGCTGTCGCGCATCATCTTGCAGCACATAGGGCGCTCTAAACACCTCCTTTAAAGCGGGATAACTATAAAGCAGGGAAACCAACAAACTGAGTCCCAACCAGAGCAGAACTTGAGAGCGGTTCGATTTAAGCAGGAAATGTTGAGACATTAGGTCAGGTTGCGATTATTTTGAACCGTGCTGAGATATTGATTCAGAAAAGGTAAACCACCGATCGCGGGTAATAAATAGCGGGACGTACACAGTAGACCAAGTGCCGCTGCCGTAGCCGCATTAAAGTAGGGGGCATAGAAAGCAATCAACGCAGCATCGCGTGTGCCAACTCCTGCAAAAGTGAGTGGTAATAGTCCGGCCAGAATTGCCAGCGGGGACAACGCTAAGTTAGATAAAAAAGGCGTCCAGGCATTCAGTGCCAGAATAAAGAACCAGATTTGCAGCAGATGTAGAAACCAGAGAAAGATAGAGGTGGCGGTGATTTTCAGCAGATGTTTCGGATCGCGCCAGAAGTAATCATGCATTTCCTGCCAGGAATAGCTGAGTTTGCCGAGTTTGGCTCGCAGTTTTTTTGGGGCGATCGCCTGACCCAGATTGAAAAAGACTTGGGCGAATTTAGGCCAGCTCAACAGCAAGATGCCGAGAACTAGACCGATCGTCACGCTAATCGTCATTACCCAAAACAGCCAGTCTTTTTGGGGATAGAGCAGCAGGCCGAACACGCACCACAGCAGCAAGGACAGCATGTCGCAAGCCTTTTCAAACACCACCATTGACAGAGCCAGCGATCCGCTCAGGTGGCCTTTGTCTCGCATGAAGTAGGCTTTGGCAATGTCGCCCATTTTGGACGGCAGCACCATGTTCAGCACGCTGGCCGCCAAGATCAGCTTATTCGCTTCTGCAAAGCCTAACCGTCCACCCGCAGGCATGAGCTGCTGCAACCGCCAGGCCGTAATCATCGTAATCGGCACCACCATGCCCAAACTGATCGCCATCCACAGCCGATCGCACTGCCGAAAGACCTGAATCAGACCCGCAAAATCGATCTTCCAATAAATCACCGCCAGGATCAGCAGGCTGACGATGAGGGAAATCAGACGCTTCATGCGGCCCTCCCCAAAGCTTGATTGGCGATCGATCGGTTATCCATCTTGGTGCTTGCCCCGCTACTGCTTTCGTAAGATACCACTCGCTTGCAGCCGTTTGATGGGATCGGGCAGGTTTCGTCGGCGATCAGATTCCTAAAGCACAGCGCCATGAAAACAAATGCTCTGAATAAAAGTGTGAGCGTCTCGCTCACGTCCAATCCTTCAGTTCCTACTAAAAAGTTAATCGTTTCGATAGAAAAAACATAATTCTTTGGGAAGAAAGGCTAATTGCCGCTTGACAAGTAATGTTTCTCAATATTTCGACAACTGTAAAGCAGTTTAAACCACGAGAATTAGTCGATCGTTGTTATGCGACGATAAGAAGAGTCAACAAGGATAAAGTTTTAACAAGATGGCATCAGATCAGAAACCAACGGTTGTGATCACAGGTACTTCCTCCGGGGTAGGATTGTACGCCGCAAAGGCACTCGTCAAACGTGGCTGGTATGTCGTAATGGCCTGCCGCGATATTCCCAAAACAGAAAAGGCTGCTGAATCGGTCGGCATTCCCAAAGACAGCTATACAGTGATTCACCTCGATCTTGGCTCGTTAGCTAGCGTCCGCCAATTTGTGCAAGACTTCCGGGCCACAGGTCGATCGCTCGATGCGTTTGTTGGCAATGCTGCCATTTATATGCCGTTGCTGAAAGAGCCACTCTGGAGTCCCGATGGCTATGAACTGAGCATGGCCACCAACCATTTGGGCCATTTCCTGCTGGCGAATTTGCTGGTGGAAGATATGCAGAAATCCAAATATCACGATCGCCGACTGGTGATCCTCGGCACTGTCACGCACAATCCAGACGAGCTAGGTGGCAAGATTCCGCCAAGACCGGACCTCGGCAACTTTGAAGGATTTGCAGCAGGCTTCAAAGCGCCAATTACTATGGCGGACGGCAAGCAATTTGAGCCTGTCAAAGCCTATAAGGACAGTAAAGTCTGCAATGTTCTGACCATTCTAGAAATGAATCGTCGCTTTGCTGACATTACGGGAATTACCTTTAGCTCGCTCTATCCGGGCTGTGTAGCCGATACACCGTTATTCCGCAACCACTATCCGCTGTTCCAAAAAATCTTCCCCTGGTTCCAAAAGAACATCACGGGCGGCTATGTGTCGCAAGAACTGGCTGGAGAGCGGGTTGCAGATGTGGTTGCTGATCCGGCATTCCGCAAATCAGGAGCCTACTGGAGCTGGGGCAACCGCCAGAAGAAGAACGGCAAGGCGTTTGTGCAGCAAGTTTCTCCCCAGGCTCGCGACAATGAAAAAGCGAAGCGCATGTGGGAACTAACCGAGAAGCTGGTTGGATTAGCTTAAGGATCGTGAATTAATTAAGTTGGCTCAGATCTTGCGCCTCTTGCAATCACCCGCTCGCAGCTCGCAGATAAATCGCGAGCTAATGGATTAACCCTACTGAAGTGGGCTGACAGGCTGGCTTAGTCTGCTACCCTGCGGGAAGGCTTACGCCTATAGCAGAGTTTCGCGATTAGTCCGCAGTTGACTTGCGGACGGGACATGAGGGCAACAATTAGAACAGGTGCAAGATCTGAGTTAGCCTTGCAGGGGCACATGCTATGCCCGTACAGGATATGGCATTATAAATTGGCTTTGAAGAAGCTTAGTAAGCTATGCCCGTACATTCAATTCATTTGCTGCCTAAGGTCAAGGCGAAACGTTAGGTAAATCCCCAAATCGATCGCGATATTGGGCCAATAAAGCTTCTGCTTCTGCAACTCGTTGTTCTGCAGCTTTTGCTGATTCTTCTGGCGTTGCAACAAGCTGCCCTTCTGGAGTGAAAAAGCGAAGTTGACTGTTCTCAATGCCCAAAAATAATTGCAATTGCTGACTCCATCGCCATCCTTGCTCTGTCAGATCGATCGGTTCATATTGCCCATCGACGAGATGAAATCCCTCAAACTCTAGACTGTTGGGATCGAACCAGAAATAGTCCAATGTGCGGAAGATGTCTTGATAAATCTGTTTCTTGAGGCCGCGATCGGTTTTGGCCGTTGAGTCAGACAATAACTCAATGATCACATTTGGATATTTGCCATTTTCTTCCCACACGACCCAGCTTTTACGCGGCTTGCGATCTGTGCCCAACACAACAAAGAAATCTGGTCCCCGAAAATCTTCTGACTTACGCTGTTGAGGACTGTAATAGATCGTCAGGTTGCCAAATGCGTAAAAATCAGTTCGATCGCGCCAAAGCCATTCCAAAGATTGAATCAGCAGCAAAATTTGGCGGAGATGGAGTTCGGTTTCCAAGGGCGGCTCGTCACTGTAAAGGTCGCTAGGTGGAAAGACAGGTGGTTCTGCTGCTGGTTCTGTTTCAGCAAGAGAAGAGAGTAGGATTTCCTGTTCTGGAACGATCGACATGGCAGCGCAGGAGAGCAACAGTACAATTATTCTACATGATCTGAAAGGTGCTCTGGCTGGACGATCGGTGATGTAGTAGTTGGTTTTGTTCACATTAAAATTCTTTCAAGTATCTCAAATCGATCGTCACCCAAATTCCCCAAATCAGATCCCTGGAATTTTTGAGATTCAGGGATCTTGTCTCCAAGCCCAATCTCAGCCGATCGGATCCCGATTTCGAGGCCGATCGATCACTAAAATACTCATGACTTCTGCTGAATTCGGTACGGGCAATAACCGACTCCAATTCCCGGCATCGGCGATCCGACACACATGCAGTTTGTGAATCATTTCGCGGACTCCAGATGTAGAACCGATCAAGATTAAGCGCAATCTCTCGCGATCGTCTCTTGGATCGGTGAGTAGATGTTGGGATGAATCGATCAAGATCGGGAAATCGGACAGAAATTCTTCTGCCATAATCAACACTCCTTTGAATTTGGGCCTGGAGGAAAGCCCAAAAACCTAGCCACCCCGCAAAAATAGACGCAAAACAGAGTGACTAGACGGAGTGTTAAAATACTCCGTTAGCCGCCTTGCTGGTTGAATCAGCTTGGAGGTTAGTCGTTTATGGCTGTTGCCAGCAGTCATAGACGACGCTAGATTTTTGGGTTGATAGCTGCAATGAATGCAGCCTTAATCAGACAGAATACCGAGATTACGCGACAAATGCAACTGCGGTTCCTGAGGAACAGAAGTTAAATAACACAGCATTTCTTGTGGGGTGATCATCTCGCCCTAATAGCCCGATCGAGCAACCCACCCCACATCATTTCATCCCCACTCCTAAGCGTCTTTGTCATTTTGATCGTCTTCATCTTCATTCAGCAATCCAAAAATTGCTGTGGCTCCACCGATCGCGATCGTATTGGCAGTATTGGCCAAGTTTGTTTGGGCTTGAGTGGGATTGGGGAGTGTGGAGAGGTAAAAGCTGGAACCTGCGGCGATGGCCGTGATAGTGGAAGCAATGGCTAGTAAGGCCTTATTCATCATGAACCTCCGGTCAAGTAAGTTGCCTTTAGTATGGCAAAGCTTGATTGTGCAAGGTGTTCAGGAATTGTTCAGCAGATGTGTAAGATTGTTCATTAATGTCCAAGTTTGTCCATGTAGATAAAATGGTGGGTATCTGAAATGGCGGAGCAGTGGGGTGAATGAAGCGATTTCGCAAACTGATTCTTACTGATTGGACAAAGGCGAACAATGCTTTGATCCAGTACTTCGAAGGCAATAAGTCGAAGCTGACAGAGCATGTGAAGATGTCACGAACGACTGTGACCAACTTCTTCAGTGAGAAGCCTGTTCGGGAAAGTGAGTTTCGCAAACTCTGTCTCGCATTGCGCTTAAATTGGCAAGAGGTTTCTTCTGTACAGACGATCGCCCCTTCTGAAAGCCCGATCGATCAACCTCCCATCTCATCACAATCAGAAGAAGCCTGGATTGAACAAGTTCGATCGCATTGCCGTCAGAAAATTCTCGACCAACATAGCCGAATGCGCTTGCTGAGTGGGGAAGAAATCGGAGTCGATCAGCTTTATGTTGATGTCTGGCTGCTAAATCGATCGCCACGCACATTTCAGGTATCGGAATCTAAGCTGCTGGAAACGTTTGATTTACGCAACGATCGGTTAGGGTTGGGCGATCGGATTAAACGGAATCCAGGGTTTGAAGTTGCCAATGGTAAACCAAAACTGGTGATTCTCGGAAAACCCGGAGCGGGAAAAACCACATTTCTCAAGCATTTGGCGGTGGATTGGTGCAATGGCAAGTTTCAGTCAGAGTCGATCGCAGTTTTGATCGAATTTCGCCGAATCCGAGATGGGCGATGGAATTTGATCGAGGTGATTGATCAAGAATTAGAACTGGAAAATTGGTATCAATTCAATGCGATCAAGCAACAAATTCAATTATTGAAACAACATCAACAAGAGAACCAAATCTTGGAGTTGCAGCAGCAACTCGCAGCTCTATCTTTGGAAAAGCTGCTAAAGGGCGGCAAACTCTTGTTATTGATGGATGGTTTAGATGAGGTGCCAACTCACCAACTGCGACTTGTTGTACAGCATCAGCTCGAACAGTTTGCTCAAGATTATCCTAAAAATCGATTGATTTTGACTTGTCGCACCCAAATTATGGGAGGAATCCCGATTGGCTTCACCTCAGTAGAGGTCGCAGACCTGGTTGACTGACAAAACTGATTGGGGATGAAACACAAGCTAGAAGGGAAGGAGAGCTTGATTTATGCTGGAAAGTTACCACACCTAACAGCAAAAACAATGGCTCCCACTTCCCGACTCTATCATGCGTTGAATGATTTCCTGCGTCAATGTGACATCGTGTGGCAGGATGCCCGTCACCTGCAAACACTATGCTGGATGATGATTGGCATGATCCAAAGCCAAAACGTTCATCTCAATGGCTTTGGCGTATACGTCGTCAGTCGTGCTCAACTTGCCCAATCGCATCAAAGACGATTTCGACGGTGGTTGTCGAATCGAAGAATTGATGTGGTTTCTGCCCATCATGCGCTCATCGGGCAAGCCTTGTCTCAATGGACGCAGGAACGACTGTATCTGAGTCTTGATACCACCCTGGTGTGGAATTGTTTCTGTATTGTCTGGGTTGGGGTGGTGTACCGGGGTAGAACCATCCCGATCGCTTGGCGAGTTGTCGCCCAATCCAGCAGCACAGTGCGATTATGGACGATTCAACGGGTCCTGCGGCAGGCTGCACGAGTCTTGCCCGATGGAGTAGCAATTGTCTTATTGGCAGACCGA
>LUGL01000021.1 GCA_002796835.1 Elainella saxicola E1 | reverse complement strand
TCTAACAGCACTAGGGCTGCTCCAAGGTTTTTTTAAAGTTCTCTACCGCTTGCGAGTCTTGCCGATAACTCATAGGACGAGCCACTTTCAGCTTGGCTCCTAGACGATACCTCACCCATTGGTAAACCGTTGCATACTTCACCGTTACCCCGTGTTTGATCTCCAACCATTCCACGATTTCACCATAACTGCTGAACCCTTCTGGCCTGTTGAGTTGCTGCTGCAAATCTGCCAATACCTCATCACTGAGCTTGCGCACTGCTCCAGGGGCTTTGCGGATTTCTAACAGCCCTTTGAGTCCGTCATGGCGGTATTGTTGGAGCCATCGGGTCACAGTTGAGGTATCGCGACCCAAGCGCTGTGCGATCTCTTGTTGCTGCTTCACCTGCCCGCTTTTGACCCACCACAGCATTTGGAGCTTCTCTTTATGGATTGCCTCACGGGCGAATTGTAGCCGTTTTTTCAGTTCTGCTTCGCTCTCCGCGATTTCAAGTTTGAATGGGCGACTCATACCTCTTCCCAAGGATATCGATTCTCCCTATATTCTATGTGCCTTCAAGTAAAATTGGTATTAGATCAAAAAACAGTGGAAATCAACTCATTAGAACTTAAGAAAGGGGATAAAACACAATGACGGTTTCACCCCCCTACTTTTGTAGATCTCTGTGGATCTCTTAAATCTCTCTACCGTTGCCGATAGGGAACTTTATTCAAGAAATCAAGGTTTGCTGTGGAAACGGGAGTTGGCGCATTGCCTCTGGAAGACAAGCCTTGCGCCATGTCGAGGAATAGGGTTGGATCGCCGGGACGCGGTTGTTTTTCGGGCGGACGGAAGGATTGAACGACCGTTTGCCAGATATTTTGCGGGAAACCGAGTTTGGCCCGATAGTAGGCATCGTAGCGCGGCGATCTAATATTGAAAGGCGTTTCACCTGTAGCGCGACCAGGAATCAAACGGCGACGCTGATAGGGAACAATGTTCTCACCAAAGTTCTCGAGATATTCGGGGCTGTCAAGCAGCTCGTTAATAAACCCTTTCACGCCCTTGGTGGCAATCACGATCGACCAGGCAATTTTCTCGCGATCGCTATACACATCCCGACCCAGCACCCGCTGCACGCACTGTTCTACAAAACGATAGTTGCTATTGAGGTTATAGAAGCTGTTGATATAGGTGTTAGACAGCAGGAGACCTCGAATAAAGTCCCGTACGGTAATTTGTCCAGAACGAAGTTGAGACTCTAGGGCAACCTCGCGATCGGCAGCAAAGGCATGGAAAAAGATTTGGCGATAAGCCGCCTCGATCAAGTTGCCTATATCGCTGGCAGACAGCAGGTCGTCAGTTGAATAAATTCGCTCTTGAGCCTCTCTCGCAACTGCATATAAAGCAACGCGCTGATTTTGCGTAGTTGGAGAATAGTTTAACAAAGGGATTGTCACGCTCAGCCCTCCATAGATTGGAATCAAATGAATCAAAGTTTTTGGGTATTGCACTTCCCAGAATACAGTGATTCCAAGGCTTATTGGCTTTGTTAAATAATGTTCAGACTCTTAATATAACTTCATGTGAAATCAGCGCCTATGCCATGACTGAGGACAGCTATCTGCCTCGATCGCAACCGAGAGGTGATCCTAAATCGCAGTAGAATAAGACCTTTCAATTTGTCTGTGTTCCCAATGCACAATTTGAGGGTGACAATGGGTGCTTTAAAAAAATTAAGAAAGAAGAGGATTCAAGATAACAATTCGTAATGGGAAACCCCAATCTCAGCGTTGTATAAAGGGAACCTGAAGGGCTTAGAGAGCAGGACAGACTGTGATTTGATTGAACTCGGACTGTTGGCTTTGATGAGATTGTGAAAAAAGTTATATGTAAAGTTTTTCGCTCATCTTTTAAGGTCAGGCTGTCTCTGCTAAGTCTTTAAATTGATTTTTCAAACAAATCAACTTGAACTTCATTTAGGAGATTGAAATTATGCTAGACGCATTCGCCAAGGTCGTCTCCCAGGCTGATGCACGTGGTGAGTACCTCAGCGGTTCTCAAATCGATGCTCTGAGCGCAATGGTTGCTGATGGTGCTAAGCGGATGGACGCCGTTAACCGCATCACCGGTAACGCTTCGACCATCGTTGCTAATGCTGCTCGGACTCTGTTCGCTGAACAACCTCAGTTGATCGCTCCTGGCGGTAATGCTTACACCAGCCGCCGCATGGCTGCTTGCTTGCGCGACATGGAAATCATCTTGCGCTATGTTACCTACGCAATCTTCGCAGGGGATGCTTCTGTCCTCGATGATCGTTGCCTCAATGGTCTGCGTGAAACCTACCTGGCTCTGGGTGTTCCCGGTGCTTCCGTCGCTGCTGGTGTCAACAAGATGAAAGAAGCAGCTATCGCGATCGCAAACGACAGAAATGGCATTACCCAAGGCGATTGCAGCTCTCTGATGGCTGAAATCTCTAGCTACTTCGATCGCGCTGCTGCTGCTGTTGGCTAAACAACTGGATTGGTTGCAATCTGAAATGGATTGCTGCATCGATCTAAGTTTTCGAGTTCTTTAACTCAGTGTTTTAGTCTTTACCATTTTCAAACTTTCATCTCAGAGGAGATAACAATCATATGAAGACCCCCATCACCGAAGCAGTTGCTGCAGCTGATTCTCAAGGCCGTTTCCTCAGCTCTACTGAACTGCAAACCGCTTTTGGCCGTTTCCGCCAAGCTGCTGCTGGTCTGCAAGCTGCTAAAGCACTCTCTGAAAAGGCAGGCAGTCTGGCTCAAGGCGCTGCTAACGCCGTTTATCAGAAATATCCCTACACCACGCAAATGCAAGGGAACAACTTCGCTGCTGACCAACGCGGTAAAGACAAGTGCGCTCGTGACATCGGCTACTACCTCCGCATGGTCACCTACTGCCTCGTGGTTGGCGGCACCGGCCCCATGGATGACTATTTGATCGCTGGTATTGCTGAAATCAACAAGACCTTCGATCTGTCTCCCAGCTGGTATGTGGAAGCCCTCAAGCACATCAAGGCTAACCATGGTTTGAGTGGTGATGCTGCAGTTGAAGCAAACTCCTACCTCGACTACGCGATCAACGCCCTGAGCTAGAATCGTGACCTACCTGAAGAGGTGAGCCACTGTAGCCCTGAATGGGTCGGAGCGGTTTACCTTTTCAGGTAATTTTTAGCAAATGAATATAGTAACCCTCAACTCCATGAGTGTTGCTAGAACCATTCTCTTGAAAAAGAGTATTGAGGAAAGTGATCTGGTCTGACCCAGATTTTTCAGTTTTCCTGAGTTTCTTTTGCGAAAAAGAGAGTTTGAGTGGCCCGATGCCTCCATTTTTCAGGAGGTCTGGTGGAAGATCTAGTGGATTTTAACATGTTCGAAACATCCTTTAGATCTGGGCCGACATGAAGATCAGTTCATCGAGATTCTCTGCTTTGTCATTGAGATAGGAGAAGCAATTATGGCAGCTTTGGGAGAAGCAAGTCGTTTAGGGATTGAACCCTTTGATGCTGCTTCAAGGGTAGAGCTTCGCTCGCCCAGAACAGAAGGTGATGTGCAAGCGGTGATTTTAGCGGCCTATCGTCAGGTTTTGGGAAACGAACACCTGATGGAGAGTGAGCGCTTGACCAGTGCCGAATCCTTACTGCGTCAGGGACAAATTACGGTGCGCGATTTTGTACGGGCGATCGCTCAATCTGAGCTTTACCGTGCTAAATTTTTCTATTCAAATTATCAAATTCGATTCATTGAACTGAATTTTAAGCATCTATTGGGACGTGCGCCCTACGATGAATCCGAAATTGCTGAGCATGTCGATCTCTATGTTTCTCAGGGATATGAAGCTGAGATCGATTCATACATCGATTCTGCTGAGTATGATCAGAGCTTTGGCGATTCGATCGTGCCCTATTATCGGGGATTCCAAACCACGGCTGGTCAGAAAACGGTAGGCTTCACCCGCATGTTCCAGCTTTACCGGGGTTATGCGAACAGCGATCGGGCTCAGGGCAAACCCAAAGGTGTATTAACCTGGGATGTGGCTAAAAATATTGCTTCTCCGGTGTATGCAACTTCTAGCGGTGCTTTGACTGGAACCGCATCGGGCGATCGCAACAGCACTTACCGGATCAGCTTCTTGCAGTCTGCTTCGGCCAATGCTTCTGTGGTCCGCACTGGCTCTTCAGAAGTGATTGTTTCATTCGAGCAGCTCTCTAGCAAACTGCAACAGCTCAACCGTAAAGGTTGCAAAGTGACCAGTATCCAGCTTTCGTAGAAAGGAGACAATTCATGGCAATTACCACCGCAGCATCCCGTTTGGGAACTTCTGCTTTTAGCGATTTTTCGCCTGTTGAGCTGCGTATCAATGCCAGTTCTGCGGATATCGCAAATGTGATCACAGCTGTCTACCGTCAGGTATTGGGCAACGACTATTTGATGAAGTCGGAACGGCTAACGGCAGCAGAATCTCTGTTGGCGAATGGCAATATCACGGTACAAGAATTTGTGCGGCAGGTTGCGAAATCTGAGCTGTACAAAGCAAAGTTCCTGTACCCCAATTTCCAAAGCCGGGTGATTGAGCTGAACTACAAGCATTTGCTGGGTCGCGCTCCTTATGATGAAGCCGAAATCATCTATCACCTCGATCTGTATCAGAATCAAGGCTATGAGGCTGATATCGATTCCTATATTGACTCTGAGGAATATCAGGCCAATTTCGGCGAAAATATCGTGCCTTACTACCGGGGCTTTGCCACCCAGTCTGGCCAAAAAACCGTTGGCTTCACCCGCATGTTCCAACTCTATCGGGGCTATGCCAATAGCGATCGCTCTCAATTGGCAGGCAGCTCACCCCGCTTAGCTGGTGACTTAGGCAGAAATGCTGCTTCTGCGGTTGTTGGGCCTTCGGGTGGCAACAATGGCTTTGCTTATCGGGCTTCTGCCAAAGGGGGCACCCCCACCAGCACGTTCGGCAGTGCTCAGTCGCCGCAGTCAGGTCGTCTCTATCGGGTAGAAGTCGCCGCGATTTCCCAGCCCGGTTATCCGAGCGTGCGTCGAGTGAATAAGGCAGTCATCATTCCTTATGAAGAACTGTCGAGCCATATGCAAAGAGTGCAGCGGCAAGGTGGCAAGATCGCTAGTATTACCCCCCTGTAATTGAGGAGCATAACGATGTTTGGTCAAACTGTTGGTGGTAGAAATAGCAACACCATTGCTGGAAATCGTAGTTTTCGCTACGAAGTCACGGGTCTTCATCAAAATGATGAAACCGCTCAGATGGAGCACGACATCCGTTCCAGCAGCAGCGTCTTTTTAACGGTGCCTTTTAACCGGATGAATGAGACGATGCAGCGCGTCACCCGGATGGGCGGCAAAATTGTCAGCATCCAACCGTTGACGATCGGAGAAACTGCTGCTGCTGGCGAAGGCTAAGCGACGTCTCGCTGCAACCCAATGAATCAGCCAGTTCTCGACCTGGGTTCATGCGTACTTCGGAAGGTTTAGAAACTGAGACTGATTGGGGATAGAACGCAATTGTGTCCAAAACTGGATGTGCCACTGCTCTGCGGTGGCATTTTTTGTGGCGTGATCGCTTCAGCAAATGCCGATAGAATTGAGCTTGTCCCCTCGCCTGTCTAAATCTATCCATGTCCGAGTTGCTTTCGACGGATATTGATCTCACCACCACTCCGTTTTCATCCGCAGAAATTGCTGCTGAAGGCATCAAACCCGACGAATATGCCGAAATTGTGCATCGTCTCGGTCGTCATCCCAATAAAGCAGAACTGGGGATGTTTGGCGTCATGTGGTCTGAGCATTGCTGCTACAAAAACTCTCGACCTTTGCTGAAGCAGTTTCCCACCACCGGAGAGCGCATCCTCGTGGGACCGGGGGAGAATGCAGGCGTTGTTGATATGGGCGATGGGTTGCAGTTGGCCTTTAAAATCGAGTCGCACAACCATCCTTCTGCAGTGGAGCCATTTCAGGGAGCAGCAACTGGAGTCGGCGGCATCCTACGCGACATTTTTACTATGGGAGCCCGCCCGATCGCCATTCTCAACTCGTTGCGGTTTGGTTCCCTGGATGATGCGCGATCGCGCCGGTTAGTCCAGGGGGTGGTGGCTGGTATTTCTCATTACGGTAACTGTGTGGGAGTACCAACCGTAGGCGGTGAAGTTTATTTTGATGCAGCCTATTCCGGGAATCCCTTAGTGAATGCGATGGCGATCGGTTTGATGGAGACGCCAGAGATCGTCAAATCGGGTGCAACAGGGATTGGCAATCCGGTATTGTATGTTGGTTCAACTACAGGACGGGACGGCATGGGCGGAGCCAGTTTTGCCAGCGCTGAACTGAGCGATGAGTCGATGGACGATCGGCCAGCCGTGCAGGTTGGGGATCCGTTTTTAGAGAAATCCCTGATTGAAGCTTGTCTGGAAGCTTTTAAGACAGGCGCAGTCGCCGCAGCTCAGGATATGGGAGCAGCAGGCATTACTTGCTCGACCTCCGAGATGGCAGCCAAAGGGGGCGTTGGCATTGAGCTGGATTTAGACAAAA
The DNA here is from genome assembly GCA_002796835.1 of Elainella saxicola E1. GTDB lineage: Bacteria > Cyanobacteriota > Cyanobacteriia > Elainellales > Elainellaceae > Elainella > Elainella saxicola. The sequence continues at coordinate 95,829 of LUGL01000021.1, read as the reverse complement.
TTCCGGTGCGCGAAACGGGTATGATCCCCTATGAATATCTGCTGTCTGAGTCGCAGGAGCGCATGCTATTTGTGGCGTATCAGGGACGGGAACAAGAGCTGATCGAAATTTTCGAGCGCTGGGGCTTGCATGCGGTGGTGGCGGGTCAGGTGATTGCAGAACCGATCGTGCGAATTCTGTTTCAAGGATCGATCGCGGCTGAAATTCCAGCCACCGCGTTGGCAGATAACACGCCGATTTACCATCGGGAACTGTTGCAAACGCCACCCGACTATGCCCAAACGGCTTGGCAATGGCAAGAATCGCAGCTGCCAGCTTGTTCGGCTACTGGGATTGACCTGAGTGAGGGACAGCAAGACTGGAGTCAAATTCTGCTACAGCTATTGGACAGTCCGACGATCGCCTCGAAGCGCTGGGTCTACCGGCAATATGATCATCAGGTGCAAAACAATACGGTGCTGTTCCCTGGCGGCGCGGATGCAACGGTAGTCCGGCTGCGGCCTCAGGAAGAACGGCATCAGGGTGCAGCAAATCTCGCGGGTGTGGCGGCAACGGTGGATTGCAATGCTCGCTATGTCTATCTCCATCCCTATGAAGGGGCAAAAATGGCGGTGGCGGAAGCAGCCCGTAATCTCAGCTGTGTTGGGGCCGATCCCTTAGCGGTGACGGATAACCTGAATTTTGGCAGCCCGGAAAAGCCGATCGGCTATTGGCAGTTAGCAGAAGCCTGTCGCGGCCTAGCAGAAGCCTGTCAGGAATTTTCCACACCCGTCACAGGGGGAAATGTCTCGCTGTATAACGAAACTCTGGATGCGGAAGGCAATCCTCAGGCCATTTATCCCACGCCTGTGGTGGGGATGGTGGGTCGCGTGGCGGACATTCGTCGCGTCTGTGGCCAGGGGTGGCAGGCGGAAGGCGATGTGATTTATTTACTGGGAATCCCGCCGCAGCTTCGCAATCCCGATCCGGCTGCCGTGACGTTGGGTGGCTCGGAATATCTGGCGATCGTGCATCAAACGGTTGCTGGAAGACCGCCGATCGTCAATTTTGAGCTAGAGCGTCAGGTGCAGTTGGTTTGCCGGACTGGCATTCAGCAGGGTTGGGTGAGGTCGGCTCATGACTGTGCCGAAGGAGGATTGGCCGTGGCGCTTGCCGAATCCTGCATTAGCGGCCAGCGAGGTGCGGTGATCCGGTTGACCGATCGCGAAAATCTTGATCCGGCTGCGGGTCGGATTGACACGTTGCTATTTGGCGAAGGCGGAGCCCGGATTCTCGTTTCGGTTGCCTCTGCTGCAGTGGCTGAATGGGAAGCGGCGTTAGCTCAAAATCTGTCAGGATACTGGCAGCGGCTCGGTACAGTTGCCACCTCTCAGGATGGCTTGCAGATTGAATATGGCAGAGAAACGCTGATTCAGGCTGAGTTGGCCTCCCTGACCACCACCTGGTCCACGGCGATCGAGCGACGATTCTAGCTCAGGTAACCCAGCAATTCTGATGTCAGACTATACCCCGGTGAGCTGCGACTTTCACGATCGGTTGGAGGCCTTTGCCACCTTGCGAACCCTCTGTCGCATTGTCTATCAGCATCCGGTGCAGGGCTTGACTGAAGCGCATGGCCGGATCGTGGATGTCTATGCGGCAAACCGAGCCGACTACCTGCGGCTGCAAGATGGCAGTGAAATTCGGCTGGATTGGATTCAGTCTGTTGGGGAAGCGACGACAGAATGGAGTGGTTGCCATGCTGATAAGGATGAGCTGCGGGCGGCAGTTTGGTCCCATCTGAAGCAAGCTCAGGTGGCAATTCGCGATCCCTTTGGCCATATCCCGAATTTTGTGGGAGCCAAACAGGCTGCCGATCGATTAGCGACTTTGCCGATTTGGCAGCAGGCCAGCGTGATCAAATGCAACCCGGATTCACCCCAAATGCCTGTGCGGCTGCGTGCCCTTCAGGATGGCAAGCGTCTCTATATGGCGGTGCCCCGCCTGACGAATCGTCGTTGTTTTGTGGAATTGACGGCTGAAGTCTTACAGCAAAAACAGGTCCCGCTGACTCAAGCTGCCACCATGCGGCAAGCCCTGATTCACGGACGTAAAGTGAGCTTCGAGGAAATGCAGCCGATCGACCTGGTGATCGTGGGTTGTGTGGCGGTGACGCGACAGGGAGGACGCATGGGTAAGGGAGCTGGATTTGCCGATTTAGAGTTGGCCATGCTGAAGACCTTTGGTTTGGTGCAGCCGAATACGCCGATCGCGACAACCGTGCATGATTTGCAGATCGTGGAGGCGGCAAAGCTGCCCATGCAATCCCATGATTGGGCCTTGAATTGGATTGTCACACCAGAACAGGCGATCGAAACGCAAACTACGCACGCTCAGCCAGCAGGACTGGATTGGGATCGGATCCAGCCAGAGCAGCTGCAAAAAATCCCCATTTTACGGCTGTTACGCCCCGACCCCTGACCCTTGGCTGGGTTATTCCAGGTTGGCCTATTCCAGGTTGACCTATTCCAGGTTGACCTATTCCAGGTTGACCTATTCCAGATTGAAGGTGGGAGAGACTGACACAAAGGTATTTTCAGTGATTGCGTTCAGTGACACGCCGGGAAGTTTGGCCAGGACTGTTTGGCCCAATTGAACCTGCACAATGCCAGAGACCAGGACGATCCTCAACTGATCAAACTGCAACGTACCAGCCAACCCTAGCCGATCGATGCCCACTTCAAAGTCGTTAATCACATCGCCCGTTTCGCCATAAGCCAGGACAAATGTATCGGCTCCTGTGCCACCAATCAACGTATCGGCTCCTGCGCCACCCCACAACACATCCTGGTCTGCACCCCCAGTGAGCTGATCATCGCCCGCTTCCCCCAACAGCCAATCATCGCCGGCACCACCATCTAGCTGATCGTTACCCTCATTGCCGTAAACCTGGTCTTTCTGCCCACCTGCGGCAACGACATCATTGCCCAGTCCTGCCAAAATCAGGTCTTTCCCTGCGCCAGTTTGAATTTGGTCATTGCCTGCTTCACCCAAGACCAAATAACTGTCATCATCGGTTGTCCATGCGTCATTATTGACCGTTCCCCGCAGCACGCTGGCATTCTCAGGTGTTTCCAGCACATCTAGAAACACGGCGCTCGGCACCCCATAATTGCCAGAGGCATCCTGACCTTCCACAAAAAGAGTATGTCGTCCTGGGGCCAGATTGCTGATATCGACAGCTCCAGTCATGGTTTCAACCGAACTGTCGTAATCTCCGTTCGCCAGCTGCAGGTTGTAAATTTGGGCATTGGGCGACCAAGAAGGGGCATCAATGCTAACCCTTGCACCCGTGACAATCTGAGCAGTTGGCAACGTAGTTCCTTCGCTCCCGGTTGCTGAAGCGCCATTTCCATCCCCAAATCGACCAGAGTTGATGGTGGCTGAAACAATGACTGAGCTGCTTAAGCCACTTACCACTTCGGATGCACTGAGGCTAATAGATTGCACGTCGGGACCGAGCGGTGTTTGATAGGGACGGTAGGCCGATTTGGCAGCATAGACGAGGGATGGTAAAAGCTGAGGGGCGATCGTCGATTCAAACACCTGACTCGATTCAAAGGCTTGCGTGCCAGCCGCCACCATGTAGGTTGCCACGCCAAAGTTTTGATACACCCAATCGGTCGCAGTTCCAGAAGCCAATCCCCGGCCACTGCCCTGCCGCACATCATAGGCTACTGAAGCAGCAGCAGCCCCATCCAGATCGGTGAAATAGCCCAGCTTCAGCCCCAAGTTACGCAACCCGGCATAATCGGGAGCTGGATTGGTGGTCCAGCGCTGCGGATAAAGAATTTCATTGCCGCCGCTGCGCAAGTCGATGAAGACGCCTGATGTATCAAATCCGGGCACAGTAGGATCGGGTCGGGCTGCAAATGTATTTTGCAAATAGTTCCGCAGCGCTTGGGTTTCCGGTTCTGAAAATGGGGCGCTGCCAGAATAACCGGGAGAAGCCGGATCGGTGCTGCTGCCGCCGGGAATCTGATTCCACTGAATGTCGAAATTGCGATCGAGATTCACACCATAGTTGGGAAAAGGCGCGGCAGATTGACCAGGTGGTGGGGTGGGATTGGTATTCTTGCGCCAGGGATTCCCCGCTTCGGCGAGTTTGCGACCATCGGGATTGACGATCGGGACAATTCGAATATCAAATTCATCCAGCAGCCAGGTGGCATCGGCATTGACGCCGTAGCCTGCAACCAAACTTTCGGCAAAACGAGTTGCCAGCTCGGTCGTGGCATAATCTTGCCCATGGATAGCGGCCTGCAAAAACAAGACGGGCTTAGGAGGCTCTACTTCGGTCGGCTCAGGCTCGGTTCCAGTTTCAAGCCCAGTTTCAAGCCCAGTTTCAAGCCTAACTTCAGGCCCAGTTTCAAGTCCAGTTTCAGTTTCGGGTTCGGGAGTGGTTGAGGTGACATGCCGACCCAACTGAAGCGCAAAAATGTCGTAGCCTGCAGCGCCACCCGGTTTCACTTTGTCATAACTATCGCCAATATCGACCCATTGCACCAACTCTGGGTTGTCAGTAGCCAGTTGGGCTAAATCAGCATAGGTCGCCTCAACGGTACGGTAGCTGCTGAACCCTGGAATTGTTTGATTGGGCTCAAGGGGTGTGACCGGTTCATCCACATTGTTAGGGGCTGAACTATCAGCAGATGGATCTTCGGAAGTCAAATTCCCAGCAGCATCAGAACTGATCGTTGAGGTAGGGGCTGTATCAGCAGTCGTTGTTTCAGGTAGTAGAGTATTCACAAGTCAGAACCAACCCAAAATATAGGGGAATAAACAAAAATGATATTGAGCAATGTCTCCATAGCCAGCTCAGCGTCAGATTTAAGTCAGGATCTGATATTAGTAAACTGGTTTCGTGACAGAAAGATTGTCAAGATTTGATGAACGTTGTATTGCCATTGTCACTGATGAAAGATCGATCGTTCGGAACATTAGAATGAGGTGGCAAGTTATTTTGAAGATTAAGAAAAATTACTTAGGCGATCGAATTTGCGATCGAAATTTTTTGGGAAGGTTGTCTAGCAAAAATGCATCCGTGCACCTGAATCGGCGTAGGGAATCAACCAGGTCTTGCTGGCGCACCTCAGGCAATAAACTTTCCACAACCGCAATTTTCTCAGTAGTTTGCTCCGTTTCAATCGCTCGATCGATACTTTGCAAGAATTTGTCGCGTTCGATCGTCGTCAGAGAAATATCGACACTGAAATAAGCCCGTAGATCCCGCAAGCCTTCGGTCAGATCGGCAGAGGGCTGCTGTAATTCTTGCTCTAAAGCCCGCAGAAAGTTTTTGGTGCGGCGAGTTTCCTGGGCGGCAATCAGCTCAAACCCCAGCCGAATAAACCCGTTATAAATACTTTTCATATCCAGCGTCAGGAATCCTGTTTCGGTGCGGGCGTTGAGAAATGCTGTAAAGCTGATGCCTGCTCCAACCGCTTTGGTAAATAACATCGAGTCGATCGCGGGTTGTTCCTGAAAAAAATTGGTGACCCAGAGCAAAAATACAGCCGCCGGAAACAGTAATTGAGCGGCTAGCCAAAACCAGAATCCTGGGCTTTTCAAGGGTTCCAGAAACAGTAGGCCTTTACAGGTCTCCTGCAATTTTTCCAGGGCAACGGGAAGATTGAAGACGCCCGCAACAAGAGCCGCGAGGATCAGCAAAACTCCGTCAGCAGGACTGGTATTCAACGTCGATCCTTTTGCGATCCCAGTGATAAAACAGGATGGAGGTAAAAATGGCCTCTAGCCGTCAGGGTGAGATAGGTTTCAGCGTCGATCGACTGACCGGTTATTTGTCGATCTTTTAACATTGGGAAAATTTTATAAATAATGTTAGTTGTAACGCGATCGATGTAGCCCTTTTGCCAGAGTGATTGGACGATCGGCCAAATTTGATCCATCGTCAATCCTACAACGTAAACAAGCCCTTTCACCGACAGGGGCCGCTTTTCAAGGGCTTTTAACACAGCGAATGTTTTCGCATCACCATTTTCGACCGCACGCTGAAGCGATAGAGAAAACCAGCGGGCTGCGTAGGGCAGATCGGGGACTTGTTGAGCCTGCTTCGCAACTTCACGAGCGGCGTTTGGGAAGTCTTCGGCCACCAGGATCGGCACTGCCATTTCATGGGTTAACAGCGGCAGATAATCTGGCTTGAGCGCTGACTGTTGTTGATCTGGAGGCTGCTGCTTCAACTTCTCGTAGGCTTCGTCATAGAGTTCGCGCAGGCGATAGTGCTGTTGCAGAACGGCTTCAATTTGCGGCTCCACATTCGTTTGATCACTTGCCAAAGCCACCCCAATCATTTGAATGGATTGATGTAAATCTTTAGATAACGCAACATCTAGCTGGGAGAGTGCCAGCAAAAAAGCCTGTAACCTGAGTGGATCAACCCCGTTCATTGTGACGATCGGCCTTTTCGGCTGCGAAACTCAAACAGTCCAATACTTGAATCATAGGGTAACTGGCGAAACCCCGTCATCCGTCTGCAGGTTGCCTGGATGCTGAACCAGATCAAAGCTGGATTGATAAGATATGGACTGTTGGCATCCCCTGTCCCCTCGTGAAAGGCTTTGGCGATCGATGCAAATTTTGATTGTGGAAGACGAAGCTGAAATTGCTCAGTTGATCCAGCTTTATCTCGAAAAAGAAGGGTTTAGCTGTCGAATTTGCCGCGATGGATTGACTGCTATCCAGATCTTTCAAGAGCAACAGCCCGACCTGATCATTCTGGATCTGATGATTCCAGGACTCGATGGCCTAGAGGTTTGTGCTCGCATTCGCCAAAAACCGGGCACCAAAGATCCGTTTATTCTGATGCTGACCGCCAAAGGCGAAGAGTTAGACCGAATCATCGGTTTGTCTACCGGGGCCGACGACTATATGGTCAAACCGTTCAGTCCCAGAGAGTTGGTTGCCCGAGTGCGGGCGCTGCTGCGGCGAACATTGCGGCAGGGTGGGCAGAGCCGGGTTTATCAGACGCCTCATTTTTCGGTGGATGTGGAACAGCGAGTAGCGCATCGTCAGTTAGAAGGCGGCGAAAACGAAACATTGGATCTGACGACCCTAGAGTTTGATTTGCTTACCACTTTTCTCAGCTACCCAGGCCGCGTCTGGAACCGATCGCAGTTGATTGAGCGGCTTTGGGGGGGGGNACTTCTATGGAGATGAGCGGGTGGTGGATACCCATGTGGCCCGACTCCGGAAGAAAATTGAGCCAGATCCAGCCAATCCCAGCTTTGTGAAAACGGTGATTGGTGTTGGGTACAAATTTGAAGATGCGGCGTAAAAGCTGGAATGGATACTTTCTGATGCGCCTATGATTACGCAAGTCACCACTGCTGATGTATTGGAGGCCCTGCACCAACATTGCTTACTGGTCCTGATTCCTTTGACGATCGGTCTCATCCTGGGGTTGCCATTGGGCTTGTGGAGTGCTCGATCGCGCTGGGCTTCCACCATTCTGATCAATACCTTTAATGGGCTGCGGGTAATACCCAGTCTGGCCGTTTTGTTTGTGTTTGTGGCGGTGCCCTATCTCGGATTGAGCTTTCAGTCGGCAGCGATCGCCCTCACATTACTGGTAATGCCGCCGATTTTAATTAGCACAGATGTGGCATTTCGCAGCATTGATCCGATGATTCGTGAGGCGGCCTATGGCATGGGCATGAGTTCTCGTCAGGTTTTGCGATCGATCGAAATTCCGCTGGCCTTGCCCGTGGTGGTGGCTGGCATCAAAACTGCGACGGTTGAAGTGATTGCCAGTGCCACACTGGCTGCTTTTATTGGCGTGGGTGGCCTGGGTAAGTTTATTGTGCTGGGGTTTGCAGTCTATGATCCTGCCATTTTGTTAGTGGGTGCTATCCCAGTCGCTCTGCTGGCAGTGCTCGCAGAAATTGGCCTCACTCTATTGCAGCGATCGCTTCAGCCTCCTCAATAAACGGTTCCTATTGCGATCGACCGACCAGTCCCAAAAATTGTCTACTGAGGCTTGATCAGATCGAGTCTTGAAGGCATAATGGGAAGAATTTTATGCAGTTTAACCTACGCAAAGTTTGATCCCCCAAGGAATTAACAGTCCATCAGGTGCAAGTCTCGTTAGGTGTCATTCCTCCATTAAGCAAAAACAGGTTCATGTGCTGAACGGGTTGGAAAATTTTCAAACCCAGTTCACGAAATTGTTCTTAAGTTCCTTGTAGGCACTTCTAGCTAGGGTATATTGCAGAAAGAGCGTTGTTTCCTAATGCATGTACGACTTTCGCCTAGAGTTAAGGAGTCCAGGTTTATGCTACCTGCCAATCAGTCTGAGCCTAGTTTCAGTGATGTGGTCAGTAATTTAATGGATAGATTCCGCGATTGGGTTAAACAGGAAATTGTGGATGATGATCCCTGGGATAAAGAATCTTTGTTCCCTGAGTCATTAGAGTCTAAGTCAGAGACTGCTGAACCTCGGGATGCTTCTTTGTCCGATCGCTCCAAGACTCCCCGATAAATTCACGTTTAAAATTCCTGGCTATCAGCCCATAGCAAATATCAATAGGTTAAGGTGAAAATTGGGTCACAGCCTGCTTGTCCGGTTGAACTCGTCGAAGGCGACGGGCTGGACTAGTGGCCCATTCCAATCCCAGAAATCCCCCATTCATTGCCAACGCCAGCAGCGAAACGGTAATCGCGCCTGCTACAACTTTGTCGTTGCGTGACTGAGTCAGACCGTCAAACAGCAGGGTGCCCAATCCACCAGCCCCAAACTTGGCTCCGATTGTGGCGATGCTAATTGTGACAACGGTGGCAATCCGTAATCCGGCCAGAAAAATTGGCAAAATCAGCGGCACCTGCACCCGCCACCAGCGCTGCCAGAAATTCATGCCCATGCCACGAGCTGCCTCTAAAATTGCAGGCTGGATTGACTGCAAGCCCACGGTCAAATTCCGGACCAGAATAACTTGGGCATAGATCACCAGGGCAATAATCACCGATCGAGCATTCAGCCCAAAAAAGGGCAGCAGAAAGATAATCAGCGCCAGACTAGGAATTGTATACAAAGTTCCTAGGATCCCCAGCAATGGGACATTGAGCTTGCGGTATCTTGTCACGAGCAGCGCAATCGGCAGTGCAATGAGCACCGCGAGGACCAAAGCCTGAACAGTCATTGACAGGTGCTGGAGCAAGAGCTTCCAGACAATGGGAAAGTTGTTCAGCAGGTAGCTCATACCAGGATTACAGCGAGGTGAGGGATTGGCTTTATTATCGTTGCTAGCAGCGTTTCCAGCGTAACGATTCAGTTTGAATGTCATGCGAGTCACAGCCTTAACTCTAAGTTAAGAATTGCAAGCGATCGAAGAACCATCGGCAATTGGCCAGGGTGGGACGATCGGCAGCGCAAAAAACCGTATCGGTTGCTACAGATAGAGGGCTGAAAGAGCGACTAGCGTCTATTCATCGACAGCATCAGATCGAGCTTGATGGGGCTTGGAATCTGCATTATTGTCGTCTATTTTGTTCTTTATCAATCCCATGGTTTCGACGTGAAGTTTGACGAATACGATCCGGGTGATTTTTACGATGAGCTGTTTTTCAGCAAAGGCCAGCCCCGTTCTGAAGCAGCCCTTTTGATCGAGCGCATCAATTCGCTGTCCATGGAAGAACTGCAACAGCGTCAGCAGGCCGCTCAAAATGCGTTGTTCAAACTTGGTGTGACGTTCAATGTTTACAGCGATAATCAGGGCACCGAACGCATCTTTCCGTTTGACATCATTCCCCGCATTCTCTCCATTCAGGAATGGCAACGGCTAGAACAGGGTTTGAAGCAGCGGATCCATGCGCTCAATCTGTTCCTCAACGATATTTATGGGGATCAAAAAATCCTCAAAGATGGCGTCATTCCGACAGAGCTGATTAACTCAGCCAGCGGTTTCTCGAAGCCCTGTATTGGGGTGAAGCCGCCTCAAGGCATTTGGTGCCACATTACTGGAACTGACCTGGTGCGCGATCGCGATGGTCAATGGTATGTGTTGGAAGACAACATGCGCTGTCCTTCGGGCGTTTCCTATGTCCTGGAAAATCGGCGGGTAATGAAAACCACCTTTCCGCAGGTGTTTGGCCGCATGAACATCTTGCCGGTTGACGACTATGCCAGTCAGTTGCTGGAAACCTTGCTGAATTTAGCTCCCACGGGGCTACCAGAACCAACCGTCGTGGTGCTGACTCCGGGTATCTATAACTCTGCCTATTTCGAGCATTCTTTCCTGGCCCAGCAAATGGGGGTGGAGTTGGTCGAAGGCCGCGATCTGGTGGTTTCAGATGGCTATCTGCAAATGCAGACGACCAAAGGCTTGAAGCGGGTTGATGTGATCTATCGCCGAATTGACGATGATTTCCTCGATCCCCTGGCGTTTCGGCCTGATTCTATGTTGGGCATTCCAGGGCTGATGGAGGTGTATCGATCGGGCCGTTTGGCGATCGCCAATGCACCAGGAACCGGGGTGGCAGACGATAAGGTGATCTATGCCTATGTGCCGCAGATGATCCGCTATTACCTGGGTGAAGACCAGCTTTTGCCGAATGTACCCACCTATCTCTGCTGGGAGCCGGAGCAGCAGCAGCATGTGTTGCAAAACCTCGACAAGTTAGTGGTGAAGGCGGCTGGCGAATCGGGTGGCTATGGTATGTTGGTTGGTCCCCATGCCACTCCGGCAGAGCGAGAAGAATTTGCTGGACGGATTCAGGCCAATCCCCGCAACTATATTGCCCAACCCACGCTTTGCCTGTCGCGCGTGCCGACGCTATTTGATGATTGTTTCGAAGGTTGCCATGTCGATCTGCGGCCCTATATTCTCTATGGCAAAGATATTTATGTGAATCCAGGTGGCTTAACGCGGGTTGCCCTGCGGCGGGGGTCACTCGTCGTCAACTCTTCTCAGGGGGGCGGCAGCAAAGATACTTGGATTGTGGCAGAGGGGGAAAACGAATGCTGAGCCGTGTTGCCGATTCGATTTACTGGCTAAACCGTTATGTGGAACGGGCTGAGAACATTGCCCGGTTTGTGGATGTCAATTTAAATCTGCTATTGGATGCTTCGGTGGTGATGACGCAGCAGTGGGCTCCTTTAGTGATGACTACAGGGGATCTCGATCTGTTCAAGCAGCGCTATGGCGAACCGACGGCAGAGAATGTCACCCATTTTTTAACCTTTGACCAGCAGTATTCCAATTCGATCCTGTCCTGTTTGCGGGCAGCTCGTGAAAATGCTCGATCGATCCGGGAAATCATCTCCTCAGAAATGTGGGAGCAGGTGAACACATTTTATTTAATGGTGAAGGAGGCTTCCCAAACCCAGCCGATCGCCCAGCTTCCCAGCTTTTTTGCGGAAGTGAAAATGGCGAGCCACCTGTTTGCGGGCGTAACGGATGCCACTATGTCCCATAACGAGGGCTGGCACTTTGGTCGCCTGGGTCGGTTGATCGAACGAGCCGATAAAACCGCCCGGATTCTGGATGTGAAGTACTATATCCTGCTGCCTGCGGTCAACTATGTCGGCACCGCCCTGGATGAATTGCAGTGGATCGCCCTGCTGAAATCGACTAGTGGCTACGAGATGTATCGCAAACGCCAGCGCCGCATCAGCCCGACCGATATCGCCAAATTTCTGATTCTCGATCGCGAATTTCCTCGATCGATCCAATTTTGTTTAGTGCAGGCCGAACAGTCCCTGCATCAGATTAGCGGCACCAGTCCCGGCACCTGGGAAAATACAGCAGAACGTACCCTTGGCAAACTGCGCGCCGAACTCGACTACATCATGATCGAGGAGATTATCCAAAAAGGGCTGCATGAATTTCTCGATCATCTCCAGACTGAGCTCAATCATGTGGGTGAGCAGGTGTCGAAGACCTTCTTTGCCCTCGAAGTCATCAAGTGACCCGTTCTAAGTAGCTCCTGTGCGCTATCACATTACCCACCAAATCACCTATCAGTACGATCGCCCGGTTGTGCTGGATCTGCATCGCCTGCAAATTCGTCCCCGCAGTGATGTGACGCAGATGCTCCGCCATTTTTCCCTGCAAATTCAGCCCATTCCAGTCCAGCTCTCTGAAAATGTGGATCTGGATGGCAACCCGGTTTTGCAAGCCTGGTTCTCAGAACAGCCGATCAGTCAATTTAGCGTGCAGGCAATTTCCGAAGTCGAAACCTTTCGTACTAACCCATTCGACTATTGGCTGGAACCCTGGGCCGTGGCTTTGCCGATCGACTATCCGGCCTCGCTGCTGCTGCAACTGCAACCCTACTTACAGGGAACTACAACGGGGGGGATGTTAAGCGCGATCGATCCAGTAGCGATGGAGCTGGCACAAGAGATCTGGTTAGCGACCCAGGGGAATGTTGTTTCGTTTTTATCGGAGCTGAATCAGCGGATCTATCAGTCTTGCTCCTATGGAGTGCGTGAAACGGGTAGCGCTTACCCCGCAGGCATCACCTGGACCCAAAAAGCAGGGTCCTGTCGCGATTACGCTGTGCTGTGGATGGAAACCTGTCGGGCGATGGGCTTAGCGACTCGGTTTGTCAGTGGCTATCACGCCAACAGCGAACCCGCTCCCGAAAATGGGACTGCCTCCGGTCAAGATTTGCATCTCCATGCCTGGGCAGAGGTCTATTTGCCGGGAGCAGGGTGGCGCGGCTATGACCCGGCGCATGGGGTGGCTGTGGCAGATAACTATATCGCCTTATTTGCGGCTCCGACCCCCACAAACACTGCACCGATCGTCGGCAACCGCAAAACCAAAGGGGTACAGTCCGAAATGCACTATCAGCTGCAAATTTCTGAAGCCTAGCGGCCTAAAAGTCTTCTAGAAAAGGAGCCAGCCGTTCCAATAGCGGATCGGGTTCCGGTTCTGGTGCTTCTGCTTCAACCGGCATCTCATCTGCCGCAAGCTTTTGTTCGAGCTGGTTGAGCCGATCGGTCAATTGCTGGATCTGAAGCAGCAGGTCTGGATTGGATTGAGTGGCGTTAGATGAGGGTATGTTGGACTGAGCCAGGGTCGATCGCTGCTCTAACTGCATGACTTGAAGCTGCAAGGTCATGATTTGTTGTTCCAGCAATGCCAGCAAGGGCAAGGTGGAAGCTCCGTCCCCTGTGGATGACAATAGCCGCAACGCCTGCTTGCACAAGTCACTAAATCCTTTATAAGCCGAGTGAGACAAAGCCCGATCGACCCATTGCAACAATTCCTGATCTGCCTCGGACTGGGAAAATTTGACCAGATAACTGGACTTGGGTTTGCCAGAAGTCATGGTCACAACCTACAACGCCATTGCGCCATCTCAGCCGTACCTTCTCCTGATGATGAGGATGGATAATGAATTGCGATCGTTCCAACGAACCACCCTGCTCTGATGTTGCCAATCTGATGCCGCCATGCGGGCTGCTATTTGGCAACCGCCATTTTTTGATTCATGACCGCCATCTGGGTTTCGCCATAGATACATTGTCCCAAAGCGTTGGCCTTTCGGGAAGGTTTGGCGAGATGACCCTTGAGCTGTGCGTCTTTAAACAGAGGCCGCAGTTCATTCCAGAAGAATTCGCCACCGCCGCCGCTAACCACCACATCCGTCACCCGTTCTGGCAGCCAGTTGACAAAGCGAGTCGATAACTCCTGGGCAAAGCTGCGCCGCAGGCTGGGCAAAATATCGTCTAGATTGGTGGGTTTGGTGGCACCTCTGGGCCGGAAGAACCGCTCGCCTTCAGGTCGATGCACGGCTTCAATCAGAGATAGCGACTGACTGTCGGCTCCGGCAATTTGAGCGGCAACCTGCTCATAAAACTGGCTCATGGCAAAGGGTTCGCTCTTAGATGCGCCTCTGGCAAACCGGAAGCGATCGACCATCAAGAAATCGGTGGTCTGATGGCCAATATCGACAACTGCGACCGAAAGCTGAGGAAAACTGGGGCTGGCGGCCTTTTTCTCCTGAGCTTCACACCAGATCAAGCTGCCATAGCCTTCTGGCATCACCCAAACCCGCTCAATTTCGATTGTCGTCAATTCACCCCGATAGCTCATGACATGAGGCGACTTCAGCAGGCTAGTAATCTGTTCTTTTTCGCGATCGAACTGCTCTTGCGAATAGTAGGGTAAGCCCAACACCACGGAAATTTTGTCTTTCAGATTGAAGTAGCCGACGCAAGTCAACACTTTCACAAGGGCATCTTCTACCTTGGATTGACCAATTCCCAGGTCTGCTCCGAAATCTGCACCCAGTTGACCGATCGCAAAACCGCTGCCTTGAAACTCTAACCACAAATCGAGCAACGGATCCGTAGGCTGGGACTCGAAACCACCGCGCCGCACTTGCTCGACCGTGAGATGGGCCACGTTGGCCGGAATCAGCACGACCTGATCGGGATTACGATTGACGCAAGCTTTGGTAGAGGTTCTGCCTAAATCAATACTGAGAACAGTGCCAATTGGTGCAGGGGATGGTTTAGCGGCCATGGGGCTGAATCACCTCTATCAACGATATCCTAAGAGACTCTTGGAAAACCTGGGAAATGTCAAGCTGAAGGGGATACAGTAATCACGACTAGCAGCAGATAAAGTAGTCAGATCACTCCCTTGACTCGGCGAGAAGCGCCAAGACGCTCAATTCAGGGACAAGCTTTCCTGCCTTAATAATACAAATGATCTCAATTTAAGCAAGACTTTAAGTATCGATCGAAACAAAATGCTTCTCAGGATCAATCCACCAAGAGAGTAATGGCTCTTAGCCAGGTAACGAAAAGCATAAAAAGCTTTACATTTGCCGTCAGGTGAATCGCTTCAATGCTTTGACTCAAACCGCTACTCGGATAACTTGCCCGGTTTTTGTAAATTAGGTTAAATTTAATTAAGATTGCTTCTCAGTTAAGAAATCGATATACGGCTTGGTAACGAATGCAAGCTGGGTAACAAACCCAAACTGTGCGGTGGAACTCCATTCCATCGCAATAGATTTAACGATCGTTCAATGTGACGACGGGAGGATAGAACCCTTGAGATTGACCTCAGGCCGGGTCAGCGCTCCTTATCCTCTTGCTCGATGTACCTGATTATTAGAGGCAAATTAAACTATGAAACTTCCCTGGAGAATTCTGCTCCTTTGGACATTGCCCCTTTTGGTCGTGGGCTTCTTTATCTGGCAAGGAGCGTTTTCCACCTCCCCCATGACCATGGGGAACAACACGGCCAGTACCCGCATGACCTATGGTCGATTTTTGGACTACATGGCCCAAGATCGAATTGCCAGCGTAGATTTCTATGACAATGGACGCACTGCGATCGTAGAAGCCGCAGATCCAGAGTTAGATGGCCGGATTCAGCGCCTGCGCGTCGATTTACCTGGCAATGCTCCAGAGCTGATCTCCAAGCTGCGGGAAGACCATATCAGCTTTGATGTCCATCCGCCTAGAAATGACGGGGCAATTTGGGGCCTGCTGGGCAACCTGATTTTCCCAATCCTGTTGATTGGTGGACTGTTCTTTTTGTTCCGTCGTTCTAGCAACGTTCCAGGTGGTCCCGGCCAAGCGATGAACTTTGGCAAATCAAAAGCCCGGTTCATGATGGAAGCGAAAACTGGCGTCATGTTCGACGATGTGGCAGGCGTTGAAGAAGCCAAAGAAGAGCTGCAAGAAGTCGTCACCTTCCTGAAAAAGCCAGAACGCTTTACGGCTGTGGGAGCCAAGATTCCCAAAGGCGTGCTGCTGGTTGGACCTCCGGGCACGGGTAAGACCTTGTTGGCTAAGGCGATCGCAGGTGAAGCAGGCGTTCCATTCTTCAGCATTTCCGGCTCTGAGTTCGTGGAAATGTTTGTGGGGGTGGGTGCTTCGCGGGTGCGTGACCTGTTCAAGAAGGCGAAAGAGAACGCGCCTTGTATCATCTTTATCGATGAAATTGATGCTGTGGGACGGCAGCGCGGAGCAGGCATTGGCGGCGGCAACGATGAGCGGGAACAAACCCTGAACCAGTTGCTGACCGAAATGGACGGCTTCGAAGGCAATACTGGCATCATCATCATCGCGGCCACCAACCGTCCTGATGTGTTGGATTCGGCCTTGCTGCGGCCCGGTCGATTCGACCGTCAGGTAATGGTGGATGCACCCGACATTAAAGGTCGTTTGGCTGTGCTGGAAGTGCATGCCCGCAACAAAAAGCTGGGACAAGAGGTTTCGTTGGAAGCGATCGCCCGTCGTACTCCTGGATTTACGGGTGCGGATTTGGCGAACCTGCTGAATGAAGCGGCAATTCTGACGGCCCGTCGTCGCAAAGAAGCGATCACCATGCTGGAAATCGACGATGCGGTCGATCGGGTGGTGGCCGGGATGGAAGGTACGCCGCTCGTAGACAGCAAGAGCAAGCGGTTGATTGCCTATCACGAGGTCGGTCATGCGATCGTTGGAACGCTGGTTCAAGCCCATGATCCCGTCCAGAAAGTGACGCTGATTCCGCGTGGGCAAGCGCAGGGTTTGACCTGGTTTACGCCTAATGAAGATCAAGGTTTGATCTCACGTGCTCAGTTGATGGCTCGCATTACGGGAGCTTTAGGCGGACGGGCTGCCGAGCAGGTGATCTTTGGGGATGCTGAAGTGACGACCGGCGCAGGTGGTGACCTCCAACAGGTAACCGGCATGGCTCGCCAGATGGTAACTCGATTCGGCATGTCGGATCTGGGTCCGGTGTCGCTGGAAAGTCAGCAGGGTGAAGTCTTCCTGGGTCGTGATTGGATGACCCGATCGGACTATTCAGACGAAATTGCGGCCCGGATTGATGCCCAAGTGCGATCGATCGCAGAACATTGCTATGAGCAAGCCTGCAGGATTGTACGCGAAAATCGGGCGGTAATCGATCGATTGGTAGACCTGCTGATTGAGAAAGAAACGATTGATGGCGAAGAGTTTCGGCAGATCGTGGCGGAATATACGCCTGTTCCCGAAAAAGAACAATATGTGCCCAAGCTCTAATCACCTGAGCAACTAATTTGCTTTGCAAAAAACACAGAGGGCTAAGTCAACTTTTGGCTTCCTCTGTGTTTTTGTTTGGGCGATCAAGTTTGGGATCCAGCCTTAAACTCCTTCCAGAATCAGCTCTCCCTCACCTGCGATCACTTCTCCGATCGCCCAGGCAGGTAATGCTTGCTGCTTAAACCACTGGAGGGTCTGCTCAACCTGACTCGGCGGTACGATCACCACATAACCAATGCCCATATTGAAGGTGTTGAACATGTCGATCGGCGCAACCGAACCACGATTGGCTAACCAGTCGAAAATGGGCGGAATGCTCCAGGCTGTTGCATCTACACGAATGGATTGATTGACTCCTAAACAGCGAGGCAGATTTTCTGGTAAGCCGCCGCCGGTAATATGGGCCATGCCGTGGATTTCTAGTCCTGATTTTTGAGCGGCCAGAATCGGCTTGACATAGATTTGGGTGGGGGCCAGCAATGCTTCTGCTAAGGTGACGCCGCCCAGCTCAGTCGGACGATCGCTCAACTGATGCCCGGTGGTTTCGACAATTTTGCGGACGAGGCTGTAGCCGTTGCTATGAATGCCAGAACTGGCTAGACCGATCGCTACATCGCCTAGTTGAACCTGTGACCCATCCAGAATGCGGCTTTTTTCGACGATGCCAACGCAGAAGCCGGCCAGATCATATTCTCCGGCCTGATAAAATCCCGGCATTTCTGCGGTTTCGCCACCTACCAACGCACAGCCTGCTAAGCGGCAACCATTGCTGATCCCCGATACAACCTGGGCAAGCTGGGCTGGATTGAGTTTGCCAGTGGCCAAATAATCTAGAAAGAAAAGCGGCTCGGCTCCGCAGGTCAATACATCATTGACGCACATGGCCACCAGATCAATTCCGACGGTATCGTGGCGATCGCACTGATGGGCCAGTTTCAGCTTCGTGCCGACTCCATCCGTTCCAGACACCAGCACGGGTTCTTGATAGCCCTTGGGTAGCTCAAAAAAGCCGCTGAAGCCGCCTAACTTACCTAAAACTTCGGGACGATAGGTACTCTCGACAGCATTACGAATTTGCTGCACAAAGGCCCGTCCTGCTTCTACATCTACCCCCGCTTGCCGATAGTCCATGACGCTTTCCTTCTTAGCCAAATACTGAGCCGAACAGGACGTATTTTAATCGGCAAGCGGATCGGATGGGATAGAGACTTAATTTTGCAGTTCTTGCTCGACTTGTTGGCGCAAGTTGGTGTCTTGCTGAACTGCGGCCAAAATCTCAGCAAATCGCGCCGGTTCTAGGCCCTGCGACACAATCGCTTGATTCATCTGGCTGCGCATGTTTTGCTGAACTTCGCTCAACTTGGTCACGGCCCGATCGAAACTTTGCTTTTCTTCAGAACTGACTTCGGGCGTCGGCTGACTTTGAGGATTTTGTTGAGCCTGGAGAATCTGGTTAAACCGATCCCAGCTCATTTGTTCGTCCTGTAAGATTTGGCTGGCTTGCTGCTGAGCCCCACTCTGAATGGTTTGGAACTGCTCGATCGTATTTGCAAATTGTTGGACTTCCGTTTGGCTAACTTCTGCTGGAGTCGAGGCTGGCGCTGGTGAAGTCTGCGATGGAGTCGGTGAAGTCTGGGATGGGGCAGGAGTTTGGGATGGGGCTGATTGGGCTTTGACTGGCGCAGTCAGGAACCCTAAACCGATCATGAGACCTGCACTCAGAAAACCTTTAACGAAAACTTGCTTAAGCATGGAATAACTTCTCCATTGCGACGACTGCTTGCCCTGGGCATTAACCCGTCAATGGCCAAGCGATAGGTGCAAAACCATTGCCTTAGTCTACAGAATCGTTGCATTAAATGACATAAACCTAGAGATAGGGAATTCTGATTTACAAAAGAAAGATAAGCTACTAAGACAGATGGAAACTTTGTGAATCCGTATCTCGTTGTATTGCTGAGAGAGTGGGGAAGAATGGGAAAATTTCTGCCTAAACCCTTTGCAAGATCGCTGCAAACTGTCCTGGGCCTAAGTGTTGCAGGACTTTTAGGATCAACCTTACCGGCCTCGGCTCAATTTTGTACGGTGAATTGCAGCTCGCGCCAGATTCAGTTCACCCCAGGCCAATTGATTCGAATATTTGTAGTGAATCGTACCGATAGTTTGGTTCAAATTGAGCAGGTTTACGGAACTGATCCGATCGCCCTATTGCCCAATCAAGAAGTTGAAGTTGATCCCAACTTTGGCACCCGACCCAATGCGTCCCTGGTCTTTTGGGATGAAACGACCCTACCATTGCGGACAATTTTATCTCGACCTGACAAGAACGTTTTGCGGGTTGAAATTCTGCCGGGTGAGCGGCCACCGGGGGATCGATCGGTTTATGTGGAAGATGATGGCAAGGTGCGAATTTTCTAAACTGAGGTCTTTTTTGATCGGTCGCCATTGATGGTGATTGATCGGGCGATTGATGCAGGTCCGATCGGCTTGCGAACCGAATCTGCACATCTTAATACATTAATAAACCAATTATCTTTACCTTCCTTTGTCTACCCATTAGCAGTTCCTCACAGTGTTTCATTCTGGTTCATCTTCTCGATTACCTCAGCAACGCTGGCAGATTGCCCCGCTTCAGACCGAGCAGGCGCAGACTCTATCACAAGCACTTCACCTGCATCCTTTGCTGGCCCAGGTTTTGATCAATCGAGGCGTAGAAACTCCGGAAGCCGCTCAAATTTTTCTCAATCCCGAACTGCAACAATTGCCTTCGCCGCTGGAGGAATTCGAAGATTTGCCGATCGCGCTAGAACTGCTGTTGCGGGCCATTGCCGATCGTCAATACATTGCCATTTGCGGTGATTATGATGCGGATGGTATGACGAGTACAGCGCTGTTGCTGCGGGCCTTGCGGGGGCTGGGTGCGATCGTAGACTATGCCATTCCTAGCCGTATGCAGGAAGGATATGGGATTAATCGCCGCATTATCGAAGAGTTTCATCAAGAAGGAGTTGGGCTGATTCTGACGGTGGATAATGGCATTGCTGCCCATGAACCGATCGCGCTAGCCAGAGAATTGGGCATTGCTGTGATTGTTACCGATCACCATGACATTCCGCCTACGTTACCCAATGCCAATGCGATTCTCAACCCAAAACTGATTCGCGAAGATTCACCCTATCGAGGGGTGGCGGGCGTAGGAGTCGCCTATATCCTGGCAGTTTGTTTGGCCCAAAGTCTGCAAAAAATGCAGGATTTAACGACGCCGCTGATCGAATTGTTTACGTTAGGCACGATCGCTGATTTGGCTCCTTTGACGGGCGTGAATCGTCGTTGGGTAAAACGCGGCTTAAAATTATTGCCCAAATCCAAACTTCCCGGCATTCAAGCTTTGATTCAGGTAGCAGGTCTGAGCAATGAAAAAGCCTTGAAGCCAGAAGCGATCGGCTTTCGACTCGGACCTCGAATTAATGCGATCGGACGAATTTCTGATCCGCAAATTGTGATCGAACTGCTGACGACGGATGATGACGGGCGCGCTCTAGAGCTGGCGATGAAATGTGAGCAAGTTAATCAATTGCGTCAACGCCTGTGTGAATTGATTGAACAGGAAGCGATCGCCTGGTGTCGAGAAACGGGCTTTAATCCCCAACGTTCTCGTGTTTTAGTCATAGTCCAACCTGATTGGCATCATGGCGTGATTGGCATCGTTGCCTCCCGTTTGGTCGAGCGCTATGGCGTGCCTGTGTTCATTGGTACCTATGAGGATCCCAGTGAAAAGATTGCCGCTGAGGAAGTTGAAGCAGATGCAGTAAATGAAGTTGATGAAAACATAGAGGATTTGATAGAGAATTCATCTCAACCATCTGCGATCAAACTGCGAGGATCAGCAAGAGGTATTCCAGAATTCAATGTATTTGATGCTTTGCAATTTTGCAGTGATTTACTCGAAAAGTTTGGAGGACACAAGGCCGCAGGGGGTTTCACCTTATTAGCAGAGAACTTGGATGCCTTTCGATCGCGCCTGGAAGAATTTGCGGCTGAAACCTTACGTCCGGAATATTTGAAGCCATTAGTGACGATCGATACAGAAGCCGATTTTGCAGACATTACGTTTGAGTTATACGAACAGTTGGATGTGTTGCATCCTTGCGGAATTGAAAACTCCGATCCAGTCTTCTGGACTGCCAATGTTCAGGTTGTAGAGCAACGCACGATCGGACGCGATCGATCCCATCTCAAAGTCCTGTTAGCCACAGCTGACGGCACTCATTTGCAAGCATTAGCATGGCGTTGGGGCGAATATTATCCGTTACCCGATCGAGCCAATCTGGCTTATCGAGTGCGCCTGAATGAATGGAATGGCGTGCAGTCTGTTGAATTGGAATTGGTCGGCATTCAACCTCTGGTGACTGGCTCAGACTCTCCATTATTAACTGCACCACCAGCAGAATTATCGAATCCAGAAAAACCAGTTCTTAACATTCCGCTGATGCGAGCAGAGATAGAAAATAAAACCCCTCAGATGTCGATTCCAGAACCGCTCGACAATGTTCACCAAAACGGATTTGTCTCTGAAAGTTCTGGTTCTGACTTTAACTCAAGCGAAACCCTAGAAACGTGCTTAGATAGCTATCCTGCTATCAATCATTCTGCCGTCAATATCGAATTTTATTACAGCTCTCGCAAGTATACCGGCCAGATTTATCACCATGCAACGGGACGAGAGTTGAGAATTAGTAACCTGGAAGGTCAGTTATTGATCGTTCAACCTGAGCAACGCCGAGGATTTTTAGGCCAGATGGGTGCGGCAACTCAAGAAATTGATGTGACCCAACCCCATTACTTCAATTTGGTGCGATCGGCCCTAATGGCGCTAGAAATTGCCGAAAAGAACCAGTTGCTTCAAGAAAAAGAGGCTTTATTGGCAGCGAAAGATGCCCAGATCCACCAATTGCAGCAACAGCTTGCACTGTTACAAGAGCAAGTACAGGTACAAGTGAATCGATCGATCGATTTGTCGAATTGTTCACAATTCAATTCACAGGCTCATTCCCAAAGTTCCCTGGAAGTGGCAGGTTTATCGGAATTTCCCATTCAATCTGAGCTTGCAGAAAACCTAGATTCTAACTTGACGGAAATTCTGCCCGAAATTTTGCCAGAGTTGAACCTGGTTGATGATTTACCTGCGCCAATTTTACCTGAAGTTTCACCTGGATTGGTTTTAGCGGAGCCCATCTTATCTGAGCCTATATCATCTCAACCAACTTTGCCTGAACCGATCGCTCCAGTTGTCCTCTCAACCGATCCGAAAACGCGATTATTGGCAGAATTGGGGAATAGTTGGAAACAACTCGATTTACGCAGTCAAAAAGACCTGATTGCAGCCTACAAAAAGCTGTTTGCGCTCCAGGCTGAAAAGGCGATCGACTATTCCGATGTGGCGCTACGGCTCTGCTCGGTGATTGAGCGAGAAGTGATTCAGCTTTTCTTTAAAGAACTGCATCGGTTCTTGCTGGAAAATGATGAGCCTTGTGAAATTGGTGGAGTATCCTTGCGGCCTCGTAAAAAATATACACTGGGAATGTTGCCGCCCTTGCTGGCCGCAGAATGGCGATCGTTTCAAGAAGACCTGTTTAACAGTGAAACTTTCGACCTCGAAACGGTTGATGCAACCGGAGATCTGTATGTTGTAGTCCCCGCTCAAGTTGATCCAGAAGATCGGGAGACGACTCAAGTGTTTCTCGATCAATGGGAACATCCACTCGCGCTCTGGCTGCAAAATTCAATCGCCGCTTCTACGATCGCTCAAGCGGATAAGCTGCTAACGATCGCCGCAGATGCAGAAAATCCCCTTTATGAGTGGCAATTTCAACTGTTACACCGGCTGATTATTGGTCAAAAGCAACAGGCTGGCATTCTTCGCCAGATTTATCCATAACTGCTCTTCGATCGCAATTTGACCGCAGAAATCATTTGATCGCAAAAATCATCTGGATCTTGCTGTAGTTTCTGTCCAGCGATGGATCGGACCCTCACCCATTGGAGAGAGACAGCAGGATACTCTAATCCGATATGGTTTTGGACATCTGATGCATGATTGACGGATGACATTATGGTTGGAGTAAATCAGCTTAAAACGACTGCGCTCCTTGGGTTACTGAGCGGTCTCATTGTCTTAGTCGGGTATTACCTGATTGGCAATGAGCAAGGTTTGATTATGGGACTCATCTTCGCGGCATTTACATCGGTGAGTTCCTGGTACTTTTCCGATCGGGCAGCGCTGGCTGCCTATCAAGCTCAGCCGATTGCTCGCGAACAGGCTCCTGAACTCTATGATCTGATTGGAACATTGAGCGATCGGGCAGGCATTCCCATGCCGAAAGTATTTATTGTGCCCACTCAGTCGCCGAATGCTTTTGCAACGGGCCGTGACCCCGATCATGCCGCTATTGCGGTTACGCAAGGCATTTTAGAATTGTTATCTCCCGAAGAGTTGGCGGGCGTTTTAGCCCATGAGCTAACCCATGTGAAAAATCGGGATACGCTGACTCAAGCGGTTGCCGGAACGTTAGCTGGCGCGATCACCTTTTTAGGGCGAATTTTGACCTTTGGGGCGCTCTACGGTCCAGTCACTTACGATAATCGCCGTAATTCTAATCCGATCGGCCTGTTAGCTCTGATTATCCTGGCCCCTCTTTCGGCGGTATTAATTCAATTAGCGATTTCCCGCACCCGCGAATATGCTGCCGATCAGGGTTCCGCAGAAATTACTGGAAATCCCCTGGCGTTGGTGAATGCGCTCCGCAAACTAGAGCAGGTAGCTCACCAAATTCCAATGAATGGGAACCCTGCCTTTTCACCCTTGCTGATCATCAACCCTCTGTCGCGGGAGGGATTGCAAACTCTGTTCCTGACCCATCCGCCCACCGAAGAGCGAATTCGCCGGTTGCTGGAATTGTCCCAGCAGCGTGAGCTAGCCTCAGCCGCAATGCCTTCAACTTAAACAACGAACTTCTAGCAGCTCAATCTCGCCATAGCGCAATGCCCCCTAACAGTCCTGTGACATTGGGGGCAATTTTTACATTGGGAGGCAGGACAAAATCAATTTTTTTCGTGTTGCCGCCCCCTAGATAGAGCACGTCATAGTTGAAAATGCGTTCTAAAAGATCGATCGCCCGTTCTAAGCGATTATTCCAGCGTTTTTTGCCGATATTGTCTAGGGCGGCTCGTCCTAACTGCTCTTCATAGGTTTCGCCTTTGCGGAAAGGGTGGTGCCCCAACTCTAAATTAGGAACCAGGCGGCCATTCAAAAACATGGCTGCCCCAATGCCGGTGCCCAGTGTGATCACCATCTCAACTCCAACTCCGGCAACGGCCCCTAATCCTTGAATATCGGCATCGTTCGCAACCCGAACCGGTTTAGCCAGTCGATCTGAAAGCGCCTTTGCCAGATCGAAGCCGATCCAGTCGGGATGCAGGTTAACCGCTGTTTCAGTAATGCCTTGACGCACAACCCCAGGAAATCCGACTGACACTCGATCGAACACTTTCCCTGCGGCAAGACCAACGATCGCTTGCAGCACCGCATCCGGGGTGGCTGGCATGGGAGTTTCAACACGATCGCGCTCAGTTAAAGGATTGCCCTGCTCATCCAGCACCATCACTTTAATGCCGCTGCCACCAATGTCAACCGCTAACGTTTTCAAGCCTTCTCCTCCTGCCATGCGATCTCTACCTCACCATGAATTGTTTTGTAAATGAATGTTCAGCAAATCTTCAGGAAATGCGTTCCATCTTATCGGACACAGGCAGGATTCTAAGAAAACTTAAGCTGAATTAAAGGGCCGACGCCAATGAGCTGCCCCTATTAAGGAACGACTGGATCAGGGAGGCTGTTTTCGTCGCATGAGTTCGAGCTTGGACCTATCGGGGAACTTTGGATACAGAACTTTTCAGAATTTACAAGCGCTATGACCTGGAACTCAAATCAGCCTAAATCACAGTTGTCGAGAAGACAATTCTTTCAGTTTGGCACCGGGATTGTCGGAGCAGGATCGCTGACTGCTTGGTTAGGAACGGGTGCATTGGCCCAAAGTTTGGATTCTTCTGCAAGGCAGCCTCAAGACAATCTCCTGGCTGCCGCATCCGATCATGCTCATCCCACTTCCGATCTCTCACCCGAAGCGGCGTTAAGACAGTTAGTTGAGGGCAATCAACGGTTTGTGGCAGCAAAGCGACTGAACCCCCATGAGGATGTGGCTCGCCTCACTGAGGTGGCCGCCGGACAAACTCCTTTTGCCGCAATTCTAAGCTGTGCCGATTCGCGAGTAGTCCCCGAAATTGTTTTTGATCAGGGAATTGGTGATCTGTTTATTGTACGAGTAGCCGGTAATATTGCAGTGACTGAAGATGTTGCCAGCGAAGAGTATGCCGTTGGAGTGTTGGGAGTGCCGTTACTGGTTGTTTTGGGCCATGCCAAATGTGGGGCTGTGAAAGCCGCTTTAGAGGGAGGCGAACTCCCTGGCGTAATTGAATCTCTGGTCTTTGCAATTCAACCAGCCATTGCCGCATCAGAAGGACAACCCGGCGATCGCCTCACAAATGCGGTCAAAGCGAATGTCCGATTGCAGATGCAGCGCCTCCAGTCTTCTTCCGTCATTGCCTCAGCGCTACAACAAGGCAAACTTAAAATTGTGGGTGCTTACTATGACTTAGAAACAGGCACGGTTAGTTTATTGAGTTAGAGAGGCGACTGTATTGCAAGCATCTTGCTTGTTGTAAATGAGACGCTTGCAATAGCCATTACTGAATTCCTGGAGGTATCTGATCACAGAGCTGTCATCACTTTCAAAAATTCTTCAGACAAATCTACGGTCGATCGGTCGGCCTGTCTGAAAAGAACACCTGCCAAGAAATAAATATTTTTAGAGTAAAAAGCCTGGTTGTTGTCTCGCAGTTCCGAGATTGCTTGTCTGACTTTCGGTTCCCGGCTGTAATAACCAAACTGGAGCGGGGAGATCATAAAGTCAACCACCTGGTAGCCTTGAGCGATCGCATGCTCAACGGTTTCGACTGGGTTGGAGTAGGCTGAGATCATCAGCATGGCATTTTCACAACCCAGCGAGAGCAGCTGCTTTGTGATGGTTGCACCATCCGTTCCCCCATGCAGCGAGGGCATGTAGAGCTCATTATCTGGTGCGGGTAAGTAAGGGGGATTAGCGATTAAGTATTTAACGTTTTGAGGAATATGAGTGAAGAAGCATTGATTGTGGATCGTGAATTGCTGATGTAGCTGATAGCAATCAATTTTTGATTGGGCTACTTCACAGGAGGCGGCACTTAATTCGTAGCCATGAATACGTCCCTGAAAATTCGCTTTCAATAGACACCGAATTACCGGACTGCCATCCCCAGTGCCAAATTCAACGATCGAATCTAGCGGTGAGCACTGATTAATCACCATCTTCTCAATACACTGGGAATAAAATTGAGATTCTTCAGGACAGAAGAAAACGGTATTAGCCGCATGAACCGGGTTAGCAGTATGAACTTTAACGTTATTCTTGACTTGGCTAGCCGTTAAGAGTGCTTCTTTCATGGTGAACGTCTTGGGGTGGAATGATGTTGAGAATGTTGAATCTGACTCACTGGAATTCGGCAGGATCTGTCGCTAAGTAAGATCCAGAATTCTGCTGTGATCGGGTAAAGACTGAATGAGCGTATAGGTTTTGTGTCCTTAAAGTCCTTAAGGTTAGAAATTGAGGAAACTAACCATCGATTAAGCCTGCTGTTCTGCTTGCTTCACGGCCTGAATGACTGCGTCACCAGCTCGATCGCCCAACCATTTTTCCTGGTCATACCCTAAAACTATTTGCCAAGCATCTTCAGGATATTCATCGACCAAAGGCAAAGCAACTTGATTAAGCATCCATTGTCCATGACGCTCATCTTCTCGGATATGTAGCTCCCAATATCCCATCGCAGTATCAGAAAGCTGGAGTCGCTGGGCAGCTAGCATGTAATCGGTATAAATCGTCGGACCTGCAATTTCAAAGTAGGTCAAGCCACCGTTGTAGCGTAGAAAATGTTGCTTACATTCGGTCAGTAAAAAGTTGTGGTTAATGCAGGCCAGCACTTCCCAGGGCACGATTTCCAAATAGGCTTCTGGCTGCGTGTTCAAGCCTAACTCAGCCATCATCTGAGCAAAAAAGGTGGAATGTTTGCGGCTCAAACGACCATTACCATATTCTTCGAGTAGCACTCGAATCAGCGTTGCCTGGACTTCGTTGCTAGCTCCTCCCAGAATGCGAGACATGCGGCTGGCTTCCACCAAACCATCTAGAGAAGCGATCGCCAATAAATGCTTGTACCCGGCGAGAGACATTTCCTCCCGCAAATAGCGCTTGTTGGCTGTCAAAGGCGGATTCAGATCGGCTTCACATCGATCTTTGAGCGCTTGCCTGACATCCAGTTGCTGGATTTGAACCACATCTAGCTGATTGATTTCCCAGGCTTGCCATGCGTGTTCGATGCGATTTCGCAATCGCTGTAAGTAGAACGATCGCTCATTTTTGTAATTTTGCAGATCGTCGTACCAGAACAGGTTCAGCCGATTGATCTGATAGAGGATTCTTTGTAGAAATAAGTGGGCGGCATTAACATCAATGGCATTCTCATTGATATTTTCTAGTTCAGAATGCTTATAGGCAATCATGAGAGCGTGGTCGATCGTGCTTTCCAATTGAGTCACTAACTCGGGTTGCTGATTGACCTGTTCATCCAGATTCTGAACGGCAAGCAGTTGAGAAAATTGCTGTTCCCCTGCTAAATAATCAGCTTTTTGAGGGTTGCAAAACACTGCTTTTGATGATGCTTCGCTGAAGCGATCAGGGCTTAAAACTAATTCCATATCCTCTAGCTAGAACCTGCTGTAAATTGAACCGAAGCAGACGTTGAAGAAAAACGTTAAGCATTGTTACTTCAAGCATTTCAACCATAAACAATACGAAATTGGGATTCCGTCCATCTTTAGGCAGAATCCTACAGGTCCGATGGATAGGGCTGTATGTGACTGTGGTCCAGGATGCTTTACAAAAGCTTCATACTGATACTAGTTACACATGTCGTCTCAGTATGTATACTGAGGTTGCCGAAGTTAAGGTTATGCAGGTCGGCGATCGGTCCGCTATAAGTGGTTGTTCCCTTCAAATTGACGTTTAGTTCGCCCCTTGCGGCCTGTTCTGCTCAAGGTAATTATTTGCAATGAGACTTTTCTGTCATCTGATTTTGCTGTATGCGGATTCTTCTGAACTGTAGCTTCTGAACTCTGACGCTATTGATATCAGGGCTCTATTTGTATTGTGGTTCTTGCACTGTGGTTCACTGTAATTCTCGTATTGAGATTCAGCGTTTGATCTTGACTTCCCCTATATCAGCTTTGATGGAGCAATGGATACTAAGGAAGATGAATTAAATTAGATCGGCAACTTCAACCTGCTACTTGTATGGGCGCGGCATTCGGCAGATGACTCTAGGAAGATCGCAAAGCCTGTTTACCGTTGCTTGCTCTCCGTAGGAGATATGCCATGCCCCTCTGCAGGAAATTTGAGTATATTTCTATCTTTGAATCAGAACTATGATTGATAAGACCCGAGTATTTTATCGATTAAGTAATTGCGATCGTTCAGCTTATGACCTATTTCGTTTAAATTATAAATCCCTCCTCCATGGGCTTCTGCTTTCCTGTGTATTGAGTAGCTGCTCGTCCCAATCCTTTGCTTCAAATACTCCTAATCTGCCAATTCCAAGAGCGATTGCTTCAACCTCAGCCAGTCCAGCGGAACCAATAGAACCGTCTTTACTCTGGTCTAGTGATTTTTCAGAAGATAATTGGAGAGCCCATTGGGATGTTCGTCGGCAAGGATCTTGGGGATGGCAAAACGCTCAAGTGATTGCAGATGAAACAGGGCAATTTAGCAAAGTTTTGCGTATTCGTTATCCCAGAGGGTCAGCTAGCCCGACAGTAAGTCGCGAAAATGATGCACCGGTAGGCGGCACACAATTTTATGGAAATTTAGGGCTCGGTGCTCACGAAGCCTTAAAGTTAAGCTACTTTGTGCGATTTTCAGAAGAGTTTGACTTTGTGAAAGGGGGGAAGTTACCAGGGTTATTCGGTGGCACAGGCAACACGGGGGGACGAATTCCTAACGGCAGAGACGGCTTCTCCACTCGATTTATGTGGCGTCAACGCGGACAAGGTGAGGTATATGCCTATCTGCCAACCAGTCGTGCCCATGGTACATCGATCGGTCGAGGACAATGGCGATTTCAACCTGGACAATGGCATCACCTTGAACAGGAAGTGACTTTAAACCAACCTGGTCAACGAGATGGAAAAGTCCGAGTTTGGGTTGATGGCAGATTGCGCTTAGAAAAGGATCAACTGGAGTTCCGTTCAACCCGTGCCTTGAAAATTGATGGCATTTTATTCTCGACCTTCTTTGGTGGAGATGATACTTCATGGGCAACTAAGAAAGAAGTCGTAGCTGATTTTGCCAATTTTGCTGTTTATGCAATTGATTAACCTAATAGCAGTCCTCAATCATTTGTGGAATTGCCTCATCGTGTAAGCGTCTCGTTTCTTCTACTGGAGAAGCTGTGCCAACGCAGGCAAGATGTCCGCACTACCTTTTCACAATTTGAATCGGATTGCTATCTCAGTTGCTTGATTGAGTGTTGGTAAAACGAGGGATATGCTCCACTCCAGGCTTGAACTCTGGAGCCAGTCCCCTAATTTTTTAGACTGAGCATGACCAAGATGGCTTAAAGACACATTGATGGATGGACTTAAAAACTGTGCGAAATTATACGGAGATGCAACCTTCTTCTAAGTGTGAAAATACGTACAGCGCTAGAAACGTTGCCCGGTCAGACTTTCATAAAACTAGTTCATTCTGACTTCATTAAAAGTTTGCAAAAGAGTGGTTTTTTATACTGGATAGCCGAAAATTCTTTATCCGAGCTTCATGGAAAAGCTTCGATTTATACGACTTGTTCTAGTATTATTACGGAGGTGGGCCTGATTTAAGTAATTCCCTGTTCTGAGATACATGCGTACAGTAGGTCACAGTAACCTTTTGAAGTAGCTGTTGGGATACGACGCACCAGGTTTCACTCAAAATATTGACTTTATTTTGACTATCTTTCATTGTGTTTCCTGCAAACTGAAGGGAATCGGCTTGCCGAAAAAACCCTTGGAATTATTTCACTGCTGTCATCAACGCTTCTGTTAGACATTGCAATCCAATAGCTTCACTATGAGCATTAATTCCAGACTTGAAGAACAGGCTCCATCATTGAGGACTGGTTTTCTTGATGCCGAGCAAATCGCGCTGTGGTTTCAACCCGTATACCAACTCACGAATGGTTTCATTTTGCATCATGAGGTGCTCGTGCGTTGGCGCGATCGTCGTAATGAGTTACATCTACCAGAAAAATTCTTGCCTGCGTTATCACGGATGGGGATGATGGCATGGCTCGATCAACAAATCATTCAAATGTCGATCGAGTATATGCAGCAGGATGATGAGTTAAAGCTTTCCGTTAATTTATCCGAACAGTCGCTTAACCGCCCTCAAGTGGCGACCTTTATTCAAAATGCATTAACAGCAGCCAAGATTGAACCAAAACGTCTCAGCATTGAACTTGGTGCTAGAGCAGTTGCTTCCAACTTGCAGGCGGCACGCTGCTTTATCCAAGCGATGAATCAACTGGGATGTCCGGTGATTCTCGATGACTTTACCAGCTATGAATTAGACCATCTGCAATGGCAACAGGTAGGAGACCAACTGCTGCAAATCAGCATGGTGAAGGTGGACAGCCAGCTTGCTCAACTATTCATCACGCGATCGGGTGAAGAGCTCAGCTCCTATTTAGTAGAGAGCCGCTTTTGCCTGGGGCAGGTGGTGGTCAAGTTTGTCGAAGAAGCCGCAATGCTGAATTGGGCGCGGACAAAAGCATTTGATGGGGTTCAGGGTTGTTATCTAAATGCCCCCGATGATTCTCCGAGATTAGCTCCCTTCCCAGCATTGGAAACAAGCGTTGTTCCTGCTACACCCGGATATCAAGAGAACTTTGAGAATACGGCGCATTCTACAGAACAGGTGATTGTCCAGGATGCTCCAACCATTCTGCCGCCAGTCGAGCCGCAAATTCCTGCAGAGCCACAGGTGGAATCTCCCCAGGCTGCTGCTGAGATTCCGCTCTTGATTCCAGAAAAGATGAATCGGGGTAGCAAGGCTCCAACGGCACAACCCCATCGGTTTCGGCTCCCTGTGGGACGAATGTTGGCGGCTACTACATTCCTTTCTGTCGGCACAGCAGCATTAGCAGTCGGAGCCAGTTCTATCTACCATCGCATGAATCAGATTGTGATAGATGGAGGCGTGATCAATGGACGAGTGGTCCGGTTACGTTCTCAAATTGATGGGACAGTGACGAAATTTTATGCAAAACCCGGTGTTGAAGTTGATCAAGGACAGGTGCTTGCCCGCGTGCGGCGCGATCCGGCAGAGGAACAAAATCTGTTAGCACTCCAAGGTGAAATTCAAACTAAAAATGAACAGATCAATGCAGCAATTCAAACTCAAACGATGCTAGAGTCACAGTTGCAGCATTTAGAAGAGCAAGCAGACTCTACCTGGAACGTCGAGGTTAATTTTGCGAATCAGGCTGTAACCCAGCAGCAGGCTGCCTTAGATGCTGCTCAATCTCAAGCAAGAGCTGCCCGTTTAGATTACGATCGCTATCAAGAATTGTTGGATGCCGGAATTGTTTCACAACAGCAGGTCGATCAGTTAAAGGCCCAGTGGGAAACTGCTCAAGCAACTGTGGAACAGGCAGAAGCAGCCCTGCAGATGGCTCAATCTGACCTACATGTTTCTGAAAGCCGGACTCTGATGGTGCGATCACCCGGATTAGGCAATGGTTTTGCTGAAGATGCGACCCAGCTCCAACAAAACATTCAGGCACAGGTTGCGCTCGTCAAAACCTTAACGACTGAACGGGACAATGCCCAGCAACGGCTGGCTCAGGCCCAATCGCTCTACAGCAATCAGCAGGATCTGGCAGTCTCTGCTCCGTTTGCAGGGGTGGTCTATCGGACCGAACGAGAACGTAACGAGCAAATTAATCGATCTGAACCTTTGCTGACCCTGCTGGATTGTAAAGATGTTTGGGTTGAGGTCATGGTTAGCTCCTACGATGCGGCTCAAATTGATACCAATAAACCAGTAAAGGTAGAACTGGGGCATGGCCTAGAACCCTTAACAGGAGAAATCGATTTGATTCAGCCCATTAGCAGTGCCCAAGCGGCAGAGGATCAATCTCGATCGACCCAAATTCAGGCCTTGCAGCCTTCGGTTCCATTCCAGTTGGCTGGAGTTCCTGTCACCCGTATTACCATTCGTATTCCGCCCCTATCCAGCCAGGATCAATCCCAGCAGTTCTGTGGGGTAGGGCAGCTCACCAATGTGACATTTACTAAGCAAACGCCCAATTACTTCTGGTAAACATCTACCTGGTAAATGTCTGCTGAAAAGCTTGATGCTTTGGTTGCGGTTGAATCAATGCCGCAAGTCTGGTAGCGGCTGCGCGTGCCGCTCTTTACGGAATGTGCCGATCGCCGCTTTGAGTGGGTAGAAGCACTTTCAGAAGATTCCTGTTGCATGCTCCGGTTAGTGAATTGGTCAAGTTTATACCCTAAGTTGTGAAAACACTGATAAGGAGTACATCTATGCGAGTTCTAGTTTGGGGTTTGGGTTATGTTGGCACGGTTGTTTCAGCTTGTTTAGCAGAACGTGGCCATGAAGTGATTGGAGTAGAAGTTAGCGCAGAGAAAGTCAAAAAGTTCAATAGTGGCTATAGTCCCATCAAAGAACCCGATCTGGATGAACTGATTCAGCAAGGGTTGGCGAACGGAAATTTAAAAGCAGTGACAGATGGTCGTGAATATGTTGCCTGGGCAGATATGTCCTTGATCTGCGTTGGAACTCCCAGTTCTCCAGATGGCAGCCCAATTTTAGACTATATCTATAGTGTGGCCAAAGAAATTGGCTATGGTATGCAGCAGAGCGATCGCTATCATGTGGTTGTGCTGCGGAGTACGGTGTTCTCAGGGGTTGCGCGCAAACAGCTTCTGCCCATTTTAGAAGAATATTCTCAGAAGAAAGTGGGTGAAGACTTTGGTTTAACCATGAACCCTGAGTTCCTGCGCGAAACGACGGCTGTGCATGATTTCTATCATCCGCCACTGACTGCGATCGGAGAATATGATGCGCGATCGGGGGCCATGGTCGAGAAGCTATATGACGGCATTGATGCACCGATCTACCATATTCCCCTAGAAGATGCAGAGGTCCTGAAGATTGTCAACAATGCCTTCCATGCCCTCAAAGTTGGCTTTGCCAATGAAATTGGCCGCCTGTGTGATGCGATTGATGTCGATAGTCACAAAATCATGGAATTGCTCTGTGCAGATACCAAGTTAAATATCTCCTCGAAGTATCTTAAACCGGGCTTTGCCTTTGGCGGATCTTGCTTGCCCAAAGATCTCCGCTCCCTAGCCTTTAACGCAAATCGCTTAGGAGAAAAACTGCCAATTCTGGAATCCGTTCTACCCAGTAACCAGATTCATATTGACACCGCTCGCCTCAAAGTGCATGACCTTGGCGTTCGCAGCGTTGCGGTTTTAGGCTTGAGCTTCAAGGCGGGCACCGATGATTTGCGGGAAAGTCCGATCATCAATCTAGTTCACCAACTTTGGCAAGACGGCATGAAAGTCCGCGTTTGCGATGCAGATATTCAAGATCTGAACACCATGTTGGGTAGCAATCGCGAATATCTGGAACGCCAATTGCCGCAAGTTCATTGGGTATTCCGCACCGACTTGGCTGAGGTCTTGAAGGAATGTGACGCAGTCATTCTCAGCCAGCACCGTTCAGAGTTCACCGAAGCGCTGCAACAGTATGCCGCCAATAAGCCTGTTTTAGATCTGGTGACCTGGCAATCTCATGGTGGTTTGGCAGAACAGATCCCTGCCCAGGCTGCTTAATTGACTTGTGCTTATTTGTGTAAGGAAGATAATAATGCCGACTTCTCAATCTGCTGTTCAGAGCAAGAACGCTACCCCTTTTGCAATGGTAACGGCCATTTCTAATCTTGCTGAAACTGAAATTCGTCCTTGGGGATCCTTCACAGTTTTGGAAGAAGGAAGAAATTACAAGATCAAGCGAATCGAAGTTAAACCTGGAAATCGCCTCAGTTTACAGATGCATCATCACCGTAGTGAACATTGGATTGTGGTATCTGGAACTGCCAAAGTCATCTGCGGGGAGCATGAAACGCTCCTGCTCACCAACCAGTCAACCTATGTGCCAGCTTGTGCTGCGCATCGCTTAGAGAATCCAGGTGTTGTGCCGCTGGTTCTGATCGAGGTGCAAAATGGTGAATACCTGGGGGAAGACGATATCGTGAGATATCAGGATGACTATGCCCGAATTGCTTCAACATAATCTTTGATTTGCTCAAGGGGCTTCCCCCGGCCCTATGTGCTCTCTTTTCTCCAAAGCCATTCCTCCAGAGTCATTTAAGAAATTTAGCCTGTTGAGTTGCTTTCCTGCCTTTTTCACTCCTATCAATCTTGCCCCTCGCTTACAGCTGAAATTGAATCAGCCCTAATTCAGTGAGACGTGGGTTAAATCATCTCACGCAAACTTGATTTCATTCTCAACCTAAAGCATCTGCTATCTTCGCTGTCGCTCTAACATGAGTCAATCAAAATCTTCAGATCAACTCAATGTAATGCTCAACCAAGTTGCTGTCTTACTGATCGCAGCGGTTAGCTTCTTCGGACTTTGTGTCTTACGCGATCCAGCAAAATTGGCGGCGCTCGGTTGGACGGGCTTAATTAGCCTGGGCGTTGTGGGCATTTGGCGTTGGAGCTGGTTTGGGCTACACATTGTGCGGTGGCTAATTTATCAGCATTTGGTTTTTCCCCGATGGCGTCGTCGAGCCAATGCCATTCCAGTTGAGGAACTACCGCCGGTCTGTTTGTTGATTCCCACCTTTAAAGAAAAACCCTGGATTACAGAACGGGTTTTCCGTTCGATCGGTCTGGAAGCGCGGCAGTTAGGGCAACCCGTGACGATCGTGACAGTCAGCAGCGGTGCAGAAGAAGATGCGGCGATCGTTGAGGCATTACGTTTGGGTGATCCAGACCTTTCATCGGTTCGGGTGGTGCATGCGATCGATCCGGGTGATGGTAAACGCAAAGCATTGTCTGTTGGATTGCGGGTGATTGCAGGACTGAATTTGCCTCAAGAGACAGTGATTGCCCTGATGGATGGAGACTCAGAGTTTTCACCGGGCACCTTGCGGCGGAGCCTCCCCTTCTTTCGCCTGTTTCCCAAATTAGGAGCTTTAACAACCGATGAAATTCCTGTGGTGGTTGGTTCCTATATTTTTTCAGAATGGTTTCATCTGCGGTTTGCTCAGCGGCATTATCAAATGTGCTCGATCGCCCTTTCCAAAAAGGTGCTGTGTCTGACCGGTCGATTTTCGCTCTATCGCAGTGAAGCGGCCTTACACCCAGATTTTGCCGATCAGTTAGAATCCGATATGCTGGATGACTGGCTGTGGGGACGGTTCAAGTTTCTTTCTGGGGATGATAAAACGACCTGGTATTGGATGCTCAAAAATCGAAATTACGATCTAATCTACCTACCTGATGTCGTCATCTATTCCATTGAAAGTATTTCTGGGTCATTGCCTAATCGCATGTACCAGAATATGCGGCGCTGGTTTGGTAATATGCTCCGCAATGGCAACCGAGCCCTGGCTTTAGGGCCTGGAAAGCTGGGATTATTTGTCACGCTTTGCCTGCTGGATCAGCGCACCAATATGTGGACATCGCTGATTTCTCCTTGCTTGCTGCTGATTGCCTTGTTGCAACGGCACTGGCTGCCAGCAGGAATTTTGCTCTGCTGGATGGTGTTTAGCCGATCGCTCACCTTAACCCTGATTTTCTGGGGACGAGAATCTCACTTAAAGCCACTGCATTTGCCTATCCTGCTGCTTTCTCAATGGTCTTCTGCACTGATTAAAATCTGGACGCAAATGAACCTGGCTCAGCAGCGTTGGTTTAACCGGGGCGATCGTAAACTTTCGGTGGGTGGCAATCCCTGGGTGCAGTTCGTCACCAAAAACACCTCTCGCTTTTTATTGTTGACTCAAGCCTTTACCTTTGGAGTGGTGCTGTTTTCGTTGCTGGGAATCCTCAATCCAGTTCAAACGGTGAATGAGCTTTGGCTGTCCTGGCAACCTCAGCCGGATGTAACGATTACGAAGGTGCTGGCCACTCACTATGGTGTGATTGCAGATGATAATCAGGATGATGCGCAAGCACTGCAAACGTTGATTGATGATCTTTCCACCAAAGAAGGGATTTATCAAATCAATTTGCCGATCGGTGAAATTGACCTGTTTCATCCCGTTGATCTCGATCGCAGTTTGACCATTTTGAATGGACAGGGGATCGATCGAACAATTTTGGCGGTGAAATTTGATCACCCATCGGAAGGCCATAGTCAGGCTGCATTACAGATCGGTCCGGAGATAGGCGATCGCGAAAACGAAGAACTCGACGAAGAACTGGAAGTCATCCCAACTGCATTTACGAACGTCCATGACATTCATCTACAGGGATTTACGCTGCAACTCGGTGCCGATCGGACGCAGCAATCCCAGTTAGATGGAATTCTTTTGAGGAATGTGAATCAGGCATCGTTGAAACAGATCAATATCGAACGAGCTTTACATTACGGTATTGTCTTGCATTCAACTCAGAACGTAGTGGTGGAATATGTCAACATTGGCAACACTGCTCAAGGCAAAAAGTTGGTCCAAATTGACACCACCGATACGCATATCAGGGGCAGTTCACTCTCGTAGAATCGAGATTTCAAAACGGCAATTGGATGGAATGGATGAAGTCTATCCCGGTACATCCATTTCTGGTTGCAATTTCTGGAATCAGCTATTCTGCGGCAATGCTGACGCTGGCATCTACGAACTTCTGATATGTGTCGTCTCAGATCAGAAAAATTAGGCGTGGCATATTCGATGACTGTGAGACGAATACAAATGATGGCCGATCCAGCCTCATCTTAGTCTGTACTACCCAATTACATGTGATGGCTCTTTATGGCGAAGGAAAACATTCAGCTTAATTTATTCAAACGATCGAGTGCGGCTGACGCGCTGACCTCAGGCAGTTCTCGGTTCTTTTCAGGTCAATCCGATCAAACAGGAGGACTATTAACCAGAAATCAGCGCTGGCGAGCAGCTCAACAAAATCATAAAAAGCGAACTAAAGGGGGGGCAACCCATCGCACCTTAAGCAGTGACGGTAACACAGTATTGCTAGATGGAGGTAATACACTGGGCGAGGCCACCAGCCTTGGTGCGATCACAGGATATTATTCGCTAAAAGGGACGGTGAATGCGTCTGATCCGGCGGATTACTATCAGTTCAGCTTGAATAATGCTGATTTATTCAGTGTCTTCTTGGATGGTTTAAGCGCAGGCAATACGATCGATCTGCTGGACAGTGGTGGTAATGTCCTCAAAAGTGCGACGAATAGCGGGACGACCTGGGACGCTGCCGATAGTACGAAAACGGGTGGAACATTGACGGCCTCTCTGGCAGCAGGAACCTATTACGTGCGGGTTACGCCGAGCAGTATTACAGGCAATCCCCGCTATGCCAAGTCAGAATATCAGCTCAATTTCCAGCCCCATAATGCCCCGAATACCATTTCAGTGGCAGCGCAAAACTCAGAATTTGCCAGTTCAGCAGACTTTCGGTGTACAGGCACCAGCGATCAGACAGTGATCAATCAGGCGATCGCCAGCATGGGGAATCGAGGCGGTGGAACGATTGTGCTGATGGAAGGAAACTACAATATTTCCAATAATGTCTTGATTACCTACGACAATATCACCTTGACGGGTGTCGGCTGGTCAACGATTTTACGATTAGCCCCCAATTCAAATTTACGAGATGCAGGGTTGCTCCGATCGGCCTATAAGTCTGAAACAGACAACCTGCGAAAATCCAGATTCTCTAATCAGCATTTTCGTCATATGTCCCTGGATGGCAATAAGGATCAGGGCACGGATTATGACGATAGTTATGGTAATTACGGCACCTATCTCGATAGTAGTTTTGAAGATCTGCGCATTCATGATTTTCCCCATTATGGATTTGACCCGCATGAAAACTATTATGCGGGTACCCCTACTGTGCGCCTGACGATCAAAGATAGTCTCACCGACCATAACAAAGTGGATGGGATGACTACCGACAATTGCCAATTCTCTGATTTCTACGACAATATTAGCGATTCCAATGGTCGGCATGGCATTAACATTGTGACGGCGGCTCGCAACAATTTGTTTGAGAACAATATTGTCAGCAGTAATGGGGCAACCGGAATCACCATGCAGCCAGGGGGGGATCTTAGTCGCACTTCTGAAACGAATATTGTGCGGAACAATACGGTGTTTTCGAACGCGAAGGAAGGGATTTACGTCTATCGATCGCGCGACTCGGAAATCAAGAACAACAGCATTTTCAGCAATGGATATCATGGGGTTCGCTTAAGGGGCACATCTTACTCATTTGTTGATAACAATACGATCGAAAATAACGGTCAAGCATTACATGATAAATACTCAGGCGTCTATCTGGATAATGATGCGATCGCCTATTCGACCAACAACAAAGTGAGAAACAATACGATTCGATCGAATACCACAAATCGTCACCGATATGGCATTTCTGAAAAGAGCAGTCAAGATGATTACAATGCCTACATTGATAACATTATCTCTGGTTCTGTCAGAAAAGCAATCTATAAGCTAGGTCCAAATTCAACCATCACTCCCTAATTCAGCCTCTGATTTAAGAGCTTGCATTTATATGCAAGTCGAACCGCTCCTCCCTACTCCTCCTTAAAGAGGAATCCGAACCAAGAGTGTTCAAAGTCCCCCTTTTTTAAGGGGGATTTAGGGGAACCGACCGCCGATTCACGACTCATTCAGAATCTAGGATTTAATAGGCAACCATTGTCCAACAATTCCACCTGAATAAACGGTCTTGGATCTCAGTGGATCCGTCAATTGGGTCAGAATTTCGATTCGATATTTGATGGATGATGATCGAGCCTTGATTCGCTGAGATTTTTTGACAAGTTGTTTACAGCTCTAGGATTGTCTCACCCCAATTGCTTTTAAGTATCTTTCCAAATCTGCAACGATCCATTCATCCTATTTTCTTTCTCCAGATTTCTTGCGTTTTTAGTGGTGCACCTCCATTTCACTCAGCGCAATATGCGATCAATCATCAATCTTGAAGTCTCTCAGTTTAAGGAAGGAGTATCTTTCACATGGCTGGCTTTGAATTTAATACCCGCCCAGGCTATAAGCAACCTGTTCCGTCAGCAGCAACCTTACGAGATGGTGGATTTATCACAGTCTGGCAATCGGAATACCAGGATGGTATGGATTGGGGGATTTACGGTCAACGCTATGATGCGAACGGTAATTGGGTTGGCGAGGAATTTCGGATCAATACAACAACGAATGACTCTCAGGATCATCCTGCTGTTGCTTCATTAGCGGATGGTGGCTTTATTGTCACCTGGCAATCCCGTGATTTTGGTGGCACTGAGTATGACATTTTTGGTCAACGCTATGATGTGAGCGGCAACCGAATTGGGACTGAGTTCTTAATTAACTCCTTTGTCACGAGCTGGCAAGAACATGCAAGTGTGATTGGTTTGGCAACGGGTGGTTTTGTGGTGGCATGGGACTCCACCTTAAAAAACTCAACGGATGGCGAGAATTTACAAGCCTACGGAATTTTTGGTCAGCGCTACGATACCAGTGGTAATCGTGTCGGTAGTGAATTCCAGATCAATACTTCCACTGCGCCCGACCATGGTTTTCCAGCACTCACCGCTCTCAATAATGGCGGATTTGTAGCAGTCTGGCAGTCCCTCGATCGCGATGGGGATGAGTATGGGGTATTTGGTCAACGCTACGATGCTAATGGAGTCCGCGTTGGTGGGGAATTTCAGGTCAACAGCTATACGGCCACTTCCCAGAACACGCCGACGACCGCAACCTTAACGGACGGCAGCTTTGTGGTTGCCTGGAATTCCTATGGTCAGGATGGTAGCGGCTATGGTGTAGTAGCTCGTCGCTATGATGCGAACGGCAACGCGATCGGTGGTGAATTTTTAGTCAATAACAGCACGATCGCCAATCAGAAGAATCCAGTGGTGACCGCACTGAGTGACGGTGGATTTGCGATCAACTGGCGATCGCAAAGTCAATTTAATGGTGACTATACTGTCATGGGTCGTCGCTATAGCAGCAATGGGACTGCCGTTGGCAATGAATTTCAGATCAGTAGCTTTACCACGCAAGATCAAGCTCCCGCTGCGGTAACGGGTTTACCGAACGGCGGATTTGCCAGCATTTGGCATTCTCTCAGTCCGGGTGGTACCGATTACCGCACCTATGGCCAGCGCTACGATGGGGCAAATAATCCTAGCGGCGGCACTTTCCAGGTGAATACTTATGTCCATCAGGTCCCCAATATCTCTTTCCCGCCACAAACCAATAACCTTACGATCGTCGTTGCAGCAGACAATACTGATCCGACCAGAGCCGCGCAAGCCAACTATCGGGCTACCGGGACGAACGATCAGAGCGTGATCAATCGGGCGATCGCAGAAGTGAATGCAGCAGGAGGGGGTACCGTTTTATTGCTACCAGGCATTTACAACCTGTCGAGCAATATTTTGGTGAAAAATAATGTTGCACTGAAGGGAACAGGGTGGACGACAAAATTGAGGCTGGCTGACCAAACGGATCTTAATCTAGCTGGTATCATCCGCAGTCAAGGCAACGCTGGCCTGAGTTCAGACATTGATGTCTCGAATGTGACGATTTCTGATTTGCAATTAGATGGGAATCGAGTCAACCAGTCCCTGAAAAACGATAAATATGGCATCTACGGCACCTATAACAACAGCAAATTCGAGAATCTGTACATTCGGAATACCCCTTCCTATGGCATGGATCCGCATGAGAACTCTCGGACGGGTACTGCAACGCGCAATCTCACGATCCGCAACAACATTGTTGAATCGAGTGGTCTAGATGGAATGGCCCTAGATAAGGTAATCGACTCACTGCTCGAAAAGAATTTAGTGGTTGGGAACGATCGCCATGGCTTTAACTTTGTCACGGAAGCGCAGAATAGCCGCTTAATCAATAACGTGAGTGTAGGAAATGGCGGGAATGGCATCACGATTCAAACGGGTAGCCGCAAGCTGGAAATCACCGACAATGAAGTGGTGGCCAATCAGGGCAACGGTATCTATATCCCAGAAGAAGGGATGAACACAATTCAGAACAACCGCTTTCTGAGTAGTGGTAAGTATGGAGTAGCCTTGCGGCGCAGCTCGGGGAATGAGGTTAGCGGCAATTTGGTGATGGACAGTTCTCAATTAGAGAACGATCGCTATAGCGAAATCGAAGTCTATGATGAAGGTTTAACTTACTCAACGTTCAACCAGATTCAAAACAACACGATCCGCAGTTCCCTCACCAATCGGGCCCGTTATGGGGTGCGGGAAAAGTCGATCGGGGATGACAACAACGCGGTTACGAATAATCTCGCTCTGGGTGGCACAAGAGGAACCTATGCTTTGCGCGGACCCAACACCACTTTTTCAGATAGCACGCTCAATCGAATGGTGGGCACGGCAGCGCCTGACACGATTAATGGCACCAGCATTGCAAACTACATCACTGGATTAGCGGGCAGTGACACCTTGCAGGGGGCAGCCGGAGGCGATGTGATAGCCGGGGGCCTAGATGTCGATACGCTGTTTGGGCAAGGGGGCAACGATGTCCTGTGGGGAGAAGATGGGGATGATCTGCTCTATGGGGGCATCGGGAATGATTCCCTGAATGGGGATGCTGGACTGGATACGCTCTGGGGTGGAGATGGCAAGGATTCACTCATTGGCGGTCTGGGCAACGATACAATCTATGGGGAAGCTGGTGACGATTCCCTTTATGGCCGATCGGAAAATGATACGTTGCGGGGTGGCCTAGGCGATGACTATCTCTGGGGGGATGCTGGCGTCGATCGTCTGGAAGGCAATGAGAACAATGACTACCTGAATGGGGGAACTGACAATGATTCCCTGCTGGGTGGAGCTGGGAAAGATGTGCTCGATGGCGATGTCGGAGATGACAGGCTGGAAGGCGGCACAGAAGATGACTTTTTGAAAGGCGGACTGGGCAGTGACAAACTATTTGGTCAAGCTGGCATCGATTACCTGGATGGGGGCGCAGGCAACGATACATTGGATGGTGGTGACGGGGATGACCTACTAGAAGGAGGCGATAATACCGACAGTCTGATCGGCGGATTAGGAAACGATATTCTGGAGGGGAACCTAGGCAACGATACGCTCGACGGTGGAGATGGCACTGATAATTTGAATCCGGGGATCGGATCTGATGTTGTAACTGGCGGACTGGGGAACGATCGGATAAACCTGTTAGGGGATGCAAACCGGGATGAAGTTCGCTATAGCGTCGGCGATGGTTTAGATACGATCATTGGATTCCGCCGAGGAGGAGATGTGTTCGGCATTACCGGAATTGCTGAAGTGGATGTGGTGACTGTAGGAACCGACACTCAACTCCGTGTTGCCAACCAGCAGTTCGGCACTGGTGACTTATTGATGCGCCTCCAGGGAACAAATGGATTCACAGCAGCCAATATCGCAACTTCATTGAGCTTGAGCAATACGGCAACTTACCGATTCGCTTAGAATTGTGGATTAAATCATGTGCCATTGGTCGCTTGGGCTGTCCGGGCGGACAAGATGTCCACCCCACAAGAAATTCTGTTTTATTTAATTTCCATTCCTTAGGAGTTTGGATTAAAGGGTTTGTCTACTTTCTTGTGGGGTAGGCGTCTCGCCTGCCCAACCCGGACGGGCAAAATGCTCATCCCACAAAAGCTGCATCTTGATTCAGAAGTAGGTCACTTTATCGTTGCCACTGCATCAGCGGTGCGTTGGTTGAAGCAATCAATTGACCTTGAGAAATGACATGTTTTACGGTTGCTCGACGACGGATGGCATCATAGCGATCGATCGCATCCAGCACAATCAAATTCGCCGGTTTTCCGACTTCAATCCCATAGTCACTTGCTAGATTGAGAGTTTTTGCCCCCTGATAGGTAATCATGTCATAGCAAGCATTTATTTCTGCGATTCCCGTCATTTGAGCCACATGGACCAGCATAAAGGCAACGTCTAGCATATTACCTGTTCCCATCGAATACCAGGGGTCTTGCACACAGTCATGTCCTAAGCTGACATTGGTGCCTTGCTGCCAAAGTTCTTTCACGCGGGTCAAACCACGGCGTTTGGGATAAGTGTCAGTGCGGCCTTGCAGGGTGATGTTGATCAACGGATTCACAACAAAGTTGATCGACGTGCGGCGAATAAATCCTAGCAGTTTGTTGGCATAGGCATTGTTGTAGGAACCAAACGCAGTGGTATGACTGGCGGTGACTCGTTCTCCCAAACCCGATCGAATCGCACAAGCTACTACCACTTCCAAAAAACGCGCATGATCATCGTCAATTTCATCACAGTGAATATCGATCAGCCGATCGTATTGTTGCGCCAGCTCAAAAATGCGATGGACCGACTTGACTCCATCCTCGCGCGTTAATTCATAGTGGGGAATGCCGCCTACCACATCGGCTCCCAATTTCAAAGCTTCTTCCATTAACGCGTCGTTCTTCGGCCCGCCATAAATCCCATCTTGGGGAAAGGCCACCACTTGCAAGGTGATCCAGTCCTTCACTGCTTCCCGCACTTCCAACAATCCTTTCAGCGCCACCAGATTTTGTTCGCTGACATCGGCATGGCTGCGCACATACAAAACGCCCTGCATCGCCTGTTGCTTTAGCGTTTCGATCGCTCGAGTTTTGATATCTTCCAACGATAAATTCTGTTTGCGTTCCCGCCAGATTTCAATGCCTTCAAACAGCGTGCCGCTCTGATTCCAGCGAGGTTCCCCTGCGGTAAGGGCAGAGTCGAGGTGAATATGGGATTCAACAAACGGGGGGCTGATCAAACTTTCTTCCAGATCGAGTTCGAAAGTACCTGGCTCTAATTCAGGACCGATCGCCACAATTCGACCTGCTGCGATCGCAATATCAA
Organism: Elainella saxicola E1; assembly: GCA_002796835.1. Taxonomy (GTDB): domain Bacteria; phylum Cyanobacteriota; class Cyanobacteriia; order Elainellales; family Elainellaceae; genus Elainella; species Elainella saxicola. The sequence goes on along the minus strand of LUGL01000021.1, from coordinate 51,411 downwards.
CCTGATCGATCGTGCCGTCTGCCCGAAGTAAACGCCCTTGACGCAGCACCAGTTCATAGGAGGTAGAAGTCATAGAATCATCGAGAAAGAGGTCAGGAGAATGAACCGATCATACCGATTCCAGCCCCTCTCTATCTGTATCTGACAAACCAACTGTGTCTGGTAACTACCCTGAGAATACATTAAAATCATCTTCTGCCCGCCGTTCCTACAGGAGAGGAGGCCAAAATGCCCTCTAAGATTCAAGCCATGCGCTCTTTTTGGGGGGCTAGACTGCCTCGTCGTATTGTCCTGTGGGTGTTTCTCAGCATTTTGGTGATCGAAGCAATCATTTTATTACCTTCAATCTATCGCCGTCGCCAGGAACTGTTGGCCAACCTGAGCAGTTTGACGGCTGCCCGAATTGAAGGAGGATTGCTGGCGACGATGCCGCTTCCTAGCGAGACTGAACTGTTACCACACTTACAAAAACTGATTGCTAACTCAGTGGTTAAAGGCGGCTCTCTCTATGATGCTTCGGGCAAACCCATCGGCACATTTGGTGAATCACCAGCTCTTAAAGGCGGCTCTCTCTATGATGCTTCGGGCAAACCCATCGGCACATTTGGTGAATCACCAGCTCTATCGATTCAGCAAGTTTTGGCCACGCCAAATGTCGCCTATTATGATGGTGGAACGGGCCGTTACGATGTGGTGCTACCTATTCAGCCGTTGCAGGATCGCTATGTGTTGATCGTGCGTCAGGATGCTACTTCTGTTCAGCGCGAACTGCTGGCTTTTATTGGGCGCATTACTTTGCTGGTTATGCTGATCTCGGTGTTTGTGACTATTGCTACGTTGATTGGATTGGAGCGCATTTTAATTACGCCAATTTTACGTCTGCGCAGTGACCTATTGAAAGTCGGGCAGGCCGTGCGCCAAGATGAATCGCCGCCAGAATTCGATTCTCTGCCTGTTCAACGGCATGATGAATTGGGAGAAGTGATTATTGCGTTTGATCAAATGTATGAACAAGTCTCAGAAGCGATCGCAGAACGCAAACAGGCAGAAGCAGCGCTGCGCCAATCGGAAGAGAAGTTTTCTAAAGCATTTCGAGCCAGTCCTTCCGCAGTATTGATTAGTACTTTAGAAGATGGACGGCTGATCGAAGTCAACGACAGTTTTTTGAAACTCTATGGTGGCACTATGGAAGAGGTGATCGGTAAAAGTTCGACGGAACTTAAGCTGTGGGCCTCACCATCATATCGCCAGGATATGATTCAGCGAGTACGTGAAAGGGGAGAAGTCCATAATTTAGAATATACGTTTCAAAATAAACAGGGTGAGCTTCGCTCGATTCTATTTTCAGCTGAGCTAATTTATCTCAACGGTAAGGCTTGCTTAGTGTCCGTGGCCAATGACATTACCGATCGTAAGGAAGCCGAAAAAGCGCTGGAACGGTTGGCGGAAATTGGTGAGTTGGCAGCCATGATCGTCCATGAAGTGCGGAATCCGTTGACTACAGTGCTGATGGGATTGCAATCTTTTCGGTCCCTTGACTTATCTGAACGGGCACAACTGCGGCTCACCTTAGCGATCGAAGAAGCCGAACGACTGCAGCGACTTTTGAATGAAATTTTGCAATACACTCGCTGTCAAAAACTGGATGCAGCCGAGTTGGAGTTGAATGAGTTTATTGGGGAAATGCTGGAATCAATTCGGGCCATGCCATCGGCTCAAGGTCGTCAGATCGAATTTACCCCCAACCAGACGGTTCATGTTTTGGGCGATCGAGATAAGTTGAAGCAGGTTTTTATCAATTTAATCAGCAATGCCTGTGAAGCAATTGCAGAGGGAGATATGGTGTCCTGGCGGATCGATCGCCACCCTGCTAAACGAACTATTTGCATCCAAATTCATAACGGTGGTTCACCCATTTCTACGCAGGCTTTATCGCAGTTGACGCAGCCTTTTTTCACAACCAAATCAACTGGCAACGGTTTAGGACTGGCGATCGTCAAACGAATTGTAGAAGCTCATCAAGGGGAACTGGAAATCGTTTCCTCTGAAGCGATCGGCGGTACCAGAGTCAGTGTAGTCCTACCTTATTTAAGAATATCAGAAGCGGTTTAAAAAGCATTCGATCATGGATTGATGCAATGGGCTTCCATGATCGAACAATGCCATGGCTCTGAAACTAAGCAATGCAACAATTGGCGGAAGATGGTGGTGCGGGCATCCTGCCTGAGAGAGAGACACTCGCACTCCATCTAACAATTTATTGGTTCAGCTAAATCCTACTTCATCGAAGCAGCCAACTGCTGTTGCAATTTTGCTTTTGCTTCTTTGAACCGAGTTGCCATTTGTTCTTTCTGTTCGTCACTGCAGTTGTTGCGAATTGCTGCAAACATCGTGCTTTCTTCCTGACGAACATGGTCCATCACAGCGTCTTTCAAGCGATTGACTTGCTGTTTGAACTCAGGACTAGAAGGACTCATGGCTTTAATGGAATCCAGCATTACCTTCATTTCAGCCTGTTCATCATACAGTTCCTGGGTATCGCTATCTCCATAGAAAGGACGAACGGTCGGATAGACGACCTGCTCTTCCGCTTCCGCGTGAACAGTCAAATCCTTGTAGATTTGGCCAAAGTATTCTTGGATTTTTTGAGGATCCTGCGTGCCTTCGATTTGAGCAAACAGCATATTCACTTTCTGGTGGTCCATACGGATGACATCTTGAATGTTCATTTCATCATCTGTGCGGCTCACGACACTACCTGCCACACCGGAAAGCGCAGCAACAGCATCCTGAACTCTGGCCCAAATGCCTTGCTCTGCTTCTTTACCCGTCAGCTCGCGAACACCAACGACTTCCAAAACGCCCTTCAGTTGCTCTTGGTGCGCCCGGTTTTCAAAATTGACGGTGTTCAAGGGCGTGATGGCCGCTTCGATATCCGCGCCAACAACTTGTGCTGCTTTATGAACTAGCAAACCACTCATGGTTTGACCATGCTTTAACAGCTCATGCTGAGCCAGCTTTTCGTAAAGAGACAGCTCAGAGCCCTGCATTAATTGCTGGACCTTCTTAACCATCTCCCGTGTTGTAGACTTAGGTTCTCCTTGAACCCCATACTGTACAATTACAGTTTCAATGATTCCCATGTTCTTCTGGTCATCATTCAGCATGTCTTGCAACCGCTTACGAATATCTTCGTCGCTGCAAGCTGACATCAGTGCCTGTTCGTTGGAAATAAGCAGTTGCTGAACTTCTTTCATATCTGCCAATTTGGAGCCGATCGCCATCCGTTTGGCATCATCAAGAGCTATTGCCATTACAGTTCTCCTCTAAGTTGTCTCTAAGTTGCCATAGGAATGCAACATAGACTAACCGTGACATATTTCCTCAAANGTGTTCCTCTTTCGAGGGGTGGAGTCTCAGCAGGGAGCGAGTCAAACGATCGAGCGATTTTAACGAATGGGTGCTATAGACCGATCGACTGTAGACAAACAGACTCCATTGGTTGGCCTCTCTTGTATCAATCTAGCAAGGTTTGACTCTGTCCTAAGACTTCTCTCTTCAGGCAGAGTGCTCTAAGGGATGAATAGTCCTATTGTGAAATCAAGACTGTTGTGCAAAGCAGCACTAGAGCAAGGATAGAGAGAGAGCAAGGATAGAGAGAGCAAGGATAGGAAGCAAGAATGGACGCATTCGATGTTGTAATCATTGGAGCCGGACATAACGGCTTGGTTTGTGCTGCTTATTTACTAAAGGCAGGCTATAGTGTTGCGCTACTAGAAAAGCGATCTGTTCCCGGAGGTGGGGCGACGACTGAAGAGTTATTGCCCGATGAAGCTCCAGGATTCCATTTCAACCGCTGTGCGATCGACCATGAATTTATCCATCTAGGTCCTGTAGTTGAAGAGTTAGAGCTAGAACGGTATGGCTTAGAGTATCTCTATTGCGATCCCGTTGTCTTTTGTCCTCATCCAGATGGAAAGTATTTTTTAGCTCATAAGTCCGTTGAGCAGACCTGTGCTGAAATTGCTCGGTTTCATCCAGGGGATGCCAAAAAATACGGCGAGTTTATTGATTTTTGGCAAAGGTTGCTGAAAGGAATTGTACCCATTTTCAATGCACCGCCGAAGTCAATCATCGATATTGTCGGAAATTATGATTTCGAAAAAATTAAAGATCTGTTCTCGGTCCTGGGACCACCCAACCAAACGCTAGATCTTGTGCGAACGATTCTGTCTAGTGCTGAGGATATGTTGAATGAATATTTTGACTCTGAATTTTTGAAAGCTCCTCTGGCACGGCTGGCCTCAGAACTGGGAGCACCACCTAGCCAAAAGAATCTGGCGATCGGCGCAATTATGATGGCAATGCGACATGATCCCGGTATGGCTAGACCGAGAGGTGGCACAGGCGCTCTGACGCAAGCGTTGCTAAAATTAGTGAAGAGCTTGGGTGGACAGGTGTTTACAGATCAATCAGTCGAGAAAATTCTGATTGATGATGGTCGAGCGGTGGGGGTGCGAGTTGCAGGCGGCAAAGAATATCGAGCGAATCAGGCTGTGATTTCCAATATCGATGCCAGACGCCTATTTTTACAGTTGATGGATCAGGCAGATGTGGATGATGCAGATGCGCAACTGAGAGAACGTCTAGATCGACGCATTGTCAACAACAATGAAACCATTCTCAAGATCGACTGTGCTCTGTCAGAAGCGCCGCGTTTTGAGGCCTATCAGCATCGCGATGACTATCTGATTGGCTCAGTTTTGATTGCAGATTCTGTTAAACAGGTAGAATTAGCCCATAGCGAACCGAGTGTTGGCCATATTCCCGATGCTGACCCCTCTTTTTATGCAGTGGTTCCCACTGTTTTAGATCCTTCCATGGCTCCGCCGAATCAGCACACGCTTTGGATTGAGTTTTTTGCTCCCTATCAAATTGACCAAGCGCAGGACGGGCTGAAGGGTACAGGCTGGACCGATGAGTTGAAAAATCAGGTGGCCGATCGCGTCATTGATAAACTGGCGGAATATGCACCCAACTTGAAGCAATCAATCATTGCTCGCCATGTGGAAAGTCCGGCTGAACTGGGCGAACGGCTTGGGGCTTATAAGGGCAACTATTATCATATCGATATGACGTTAGAACAGATGGTCTTTCTGCGGCCCTTACCGGAATTAGCCAACTATACAACGCCGATCGAAGGGCTTTATTTAACGGGAGCAGGCACCCATCCGGGCGGTTCGATTTCAGGTATGCCGGGACGTAATTGCGCTCGTGTCTTTCTGCATCAACAGCAATCTGTGATTCAGAAAATTAAAGGGGTAGGAGAATCAGTCCGATCGACCGTTGGATCGATCTTTAAAAACTTCTAAACTTGGGTTGATATCGAAGTGAGAGGAGGCAATATTGCCACAGGTTTTGATCCTTGGAGGACAGGGAAGAATTGGCCAAAGCGTTGCTGCTGATTTGCTCCAACATACTGAGGCATCGCTAGTTTTGACTGGCCGATCGCTCCATTACCCTTGGGAGCATCCTCGTGTGCAATGGCTATCACTGGAGCTAGCAGATCAGGCAGCATTAACTCGAGCTATTTCTGCTAGCCAATTGGTGATTCATTGTGCAGGCCCGTTTCGGTATCGCGATCTGCGCGTGCTCAGAACCTGTATTGCGCATGGCGTGAATTATCTGGATGTAAGTGATGATCGCTCTTTTACCCAAAAAGCGCTGCAAGAACGATCGGCGGCTGAAACAGCAGGCATCACCGCAGTGGTGAATACGGGCGTCTTTCCTGGCATCTCTAACAATATGGTGCGGCTGGGGGTTGAGCAACTGGATGCTCCAGACCAAATCCACCTGAGCTACGTGGTTGTGGGCTCCGGAGGTGCAGGGGTAACGGTGATGAGAACTACGTTTTTGGGTTTACAACACCCTTTTCAAACTTGGCAAAATGGTCAATGGCAAACCACCCGTCCCTATACTGATCGAGAAATCGTTGATTTCCCATCCCCCTATGGGCGATCGGCAGTTTATTGGTTTGATATGCCCGAAGCCTTCACGCTGCCCGAGGCGTTTCCTGTTCAAACGGTGATTACCAAGTTTGGCTCCATCCCTGATTTTTACAACCATCTCACCTGGATGGCTGCCCGCTCCCCTGCTTCGATCATGCAGCGACCTGACACCATTGAATTCTTGGCTAAAGTCAGCCATCAAATGACTGCGTTGACCGATCGTGCAACTGGAATTGGTGTGGCAATGCGAGCGGCTGTCCAGGGCCGAAAACAGGGAAGGCCTGCAACTTATGTTACAACCTTTGCCCATCCCAATACGGCGATTGCTGCGGGGCACGGTACGGGTAGCATTGCCCAAATGCTGCTTTCAAAGAGACTACAGCAACCTGGCGTCTGGAGTGTGGAGCAGGTCTTTCCAACCGATTTATTTGAACAAACTTTGAACGAACGCGATCTTAAGCTGCAACAGGGATGGTTATAGAAATCGATCGAGAATCAAAAATTGACTGGCTTGTCGACTATCTACTGGGCGGGAGAAAAAATAGCCCTGAACATAATTGCAACCCAGCTCCTGCAGGAGATTGAACTGTTCCAGTGTTTCGACACCTTCGGCCACAACATCCATGCCTAAACTCTGCCCCAAAGTGATGATCATTTTAATGGTTTCGAGGTTGCGGCCCGAACGCATGTCAGCACGTTGAATAAAAGATCGATCGATCTTTAAGATATCGATAGGAAACTCATGGAGACGATTCAGCGAGGAATAGCCAATGCCAAAATCATCAATGCAAAGCTGAATTCCCAGTTCCTTGAGCTGGCTTAAGGTTTCAATTTGATCACTCATATTATCCAGCAGATAACTCTCGGTGATTTCCAGCTTGACCGATCTGCCATCCAAACCCGTTGCTCTTAGGATCGATCGAATCCGTTCAACCAAATTTATTTGCTGAAGTTGAATGGTCGAGAAATTGATGTTGAGTTTCAGGGCTTGCTGTTGCGGAAATCGTTGCTGCCAGGTGCGCAATTGCCGACAGGCTGCTTCAAACACCCACCAGCCCAATGGCACCACGAGATGGGTCTCTTCAGCCAATGGAATAAAGCGACTGGGCATAATTAAACCCTGCTGGGGATGCTGCCAACGCACCAAGGCTTCAAAACTATGGAGCTTCCTATTATCAGTTGAAATGATTGGCTGATAATATAAACTCAGCTCACCATGAGTAATCGCTCGCCGCAACTCCATTTCCAGTTCCAGATACTCTTTAGCCCGGATTGGCATGATCGGATCAAAAACTTCAAACCGTCCTTTGCCCCTTGCTTTAGCGCAATACATCGCCATATCCGCATCGCGCAGTAATTCGTCGGGACGTTCATATAGACGTTCTCCTAATGTATTTAGTGTAATACCAATACTTGCTTCTGAATAAATTTCAATTCCATCCAAAACGAAAGGCTGGCTTAGCTGTTGCTGAATTCGCTGAGCCATTCCCTCTGCTTCTGCAAGACCCGTAATTTCTTCCAGGATGATCGCAAACTCATCTCCTCCTAACCGGGCAATCCCATCGCCTTCTCGCAAACAGGACTGTAGCCGCTGAGCCACGCTTTGAAGCAACCGATCGCCTACCAGATGCCCCAAACTATCATTGACCACCTTGAAGCGATCGAGATCAATAAATAGCACTGCATAGAGCAGATTTGCTTGACGATGTTTATCAATCAGCTGAGTGAGGCGCTGAATCAGCCAGGTTCGATTCGGCAAACCCGTTAAAGCGTCCTGATAAACTGTTCTCAGCAGAGCTTCCTGAGCTTGCTGCAATTGCTGCTGCTTGTCGCGAATTTGCTTGACAAACTCTAGGGTTTTGTGGATGGTGACTTCCAGGTCCTGAAAGTCGATCGGCTTGGTCAGAAAGTCAAACGCTCCCCGATTCATCGCCTTACGGATGTTGTGCATGTCTCCATAAGCTGAGATGACGACTGCTTTGAGGGTCTGGTCGATTTCAGCCAGACGTGTCAGCAGGGTGAGGCCATCCATGGCAGGCATGTTAATGTCGGTCAACACCATGTCTACCTGGCTATCAGCTTGTAGACGGTCTAAGGCCTCTTTGCCATCAGTTGCAAACAAAAAATCTAGTTCCTTCGCCTGAATCTTTTTACGAAAGCGTTGTCGAATCAGGCGTTCTAACTCTACCTCATCATCCACGACCAATATCTTTGCAGGCAATTTCTTTTGCTTCATCTTGCCAGACTCATTGTATCGATCGTGGTTACTCACCGCTTGCTGAAGCCTCTTCTACAGGTTTTAAGCATACTGCCTCGCTTGGTTCTGTCCCTTGATTGACTCCCAGCATAACAAGCGGTTCCTTCCGGTCAAATCCTCGACTGACGAGAGCAGGTCGCATGATCGGATTAAAAATGGCAAAATGCTTTAAGCCTTGTGTTTTGGCAAAATACATTGCGGTATCTGCATCCCGTAATAGCTCTTCAGGAGATTGATACGGCTGATCGTTGAGAGCAATGCCCACACTTGCGCCGATCGAAATTAAATGTCCCTGCAAGTTAAACGGCTGTTGCAGTTGATTTTGTAAGCGTCGAGTAATCGCTAATACCTTTGCCCGGTCAGCGATTCCTTCTACAACAATCACGAATTCATCCCCACCGAGTCGGGCCATCTCGTCTTTGCCTCTTGAATCGTCTCCACCCCTTAAGCCGTTTTGCAATCGCCGCGCCACTTGCTCTAACAGAATATCCCCCATCTGATGCCCTAAGGTATCATTGACCTGCTTAAAGCCATTCAGGTCAATAAATAGCAGGGCACCGAGCTGATTGGGTTCTTCTTTAGAGGGCTCCAGCAATTGGGCTAGGCGCTGCATCAACCACCTGCGGTTAGGCAGCCCTGTTAAGGTATCGTGGTAGGCCGCTTGCAGCAAATCTTGGCGAGTTTGATATTGATGTTGCTGGCTGTCGCGAATTTGCTTGACAAACTCTAAGGTTTTGTGGATGGTGACTTCCAGGTCCTGAAAGTCGATCGGCTTGGTCAGAAAGTCAAACGCTCCCCGATTCATCGCCTTACGGATGTTGTGCATGTCTCCATAAGCTGAGATGACGACTGCTTTGAGGGTCTGGTCGATTTCAGCCAGACGTGTCAGCAGGGTGAGGCCATCCATGGCAGGCATGTTAATGTCGGTCAACACCATGTCTACCTGGCTATCAGCTTGTAGACGGTCTAAGGCCTCTTTGCCATCAGTTGCAAACAAAAAATCTAGTTCCTTCGCCTGAATCTTTTTACGAAAGCGTTGTCGAATCAGGCGTTCTAACTCTACCTCATCATCCACGACCAATATCTTTGCTGGTGTCATACGAACTTTGCGATTGAAACGATGGAAGCTTGTTGATCGAGCTATTGATTGAGCTATCCAGTCGGATGGATGTTTTCAAATGCACCGAGGCGAACAGGTAGGCACCCGTCAACAAGAAATTGTTATAGATTGCCCGCTGGACCTTAAGGCTTGAGCCTCAAGGATATAGATATATACCTTTCAAACCGTGACCGCACTGGGGAAAACATGGATCTTACGTAGGCAAGGTGACAATGAACTCAGTAGAAATATTGACTTGGGATTGTACCGTCAGGGTGCCATGATGTTGCTCGACTAAAATATCGTGGGTAATCGATAATCCCAGCCCCGTTCCTTCATTGGCCTTTGTTGTAAAAAAGGGATCAAAGATCTTTGCCTGGTTTTCTGGCGTGATGCCCGTTCCGTTGTCACGAATTCGAGCTTCAATCAGGCGGTCTTGCTGACGAGTTTCCACCCATATCGTTGGGACAAAGGTGTCGTCAGATCGCTGTTGCTGTTTGTAAACTGCGTAGAAAGCGTTATCAATTAAGTTAATGAAGGCCCGACTCAAATCGCTGGGGGACCCTTCGATCATCGGTAATGCTGGGTCATAGTGACACTGAACCGTCACATTGAAGTCATGAGATTGAGCCCGACGGCTGTGATAGGCTAGATCGATCGCTTCTGATAGCAAACTATTCAAGTCCAACTTTTGCCAATCGCCCTGGCTAGTCTGGCAATGTTGCATCATGTTGCGAATAATCCGCTCTGCTCGTTGACCATGTTGGTGAATTGCAACGGCATTCCCGCGAACCTCTTCCAATATCTCTTGCAGAAATGTCAAGAGTTCAGGGGGCAGGTGCTCAGCATTATCAATGCGCTCTGCTATTTCTTCGAGTAATTCAACAGAGCCTTCGGCATAGTTGTTGACAAAATTGAGTGGGTTCCGTAGCTCATGGGCAATCCCAGCCATCAAAGCTCCCAGAGATGCCAATTTTTCTTTAACGACAATTTGGGCCTGGGTTGCCTGCAGCTCTTGCAACGTTTTTTGTAGTTCTGCTTCAACCTGTTGACGCCGCTGAATTTCCTGCTCTAGCTGCTGATTTTGATTTTGTAAAGATTGGTTTAATCGGCGGATTTGGAGATGGGTTTTGACACGAGCGAGCACTTCTTCCTGTTGGAAGGGCTTGGTAATAAAGTCTACCCCACCGACAGACAGGGCTTTAACTTTGTCTGCTAATGTATCCAGCGCACTCAGAAAAATAATTGGGATATCTTTTGTTTTGGGGTTTTCTTTTAAAGTTTGGCAAACCTCATACCCATCAGGGGCTGGCATCATAATGTCTAACAAAATTAGATCGGGGGGATCTAACTGGGCTGCATCTATCGCCAACCGACCATTTAGAACTTTTCGGACTTTATATCCCTCAATAATGAGGATGTTAGATAGTAATCGTAAATTGTCTGGCTTATCATCGATCACCAGAATGTTTGCTCTTGTCACCATATTTTGATTGCAGCCATCAGCAGAGATCACCATTTCTAGCAAATTGCAAGTCGTTAATTGTTACAAATAAGTTACATTGTTTGCCTTGTTTTTGGCATCAAAACTGAGAACGGGCTGGATTCAATGAGTGTTTGTCTTTAAGCTCTTTGGGGCTGAATTGAGCAGGGTGAAACAGGGAGTAACCGAAGGTAATGAGGGTCATTCCTCCAAAGCTAACCGTACAGCAGAATGAAATTTTCTGGTACTGGGCTTGTACTGAAAATGGCTGTCATCTGGCAGATTGCTATATTGGATTGCATTATGTATTTTTTCATCATAGGCAAAGCTATGAAGCCCCGAAACATCCAACCGGGTGACGGAAGTCCTCAGAGAGAGTTAATCTATCACAGATTTTGCGCGGACTGATTCTCATAATTCATAGATGGGTTCTGTTCTAAGTTCAAGCTTCTGAAAAGAGGAGAATGGTTCTCTAGTGTATTGAGAAGCAGCAAAATCGAGGATCGCAAGGCATGTCGAACATTGCATTATTGACGCGCGTGGCTAAAGCAATTGCCCGAGAAACACGGCGAGAGGGGATCGTCGATTGTTTAATCCGCTTAATGTTGCAGCAAACGAATGTCAGTCGGGTGTTACTAGTCAGATCGATTGGACAGGAATGGCAACTCGTTGCTTTTGGTCAGCGATCGCCCTACCAGATTTGTTTTTCTCCTCAACCAACGACCCTGCAGGCAACCGAAGTTCCCTTCATGGTATTGAATCAGGTTGCTCAAACCCAGCACCCGTTCAGACTCCTCCCCACAGCGCAGAAAAAACGCTTTGCCGCAGACCCTTATTTACAGCATTACCCCTCAGACATTTTCCACCTCGGCTGTTTGCCGTTCTGCTCTCTCAATGATTCGCCGCAGTTGCTCTATTGGGAAAGTGCAGCCCAAACATTATCCATGCAGCAAGTTCAGCTGATTCACTTTTTGGTGGATCAGGCAGTTCTGGCGATCGATCGATTACAGCACTCTTCAGTTTGCCCCAAAGTACAAGACTCGGAAACATGCCTGCCCGATATAAAGCCAACGTCTGGAGATTTCTATCTCACTATCTTTAATGCGACGCGTCAGCTGATTGGGATTTTTACCCCTGCCGGACGGCTGGTTCAAGTGAATCAAACCGCTTTAGAGGTAATTGGCCTACAGCATCAGCAAGTTGTCAACCGTTTTGTTTGGGAGACAGCCTGGTTAGCAGGTCTACCTCAAGCTCAAGCGCAGTTTCAACAAGCATTTCAACAGGTCAGGCAGGGGGAAGTGGTTCAACTTGAAGTTGAGTTGCGGATCCGAACCGGGGAAGTTTTGATTTGCGATGCTGTGCTTAAACCTTTGTTTGATGAACAAGGCAACCTTTATCAGGTATTAGGGGAGGGATACAACATTACTGCCCGCAAACAGGCAGAAGCCGCTCTCAAAGCTAGCGAAATGCGCTATTGGGAAATTGTTGATCATCAGACCGAACTGATTTGCCGATTTTTGCCGGATGGAACTCTAACTTTTGTCAATGAAGCCTACTGTCGGTATTTCAGCCAGACCCGCCAGACGTTGATTGGTCAATCTTTTCTGCCAGTGGTTTTGCCTGAGGATAGGCAGGTGATCGCCACGGCTTTGGCTAGCTTCAGTCCAAAAAATCAAGTCATTGCCTGTGAATATCGTGTTGTTTTGCCCAATGGTTCGGTGCACTGGCAGCTCTGGAACATTCAAGCCATTTATGACACGAGCAATCATTTGCTGGAGATGCAGGCCATGGGTCAAGACATCACCGCCCGCAAGCTAGCAGAAGAGGAACTACGTTGTAGCGAAGCTCGAAACCGGGCCATTATTAACGCGATGCCCGATCTGATCATGCGGGTTCAAGACAATGGTGCTTGTGTAGATTGCATTTCGCCAAAACAGGACAACAATCAATTTCTCACGGTTCAACACCATTTGTCAGAAGTGTTGCCTCCTGATTTGTTAGATCAGCAGTTAAGCCATGTGCAGCAAGCCATTCAAACCGGGCAACTGCAGGTTTATGAGCATCAAATCAAGAAATTTGGGCAACTGGCTCATGAGGAGATTCGCATTGCTCCCCTAACGGATCAGGAAGTGCTGATTTTAGTGCGGGATATTAGCGATCGCAAGCGATTAGAAGCGATACTGTACGATCGCGAGAACTTTTTGCAAACGATTTATGATGGCGTCGGATGCAATATTTTTGTTGTTCAGCCGACAGAGGACGGAGATTTCTTACATGTCGATGCCAACTCTACCTGTGAGCAGCTATTTGGCGTTGCGAGGCGTACCATTCTGGGCCGTAAATTGACCGAAATGGCTCACGTGTTGCCGCTCGATCACATTCAGGAACTTCAATCGCGCTATCGGCACTGTTTTAAAACTGGACTGCCGCTGGAATTTGAAGAAAAAACGAGCATGAATGGCCGGGAGAACTGGTGGCTGACCCGCTTGATGCCACTGGTCGATGCAGATGGGGTTGTTTATCAGGTGATTGGCTCCTCGATGTCGATTACCGATCGCAAAAACCTGGAAGCAGAAATTCGTCAACTGAATCAAGAGCTGGAGCAGCGTGTGGCCAGTCGCACCGAAGAACTGCTGAAAGCTCAGGCAGCCTTACAGGACAGTGAACAATTTCTCCGCAGCATTTATGAAGGGGTGGGATATCCAATTTTTGTGTTTGATGTGCTAGAGGATGGTAACTTCCGCTTTGTGGGTTCCAATCCAGCTCATCAGCAAGAGATTGGACAGATTAACGCAGCCGTTCAGGGAAAGTTGCTCGCAGATCTCATCCCTGACGACGCCCAGGCTCAAAAAAATTGGACCTTCTTCCAGGACTGTCTTGCAGCAGGCACCACCATTTCACGCGAAGAATGCCAAATCTTGCAGGGAAGTGAGAGCTGGTATTTAACGACGCTGAATCCGTTAAGGGGTGAGACTGGTAAGATTCATCGCATCGTTGGCACTGCTTTCAATATTACCAATCTCAAGCAAACAGAATTTGCGCTGCAAGAGAGCCAGCAATTGGCTCAACGGATTGCAGACAGCATTCCCAATATTCTTTATATCTACGATCTGATCAACGGCCACATCCTTTACACCAACCGAGATTTATCCGAAATAATGGGTTACAGTGAAGCACCGTTGCTGGCAGATCAACCTTTAACGTTCACGTCCTACCAGGATATCTCCAGGTTACTCCACCCAGAGGATCTCGCCAGCTGCGAAAAGCTCTTACAGCAAATGGCCAACACGGCAGATGGCAAAATCTTGGAACTGGAACTGCGGCTTCGGCATGCAGATGGCAGCTGGCGCTGGTTCTCTAGCCGAAATACTGTTTTCAAACGAGAGGCGATCGGCAGAGTGACTCAAATCATTGGGGCAGCGCAGGATATTACCGATCGCAAACAACTGGGGCAGGCCCTTCAGCAGGCCAATCTGGATCTAGAAAATCGGGTTGAAGCGCGAACGGCAGAACTGCGCCAAGCCAAAGAAGCGGCAGAAACGGCAAATAAAGCCAAAAGTGCTTTTCTAGCCAGCATGAGCCATGAATTACGGACCCCCTTAAATGCGATCCTTGGCTTCAGCCAGCTGATGGCACGGGATCCGCTCTTGAATCTAGAGCAACAGCAGCAATTGAACATCATTAACCGTAATGGTGAACATCTCTTGACCTTAATTAATGACATTTTAGAAATGTCTAAAATTGAGGCAGGCCGTACTACCTTAAATCCGGCACCTTTCGATCTTCATCACATGCTGAGAAGTGTCGAAGAGATGTTTCAGTTAAAGGCGGCATCAAAGGACTTAGAGCTGAGGGTCGATCGAGCTACTAACATTCCTCAGTTTATTTGCACCGATGAAAGCAAGCTGCGCCAGGTCTTGATCAATCTACTCAGCAATGGAATTAAATTTACGAAGGTTGGCCAGATTACCCTGCGGGTTTTGCTCCAGTCTCAGGCTGAACCGGTAGGACACCTCGTTGAAGATGCCGAAGCTAATTCTGCTACTGCAACAGCCGACCTGATGCCGCTCCTGTTTGAAGTCCAGGATACTGGATTAGGCATTGATGCCGCAGATTTTGAACTGCTGTTTTCCCCATTTGTGCAAACTGAGAGCGGGCGTAAGTCTCAAGAAGGCACTGGGTTAGGGTTACCGATCAGCCGTCAATTTGTGCGGATTATGGGAGGTGACTTAACCGTTGAAAGCAACCTGGGTAGGGGCAGTACTTTCCGATTCTCAATTCAGGCTCAGTCTGTTACAGAGGTCAGTTTAGAATCAATCCGCCCCAATCGACGTATCGTCGGTCTGGCACCTGGTCAACCCCAATACCGCATCCTCGTTGTAGAAGATAACTGGGCCAATCGACAGCTTTTGATTGATTTGCTGGAAATCATCGGATTTAGTGTGCGGGAAGCTAGAAATGGTCAAGAGGCGATCGACCTTTGGCGAGAATGGCACCCCCATCTGATTTGGATGGATATTCGCATGCCAATCATGGATGGTTATGAAGCAACCCAGACAATTCGGGCTGAAATCAAAACGCTGGACACACCTGGACCAAATCCAGTCATTGTGGCGTTAACTGCCAGTGCCTTTGAAGAAGACCGAGTCACTATTTTGGCTGCCGGTTGTGATGACTTTGTGCATAAACCAGTTAATTCACAGACATTGCTAGAGAAGATCGCTCATTATTTGGATGTCAAGTACATTTATGACGAAGGCAATTCTCTCCTCTCCAGCAGTCCCATTAGTTCTCAGCCTTTAACAGAAACTCTAACTGCTGAGCAATTGCGTTCCTTGCCATTTGATCTGGTTGAACAGTTACATTTGGCGGCTCAAATTGCTGACGAAGAGATGATTTTGCAGATCGTTGACCAGGTTCCCAATCAGTACCAATCAATTGCCGATTCCTTGCGCCATCTCGTCTATAACTTTCAGCTCGATCATATTATTGACATTACCCAAACCCTGGTAGAGTAATATCCCTTTAGTTTTCGGTTGCCATAGCGCTAGCAGCATCAAACCGTTCCTATACAACTCCGCTAATCCAAAATCCAAAATCGGTCAACCGCCTATCTTACACAATAGCGTTTTCGCGAATACAGGTGGCATACCAGTGAGCACTGGCTTTAGGAATTCGTTGTTGCGTGGCATAATCCACATAGGTAATGCCAAATCGCCGATCGTAACCCCAGGCCCACTCAAAATTATCCATCAAACTCCAGACGAAGTAACCTTTGAGTGGATAACCTTCCTGAATTGCCCGCTGAGCCGATCGTAAATAATGACGCAGGAAAAGAATGCGATCGATATCCAACACTTCACCATTGGCGTTTATTTTGTCTTCTACGGCGCAACCATTTTCAGTAATGTAGATGGGCAAATCAGGACGCTGCAAGGTTTCACTCACATGCCGAATGCCCCAGTAGGTTGAGTCTGGCGTGAAGAATAGCCAGGGCATGTGTAATTTGGGATAGCTGGTGGGAAAGTCGATAAATTCATATCCGGGAGCCTGATCGATCGCCCGAACGTAAACACCAGAGTAATTATTAAATCCAAAGGCATCTAACGGTTGGTGAATGATTGCTAGATCACCTTCTGCGATATCCGGTGCATTCGGACCAAGCTGTTCTAATAATGCTGGACTGTAAGCTCCTGTTAAAGCAGGTTCGACGATGCCTCCATTCGTACCATTGACATGAAAGGCCTGTTGAGCAGCGGCGATGTGTTCTGGCGTTTCGGCGATCGGCAGCGTTGGCACAAAATTATCGACAAGGGCGATCGAACAGGGGACTGGAGAAGCAGTCCGAATAGCCTGACAAGCCATGCCGTGCGCCAGCAGCGCATGGTGGGAGGTTTGCCAAACTTCTTTGAGGCTGTCCACAACAGTGCCAGGAGCATGGGGCGGCACCTGTTCTACCCCATAGCCAATATGGGTGAAGCAAAAAATTTCGTTAATCGTCATCCAATGCTGGATTCGATCGCCCAAACGGCTGGCGACCACACTGGCATATTCAGCAAAATCGTTGGCAATTTCTCGACTGCGCCAGGAGCCATAGCGATCTTCCAGCGCTTGAGGGCTATCCCAGTGAAATAAAGTGGCATGGGGCGTAATGTCATGCGCCAGCAGACAGTCCACGAGCTGCTGATAAAAATCAATCCCTGCCTGATTCACCGCACCGCGACCATCGGGAAGGATACGCGGCCAGGAAATGCTGAACCGATAGTGCTTGATGCCAAGCGCCGCCATCAGCTTCACATCCTCTTTATAGCGGTGATAGTGATCGCAGGCCACTGCTCCGGTGTCGCCATTCAGCACCCGTCCGGGAGTTGCACTGAAGCTATCCCAAACGCTGGGTTTACGTCCCGCTTGCGTGGCTGCCCCTTCAATTTGATAAGCGGCAGTGGCTGCTCCCCAAGCAAAATCAGCCGGAAATTGGTCGTGCTGCATCGATCGCTCTACTCAATCATTCAGACTATCAATCATTCAGACTGTAGCAGTTTAACCGACCCGACGTAGATGAACATTTGTTCTCAAGCGATCGGAGAAATTATTGGGATTACCTGTAATCCGGTTGAGCCAAACCACTAAGTCATCTGAACAAAGCTGAATTTCGCTCCCAAAGGTTTGAATGTAAATTAGGCCCCGCCCACATTCCACATTTCTGATTGGATACCAGGTATCCCGTGTGCGAATCAGCAGTTCGAGGGGAATGCCGCCTCGGATAATTTGTTGCTGATATCGCCACCAAGCCCGCCACAGCAAAACGGCATGAGTACAGTTTGCTTGATATCCCTGGGGCAGCTTAATCGCCCGATATTGATAAAAACCCTGGCGATCGATCTCCCCTTTCAGCAAAAAGTGTTGGGAAACGAGGGCCTGATTGATCGCTTCCCAATATACAGAGCCTGACTTGACTCTAAATTGCAGGTTCTCCTCCAGCAGATTGATGGCGAGAAGCAACCCTTCTGTTTTAGTGGTAAGTTGATTGCTGCTGAAAACTCGTCGGGCCGTCAGAGCGGGGTTAGCAAGTAGCACTTCTTGGCGCTGAATAGATTGCTGCACAAAAGTCTCAATCAACTCAGAATCAGACAACATAACCCTCTCTCCAGACCTCTGCGGTAGATAGATTGCTCCAGATAAACTTAGAGTTCCTTGTTAAGGTCAAAATCTATCTCGGAAACCCTCTTCCCGCAGTATTTCAGCACCTGAGCGGAATCTGTATCCTCCTGGCTTGACTTGATGGTTACTCAAGAAATGCTCTATCAGTTGCCTCGGTCTGCTGCAAATAATGCAAACTAAATAACTGCTGCGGATCGGTCCAAACCGATCGAGCTTGAAATCCAGCTTGAGCCGCCAGCGCATGAAATTCTGCAATGCTGTATTTGTAGGAATACTCGGTGCGGAGCTGTTCCCCGGCGCGAAAGGCAATTTTC
Organism: Elainella saxicola E1; assembly: GCA_002796835.1. Taxonomy (GTDB): domain Bacteria; phylum Cyanobacteriota; class Cyanobacteriia; order Elainellales; family Elainellaceae; genus Elainella; species Elainella saxicola. Next base: position 33,089 of record LUGL01000021.1, on the reverse strand, counting down.
GTCTCTGCCACCTGAACGATCTGATCGCACAGGCTGACAATATACATTTCAATTCGGCCTGCGATCGGATTATAGCAAGCCCGATAGGTAAACTGGCTCAGATCAAAATCAGCCGCTAATTCTTGGTTCATGCGGGTGAGTAAATTTAGCGCAAAGGCCGCCGAGATTCCCTGGGAGTCATCGTAAGCAGGTTCCAGAATCGCCTTGTCTTTTTTCAGATCAACCCCGATCAAAAAACCGCCATGGGGTTGGAGAATGTTGGCCGCATTTCTGAGGAAGCGAACCACCTCTTCTGGCTCTAAATTGCCGATCGAAGAACCGGGGAAGAATCCAACCTTATGGCTCTGCTGCAGGGTGGGAATATCTGGCAACTGCAATGGCTGAGTATAGTCTGTACAAATGGCGATCGTTTCCAGGTTGGGATAAACGGTGGCCAGATCTAAACAAGATTCATAAAGGTGTTGCTTCGAAATATCGAGGGCGACATAGGCTGGCAACTGGGGCATGGCATCGAGCAGAATCCGCACCTTCTGACTGCTACCGCTACCAAATTCGATCAGGACACTGTCGCCAACCAACTCAGCAATTTCCGCCGCTGCCGTTTGCAAAATCGCCATTTCAGTGCGAGTCAGATAGTATTCTTCTAATGTGCAAATGGCATCAAATAATTCGGCTCCCTGCTTGTCATAAAGAAATTTGGGTGAAACGATTTTTTCAGATTGGCTCAGCCCTTGCAGCACTTCTGCCCGAAAATCATCCAGGGGGGGATGCAGATCATAGAGTTGAACGATCGGTTTAATGTTGAGTGCAGAAAACATTGATGAAATGACTCCTAAGTTTAGAGCAGAACGTTTGCACGACGGTATTACAGCAGTTATCGATTGAGTAAGCCACATCAACTGAGTGTGAATGTCTCGCTTATGTCCGCGAGCAAGATACTCGTACTGTGAACCCATTTGAAAATAGCTGTAAAAACTCGTTTATTGAGCGAGTCGAATCCCGCTGAACTGCCAGCGAGTCGATGGGGGAAAGAAATTGCGATAGGTGTCGCGAATATGACCGGGCGGCGTGACGCAGGATCCGCCTCGTAAAACCGTCTGACTACACATAAATTTACCGTTATATTCTCCGATCGCCCCTGCTGCTGATTGAAACCCAGGATAGGCAGAATAAGCGCTTTGCGTCCATTCCCAAACATCGCCAAATAGCTGATCGGGACGGGTTAGCCCTTGAGCAGGCCGAGGATGCAGTTCGCCACTCTCCAGCAAGTTTCCTTTGATCGGCACCTGAGCCGCTGCCACTTCCCATTCTGCTTCGGTGGGCAATCGCTTTCCAGCCCAATGAGCAAAGGCATACGCTTCATAAAGGCTGACATGGCAAACGGGTTCATCAAGGTTCACGGGTTGGAGCCCTGCTAAAGTCATGCTCCACCACTGATTGTCGATCTTTTCCCAGTAGAGGGGAGCCTGCCACTGCTGTGTCTGCACGGTTGCCCAGCCTTCCGAGAGCCAATATTCCGGTTTACGATAGCCTCCTGCCTCGATAAATTCCAAATATTCTCCATTCGTAATAAGCCGAGCTGCCAACCAATAGTCCTGTAAATAAACCTGATGACGGGGCGACTCATTATCAAATGCGAACTCGCTGCCCGAATCACCGATCGCATACAGTCCACCTGGATAATCCAACCAGTTCTCTTGAATCACGTGTGTTTGGGGTTGGCGTTGTGTAAAGGGTAGATCTGCTCGATAAGCAGGCCGTAAGGGATTGATCGCAAAGATATGTTTAATATCAGTCAATAAAAGTTCCTGATGCTGTTGCTCATGGTGTAATCCCAATAGAATCAATTTCTTTAACTCTGGATTGTCGGATTGTTCCTGCAACAGCGATCGCATTGCTTCATCCACATAAGCCCGATATTGGTAAATCTGCTCAACAGTCGGGCGAGCTAACAGGCCGCGCTGAGGACGAGGATGACGGGAGCCAACGGCCTCGTAATAGGAGTTAAACAGGTAGACAAACTGGGGATGGAAGACTTCATAGCCAGTTAAATGCGGCACCAATAGAAAAGTTTCAAAAAACCAGCTCGTATGGGCAAGATGCCATTTGGGCGGACTGACATCGGGCATGCTTTGAATCACATAATCTTCGATCGCCAAAGGTTGACAAATTTGCTCACTCAACTGGCGAACCTGCTGATAGCGATCGTTCAGGGCGATCGGCGTTTCAGTTGAAATGGAATAGGCGGGAGTGATCATGCTGTGAAAGGGTTGATAAGGAGCAGGTTGACTGTGTAGAAAAATCGTATCTACCAAGATAGATGGATAGTCTGTTTGAAGAATCCGATTAAAGAGGGTTACATCAATCAGGGCTATCTTCTACAAAGCTGGCTGAGCATGCTAACAATGCTCGATAATCACGTGCTTCAATTAGCAGTGCAACCAAATCAGCTCTTATTATGTTGTTGGATGGTATGAATTAAATGATTTTTTGCTGAGAAGTTGGGGAAAATTTAAAAAGCCCAAAAACCTAGCCACCCCGCAAAAACAGACGCAGAACAGAGTGACTAGACCGAGTGTTAAAATACTCCGTTAGCCGCCTCGCTGGTTTGATCAGCTTGGAGGTTAGTCGCCTGTCACTGCTGCTAACAGTCATAGGCGACGCTAGATTTTTGGGTGATCGGGCTGCATCAATGCAACCTTAATCTGGCACAATACCGAGATTAGGCGACAAATGCAACCGCAATGGCTCTCTCTTTTGGAGCGATCGAATTTTTGGAGATCCCCCTTTATCCCCCTTTTTAAGGGGGACAGTAAGCAACATTGACTCTGATTTCGCAAAACATTAGAGACAGTTGTTTAACGGGGGATAAAGGTAAACGGGGGCAAACGGGATCTTCTACTGATCCACTCCTTCGATCGGTGCAAATCCCTGCCGCTGGATATTTTCGCTAATATGTCGCGGTTCCAGGAATTGCAGCAGATAATCAGGACCACCAGCCTTCGAGCCAACGCCGGATAGCTTGAAACCTCCGAACGGCTGACGGGCGACGATCGCTCCAGTGATGTGACGGTTGATATATAAATTACCCACTTCGAAATCGGCTTGAGCGCGATCGATATGGGAAGGCGTACGTGAATAGAGGCCACCCGTTAACGCAAAATTGGTGCCGTTCGCAATTTCTAGCGCCTCATCAAACGTCTTGGCTCGCAGCACTGCTAGCACTGGACCAAAGATTTCCTCTTGAGCAATTTTCGCATTGGGTGCAACCTCCGTGAAGATAGTCGGACCAACAAAGTAGCCCGAATCCGGAGCTGTCATTTCTAACGCTACTTTTGCTTCCGCTTTACCGATCTCGATATATTCCTTAATCCGTTTTTGCGCGTTGGCGTCAATTACTGGACCAACCTGTGTGCTCGGCAATTCCGCCAGACCGATGTTGAGCGATCGCGTCGCTTCAATTAACCGATTCACAAAAACATCATAGATCGGTTCCAGCACAATCACCCGTGAACAAGCCGAACATTTCTGCCCGCTGTAGCCAAACGCAGAATAAACCACGCCCTGCACTGCCTGATCCAGATCCGCACTCTCATCGACGATGACTGCGTTCTTGCCACCCATTTCTGCGATCACGCGCTTCAGGTGTTTTTGTCCGGGCTGCAAATCAGCCGCCTCCCGATAAATGCGGCAGCCGACTTCTTGCGATCCGGTGAACGTAATCATGTGCACATCCGGGTGGCGCACCATATGTGAACCCACCGTTGAACCCTTTCCAGGAACATATTGGAATACGCCTGCGGGAATGCCAGCATCTACCAGAATTTCGGCAAGCTTGGCCGCGATCACCGACGAGACTTCAGCCGGTTTCAGTAACGTACAGTTGCCTGCCACGAGCGAAGCGACAGTCATCCCAGTCGGAATTGCTAGCGGAAAATTCCAGGGCGAAATAATCAAGGAAACGCCTCGTGGTTGATAGTGATAGCGATTCGTTTCACCCGCCACATCGTAATGCACACCATTTTCTAGCCGCTCCATTTCATCTGCATAGTAGCGACAAAAATCGATCGCTTCTGACACTTCTGGATCAGCCTGACCTAAAGCTTTTCCGGTTTCCAACACCATCCAGGCACAAAGTTCTGCTCGACGTTCTTCCATCAAATCCGCAGCACGCCGCAAAATATTCGCTCTTTCCTTCGCAGGTGTTTTCTTCCAGGCTGGAAATGCTGCCTTCGCTGCCTGAATTGCCTGTTCTGCCTGCTCGATACTCAACAATCCTACCTGACCGATCACCTCAGCAGGATTGGAAGGATTCACTGAATCCACTCGATCGATCGTATTCATGTATTCTCCATTCACCAACGGCAAATAAGACCGACCCAACTGCTGCCGCACGGTTCCGAATGCCGCCAACGCCCGATCGCGCTGGTCTTGATTGGCGAAATCGGTATCGGCAGAGTTAGTGAAATTTTGGATAGCGCTTTGCGCCGCTACGCTAGAGGATTTTGGATTTTGGATTTTGGCGGGTTTGGGAGGGGCGAGCAGGTCTTCGATCGGTCGATCTTCCAGGTTTTGCCGCAAGAAGGAGGTGTTGGCGGTGTTTTCCAGCAGGCGACGAATCAGGTAGGCCATGCCAGGAATCAGTTCGCCATAGGGACAATAGACGCGCACGCGGAAACCTTGATCGACCAAAGCTTTGCCCAACTTATCCGCCATACCGTAGAGCACCTGCAACTCAACACGGCGACGGGGAATTTTCAGCTCCTGGGCAATAGCGATCGCATGGGCCTGGGAACGGACGTTGTGACTGCCGATCGCCGCATAGAGATAGTCGTGATTTTCCAGGAGTAGCCGCGTCATCTGCTCGAAATTAATGTCCGTTTCGGCTTTGTCCTCATAGACGGGCACTTCCCAATCTTTTTGCTGCGCTTTGATCAATTCCTGGTCCCAATAGGCCCCTTTCACCAGACGAACCGTCACGGGATTGCCGCGCAGCTTGGCCCATTCGATCAGTCCTTTCAGGTCATTGTAGGAGTCGCGCAAATAGGCTTGCAGCGTAATGCCAATGTCGGTGCGTTGCCGGAATTCCTCTTCCAGCAGCAGTTTCTTCAGGATCGCTAGGGTCAAATCTTTGTAGGCATATTGCTCCATGTCGAAATGCACGGCAGCACCCAATTCTCCAGCTCGACGCAGCAAGGTAAGAATGCGCTCCGTCACTTTGGCTTCACTGCCTTTCTCATCCAGCGGATCGAACTGGGAGTAAAACGCAGTCAGCTTCACGGATACCTGAACCTTCGGCAAGGGTTCGCCATCGGCCTGATCGATCAAATCCACTTTCGACCAGCGCTGCGAGGCTTCTGTCAACTGCTGCATCAGGTCAAGATAGCGATCGAGATACAATTTAGCCTCGGCTTCTGTCACCACGGCTTCACCCAACAAATCCACGGTGAAGGCCATCTTCTGCTTGCGCAATTGCTCGATCGTTTTAATCACCTGCTGGATATTCTCACCCGCAATATACTTGTGAGCCAGCGTTTCCACCGCACCCGATACCGTCGTAGCCGCAATTTGACCGGGCATCGCATCGGGACTGGCGAAGTTGAGCATTCCCTTCAAGGCTGCAGGCAATTCCACCGACTCGTCGCCCAAATATTCCTGCATGTGCCGCGCAATTTCGGCTTTGCTGTGCAGCGCGGGCAAGCAGTCAATAAACCGGAATAACTGCACCCGCAAACCGGGGTTGCTCATGGCCCAGCCCATCAGTTTGTCATCCAGGCGCATCTGGTCCCGCATTTGGCTGAAGAAGCTGCGGTTTTCGCGAGTGGCATTCAGCAACTGACGCGCGATCGATTGAGTCTGATTTTCGTAACGGCCATCCGAAATTTGTTGAGATACTTGTACAACCACGGTGATATCCTCTCAGTCACTTTGCAAGATGAAGCAGAATGAGTTGGAGCGTCTGCGATCCTGCTCTTTCTATTTTCAGGGTTAAGTGGGCGATCGACATCCCCTGGTTGATGGGGAAACCTTGACAAGATGTTCGATCGGATAATGACCATCTCGTAGTCTACCAAATCCGGTACGGGCAAAGCATTTGGCAGATAGGCCCTTCACCAATCATAAAGATCTTGATCCCAATGCTTTACCCTGACAAACCGAAAACCGATCGCCCCATCCTCAAATCCCATCCGTCCATCCTAAAAACCGATGCGATCGCCCCCAAAGAACCAATTGTCGAGTGACAAATATCGTAGGGGCGTTTAGCTAAACGTCCTTACAGAATATTGAGCCAGCGTGACAGAGATGATGGGGATTTTATTGTGTCATATCCAAGAGCCGCATCAAGGCAAAACACCCATCAGAAGATTCATACCAAGAGTCAGCATTGCCGTTCAAACAGAGAACGATCGAGCTAAAAGAGTCATGATTTGAGCCAAAAGAGTGATCGTTCGAGCTAAAGGAATCAATGATTGAGTTCAAAGAGTCATGATTTGAGCTAAAAGAGCCATCATTCCATTTTTGAGCTGCAATCTTGACGATCGAGATAGAAACATTGGCAGTTTGACCGAAGATTTTCATGCCTTTTCACTGGATTGGCGGAAATTGATATAAAACCAATGTAGATAGACACTGATGTTGCCTCGATCGATTCTGGAGTGTTGTCCCAATGGTTGAACCCTTGTCTCTATTGGCTGGAGCGGTCACAACTTATATCATTCCGAAGGCGTTGGAAAAGGTGGGTGAAAAGGTAGGGGAAGCGGCATTGGCGAAAAGTGGTGCTGCGATCCAAGCAACTCGCAAAGCCGTGCAGGAAAAACTGCAAGCGACTCATACCGATGGCGTTTTGGCGATCGCTGAAGCCGAACCCACCGAAACGAATCTCAAGCTGCTGGAAACGATTTTGCTGACTCAGATCCAACAAGATCAACAGTTTGCGGCTCAGCTTCAATCTTTGATGCAACAAATTCAAGCTCAGTCACCTGGATTACAAGCCGTCCTGGATACGGTGCGAGTCAAAGGCAATGTGGAAGTTGGCAATGTTGAGCAAGTGAGTGAAACGGGAGTGGCTGAACAAATTGTGGGACGGAATCTGGGAGTGGGCGGTGATTTGACAATCGGGGATGTGACCCAGAAGCAGTAAGCGCTTGCATCAATTTATTCATGGCCAAATTGAAGGAGTAAGGTCTTGAGCGAGCATTCACCAACCCCCGATGAATCGCAGCCTGTGTCGTGGCGGATCGAGCAAACCGTTGTCAAAGGTAGCTCTGCGGGTGAAAACCTGACGATCGGTAATGTCAATCAAACGACGCATGTTTATTTGCCGCCACCGCCGAAGACAGAACCCAAACATTTCACTGTCCCTTATTCACGCAATACCTATTTCACTGGACGCGAAGCCATCCTGACTCAACTCCATGAAACGCTAGGGAAAAGTGGCACCGCCGCTCTGAGTCAGGCGAAAGCGATTTCGGGATTAGGTGGTGTTGGCAAGACGCAGACTGCTGTGGAATATGCCCATCGCTATTTCTACGATCAGTCGTTCTATGACTGGGTGCTGTGGGTAAATGCCAGTAACCTAACGTTGGCCTCTAGTTTTGGATCGATCGCCACCGATCTGGCTTTACCGAATCATCAAGAGAACAAGCTGGATGAAAACGTTGCGGCAGTGCTGCACTGGCTGGCAACAACCGATCGCTGGCTGCTGATTTTCGACAACGTGGACGCTCCAAAAGCCGTTAAACCCTTTCGTCCCAACCATCCCCAAGGCCGCATTCTGATCACGTCTCGAATTCAGCGATTGGAAAGCTTGGGGGTCTGGCGGGCGATCGAACTGACGGAAATGACAGCGGCAGAAGCGCATGAATTTTTGCTGAAGCGGACTCAAACAGAAGCGATCGATCCCACTGAACAAGCAGCCTTGGAAGCCCTAGCCGAAACATTAGGCTATTTACCGTTGGCCCTGGAGCAAGCCGCAGCTTACATCCTGGCTAAAAAGGTGAGTTTTGCGACCTATTTGCGTTCTTACCAAAAGCGACGCTTACAATTGCTGGAAAAAGAGAAGCCGCAGGTGGGTGATTATCCCGAATCAGTGGCGACGACTTGGACAATTAACTTTGAGGTGGTGCAGACCAGTAGTCCTGCCGCAGCGGATTTGTTAAGGATGAGTGCGTTTCTGGCTCCCGACAATATTCCCTGGGAGATTTTACTGCTGGGAAAAGATCATCTGGGAGAGTTGCTGAGTGCAGCCTTGGCAGAAGCCGCAGAAGATGAACTGGTGATTCCCGAACTGCTGGAAGAACTTAGCCGCTATTCTCTGATTCGTCTAGAGGATGACTACTGCTACAGCATTCACCGCATGGTGCAGGAAGTGTTGCGAAATGACCTGCCCCCCGAGCAACAGCAGCAGTGGATCGATCGAACCGTCAAAGCTTTAAACGCAACATTCCCAGAACCAAAGTTTGAGAACTGGCAAAAGTGCGATCGATTGATTGAGCATGTGTTGATCTTGGATCTCAAACAGATTCCGCAGTCATACGCTCTATCAAGGCTACTCAATGACGCAGCCTGCTACTTGGACGACCAAGGACGTTATGAAGTTGTGGAAACACTTTATCTCCACGCTTTACAAGTCAGCAGAATTCTATTTGGTGAGAAACATCGGAATGTAGCAAACAACTTAAATAACTTGGGATCACTTTACAGGGTACAGGGACGTTATGCAGAGGCAGAAAAACTTTTCCTTCAAACCCTACAGATGAGAAAAGCCTTATTAGGAGAAAATCATCCAGACGTTGCAAACAGCCTTAACGGTTTGGCATATCTCTATAGTCTTCAGGGACGCTATGAGAAAGCAGAACCACTTTACCTTCAAGCCTTGCAGATGAGGAAAACTCTGTTAGGGGAGAATCATCCAGACATGGCAAACATTCTTGATAACTTAGCCATGCTATATGGTGATCAGGGGCGTTATCGGGAAGCGGAACCGCTTTACCTTCAAGCCTTGCAGATGAGGAAAACTCTGTTAGGGGAGAATCATCCAGACGTAGCGATAAGTCTTAACAATTTAGCAACGCTGTATAACTTTCAAAACCGTTATAGCGAAGCAGAATTATTGTATCTGCAATGTTTGCAGATGAACGGAGCACTTTCTGGTACGAATCATCCAGATGTTGCAACTAACCTCAACAATCTGGCAGTACTATATAATTTGCAAGGGCGTTACGACGAAGCAGAACCACTTTACCTCCAAGCTTTACAGGTAACTAGAATTCTGTTAGGAGATAATCATCCCGACACTGCTACCAGTCTTAACAACTTGGCCGGATTGTACTGTTTTCAATGTCGGTTTGATGAGGCAGAGTCACTTTATCTTCAGGCATTATCAATTTTGTTCGGTAATTTGAATGAAGACCATCCTAGTATCCAAACTGTTTGGGAAAGTTTCGGATTTTTCCTACAAAGGGTGATTGAAGCTGGACAAACTTACAAACTCAGTGATCATCCATTAACCCAAGCAATGCTTCAGCAGTTAGAAAAGCAGTAATGAAAATCCTTGCCCTTACACCCAAAGGAATTAACTCATGTTGCAATGTCACGCCTATGGCCCAACCCAAGGTCACCCAGAATTAGTCACCGAAATCTTTCAGATCAATGGCAAACCCGTTCTAGTCGAAAATATTCCCGCTCAAGTCTGCGATCGCTGTGGTGAGACAATCTTTAGCCGAGAAACCACCGAAAGAATTCGCCAACTCTTACAAGAACCGCACTCACCCGCCCGATCGATTCAGGTTGAAGTTTTTGCCTTCCAGTAATGGGGCGATCGAATGAAATTACAGGGAAATAAGGCGATCGACTTTACAGTTGCAGGCGGAGCAGAGGCAGTAAACTAAAAGCATTCGCACCAACATCCACTCAAAGCAATGGCAGAACCAGTAACCCCACCTTTACAAAAAAACTCTGCATTTCAACAGGCCATTGAAGCGATCGAAGCACTTTCAATCGACGACCAACTGATGCTGATTCACCTGATTCAACAGCGCCTAAAACAACAGCGACGATCGGCCCTTCTGCAGCAAGTTTCAGAAGTCGAACAGGAATACGAAGCCGGGAACTTCAAAATGGGAAGTGTGGCTGATTTGATGGCGGAGCTAGATGATTGATGCAGCTTGTCTGGAGTCCAGCATTTAGCCGAGAAGTTAAACGCCTGATTCGACGTAATTCGCAACTGCGTCAGTCGATCGAGCAAACGCTACAAATGCTGGCTGAAGATCCATTTCATCCCAGCCTCAAAACTCACAAACTCAAAGGCGATCTGGCCGAAAAATGGGCCTGCTCAATCGACTATAGCAACCGCATTGTTTTCAAATTTGTTCAAGCCCCTGACTTGCAGACAGAAGCCATTTTGTTACTGGCGATCGGTTCTCATGATGAGGTGTATTAATTTCAATCAAGTTAGCGATCGGATGAAATGAAAGGAAAATGGGGCGATCGGCTAACAAAATTACCGGATCTGCAACGGACGAAAGATTGCATTTAAATTAAAGTCAGATTAAAGTAATCCGCGATCGTTTTATGAGCATCCATCTCACTCCAGAACAAGAAGCTTTGGTTCAAGTCCAACTTCAAACAGGCCAGTTTCAGACCGCAGAGGAAGTGATCCAAGCAGCGCTGCAACTCTTGGCAACTCAAACTTCTACCAAGCGGTTGCGAATTACACCTGCTCCTCAAGGAAGTGGTTACACCGACACTTCAATCAACCACGATCGCGTCTTGGCCAATCTTGATGCGGAATCTTAATCGATCGTTCATTGAATCCAGCGTGGTGTAGCCCTTTGCATGAAAATGATTTTGGCAGATACCGGACCTCTTTATGCTGCTTACGATCCAAGCGATCGATTTCACAGGCAAGCGCTAACAGAAGTTGAGTTCTTTGCAAATCAGGCGATCGAAGTGCTGATTCTCTACCCGGTTCTGCTGGAAACTCATAGCTTAGTGCTCAAACGCTTGGGAATCCCGATCGGGCTGAGACTTCTAGAAGAATTATCTGCCGGAGCAACGCTCATTCAGCCTACAATTGCAGACTACGGAACCGCTCAGCAAACCCTACGACAATTTCCAGACCAGGCAATCACGCTTTTTGATGCAACTACAGCCGCAGTTGCTCAACGATTGAACCTTCCTGTGTGGACATACGATTTCCATTTCGATATCATGGGCATTTCTGTGCAAAACCAAGGCCGAATTTAGAGCTTTGAAGCAACCGATCGAAGGAAAGGAAAGGGAAATGGGGCGATCGACCAGATGTAAGCCACTCCTTCAAGCTTCCGGATCAGATCGATCGCGATCGACTAAATCTCCCAAATATTGCTGCACAAAGGCTTGCGCTGCCTCTGGATTAAGCTGATTTAAGGCTTTGGTAATTTCTGCAATATTTTCTGCACTGGGATCGAGGCCATGAAACCAGCGGCCTACATTGGCGCGGCTAATTCCCATAATTGTCGCGAGTTGATTTTGACTGATTTCATAGGTTTCGAGGATTGTTCGGAGTGCTCGACTGGCCCGTCCCATCTCTAAAATTCCGCCCAGGTAAAGCTGCACGAACTCCCTTGCAGCATCCGGGTTGAGCTGCTGTAGTGCCTCAGTGATTGAAACGATCGTTTCTCCGGTTGGATCGGCCTTTTCCTGTGCCCACCGATAAACATAAGCGCGTTCAACACCCATTGCAACGGCCAGTTTATTCTGGCTGATGCTGTATATCTCTAAAACATGGCGGAGTGCCTGACCTGCTTTTCCCATGCCCCAATCGTGTCAGAGGATTGGAAAGCCGTAAATGTTTCTTATTTGATTCCAAAAGTAAATTTTGTGATATTATTTGATCACATTAGACAGGATGGCGTTATGACTGAAGATTTCCGATCCGACGATGCGGCTTTTCATCCACCCTCCGCTTCAACCGCTCCCAATGAAACCTTCGATCGCGAACCCGTACGGCTGATCGTCGTTAGCTCTCGGCGAGGCGTCACCAACATGATCCACACGCTTCACCTCAGAGGAGTCGTGAGTGCTGATGAATGGAGTGCACTGCAACCCGAACCCATGACCGGCAAATGGATGAGCGTTGCAACTAAATATATTCAGATGTGATTACGTGTACATTCTAGGAACGACTAAATCATCTGACGCCAGGGAATTCCTACCATGCATAATCTACCGATTGGCATACAGTTGAGTCAGAACGATCGGGAAGCCGTAATGGCCGCCATTGCCAAAATTAAAGCTAAGCTGCCATTTCTGATCGATTTTGTAGAGCATTCTTGCCAAATCTCTTGTTCCAATGATACTAGAGGCCGATCGATTACCAAGACTGATTGATGCAGGGCAAATCTTGGAGGGGCAAGGCATTTGGAACGAAATTTCTTGCATCGATGCAGAGCATTTTTGCTAAATGCTTCGCTTGTAGTGATCAGAAGGCGATCGTTCAGTCTTAAAGCCTGATTGATCGAGCTAAAAGAGCGATTGTTCTACCTAAAAGTGCGATCGTTTGAGCTAAAAGAGAGAGCATTCGACCTCAAACAGAGAACGATCGAGTTGAAAGAGCGACTGTCCGAGTAAAAAGAGTGATCGATCGAGCTAAAAGAGTCACCTGTCTCCCTTCAAGCTGCAAAACGGACGATCGAAATCAAAACATTCATAGTTGATTCATCAGTTGCCATACCTAGCAGTCGAAGGGTGTGCATTTTGCGGTTTGTCTAACAAACTTAGTTTTTCGATCGCTGCTGTCCAATGCTTCACCGGTTGTCATCAAGGGTCGATCAACTCAAAAGATAGAACTTACCCATGCATGTGCAAAGTTTGATAATGTATGGTGCGGACAACTTGTTGGTTGCAATCTTCCCTGAGACTGAGATCCTGATTTAGCGTTGACACAAGGAGCGACGGGTCGTGAAATTACGCTGGTTCTTGCCAAGTTTTCTGAGTGTCTTTCTGCTAGGTGCACCCACCAAAGCCTCGACGATCATGGATTGGCACTTTGACGGCAACCATAATCAGCTTGACTTTACCACCGATGAAGATGTGCAGCCGAGAGTCCAGTTGATTGCTAACCCAACCCGACTCGTGATCGATCTGCCAGGAATCGTGCTGGGTCATCCTCACGTCAATCAACCGATCGGACCAGTCATTCAGGAAATTCGAGTGGGGCAGTTTGATCCCTCTACCACCCGGCTCGTGATCGCGCTGGCACCGGGCTATGCTTTAGATCCAACTCAGGTCAGCGTACGTGGAGATTCGCCAACCCATTGGCATGTGCAGCTTCCGATTCCGCAAATGTCTAACGTTGCAGCCGTCACTGCTCCAGACAGTCAGGAGATCAGCGTTGCTGTCCCAAAAGTTCCACCTGCCTTTCCACCCGGAACCTTGTTTGCAGGGGGCGTTCGGTTAAATGCATCATTGACCGATCTGCAAGCTCAGGTGCGCAGCTTAATGACTGAATATAGTTTCCTCAAAACTGGCATGTTCTTTTTAGATCTGGACACCGGCAACTATCTCAATATTGGTGGTGATCGCGTCTTTCCGGCTGCCAGCACCATTAAACTGCCGATCTTAATTGCCTTTTTTCAAGACCTCGATGCCGGAAAAGTCAGCCTGGACGAATCTCTGGTCATGCGGGCAGATTTAGTCACTGGTGGTTCAGGGGATATGCAAGATGAACCGATCGGTACCAGATATACAGCCCTGCAAACGATCAGAAAGATGATCATCATCAGCGACAATACCGCGACGAACATGATTATCGATCGGCTGGGTGGGATCGAGGCTCTAAACGAACGGTTTCGCAGTTGGGGACTGCAAGACACTGTGATTCGTAATTGGTTAGCTGACCTACAGGGAACCAATACCACCAGTTCTCAGGATATGGTGCGGTTACTGGCTTTAGTCGTGAATGATCAACTGCTGTCAACTCAGAGCAAAGAGCAAGCATTAGATATTCTGCGCCATACCACGATCCGAACGCTGCTTCCGGCGGGTTTGGGTCCCGGTGCGGACATTGCGGATAAAACTGGAGACATCGGTTTTTTGATCGGTGATGCTGGACTGATCACCATGCCCAACGGCAAACGTTACTTGGCTGGCATTTTTGTCGAGCGGCCCTATGATGACACGCGAGGCAGAGATTTTATTCGGCTCGTTTCGCAACTGGTCTATAACTATCTAGATCAATCAGGTGCTACCTTCTCAGCCAACCCATCTGTTAATTTTTCAGTTCCAACTCGATAAATTTGAAATAGTTGGGGGTAATCGTTCATCCGATCGACCATCTATTAACGATGCTATCTATAGGACATTAAAATCTATTGTCATTTTGCTCAGTCCTAATCCATCTCCACGAGTAGCTTAAGCGATGGTTAGGCTGAAACAGCCCTTTTCGATCTATGGAGAGCTCTTAGAGCAAGAATTTCAGACGATCGAGCAGCAGGCAGGAAATGGAGCGGTTACCCAGTTATCTAGCATTGACTACCAAAAGTGCAGATCAAGCAGAAGCAGTACACTAAAGACATCCCATCCTAAAAATTATCCTGATGCAAATCAAAGACTTAACAACCGACGAACTTAAGCAATTGATTCGTGAAACCGTCCTTGAGGTCCTTGAGGACTATTTGCAAGACAAGACGATCGACCCAGATGCGGACCTCGAAATCCGCCCAGAAGTTCAACAACAGTTGCTTGTTTCCCGTCAACGGAGAGCTAAGGGAAAACCTGGAATTCCTGCAGCAGAAGTTGCCCAGCGTTTCGGGCTAACTTGGACTTAATTCATGAGCTACAGCGTTGAATTTGATCCTCAAGCAGTTACTGATCTTGATCAAATCGCAGCACCCGCAAGAGAACGGATTCTACGAAAGATCAATTGGCTTGCACTTAACTTCGATCAAATTACTCCAGAAGCACTCAAAGGCAACCTGTCCGACTTTTACAAATTTTGGATCGGCGATTACCGCGTACTCTACGATCTTGATGTCTCCAACCGAGTGATTGTGATTGTGCGAGTGGGGCATCGTAGAGAAATATATGATCTCTGAAACAATCAAAATGAGCGATCGACTTGGATTGGCAAACCACTAACCTCCACTAATCTTCGCCTTGTAGCCCATCTGCACCAAAATTTGCAGAATCTTCTGCTTATGATCGCCCTGAATTTCGATCGTGCCATCCTTCACCGTGCCGCCACTGCCACATTGCGCCTTGAGCTGTTTCAACACCGTATTCAGCGTTTCTGGTGTAGTTTGAAATCCCGTAATCACCGTCACGGTCTTTCCTTTGCGTCCCGCTCTTGTTGCCTGCACACGCACATTTTGCTGATTAGGCGGCAATGCTTCGATCGCTTCTTCTGGCTCAGCCGCAGCCCCAAATTCAGAGTAAACCACCCGGTTTGTAGGGCGATCGGTAGGATTTGGACGTTTTGAAGTAGACATAAGGTACGGCCCTAATTTGAGATAAGGGTGAGACTTTTATAGAATGGGGACTGTTCCATTATCCTAATCCAGCCTGTGACACCCACTTCTGTTTCTCCCACACAATCTCCGGTCGAAGCCAGTCAACGTCCTGATGCCCTGGGCCGCTATGGGCAGTTTGGCGGCAAATATGTGCCCGAAACGCTGATGCCTGCCCTGACGGAATTAGAGGCAGCCTTCTATCAATACCGTGAAGATCCAGCCTTCCAGCAAGAATTGGACGGTTTGCTGAAAGATTATGTGGGCCGAGCCACGCCGCTTTACTTTGCAGAACGGTTGACGCAGCACTATGCCCGTCCTGACGGTAGTGGTCCCCAAATTTACTTGAAGCGGGAAGATCTCAACCATACGGGCGCACACAAAATCAACAATGCGCTGGGGCAGGTGTTGCTGGCCAAACGGATGGGAAAACAGCGGATCATTGCTGAAACAGGAGCCGGTCAACATGGTGTCGCGACCGCAACCGTCTGTGCCCGCTTTGGCCTGGAATGCATCATCTACATGGGTGTGCATGATATGGAACGGCAGGCGCTCAACGTGTTTCGGATGCGGCTGATGGGAGCAGAAGTGCGTCCGGTGGCTTCCGGTACAGGCACTTTGAAAGATGCCACTTCTGAAGCCATTCGGGACTGGGTGACAAATGTGGAAACGACCCACTACATTCTCGGTTCCGTCGCCGGTCCCCACCCCTATCCCATGATCGTGCGCGACTTTCAGGCAATTATTGGCCGAGAAACGCGATCGCAATGTCAGGAAAAGTGGGGCGGCCTACCGGATATTCTGCTGGCCTGCATCGGCGGTGGTTCCAATGCGATGGGTCTGTTTCATGAGTTTGTCAACGAACCCAGCGTGCGGTTAATCGGCATTGAAGCGGGCGGTGAAGGCATCGATTCCGAAAAACATGCGGCCACCCTTACCAGAGGTCGCGTCGGCGTGCTGCATGGGGCAATGAGCTACTTGCTGCAAGATGAAGATGGTCAGGTAATTGAACCCCATTCCATTAGCGCAGGTCTGGACTATCCCGGCGTTGGACCAGAACACAGCTACCTCAAAGATGCCAACCGCGCCGAATATTACAGCATCACCGATCAACAAGCCCTCGAAGGCTTCCAACGGCTGTCTCGTCTCGAAGGCATTATCCCAGCACTGGAAACGGCTCATGCGATCGCCTATCTAGAAATTCTCTGTCCCCAACTTTCCGGCAGTCCCAAAATTGTGATCAACTGCTCCGGGCGCGGCGATAAAGACATGCAGTCTGCAGCTAAATACCTCAACCTGGGGTAGAGAAAACTTCGTCTATTCAAGGTTTTCTTGAAGCAGAACTTTTCTGTTGCAGATCCCCCTGCCCCCCTTAATAAGGGGGGGCCGTAAGGCGGGGGGATCTCCATTAAGCTCATTCGATCGCCCTATTTCCATTTCTCTTTCCCATATATGTCGTTGACTGATTTCCAAGTTTTTGACACCGATCTATCTACCGAAGCATTAGAACAATATCTCAAATCTGATGCGATCGCCGTAGATACTGAAACCATGGGGCTTTTACCTCAGCGCGATCGGCTTTGTTTGGTGCAGCTTTGTAATGCCGAGGGACAAGTCTCTGTATTGCGGATCTTGCGGGGGCAAACGGCTGCTCCAAATCTGAAGCAACTTCTAGAACAAACCTCGACGGTCAAGATTTTCCATTTTGCTCGGTTTGATTTAGCAACCTTGCGCTATCACCTCGACATTCAGGTGAATCCGTTTTTTTGCACCAAAATTGCGAGTAAGTTAGCTCGCACCTATAGTCCCAAGCATGGCCTCAAAGATGTGGTGCTGGAGCTAGAACAGGTTGAATTGGATAAATCGGCTCAGAGTTCCGATTGGGGCAACGCAGCCAATCTATCGGAACAACAGCTCCGATATGCAGCGAATGATGTACGGTATCTACCTAGCTTGCGGCTTAAACTGATTGAGATGCTGAAGCGGGAAGAGCGGTGGGAACTGGCCCAGTCCTGTTTTCAATGTTTGCCGACGATCGTCCAGCTCGATCTGTTGCAATATCCCAATATCTTTGAACATTAAGAGCACTTCAATACTGGTGGAAGTTGAGATGAGACGGAAACAATAAACATGAAGAAATTTTTAAGAACCACTACATTTTCGGAATGCCGGTTAAGATACAGATATTGGTTGAATAACGCTGGCCGACCGATTTATATAATGGCTGGCATATACTAAGAAAGCCTGGGCTATTACGGTCCAGGCTACATTTTTGAAGAACTTTAAATCTGGCTCAAAGGATTAAATTTTATTGAATAATGATATATTCAACTCTATTGAACATATCGTTTTGTACATGGAAAAATAACGTTACTTGCCGCTGCCTTTTCCGGAAATGTGTCATCGTCATTGGAAAACGCCCAAGGATGATTATGCTAGTTGCTCGCCATTAAAAACTCCCCACTCAAGTAGGGAGTCATTAGCATACTCTTAGAAGATGCAGAACTACGAATCGCAAGTATCTACAGCTTGGTGCCACATTCTGGGCAGAACTTGTTATCTGCCTCATTTTCGGTGCCGCAGTTGCTGCAAACAACGGGTCCCGTAGCTTCATGCTCTGGCGGTTTCGGTAAGCCGACCATTTGAGCATTGCTCTTGCCGGGAGCTACCATGGGATAGCAGTTTTCATCTCGCTTCACCCGCACATCGAGCAGCACCGGACCATTGTGAGCCAGCATTTCAGCGATCGCCCCTTCCAGTTCATCTCGATGCTCAACAATCATGCCCTTCACGCCAAAAGCTTGAGCCAGCATGACGAAATCAGGCATTCCCGGCTGCATGTTAGAAGCGGAGTACCGCTCGCCATAGAACGCTTCCTGCCATTGCCGCACCATGCCCTGCCAACCGTTGTTGATGATCACGGTTTTGACCGCGATACCATATTGACCCAGCGTACCTAGCTCCTGACAGTTCATCTGGAAGCTGGCATCACCGCTAATACAGATCACGTCCTCATTCGGCAGTGCCATTTTGGCACCCATTGCTGCAGGCATGCCGAAGCCCATCGTGCCTAAACCAGCACTTGAGATCCAGCGGCGCGGTCCTGCCTTTAAAAACTGGGCAGCCCACATCTGGTGCTGTCCTACATCAGTGGTATAAAAGGCATGGGGAGCCTGACGACCTACTGCTGAGATCACCTCTTGCGGCGAAATTTGGTCGGGGTAGCTAGGAACTGCGAGAGGATAATCTCTGCGCCAGCGATCGATCCGCTGCAACCATTCTTGGGTTTGATTAGGATTGGCGGGTCTACCCTCTTCCGCATCGCGTTGCAGCAAATCCATGAGCACTGTGCGGACATCGCCCACGATCGGCACCTCAGGCACCCGGTTTTTGCCCACTTCTGCTGGGTCGATATCAATGTGAATCACCTTGGCGCGTGAGGCGAACTCATCCAGCTTGCCCGTGACGCGATCGTCAAACCGAGCGCCTACCGCAATCAGCAGATCGCACTCCGTGACAGCAAAGTTGGCGTAGGCTGTGCCATGCATCCCCAACATGCCAACCGACAGAGGATGATGCTCATCAAAGATCCCTAAACCCATCAATGTGGTGGTGACAGGCAAGTTATAGCGCTCAGCCAGTTCATGGATCTCTGCGTAGGCTCCTGAGGCGATCGCCCCACCACCGACATAGAGCAACGGACGACGTGCTTCGCGAATCAGTTTTAGCGCCTGAATCACCTGGCGGGGATTTCCCTTCACCGTCGGACGATAGCCCGGTAACTTGACGGTTCCTGGCTCGACGGGTACATAGTCAAACATCTCCACGCCGACATCCTTCGGCACATCGATTAGCACCGGACCAGGGCGGCCAGTCGAAGCAATGTGAAAGGCTTCTGCCACAATCCGGGCCATATCTTGTGGCTCGCGCACCACATAGGAGTGTTTGACGATCGGCAAAGTAATGCCGTAAATGTCGGTTTCCTGGAATGCATCGCTACCGATCGCGGCACGGCCTACCTGTCCGGTGATAATCACCATGGGGATAGAATCCATTTGAGCCGTCGCGATTCCAGTCACCAAGTTCGTTGCACCTGGACCCGATGTGCCGAAACAAACACCTACTTGGCCCGTTGCACGAGCATATCCATCTGCGGCATGGGCGGCACCTTGCTCATGCCTGACTAGAATGTGCTGTAAGTGCCCTGCGGCTTCAAATCGATACAGCTCATCATAAATTGGCAGAATTGCACCACCGGGATACCCAAAAATATGCTTCACGCCATGGCGCTTTAGGCTATCCATGAGTGCAAAAGCCCCAGTCACGCGAGTTGGGGCAGTTTGGGAAAGAGAAGAAGTTGGACTAGTATTTTGACTACTACTTTGACTATTGGTTTGGGTCTGGGGAGGGGCAGGGAGGACTTTACGCATATTTAAACTGTATCTGCTGATGCACAAAGTTACGGATAATGTTCAGTCTAGTTCTGACCTGCCACTCCTGTCGAGGCTTTTATGCAAAACAACTCGCTTGATTTGGATTGACAAAAGTGACGAAAACTGCCGCTTTGAGTCATGCTGAGCGCCTGTGGTCCAGGAGAACGTGTCAGCATTCCCTAACAGGGGTCCCTAGCTACGTTACAATCCGAAAATTTTTCTGTTTTACGTGCATCCAGCCCAAGCAAGCTTGTAGCATGAAAGTAAATTGCGCTGACCTCGATGAGTGAACTCGATAGTTACTACAGAGTCCTTGGTTTAGAACCTGGCGCGTCTCTCGAAGAGGTGAACCAGGCCTATCGCGATTTGGCGTTTGTTTGGCACCCCGATCGACTTCCCAAAGACAATCCACGGCTCCAGGAAAAAGCCCAGCAAAAGCTGAAGGAGCTGAACCAGGCCCGTGACCATTTGCGTTCTCAGCGATCGCAGCAATCTCAGGCGTCAACTAAAAATACTACGCCGAAGAGCCACTCGAACGGG
Organism: Elainella saxicola E1; assembly: GCA_002796835.1. Taxonomy (GTDB): domain Bacteria; phylum Cyanobacteriota; class Cyanobacteriia; order Elainellales; family Elainellaceae; genus Elainella; species Elainella saxicola. The sequence continues at coordinate 12,628 of LUGL01000021.1, read as the reverse complement.
CAAAACCATTCTGGACAGACTCACTCCGGTCAGTCCCATTCTGGCCATGGCCATTCTGCCGCCGGCCAGTCCCATTCCTCTCAGGCTCATCGGGACCATCGTCATGAGCCACGGTCTCATACGAGTCATTCCCACCGAGACTCCCATCGAGATCATCGGGATACGCATCATGAACCTCGGACTGCCCCTCCCCGCTATCACAGCTATCAGGCTCCACCCCGTCCCTATGGCTACTACCAACCCTCAAATGGGCAACCCTCAAATGGGCAATCCTCAAATGGGCAATCCTCAAACGGAACGGGGTATGTGAATAGCAATGGAGCGGCTAAGCAGCAAGACTGGTATCAATCTTCTACCCCTCGACCAGTTCAACCGCCGCCTCGACCTCAAACGCCAGATTTGGCTGGGGCCAACCTCAGTGGTGCGGACCTGCGAGAGAAAGATTTGTCTAGCCGCAACCTGAGTCAGGCCAACCTCAGTAATGCAAATCTGAGCGATGCCTTTCTCCATCGCATCAATCTTTCTCAGGCCAACCTGAGCGGGGCCAATCTGTTTCGTGCCAACCTGCTAGAGGCCGATCTCAGCAATGCCAACCTGCAAGGAGCCAACCTGATTGGCGCTGATTTAAGCGGCGCTGATTTAACTGGGGCCAATCTAAAGGGCGCTCGCATTGGGGTTTCCGATCGCCTCATGGTGAAGCTAACGGGTGCCCGTCTCAAAGGGGTAATTATGCCAGATGGCACGATTCATACTTAGGGAGCTCTGGCGAAACGAGGTAATCCCATCGTTGTGCAGGTGGAAATACGGGTTGATCTAGATACTGAGTCAAAAAATTAACAATTCCCTTCTGGCAATTACCTGCATGATTCGCTAAGCTCGTGGGTAGTTTAACGGTAGGGGAATACACGGTAAAGGTCTTTGTCTTGCATCTTGACAGGGAACGAAGAATGAGTTGGAGCTTTGGTGATTGGAAGGATAGCGGTGCTCTGCTGCTTCCGTAATTCAAAACACTTTGTAGTATCAAGAACAGTTTTTTCGTGCTAAGGTGGCTTAGTATCTTTACAATTACCTTATAAAACCTCATCAACTCTTTACGTGTTTTCCTCATTGGTACGCAGGTTCGTTAAAGTGCCCTCGTTTAACATCCCCTAAACCCTGCAATGGTAATTCTTTCACTCGCGCTTTAAAGGGCTGCAGTCGTTCAACTTTACGGTTACTCGATCAGTTGAATCTCAACAGAGAAAACTCATAAGTAACAGAAAGATCTAATAGCGATCGCCAACCCTGGGAAGACGCAGTGGAAGTATGGAGTGCGAAACTAGTTTTGCATTTGGTGATCTTAAATGATGGAGTCTAGTCACAAGCGGATAGGGCAGTCTACCTCAACCCTGTTATTCAAATCTATTCCACCCGAACGTGTCGGCTTGGATGGTGAGTATGATCACCATGGCTTGGCAAAGCGGGTTATGTTGGTCTTTAGACAAGAATTTGCGTTCATTGAACTCAACCGTCTACGTGTCACACAGCGGGGAGCAGTTGTCATTGTGGTGGGGCAAATTCTGAATCAAAAGATGTTGGTCAAATTAGTGAATTTGGCCATGTCTACTTCAGGTGCAGCCGATGTTGAAGTCAATGGCGTTAGTGTTGGCTATAGCTTGAAGAATTATCTGGAACTGAAGCCTTCTCGAGAAACCCTGCTCGCTCTACAAAAGCTGCTGGCCTCTTAGTGATGATTCAGACTTCCTGAAAACATCCTCTGAAAGTGAATCGCCCGTTTTTGTCGTTTGACCTCAAACCATTTCAAATTCTATGCCATACAAACTGCGCAGATTGCAGGTTTGATGGTCTGTAATGTTGGTATCGCTGAGTTCTAGGTTATAAAAGTCGATCCAGTCTTGATCGAAATAAGGGCCAGCATGCCAAGTGCCCACTTCTAACTTGATGAAGCAGTTGCCAGGGATTCGAAATGCGACGATCGCCTCCGGATCTGGGTTTTCTGCTGCTCCAGGTGGCGCAACGGCAATTAGCCATTCTTGGTCTTGTAGGGAGCCCAAACATTGAGTGCAGCGCTGATGTCGCGTGATCTGGGAAAAGATGCGCCCCCGTTTCGGTAGTCCCATAATGTAGAACCGAGGAATTCCCTGACTCAAATGCAGTTGGGCATCTTCCTGATCAAAAACTTTGCCATCGGGTGAAGCAACAATCACCTGACCAAATGGTCGAAATGCTTCGGCAGTAATGAGCGGAGCAGACAGTGCTCGAACGGCAACTGGTTGAGTCATGGGATGCCAAATCAGGGAGGAAAGCTATCGTGAAATCTTAAGGCCAGAATAGCGCGATCGACCCCAAGATTCTATGGGTTTACTTGCAGTTTATAGAGCAAGATCATTCTATGGTTTGTTGACAGTCTATAGAGCAGGACTGATTGATCAGGAGATAGAACGATCGAGCGGTGCTTGCGGCTGCCGCCAGGTCTGCTTGATTCGATCGATCCCATAAAATCGCTGCCAGAATTTATCTACAACAGAGGTTGGCAACACTTTAGTCATGAGCCACAGCATTAGATTGCCACCTGTGGCTGCAATATAGCGAGGTTTTGGCTTCTGGGCAGCTAGCGCTCCAACAATGACTTGCGCGACCCGTTCTGCACTCCAGGATTGCTGGATCAACCGTTGATTGAGTGGCTCTAAATTCTCCAGCGCCGGACGATAGGGAGTTTGCGAAGGATCGGTAATGAATTGCGTCATTTTCTGGCTGGCTGTCTCAAAGAAATCGGTTTTGACGGGACCAGGCTCGATGACACTAATGCGGATATTGAACGGCTCTAACTCAATACGTAATGCATCACTTAAACCTTCCAAGCCAAATTTGGAAGCACTATATAAACTGCCGAGGGGAAAGGCGACTCTGCCGCCCAGCGAACTGACATTAATAATATGTCCCCCTCCTTGCGCCCGCAGAATTGGGATGACTTGCTGAATTACAGCAATCACGCCCAGCAAATTTACTGCAAATTGCTGCTGAACAGCTTCAGTGGGAATAAGTTCGATCGGTCCCATTTGCCCATAGCCAGCGTTATTGACCACTGCATCGATTCGGCCAAACTGCTGCAACGTTTTTTTAACGAGCGTAACTACCTGATCGATTTGGGTCATGTCAGTGGGGATCACGATTACTTCTGCTCCTAACTGGCGGCAGCGATCGGCGATCGTTTCCAATTTATGGGCGCTCCGTGCTGATAAGGCTAAGCGGATACCGGAATATTGGTCTGCCAGTAAAACTGGTAAAGCGGCACCAATCCCAGCGGATGCGCCTGTAATTAAAACAACTTGTTGATTTAGCGGCAAGGACGGCAATTGCACAGTAACGATCTCCAGGTAAGCAGCACTACAGCAGAGGATGAAGGCAGTGAAACCCACAGTCACCAAAACCCACAGTCATCGACCTGCCTGCTTTTTAAACTAGCAAAGCCTGATCACCCTCCCTTTAAAATTCCTTCCTCGGATAGAGTAAGGGAACTTTTGAATTTATCTGAGGCTGATTTGACGCGCAAAGCCAACTGCCGCTGGTAATCTGGCGGTTCCGACTCCACATCCTTTCAGGCTTGAGTCATCGCGGCAATCAGCGAATCTCCTGGTAAAACTGCTTCAAAGTGGTGGCAGGCACCCCTGAAATCCACAGTAATCCGATCGCCATATAAATTCCGGTTGCTTTCCAGGCTCCCCAGTGGGCAACTCTGCGATCGGACGAATGGACTACCCGATTCACCTGGCGGATCTTGCCGTGTTGGTTCAGCTTCAAACAAAGATCGGCTTCTTCCATAATGGGCAATGTGGGATCAAAGCCGCTGCATTGCCAAAATTGCTGGCGACGGCAAAAAATTACCTGATCGCCAAACAGCAGCCGCATTCCTTTCGCGAAAAATAAATGAGGTCGGAATAGCAGCGGCGCGTAATAGGTCTTCAAGAAATTGTGGAGCGAAATGCCCCAGCGGATATTTTCTCCAGTCATTAAAGAAATAAATCCACCAGCGGCGATCGTCGAATCAGCTAAGGTTCGCCCAATCACGGCCACTAAATCATCCGGAACCAGCGTATCAGCATGGAGAAAGCAGAGCAAATCGCCCGTGGCCGCTGCTGCTCCCTGGTTCATTTGGACCGATCGGCCAGCTTGTTCGGACTGAATTACTTTTAGATTGGTTATTTGATTGGCAGCGATCGCCAGTTCGATCGTCCCATCCTGGCTGCCACCATCGACCACATAAATTTCCCAGGCTGGCGGATCGAGCAACTGCAAATGACGTAAGGTGCGAGGCAAAACGGCTGCTTCATTTAGGGTCGGAATGACGATCGACACTCGTACCATGCTTTCTCCACTCCAGTCGTGATCATAGAAATCTGTCTAGAAGAACCATCTGGCATTTCTAAGTAATCTCTGGGTAATCCAGTGATTGAATCGATCGATCCGTCGCTTAAGATTTAATTCATAAATAAGCATTTCCATTGGTAAACTAATTGCAAGCTAATTTAAAAAAGTTTGCGCATCTGCGCAGTTCTCCAAACCAAGGTGACAAACGCAGGCAATTTTTATTTGCCTAATTACTGATATACGTCCTCTTTGTTCCCCCACAATCCTTCTCGAGTAATATGGCACCCCTTGTTGCAAATTACTATCTGACCTATCGCTGTAATGCCCGCTGCCACTTTTGCGACATTTGGGCTTTAGAACCGAAGCAAGAGGCCAGCTTTGAAACTATCCAACACAACCTGCGCGATCTCAAGCGTCTGGGGGTGAAATATGTAGATTTCACAGGTGGTGAACCTCTGTTACGAGCGGATGTAGCCGAAATCTATGCGGAAGCGAAGCGGCAAGGCTTTACAACCAGCATGACCACGAACACCATCCTTTACCCCAAAAAGGCGAAAGAGATGCAGGGCTTGGTTGACTTTCTCAACTTCTCCCTGGATGGAGCAGATGCGGAAACCCATGACCAGTCTCGTGGCGTCAAAATTTTTGACACCTTGCTGGATTCGGTGAAGATCGCCCTATCGCTGGGTGAATTTCCGGTGCTCAATCATACCGTCACCGCTCAGAACTTCACCCGGATTAGTGAGGTGGCTGCTCTTGGAGAACGGCTTGGTGTCCGTGTTTGGCTCAACCCTGCCTTTACCGCTCACAGCAACTACAACAACAAGAAAAACCCAACGCCAGAGATTGCTGCTGCGATCGAGGAGGCCGCCAGACAATATCACAACGTTGGCTACAATAAGGCTGCCTTGGCCTTTATTGCGGCGGGTGGCAATGATACTCAGAACCCTCGCTGTAAAGCTGTCGATGCGGTGATTGCTATCTCTCCCCATGATGAACTGCTATTGCCTTGCTACCACTTTGCTCAAACAGGTGTGCCGATCGAAGGTCGCCTCTATGAGCTGTATCGGGAATCCGAGAAGGTAGAAGAGTATCGCCAATCGCAGGGCAAACTATCGGTGTGTGAAGGCTGTACGGTGTGGTGTTACCTCATCCCCAGCTTCTTCAAAGGTGTAGACAAGTACTGGTTCCTCAATCAAATGACCTATGCAGGGGAATTCCTGGCAAGAAAACGATTCTTACGGCGAGCCAATCAGCTCACTCCTGTCTGAGTTGTCTGAAACCCTCAGTGATCCTGAGATCGATTCAGATCGATTCAACGACGGATTTGCCGGACGGCGACGCAAAGCGGCGATTATGCTCACGATGATTTGGAGTGGCACGATCGCCCTGCATCTATCCACCTACGGTTCCTGGATGGTGTTGGCCTTAACGACCATGATGGGCATTCATGCCTTGCGGGTGCTGTTTGCCCGTACCATTCCCGTGCCTGCGCCACTGACAGGAGAAAATCTCGAAGATTATCCCTATGTCTCGGTGCTGGTGGCGGCCAAAAACGAAGAGGCTGTGATTGGCTCCTTAGTCGAGAATCTTTGTAATTTGGACTATCCCAGAAGCCGCTATGACCTCTGGATCATCGATGACAACAGCACCGATCGCACCCCGCGTGTCTTAGATCAGCTGGCCAAAAGCTTCGGAAACCTGAACATTGTGCGGCGCTTGCCAAATGCCACGGGCGGGAAATCGGGTGCTTTGAATCAGGTCTGGTCTAAAACAAAGGCCGATATCATTGCGGTTTTCGATGCCGATGCCAAAGTACCCAAAGACTTGCTGCGTCGAGTGGTGCCGCTGTTCGATCGTGAGCAGGTGGGAGCAGTCCAGGTTCGCAAAGCGATTTCGAATGGGCAAGCAAATGGCTGGACTCGGGGCCAGGTTGCTGAGATGGCGATCGATAGCTACTTTCAGCAACAGCGAATTGCGATCGGCGGCATTGGTGAACTGCGGGGCAATGGTCAATTTGTGCGACGCAACGCCCTGATCCGCTGTGGTGGCTGGAACGAAGAAACGATCACCGATGATTTGGATCTGACGATTCGGCTGCATCTCGACCAGTGGGACATCGACTTTTTGATGATGCCTGCGGTAGGAGAAGAAGGGGTGATCAATGCCGTTGGTCTCTGGCATCAGCGCAACCGTTGGGCTGAAGGCGGATATCAGCGCTATCTCGACTACTGGCGTTTGATCGCGCAAAACCGCATGGGAACGGCTAAAACCGCTGACCTGATGATGTTTTTGATCACGCAGTATATTTTGCCAACTGCCGCCGTGCCGGACTTTTTGATGGCGCTGATTCGTCACTGTCCGCCCATGCTGGTTCCGGTCACAAGCTTAATGATGACCTTTTCTCTCTTCGGCATGTTTATGGGGCTGCGGCAGACTAGCATTCCCCAGCATCTTTCCAGACGATCGCGCTTGCTGTCTCCGGTGTCTACCCTGATGCAGGCGCTGTTTGGTAACCTCTATATGCTGCATTGGATTCCGGTCATGGCCAGCACGACGGCCCGGATGTCTGTGCGAGCCAAGCGGTTGAAATGGGTGAAAACGGTCCACCATGGTAGCAGCATCGAACCCAGCGCTAGCTGAGCATCCATGAGAATCAAAGATTGAAAGCATCTGGGGAGTCGGCTCAAGCCGACTTTTTTTGTCGCAATATCAACTTAGTGGCTCCGATCGCCCACTTGCTGCACCAGAAATTTGGCCGTTCCATGCGGCACAAGCACAATCGATGCATCGATCGATCGACCTGCCTGAGCTTCGAGGCGTGCCCCCTGCTGCACCATATCGGCGATCGTCCAATCAGGCCGCTGGTGAAATAACGACAAATGGGGATCCTGGAGATAGAGCAGGGCTGCAATTTCGTTTTGGGGCGTCGGCTTACCCGTCAGGTGCGCATCAAAGGCGACCAGATAGTAAGGCAGATCTTGATGGGCCATGCTGCCGTAGGTGGAGTGAATCCGCTTCTCTAAAATTAACCGAGGTAAAATGTCGTCATGGGTGAGTTCGATCGGCTGAATGGAACCCTCTGCGCTTAAAAAGTAGGTTTGAGCCGCCGCTTCCAGATGGGAAATCACAGCGCCAATTTCCTCCTGACCCTCTCGTAAAGCACAGGTCACCAGAGATTCAGCAGAGTCCTGTCGTTTACCCCCCACGCCAAAAAAGCGGACCCGATCGGACTCCTGGCTCAGTTCTCGTTGCGGAATCGAAAAAACGTGGTATCCCTCCCAATTCAAGAAGAGTGCGGTTCCAGCAGCGGTTTCAGGCTTAATCAGATCAGCAAGTTTCACGAGCGTTTCAGCAGAAGAATGACAGCGATTGGCAAGTCTGGCGATCGGATGGGTTTTGTGTGAAGGCCTTTAAACATTCGCTTCTAGTTTAAAGACAATGAGAGACTTTGCCACTCACCTATACTGAGGAGAACGTAGTCATTATTACAAAAAACGGCAAACCTTACTATGTAGACTGCATACATACCCAACACATGGGATAGCACTCGCTATACCGGTTTAACACTGTCGCTGTAACACGGTACTGTTGTAACAATGAGATTGAGACAGAGAATTGGCCTTGAAAATTGCTATAGTTTGTGCTGTGTAGTGGAATTGATAGCAAGCTGAGAGGGCTTCATTTCAACCTCGCTTTTCTCGTGCAGTTGGGGTGGCTCATCTATTGAGCCAAGGGGCTGCAAAGGGAAAGGACTGTTTGTAGATTGTCCGTCACAGAAAATAGACTGTAATTGGTCACTGTAAGCAGTAATCTCTGTATCAGTCATTGTCTGTAACAGGAGTTTCAGGAGTGCGATGGTCTTGTTTAACCAGGCTGATTTGAACGAAGGAGAATGAGTTTGACCCTAGCTGTACCGCCAATTCAGCGTAGCAAGTCGCTCCATGAGCAAACTTACGAGGCTTTAAGAACCAGCATTCTGTCGGGTGATTTGCCCCCAGGAGAGCGGTTGGTGGAAACCCAACTTGCTCAATGGCTTCAAGTCAGCCGCACTCCCATTCGCGAGGCGATCCGTCAACTGCAAAAGGATGGATTGGTTACGGTCGATGGCATGGGCAGTTTGCAGGTTGCCTCTATTTCCGTGGCCGATGCTGCGCAGCTCTATGATTGTCGGCTGGCCCTAGAACAGCTTTCTGTTGCTCAAGCTTGCGAACATGCCACTGCTAATCAGCTGCGGCAGCTTGAGGGATATGTCTTACAGGCAGAGCAGTTGATGCGGGATGGTCCTTCTGACCTCAAAGTCATGCAGCTTTTGGACATCGACTATGGGTTTCATCGCTTAATTGCCGAAAGTTCTGGGAATCGCTGGCTCGTGACCTTGCTGGATCAGGTGTTTGACAAGATGATTTTGCTGCGGGTGCAAACTACACGCCACAACCCAGAAGTGCTGGAGATTCGAATTGAGCATCGTCAAATTTATGAGGCGATCGCCGAACGACAAACCGATGTGGCCTTTGAAGCGATTCAAAGCCATTTACATGCCAGCAGAAGCCGGGTTGTGAGCGACTTACAGCAACAGATTAGTCAGGTACAGCCTGATTCTGAGGGTTGATGCAGGTGGGTGATTAGGTGAGTGGATGTGGCGATCGAGTCAGCCGGCCACTAAGATCTTTAAGTCCTCAACCATTGCTGCTAACAAATTGACGGCATCGACTTCTAAGGCAACCCAGGCGTTAGCAGTCGCTTTGGCTTGATGGCGGCGATCGAAGCCAGTTTTGCCGCGAGTCCAGGTGCCCTGGGTTTCAATCACCACTTGGGCGCGACGAAACAGCAGGGTTTCGGGATAGAACAAATAGGCTAAGGTCACAGCGTCGTGAACCAGAAAACCGGGAACTCCAGCGGTTTCGCGAAAGGCCAGGGCTGTCCCCACCATAAACTGACAGAGATCGATAATGAATTGAGCGATCGGACTACTGGGCTGGGCTGCGCTAATTTGAGCTGCCATGGCTGGTGTAAAAATAAGCTGCCGGGTGACATCCAGCGGCATGACGACAAGATGAGCAGACGCAGCAAACACCTGTTCGGCGGCCTCCGGATCGTAGGCGATATTAAATTCTGCTTCTGGGGTGACGTTGCCGGGATGCAGAAAAGCCCCTCCCATGATCACAATCTGTTTGGCCAACTGCAACACGCCGGGGGACTTGCGCTCAGCTGCCGCTAAATTGGTGAGGGGACCGATCGCGACGAGGGTGATTTCGCCCGGATTAGCAGTTAGCTGGTCGATTAATAACTCATCTGCAAAACGAGCCGTCTGATAATCTTGATGGACGGCTGGTAATGTATGCGATAAATTCCCCATGCCGTCTCCGCCATGAATGGCTGCGGCATCTTCTATTTCGGATTGTGCCGATCCTCCCATCATGCCCCGGGCCACTTCGATTTGGCTAAAACCGCCTAACTGGAGCAGTTTACAGGCCGCTGTGAAGGTGTATTTTGCCTGAACATTGCCATCGGCGGTTGTGATCGCCACAATTTCCGCAAGCCCCTGTTTGGCTAAGCTTTGCAGCCAGAGAAACGCAAATGAATCATCCCCACCCGGATCGGTGTCGAGGATAATTTTGATGGGTTGGGCCATGATACCTGCTCCTGAACCTCCTGAACCTCTTGGACACCTTGAACAAAACTTATGACAGCAGCCGCTCTGCCGCTATCTGAACAACGGCTTCAAACACTGTCAAATCTGTGTAGTAAAGCTCTGAATTCACCGACTGCCGTATCACCGCTCCACTGCTGTTGAAAATTGCACCTTCCAGCATCAGATTATCCACCATATCAAACTGTTCGATCGCCATGCCCTCTGCATCCAGGCCGGGACGATCGACCGGAACCCGCTCGACATAGAGCCGCCCATCGTTTGTGTAGCCAAACACAGGTTTTCCTTGAGCCGCCATATAACCCATTTCAAAGGCAGTGCCCACGTCCATGCTGGGACCCCGAAAGGGCGTCATATTAGCCACAATTAAATTACAGCTATCCATCAACTCAATGTTGCTCTTATAAATTGCAATGCCCATTTCATAGGGCGACAGGTTGGTTAAATCGAGGCTTTTGTCTAACGGAAACGCGCCAACAAACCCATATTTTTGGCAGATTTCCTGCTTGGCTTTCGCGATCGTCAACGGATTCGGTAAAAATACATCGGGTCCAGCCAGATAAATCCGCATGCAGTTTCTCCTCAATTCATTTTCAAGGCTAAGAAGTTTAAGGCTAGGAAGGCGATCGACATGTTGTGGTGCTCTAGAGGGTAAGTCAGCCCTTTAAGAATTCAAACAGATCAGACTATATTTTTTAAGCTTTCAGATAGAGTATGACGTCTTGTCCATAAGTGAAATGCTCGAATTGAGCAGCTGGTTTCAAAAGAAAATAAGTTTCTTGAAGCTGCTTTAATGTTCATCTTGATCCGCATTCTATACTTGAAAAAATGTTCTAATTTTCATCCCAGGTTTGCATCTCAAATTTATGAGTGTTGTTGTATTTGGCAGTATTAATATGGATCTGGTTGTCCGATCGCCCCATCTCCCCAAGCCAGGAGAAACATTAACGGGATCCAATTTTGCAACGATTCCAGGGGGCAAGGGTGCGAATCAGGCGGTCGCAGTGGCGCGATTGGGTGTGCCGACTCAGATGATCGGACGGGTTGGGCAAGATGCCTTTGGTGAAACGCTGCTCGCTGAATTAGCTACCAGTGGGGTGAATTGCGATCGAGTGTTGATTGACTCTACAGTACATTCGGGTGTGGCAATGATTACTGTAGATGACGCAAGTGAGAATACGATCGTGATTATTCCAGGGGCAAATGGTCAGGTAGGTGAAGCTGATGTTGAACGAGTGCGACAAAGCCTTACAGATGTCAAAGTCCTATTGCTGCAACTCGAAATTCCCTTGCCTGCTGTGATCGAGGCGGCCAGGGTTGCCAAACAAGGGGGTGTCACCGTTATTCTGGATCCAGCACCAGCCCGATCGGACTTACCAGATGAGCTGTATGCGTTGATCGATATCCTGACGCCCAACCAAGTGGAAGCGGCTCAACTCGTTGGTTTTGAAGTGAATGATTTTGAATCTGCTAAAGCTGCTGCTGGAAAATTTCGACAACGTGGTGTGAATATTGTGATTGTGAAACTGGGAAGACAAGGGGCGCTTTGTTGTACATCAGATGAAACGTTTGCCATTCCTGCTTTTCCTGTAAAAGCGGTGGATACGGTGGCTGCTGGAGATGCCTTTAATGGTGGACTTGCTGCGGGACTTGCTGCGGGAATGAGTTTGCAACAGGCAACTCGTCAGGCTGCTGCTGCTGCTGCGCTTTCGGTAACTCAAGCAGGAGCTCAACCTTCGTTGCCGACTCGATCGCAGTTAGAGGCTTTCTGGGCTGCTGAGGCGGAAGGTTAGAATGAGGGCATGATGGATCGATCGTTCCCAGATTGTTGATTTTGAGTCTGTGGAGTGGATGCTCTGAGTTGGACTGAAGAGATACCCACCCCACAAGGTTCAGTGATTTTATCTTTCCAGGACAGTCATGTACTTTCCTACGGCGTTGTTGCATAAAGAGTATGAGTTAAGGGGTAAAATACCCTGAGAAGTCGCAACCGTCGTGGCAAAGATGAAAACGAAACTCAAACCTTCCTACCGTGTTCGCAATTGGAATGAGTATGATGCGGCCTTGAAGCAACGCGGTAGTCTGACGTTTTGGATCGACGAAGCCGTGATTGCAGGGTGGATTAACGCACAAAAGAGTGGACGACGGGGAGCCTCCAAGCATTACAGTGATGGAGCAATTGCCTTAATGGCTACAGTCCAAGCATTGTTCAACCTGGCAGGACGACAAACTGAGGGCTTTCTCGAATCGCTGTTTGCCTTGATGGGAATCGACCTACCCTTGCCAGACCATAGTACTTTGTCGAGACGCATGGGGAAAGTAGCTGTAGAAATCCCCGTGGTTCCTAGCAGTGGAAGGATTCATGTGGTGGTGGATTCGACTGGGGTCAAAGTGTATGGAGAAGGAGAATGGAAAGTGCGGCAACATGGGGTAGACAAGCGACGGACTTGGCGCAAGTTGCATGTGGGGGTAAACGAAGCAACGGGGGAGATTTTAGCCGCAGTGGTCAGTAGTCATAACGTGAGTGACGATGAGGTTTTTGAGGAAGTATTGGACGGTGTGATTGAGGAGATAGAACAAGTTTCAGGGGACGGGGCCTATGACAAA
>LUGL01000159.1 GCA_002796835.1 Elainella saxicola E1 | reverse complement strand
TTCACCATAACTGCTGAACCCTTCTGGCCTGTTGAGTTGCTGCTGCAAATCTGCCAATACCTCATCACTGAGCTTGCGCACTGCTCCAGGGGCTTTGCGGATTTCTAACAGCCCTTTGAGTCCGTCATGGCGGTATTGTTGGAGCCATCGGGTCACAGTTGAGGTATCGCGACCCAAGCGCTGTGCGATCTCTTGTTGCTGCTTCACCTGCCCGCTTTTGACCCACCACAGCATTTGGAGCTTCTCTTTATGGATTGCCTCACGGGCGAATTGTAGCCGTTTTTTCAGTTCTGCTTCGCTCTCCGCGATTTCAAGTTTGAATGGGCGACTCATACCTCTTCCCAAGGATATCGATTCTCCCTATATTCTATGTGCCTTCAAGTAAAATTGGTATTATGTCCTGATTTTTCTATTTTTTCTGTTTTAGTAGTTGGTACAGAAGAACTAATTTGCAAGAGGTCTATTGGACAACCAGCAGGGATTGGATAGTGCGATCGCCCTTGCTCCGGATGGCACAGGTGAAATCAACGATGGTTTGCTGACGGCGGCGGAAATTGCTCAGATGCAGCTGAATGCTGAGTTGGTGGTTCTGAGTGCTTGCAATACAGGGCAAGGACGGATTACGGGTGATGGAGTGATCGGCTTATCGCGAGCTTTGATTACGGCTGGCGTGCCGAGTGTGCTGGTTTCCCTATGGTCCGTTCCGGATGCACCCACGGCTGAACTGATGAGTGAATTTTATCGTCAGCTTCAGCAAACCGGGAATAAGGCACAATCGTTACGTCAGGCGATGCTGATCACCAAAGCGAAACATCCGAATCCCAGAGATTGGGCTGCTTTTACGCTGATTGGCGAAGCCCAGTAGAAGCTGGTTTCAAATTTCGCATCACATTCACCGATCGATTCTCCATCTGCATCTATGTCTATTCACCGTCGTCAGTTTTTACAATTTGCTGTTTCTACGCTTGCTACATTGGGAATCAGTCAACTTGACATCCAGAAGCAAGGACTCCGCTATGCCCGTGTCTTAGCCCAGCCCGCCACCCGGAAATTAGCGCTTCTGGTTGGCGTGAATGAATATCAAGGGTCGTTTGTTGATAACCTCAAAGGCTGTGTCACGGATGTTGAACTACAGCAGCAGCTACTCATTCATCGTTTTGGATTTAACCCCAGTGATGTTCAAGTTTTGAGCGATCAATCGGATCAGAAACCCACCAGAGAAAATATTCTGACGGCTTTTGATCAACATTTGATCAAACAAGCTAAACCGGGAGATGTGGTGGTTTTTCACTTTTCTGGTCATGGTTCTCGTGTCGTTGATCCAACTCCAGTGCGGAATGCGCCCGATCCCTACAACAGCACCTTTGTCACAGCCGATGCTGACGGCACCACTGTACCCGACATTATGGGCAAAACCTTGTTTCTGCTGCTCTCCGCCCTACAAACCGAACAGGTTACGGCAGTGCTGGATTGCTGCTACTCCGGCGGCGGCACGCGAGGTAATGTACGAGTGCGATCGGTCAGAAATGGCTTCGATGGTCTGGGTGTGCTTCAGCCGAGTCCGATCGAACTGGACTATCAGCAGCAATGGCTGAGTCGATTGGGCATGAATCCAGAGGAGTTTGCCCAGCAGCGCGATCGCAGTGTGAAAGGTGTGATTTTAGCGGCAGCTCAGCGTGATCAGGAAGCAAAAGATGCCACCTTTGATCAGTTCGATGCGGGGGTGTTTACCTGCTTTCTGACGCAATATCTCTGGCAGCAAACGGCTCCAGCCGTCAGCAGTGCAGTCGCCTCGGTGTCTCGCAGCATCCAGGCCGAGCGATTTGCGCAGGTTCCCTTTCCCGATATTCAGGCAAATAGCAGCTTTGAGCAGCAGCCAATCTATTTTGTCAATCGCATCAACACTAGCAGTGCCCCTCCAGCAGAAGCGGTGCTGGTTGAAGCCAACGGCGATCGAGGTCAGGTTTGGCTGGGTGGAATCGATCCGGCAAGTTTGGCTGCTTTTGACGCAGGAGCCACTTTTACGGTTGCCAATGCAGCAAATCAGGGGGCGATCAAACTGCTGTCTCGGAATGGGTTAACAGGCGAAGTGTCGCTTTCCGGTACGATCGCTTCTGGAACGCTGTTGCAAGAAGCGGCCCGTGCCATTCCTCACGATCTGAAGCTGCGGATTGGGCTGGACCCTTCGCTAGAAACGGATACGGCATTAGCACAGCAAGCCTTGCGATCGATCCGCCGAATTGAACCCGTGCCTTCACAATCAGGGCGCAGTCCCTATGCAGGAGAAGTGCAGTACATTCTGACGCGGATGACACCTCAATATCAGCAGCGGTTTCGGCAGCGCAACGTGACTCCTCTACCAGAAGTTGGCAGCATCGGTTTAGTGTCTCAAAGCATCGACGAAATTATTCCCGATTCGTTTGGTCAAGCGGGAGAATCGGTAGAGGATGCGATCGCCCGTCTTTCTGCGAAGATCACGGCTCTGGTTGCCGCACGGATTGTCAAACTCACCCTCAATGCCAATTCGTCCCGCTTGAGCCTGGAAGCCTCGATGCAGCCCGAGGACCAAGCGAATAGTTTGATTGCTGAAGCTTTTACCGTTCGGGGTGCCAATCAACAGAAACCGCCCACTGAGAGGCTTTCTCGTCAGATCCGGATCTGTACGCCATTTCAGTTTCGGGTTGTGAATCGAGAACCGACCGAGCTTTATTTGAGCATTCTGGTGATCGATCCATCGGGAGAGATCATTGTGCTGTTTCCCAACAATTGGACTGCATCAGACGATGTCACCCGAATTGAAGCCAATCAAACGCTGCTCATTCCAGATATTAACCGGGGCGATCCTTTTCAAATGTTGACGCTATCGCGGGGGATTGGAGAAGCGTTGATTATTGCCAGCCGATCGCCACTCCGGCAAGCATTGATTACCTTGAGGAATTTGGCAGCCAATCCACCTCAAGCGGGTTCTGAATTCCAAGAAGCTCCGGCTTGCCCAGGATTGGTAGAAGCTCCAATAACTAAAATCGATCGAGGACCGATTGTTCCATCCATCGAAGCGATCGGTGATTTGCTGGCGGATTTGAGTGGTGAACGAGGGAGTAGTTCAGGAACCAATCGCAATCCCGTGCTTCAGGTGACTGAGATTGCTGCATTGTCAATTACGTTTGAGGTGGTTTGAGGCTTTCTCGTAATAATGCCTCTGCCCAAGCGGCATCAGCTTCAGTGAAGGCAGGGATGGGAGGTTGAGCGTAATCAATCACCAGATCTAACCCGGCACGATCGTAAACGGCATTAAACAGCGTTTGCAAATCCACACCGGGTTCAGGTTCAGCAGCAGCTAGGGGCACTGAAAAAATGGGAATTTCCTCTGGTAGGTTGAAGGCGTACAAATCTGCTACCGGGCGCTGATGGGATCTTGAGACCAGAATGTAGTAATGGCTTGGGAAATCTCCGAGTAAGGGCATGGGTGCGCCGCTTCGCAACAGATCAATCTCGACGAGATGAGTTTCACTGGCTAAAACCTGTTGCCGCTTTCGCTCATAAGCAATCCGTCCAGCACCAGGACGTTTATTGGTAGGAGACAGGATTTCTATCACTGTAACGACCTGCCCTCCAGCCACTTCTCGGATTTCCAGGTAACTTTCCCGCACTTCCTCTGGCATCGGTACTGTCACCTGCATCGGTGACTTATGACGGGTGGTGAGCGTAGCAGTGCTGGGTGGTGAGCTGGATGTTGATCGGCTCGTCAGAACGACAACATCGGCAATACCGACTAAAAGGCTTTCACCATCGTTGAGGTAAGTGCGTTTTTCGATCGCCACTCGGTATTTGGGGCGGAGTTGGGGCGACAGGCTATCGGCGATCGCGACGATCAACCGATTATGAATCTCTGACCAAAATTCAGGATTCTCAACATAGGGGTCAACACCGGGAAAAGGAGAGGGCATAGTGCCTACCTTGATTCGCTCTCTTCTAGTTTAGAGGCGATCGCTTGCTGCTAACCAGCTCAGGGTAAACGAGAGAACAACAGCCTGCAATATCTCAATAATCGCGTTCAAAGGCGGAACGATTGACTTCAGAGCTGCAAAGGTCAGGCAAAAAGGCGGAATGATTTCGTTTTGAACTGAAACGATCGAGTTCAGCAGGGCAATTTTCGAGTTTGGAACTGAACCGTTCTCGTTCAAAGCTGCAATCTTTGGGTTCAGAACCACAATGATCGAGTTCAAACGGGGAATGGTCGAGTTTAGAACAGCAATGATTGGGTTTAGAGCCGCAATCTCCAAGTTCAGCAGCCGAATGATCGGATTTTAAGCTGAAATCGTCGTGTTTTATACTTCAGCTATCAGAAGTTAAGCCGATCGCTCGGAAGAGCAAAAAACGATCGTGAAGAACCCAGAGTAGGCTATCTGTCCCCTCATCTTTAGGACTCATCTCATGCCCCCCTATCCTCGTTTCCTAAACGTCTTGTCTACAACCCTGCTAATGTCCCTGATTATTCACCTGCCGATCGAGACGCCATTGAAGATGAATGCAGCGATCGCTCAACCTGCGAGTTCAGCAGATCAAAAAGCAGAAGCCGATCATCTTTTAGAGCAGGGAAATCAACAATTTGATCACGGTGAATATCAAGCGGCTCTTCAATCTTGGCAGCAAGCATTGGATCTGTATCACCAGATTGGCGATCGTAGTGGAGAAGCCAACTCGCTAATGAATCTGGGTAAAGTTTACCGCGATTTAGGGCAAAGCTCAAAGGCGATCAAGTACTTGGAGCAATCGCTGGCAATCTTTCAAGACATTGGCGATCGCAATAGTGAAGCCCGTTCATTGGGGAATCTGGGACTTGCATACAGCAGTCTGGGACAACATTCCAAAGCCATCGAATATTTTGAGCAAGCACTGATAATCTTTCAAGACATTGGCAATCGCAGTGGAGAAACTCGTTCATTAACTGCTCTGGGCGAGGCTTACAGCAGTCTGGAACAATACTCCAAAGCGATTGAGTACTTGAAGCAATCGCTGGTAATCTTTCAAGACATTGGCGATCGCAATGGTGAAGCTAACTCGTTAGGAAAGCTGGGCCTTGCTTACGGCAGTCTGGGACAATACTCCAAAGCAATCGAGTAYTNTGAAGCAATCGCTGGCAATCTTTCAAGACATTGGCGATCGCAATGGTGAAGCTAACTTGTTGGGAAAGTTGGGCCTTGCTTACGGCAGTCTAGGACAATACTCCAAGGCGATTGAATACTATGAGCAATCACTGGCAATTTTTCAGGACATTGGCAATCGCAATGGTGAAGCTAGCCTGCTAAATGCTTTAGGGCTTGCTTCCAGCAGTCTAGGACAATACTCCAAAGCCATTGAGTACTTTGAACGATCGCTGCCAATCTTTCGAGCCATTGGCGATCGCCAAGGAGAGGCTGGTTCGCTGAATAATCTGGGCATTGCTTCCAGCAGTCTAGGACAATACCCCGAAGCTATTGAGTACTATGAGCAATCGCTAACAATCTTTCAAGACATTGGTGATCGCAATCGTGAAGCTAGCTTGCTAAATGCTTTAGGGCNTTGCTTCCAGCAGTCTAGGACAATACTCCAAAGCTATTGAGTACTATGAGCAATCGCTAACAATCTTTCAAGACATTGGTGATCGCAATCGTGAAGCTAGCTTGCTAAATGCTTTAGGGCTTGCTTCCAGCAGTCTAGGACAATACTCCAAAGCTATTGAGTACTATGAGCAATCGCTGGCAATCTTTCAAGATATTGGTGATCGCCAAGGAGAGGCTGGTTCGCTGAATGATTTGGGCGAGGTTTATAGAAACAGAGGACAATACCCGAAAGCCATTGAATACTATGAGCAATCGCTGGCAATCTTTCAAGATATTGGCGATCGCAATGGTACAGCTGGTTCACTGCATAATCTGGGCCTTGCTTACCTCGATTTAGGACAATACCCGAAAGCCATTGAATACTATGAGCAATCGCTGGCAATCTTTCAAGATATTGGTGATCGCAATGGTGAAGCTAGTTCACTGAATAATTTGGGTGAGGTTTATAGAAGTCTAGGACAATACCCCAAGGCGATCGAATACTATGAGCAAGCGTTAGCAATTCAACAAGATATTGATGATCTCAATGGTGCAGCTAACTCACTGGGAAATCTGGGCCTTGCATACAGCAGTCTAGGACAATACCTCAAGGTGACCGAATTCTATCAACCATTGTTGGAAATCTTTCAATACCTTAATGATCGCAATGGTGAAGCTAGCCTGCTAAATGCTTTAGGGCTTGCTTACTTCAGTTTGGGGAAATACCCCAAAGCGATCGAATACTATGAGCAAGCGTTAGCAATTCAACAAGATATTGATGATCTCAATGGTGCAGCTAACTCACTGGGAAATCTGGGCCTTGTATACAGCAGTCTAGGACAATACCCCAAAGCCATTGAGTACTATCAGCAATCGTTGGCAATCTTTCAAAATATTGGCGATCGAGAAGGTGAGGGTCTATCGCTTAGTAACATTGGCAAGCTGCTCGCAGACCAGAATCAGCCTGAAGCTGCAATTGTATTTCTCAAACAATCCGTCAATGTTAGAGAGGCAATTCGGCAGGATAATCGTAGCCTTTCTCAAGAACTTCAGCAGTCCTATACCGATACTGTCGCTGTAACCTATCGTCAGTTGTCTGAACTCTTGCTAGCACAGGGACGCATCTTGGAAGCCCAGCAGGTGTTGGAACTGTTGAAGCTGCAAGAATTGCGAGACTTTACAGGCGTGAGAGCCAGAGTGACTGCCAACGGCATTGAATTGACTCCGGCTGAGCAAGTCATCATCGATCAGCACAACAGTTTGATTGCCTTTGGACAGCAGATCAACCAGTGTAGAGAAACCCAGTGCGGCCAACTAACCGCCCTCCTCGATCAGCGCGATCAGCTTACGCAACAGTTCAACGCAACCTTACAAGCCTTTGATGCTGAAATGCGGGCACGCCTTGCCCAAGATCGAGGTGCCCTCAATACCCAAGAGTTTAAGTCTTTGGCTATTGACATTGTGGAGGCCCAACCTGGAACGGTGATGATCTATGCTGTTGTGTTGGACGATAAGCTGTGGTTGCTGTGGGCAACGGCAGGCCGCGTGGTGAATAGTGTCGAGGTACCTGTGACGCGACAACAGTTAGGCGAAAAAGTGCTGCAATTCCGGCAGCTCTTGTCTACTCCCAACTCCGACATCACGCAAGTCCAGGCAACCGCCAAACAGCTCTATGATTGGCTGATCGCTCCGATCGCCCCGGAACTCCAGAAAAACCAGATCCAACATCTGGTATTCTCACTCGATCGTGTTACCCGTTACATCCCGATGGCTGCTCTGTTTGATGGTCAGCATTACCTGATCGAAAACTATACTGTCTCGACAGTGCTGTCAGCTGGTCTGACTCGTGTGGACGATCGCCTGCCCCTCGGAACTGATCAAACTTCCGTGCTGGCTTTAGGACTCTCCAATCCGGTTCCACCAGAGTTTCCAGGTTTACCCAACGTGCCTGCTGAACTGAATGCGATCGTTCGTAGCGCTGATGATCCTCAAGGCATTTACCCTGGTCTCAAATTCCTCAATCAGCAATTCGACGAAAATACACTCCGCAATAATCTATTTGGTCATCAGATCGTTCACATTGCTACCCACGGTGTATTCGTTCCCGGTCGTCAAGATCAGTCTTATCTGGTGTTAGGAAACGGCCAGCAAATGAGCATTTCCAGAATTCAAGAGCTGCAGGACCTGGGAGATGTGAAGCTCGTTGTCCTCTCTGCCTGCCAAACAGCGCTCGGCGAACCCGATCAAGATGGTCTGGAAATTGCCGGAATTGCCTACTACTTCCTCAACGGGGGAGCGAATACGGTAATGGCCTCCCTCTGGGCCGTGAATGACACCAGTACTCAACAGTTAATGCAACATCTATACGCCAACCTCGCTCAAAGCACCAGCCAGGTTCCTGTAACCAGAGCCGAAGCATTGCGCCAAGCTCAACTCAGCCTTTTGCAGGGATCGACAAACGCGGCAGGAAATGCGGATCGATCGATCGTGGGTGTTAGACCAGTACCGGGCGCAGCTCCTTCTAATGCAGCCAGCCCTGGATTATCCCATCCCTACTACTGGGCACCGTTTATTTTGATCGGCAATGGACTGTAACTCATCAGCTTTGAGATGAGAAGGGCGAATGATGGAGTTTTGATCAGCATTGATGGAGTTCTAAGCCCGAATGATCGCGTTTTGATCGGCAATGACGGAGTTCAGAGCTGCAATGACTGTGTGTTGAGCTGCGTTAACGGAGATGTAAGCCATAATGATAGAGTTTTGATCGGCAATGGCAGAGATCTAAGCCGGAATGACTGCGTATTGAGCTGCATGAATGAAGTTCAGCGCTGAAATGCTTCAGTTCAGAACTCCAACAGTTCCTCTTTAGACTGAAAGCAACAGTGTGAGCAGCAGAAATTTGACGAAATTGGAACATTTGCGGATCGTTGAGCAAGGATCGTGAAGGATCAGCATAGAATCTGGCTATTGGAAACGCCTGCGACTGTCCACCTGCCCCCAGGACGATCCCTATGTTCCCTCGTTATCAGCTCCTAAATATCTGCGCCACGGCACTGTTGCTGTCTCTGCCGCTTAGTTTTACCTCTGAAATTCGGGTAGCCCTGGCGCAATCCACTGATTCTGAAGCAGGAGAGTTGAACCGTCAAGAATCAGGAATGTTACAGACTGGAGACCCAACCGCATCGGACGGGAGTTTGTATGATGAATACACCTTTGCTGGGCAGGCTGGACAAGCTGTTTTAATTACTCTGGAGAGTACACAGTTTGACACCTATTTGCTCTTACTGAATCCTGGGGGAGATCCAATCGCAGCCAATGATGATTTGGCATCAGACAGCACCAATTCCCGCTTGGCTGTAGTTTTGCCTGCGGATGGTAGTTATCGAGTTCGAGCGAATGCTTACGATCCAAAGGGGCAAGGGCAGTATAGGCTGGCGATTCAGACGGTTGCCCCGGATACTCCAGAGTTTTTGGCAGCCCAGGCAAATCAGCTTTTAGAGCAAGGGCAACAGCAACTTGACCAACAGCAATTTGAAGCAGCTTTAGAGTTGATCAACCAATCGTTGGCAATTTATCGTCAACTGAAAGATCGGGCTGGTGAAGGGAATGCGCTCTATGCTATCGGCGACGTTTATTACTACCAGTCACACTATGCACAAGCTATCGAGTTTTACCAGCAATCGTTAGTGATTTGGCAGGAACTAGGTGATCGCCAGCGTGAGGCAAAGACGTTAAACGATCTGGGAGCTTCCTACAATAATCTGGGAGAGTATTCCCAAGCAATGGGGTACTATCAGCAATCACTCTCCATCTACAAAGAGATTAGCGATCAATCCAACGAGGGAACCTTACTTAATAATGTTGGATTCATTTACGATCTTCTAGGACAATATGATCAAGCTCTGAACTACTATCAGCAAGCTTTGTCTATCTATATTAGACTCGGCGACCGAGAGGGTGAAGGTACAACGCTCAACAACATTGGAGGAGTTTACGATCTTCTGGGAGAGTATCCTCAAGCACTAGAGTACTACCGGCAATCACTTTCCATCCTTAAAGAAATTGGTGACCGAGAGGGTGAAGGCAACTCGCTCAACAATATTGGGTTAGTGTACGATCACCTAGGGCAGTACGATCAAGCTTTGAACTACTACCGGCAATCGCTTTCCGTCCTCAAAGAGATTGGCGATCGTAGCGGTGAAGGTGCCACGCTCAATAACATTGGCCTCATTTACGACAGTTTGGGAGGATATGAGCAAGCGCTAGAGTACTATCAGCAATCGCTTTCCATCCAAAAAGAGATCGGCAATCGTAGTGGTGAGGGCACAGCACTCAACAATATTGGGTTCATCTACTCCCATCTTAGCCAGTATCCTCAGGCACTGGAGTACTATCAGCAATCGCTTTCCATCCGTAAAGAAATCGGTGATCGTAGCGGTGAAGGTTCTACGCTCAACAACATTGGGTTAGTTTACATAGAGTTAGGGCAATATGATCGAGCATTGAGCTACTATCAGCAATCGCTTTCCATCCGCAAAGAAATCGGCGATCGCAGCGGGGAAGGACAATCGCTCAACAACATTGGCTATGCTCTGGAGGCGCAAAATCAGCCAGAGTTAGCGATTGTTTTCCTCAAGCAGTCGGTCAACCGCTATGAGGCAATCCGGGAAAGCAATCGCACCCTATCTCAAGACTTGCAGCAATCCTACACTGGTACGATCGAAAGCACCTATCGCCGTCTTGCCGATCTGCTCTTGCGCCAAGATCGGGTGCTGGAAGCACAACAGGTGTTGGACTTGCTCAAAGTGCAGGAACTAGACGACTATCTGCGAGGCGTGCGAGGCCCAGACGATCGACTCACCGTTCTCCGCCCTGAAGAAGAAATCTTGAAGCGATACGAGGAGCTACAACGAACGGCAATCCAGATTGGTCAAGAACTGGCCCAACTGCGGCAAAAGCTCTTCCAGGGCAACACCCTGAACGATGCTGAAACCCAGCGGATTGACCAGTTAGCAAAACTGCAAGAAGCGATCAATCAGCAGTTCACGACCTTTCTTGCCAGTGCAGAAATTCAAACCTTTGTGGCCCAACTCAGTTCTCACACGATTCAGCAAACGGTTGCTCTATCCGACATGGCCGGACTGCAAGATGATTTGGCCAACCTGAATGCCGTACTGCTCTATCCGCTCATCCTGGAAGACCGATTAGAACTGGTGATTACCACCCCCACCTCTGCTCCCCTACGTCGCACTGTTAACGTCAGCAAAGCCGATTTGACTCGCCTGATCTCCGACCTGCGGCAAGCCCTGCGCGAGCCCACCATCGACCCCAAGCCACTCGCCCAACAGCTCTATCGCTACCTGATTGAGCCGATCGAACCTGATCTGGCTCAAGTGGCAGCCAACTTGCCCAACGGCCAAACCCCAACCATCATCTATTCCCCTGATGGAGCCTTACGTTACATTCCCTTAGCCGCACTCTACGACGGCAACCAGTGGCTGGTTGAGCGCTATCGAGTCAACAACATCACCGCCAAATCCCTCACCGAGTTTCAGTCCGTCCCGGCTTCCAGTCCGCGTGTGCTGGCAGGGGCATTTGCTGATGCAGCAATCAGCTATCGAGTTTCGATCGACGGTCAGGAAGAGGAATTTCGCGGTTTACCCTTTGCCGGACGGGAGGTAGAAAACCTGGCGAGTATGTTGACCAACATCACCGAGTTTGTCGATCGCGACTTTGGCTGGAACACGATTCGTCGCTACATGGGCGCATCTAACATCGTTCACTTCGCCACTCACGCTGCCTTTGTACCTGGAGATCCACAAAACTCATTTATCCTGTTTGGCAATGGCGATCGAGCACTGCTGGAATGTTCAACCGCTCCCACTTCTGACTCCCTGTCCTGCATCAACAACTGGTCGCTTTCCAATATCGATTTAGTGGTGCTAAGCGCTTGTGAAACTGGTCTCTCTGGAGCCCTCCAAACCAACGAAAAAGGTGAAGAAATCCTGGGCTTAGGCTACCAGTTTCAAAATCGTGGCGCTAGAGCCGTCCTAGCCTCGCTTTGGAAAGTTAGCGATGGCGGCACCCAAGCTCTCATGGATGGGTTTGACTAAAATTTGATGTGAGCGATAAGACCTGATATGCTCTGGAGATAGGTTTTCTTTCAAGTCTTGTGGAGGGGAGATGAATGACTGCAACCATTGTCCAGAGTACAACGGAGTTAATCACTCTTCAAATCACCATTCCTCTGAGTCAATCCTTTCTAGACACCGAAGAAACCATCCAATCAGTACTGAATGAAGCAGGAACACTGGCCAGTGGAGAAGCTCTCAAACAGTTTGATACCGATGGAAGTGCTATTGAAATGGGCAGGATGAATTGGACGAGTAAAGGACAATTGCCCAAAACCTATCAAACCCCTTATGGAACAGTAGAAGTGCCTCGGCATGTGTACCAAACAAGTGCCGGTGGAACCACCTTTTGTCCCCTGGAAGTCGATGCTCGCATCATCATGACCTCAACCCCCCGATTGGCTAAACAAATTTCCCACAAATATGCGGAGATGAGTAGTGTGCGGGTGGTGGAAGACTTGCGGGAAAACCATGGACGGGTGGTACAGCGTTCTTTTGTGCAAACCTTAGCCGAAGCCGTTGGTGAGATTGCCTTGCTCAAGGAAGAGGATTGGCACTATCAGACACCTAAATTACCCATAGAGGTGGCAACGGTTA
>LUGL01000158.1 GCA_002796835.1 Elainella saxicola E1 | reverse complement strand
GACCTCTATGAGATGTATCAACAAGCGGTACGTTGGCAGAAGGACAAACGCCTGACGGTGGGTCGAGGGCAAAAAGTTGAAATCTTGCAAGCTCGTCTAAGTGAACTTTGTACCCGTTGGCAGGAGACGGTTGAACCCCAGACGATGCCCATCCACGAACAAAGCTTCATTCGACTCCAGCAGGAGTTAATGAAGGGCATCGGTGCGCTATTTGTATTTGTCGCCAATCCTCAAGTCGAACCGACCAACAATCGCTCTGAACGCAATCTGCGCCAAGAAGCCGAGGTGCGAAAGGGTGGACGCACCAGCAAAACCCAAACAGGTGCTCAACGGCGCAGTGTGATCATGAGCGTCCTGGCTACCCTCAACACGCGCTTTGAAACGTTCACCTTAGATGTTCTCCTGGCTGAGTTAGCGCGTTGGCGTGAACTTGGACTATCCCAATTCCAAGCAGAACTAGCTGGCATCACCCAGGCCAATTCGCTGTCGAGCGCTTAAACCACTGTCAGGCTGCTCTGAATCCTAAATCGCAAGATTGGCTTCACTATCGATGAAGCTACATTTCGTTCTGAAAATAGACACTTACCGATCAAGGTTTCTGGATCCAAAGTCCACCCTACCCAACATATCATCAAGAAGATTTGTTCCCGGTTTTGCGGATCGCATCGCATATACTCAGCTTGCCTGGTGAGGAACTGTTCACCCGTGCAAAAACAGATGATTTGAAGAGGCATTGGAAAAAACAGAAAGACAATTGTCGATGGACTGCCATAGCTTTCGTTGACGAAAGCTTGGGACTCGAAGTTGAGCCTCTCAGACAATTACGTCGGGAAGGGGAAAGCCTGCTCAAGCAGGACCAACAAACTTGTGAATCTTACGCTCGTTTAATATACGCACGTTGGAAATTAATTGAAGTTGGTTTTCCAGTTATTGTGCGGGAATATCCAGACATGGCAAATACAGCTTTCGAGCTTCTCTGCAAAATACTTGACGATATGGTCAAATTTAGTTTCGATCAACGTACTGAAACATTTAACAATTCAGTGCAAGACCGTCGCAGGCTCTTGCAGGCACAAAGTGGAGTGGAGTTGTTCTCAGCCGAGGAAAGAGAGAGTTTTTTGGATCATCCATTAGTTTATAGGGATGAACTTATGGGGATGATTTATCCGATTCTTGAAGAAGCTGCCAAAAACAATCATGAGCTTGAGACTTGCCTTACAGCCTCTAACGATTGCAACGACGCATATAACCAGTCTAATATTCAAGTTTTAGGAGCTAGAAATGCTCAAGGTCAAATTCATAAATCTGAGAGATGGAGAAGAGGCCGCTGCCTGCCCAGAAGAACCAATAACTCGGCCAAGAAATAAACTCTAGGCATGGCCTCAATAGGAGGATTGGTAGGCTTTAGAGTTGACTCCATTACCACGGTCGCCCCCAGTTAGTTCACTCTGTGTTGGAATTGCTGTAATGCGTACTTTCAATATTGAGCATCCTTGTGTTCAGTGCACTGCAGCAAACGGACTCGGTACTTGAGCATATGATAAGCAGTCTATGCTAACCGATCAGTAGTTGCGACTGCGACCTTGAGTGCCCCGGCCTGGTTTCCATTGGTTGGTAAAGGTTGCTCAAGGCGCTCTTGTCATGCCCTAAATGCGCTTCTATCTACCGAAATGCCAAATTTTGCTCAATTACTGGTCTTCTTGGTACGAGTCTGCTTCACCTTACCTCCGGTCTTGTCAGGATGGAGGCATAGTTCTAACCAGAACATAAAGTGTTGACCATTTTCCACCTGCTCATAGCAGCGTGAATCTCGAATAGCATAGTTTGCACGTTCAGCACGTATAGTCAGTCCATCAATCAGCGAGGCTTTTTACTAACCCAAAGCCTCGCTGCTTCCCTAGTTTCATCCATTCTTAAGGCTTGGCTTGTAGAATTCCTTCGCTAATTAGCAAAGCCTAATTGTAACAAAAGATTAAGTTACTACACTTTTTTAGCCTGCCCTAATTTTGGCCTTACTCTAAATTCTTATAGAGCCGCAAGGCAAATGTTTGAATAAGTCGAGACTGAAATGCCTGAACTAAGTCGTGTGCCTAAAAGGAATTTGACAGCCCGAATCGCACCAGCCGATCTTGATCGCTTAAGAAAGCTAGCTGAAAGGACCGGAAGAAAGCCAACAGCGATCGTTCGCGAAATTTTGCTTGAGCACTTAGATCAAGTGTCGAATAAGACTAAGCAGCATACCACTGCCTGAATCAAAAAACACCAGAGAAGTAAGTTTGCCGACCTGCTCTCTGGCGTTTTCGTTGTTTAGAAATCTCGAGGATTTCCTATGCGAAATTATCTCTTCTTTGAGCTAGAAAAACTAGTTCGAAACGGTAGTGCCTTTGATTATAACAAGTCTCAAGGCAAGACTCAAGTATTTTATTTGCGACAGTTCAAGTCCTGGAGCTTACTGCCAGCTTTGCAACAAGACATTGATTTCAGCCTGAGGCAACTGACCATAGCATTTGGAGGTGCCAGATGAACGGATTTGGCGATCCTTCCACAACAAAACAGCCTTTCAGACGCCTAGTTAAACCTCCCTACTCTGCTAGCGAGTGGATTACCAGGGAAGCTGAAACAAGCGCCATCCCTTTGGATTTGATGATGGCTAATGTTCAATGGGTTGAGGCGGAGGAGGCAGTTGAGATTCTCGCAGAACAAGCTTTAAGCAAAGCTCAACGAGTTCATAGCTACCTAACTCAAGCAGGTAAGCGAGTTCTCATTCGCTATGAATTTGCCCGATCGGGCGGTTGGGTAGCTTATGGCACAACAGTTGATGGGTCTTCTGGTCTAGTTCCCTACTTTAAGCCAGTTGCACCTCGCACTGATTTTTGTAAGAAAAAGACCGTTAAATACGAGACTCCGGCAGGTCTACCAGCGACCCCGATCCTACCCTACATTGACGGTCAAACAGCTCAGAAGATCTTTGAACGATTTAACGTTGAACCACTGTTGAGAGAAACTTTCTGGCAAACGGTCTGGCGGTGCAACTTACCGATTGTCATCACCGAAGGGTTGAAGAAGGCTCTCAGCTTGATTGCTTATGGTATTCCTGCGATCGCTCTTCGAGGCGTTACCTGTTGGCACAAGAAGGGCAGTGCTGAATTGCATGATGCAATCGCCCACTTCGCGACGCCAGGCCGCAAGCTTTACATCTGTTTCGACCAAGACACCAAAGCTTCAACGATCCGCAACGTCCACTGGGAGATCTGCAAGCTGGGCAGAGCGCTTGAGGGGCAAGGCTGCAATGTTGCTGTCATGGGTTGGAGTCCTGAGCTGGGCAAGGGTGTTGACGATGTTCTCTTTGCTCAGGGCGAGGATGCTCAAAGCTGGCTAGATGATGCGATCGCAATTTCTCCAACCTTTGAGGAGTGGGGCAAGGGTAAGCGGAAAGAGCACCTGCTAAGAGTTTGGAGATACCTCGAATCATTGGGAATCGAACCCGATCGGCTCACAGTTGGTCCTTACCTTCCACCGTTGCCAGAGTTGGAATGTGGCGCGATCCAGGTGATTGATAGCCCGACTGGAACAGGCAAGACCACTCAGCTTAAGTTTTGGGTCAAGGCTGGCTACTTCGTTTTGGTGCTTTCCCCTCTGAACTCACTCGGCAAGCAAACTGCTGAAAGTTGGGAACTCCCCCATCGCCATGATTGCGGCACCGATCGCGACCAACAGGAAGCCTTTAGATTTCTGGTCTACGACGCTAATGGGGTCGTCGCCTGTATTGACTCGCTGCAACGTCTGCAAGAATTTATCAGCGATGACACTCCGCTGGTGATCATTCTGGACGAATGCAACCAGGTTTTGGAGTCACTAAATATCGGTGGAACTCTTGGATCGCGGCAAGCTGAGATTCTGGAGCTGTTTGCCAAGTGCCTAAAAATTGCCGCTTGTAATGGCGCGATCGTCCTTAGTGAAGCAAACGTCAATCGCCGCACCCTGAAGCAGATTCAGGAACTGTCCGGCTGTGATAAGGTTCGCTATTTCAAGCACGAGGCTGATCGCCAGCCCTGGCACTGCGATATTGCTACGGGCGATTCGAGCGGTTTTGTAGCTGAGTTACTGAGTCCGATCGGAGAAGGTAAGCGGATCATGCTTACGGTCAGCTCGCAAACTATGGGCGAAAAGATCGAACGGTATATCAGCGAGGTATTCAAAGGAGAGAAGCAGGTCCTTCGGATCGACTCGGAAACCAACCAGAACGGTGCTTTCAATGCCTTCTGGATTAATCCAAACAATTACCTTTCAAGCCTGCTTCAACTGCCTGACGTGCTCATTCTTAGCCCTTCAGCCAAGTCTGGAGTTTCGATCACGGTTCCTGGTTTTGACGAGGTTTGGGGGCTGTTCACTTGCCACTACCCCGGAATGTGGGCGCAACAGTTGGGCCGCTATCGATTACCAGTGCCCCGCAAAATCTTTGTGCCTCGCTTCATTCCCGCTAGCTCAAGCGACGAAGGGTACTGCAGTATTAAGCGGGTTCAGCAGCAGCTACAGGCTGACCTGAATGGGTATCAGCGAGTATTCGGGCTAGCAGAGGCGATCGACGATGAAGCTGAGCCAATCAAAATCCAGCAATCGCAGCAGAATTTCTACAGCGAACACCAAACTTCGATCGGCATCCAGAAACAATTTCCGATCGAGTGCTTGACCGAGATTTTGGAAGGGCAAGGCCATATCGTCACCCATTCGACTGTTCACACTCATAAGGAGATCAAAGCTAGTCTGAAGTGCATTCAACAGCAACTATGGCAGGAGGATGCAGAGCTTTTTGCAGCGGCTAGACCCCTGGCTGATACCAAGGAAACTTATGAGGTTTTGAATTCGATCGACCTGACTACTGAGAAACGGTTTTCAGCGCTTAAAACGCTCTACCGTGATGAGTTTCCAGGTGTTGATTTCGACGATGTTGCAACGTGCTACGCCGCTCTAACTGAGAACTTTGGCAAGCTACGACGAGGGGTTTTGCTCCAAGCCCGTGCTGCCAACCTAGAAACTTTCAAGGCGATCGAGACTGAATCAGTTGAAGGAATTCTCAATGGCAAGATCAAGCTCGCCCACCGGTTGCCTAAGAGCTTTTTCAAAGCCGCACTGATTAAGCAGATCGGGCTGCTCTCACTGCTGGATGGCTCACCCTATCAGGAGTTGGACGATCGGATTCAGGCAATCAAGACGGCTGCTCTCCACTACGCTGGTGAAATTTACAAATATTTTGTGATTAACGTCAAAGCCGATCAGACTGGTATTGAGATTGCTAACAAGCTCCTGAAGAAGTTGGGGCTGAAAGCTGAAGTGCTCCGCAAGGTCGGAGGCCGAGGCCACCAGGTGAAAATCTGGGGAATCTCTGACCTGTGCAATCCGATTCGGG
The DNA here is from genome assembly GCA_002796835.1 of Elainella saxicola E1. GTDB lineage: Bacteria > Cyanobacteriota > Cyanobacteriia > Elainellales > Elainellaceae > Elainella > Elainella saxicola. Next base: position 4,244 of record LUGL01000158.1, on the reverse strand, counting down.
TTCGATTGCTCCAAGCGGCAACCCAGAAATTAGGCGGTGATGCTGAGGCAATTGTCACTCATCCCCCTGAAAGTTATTACCGGGCAATGGATAGGGAGGACCCTCCAGTGCCCAGTGAAGAAATCACAGATTTTGAGTTGGCCGACTTGGAAACCGAGCAACAGCAAGACTTTGCAGAAACGATCGCAGGTGAGTGGAGTTTGGAGGTAGGGACGGCATGAGCAGCGACGCAGAAAAGTTAATCGCCGAAATGTTTTTGCAGGTCAAACGCTTGACCGAGGAAATTGCCCTGCTCCGATCGCTCATTAGTGGCTCTCCAACGCATGTCGAGGGATGGGCAAAAACCCAGAAAGCCGCAGCAGCGCTGCAAGCCGAAGGGGTTCAGGACGCTAAAGAATTGCAGCGGTTACGTCTGGCTGGCGCGTTCATGGCGCTAGTGGCTGAAGTGTTTTCGCGATTGCAGTTCGATCGGATTCGGGAGTTCTGCGATCGATGGGTGGAGGAACGGAAATAATGGATGAAAAAATTGCTGCACTTTTAGGGAAGATTGCCGATCGACTCGATCGGATTGAAGCGACACAGGAAGCGATCGATGCAAAGCTGATCGAGCTATCACAGGGCCATCCCAAGGGGCAACTGCTGTCCACCAAAGACGCGGCTGCATTACTTGGAGTGCACTACTCTACTCTTTCGCAATGGAAATCTGAAGGATGTTTCATTGAACTGATTCACTTTTTCCCAAAATCAGCAGGTGTGCTTTGGGATGGGGATGCGTTGCAGGAGTGGCAGAAGTATCACAACAGCCCGAATGAATACGCAAAACGGTTGGAGCGGAGAAGACGGAAGGCGGGATGAATATAAAATCAGAACGAATGGATCGATTGACGAAAGCAAACACATTAATTGAAACGATTGCCAATGGCGGCAGGCAGTTTTTCAAATACAAACATCGAGTCGCCAGCTTCAATTTGGACGATCGGCAAAGACTTTGGTGGATTGACGATTACACGCGGAAGCCCCTGTACCTGCATTATAAATACTGGTATCAAGGTTTTTCTCACGGTGGAACACTGCAAGCGCTTGTAGAAGCTCTGAAAAGCTATGTTCTTCAAGGTAATCCAGTCAACTCAAGACACTTTGGCCCTGGGCCTGATTGGATTTGTGAGGGCGATCTCTGGGGCTACGGCGAATATATGGGAGTCGTTCGATCGAAAGCATTGGAATTAAGGATTGTTCAAGCAAATGCAGATTGAGTGATTAATCCAACAAATCAGGCAACTTCGGACGACGCACAACGCCTGCATAATGCCGATGCAATGTTTCAATGCGGTTCCCAACTAATTCACTAATCTCGACAGGATTCATTCCTTGATCGAGCGCATGACTAATCAGCGTGCTCCGCGTTGTATACGGCTTTCGATAGTCAATGCCAAGTGATTCAAGAATTGGCTTCCAGGCTCTGTTTCTAAAATTATTTGCGTCAATTGCCCCTCCTTCAGCAGCGGTGAACACAAGCTGATCGGGGGCTTTTCCATTTTCTGCTTTACGCTTCAGCATTGCCTGTAAGAATGGCGTTAGAGGAACGATTCGGCCTTTGTTGCGCTTCTCCGCTTTGCGCTTGCCTTTGGTCAGGATTTCCCCAATCCAGACTGATGAAAAATCGTCGGCCACATGACGCCAAAGCAAACCTACTGCTTCCCCTGTCCTGCATCCTGTACCAAATAGAAAATCGACATAATCCGAGTAATACGAATAATAAGCACTGTTCTTGAAGGCATCCCTGATCCTAGTAATTTCTGAATCTGAGAATGGTTTAGGTGACTGTTTGGGTGGAACTTTAATTTTCACCTCACTCCATGCATTCTCTTTGACAAAGCCTTGACTCATTCCCCACTTCCAACAAGCACGTAAAATCGACAACCGATCGAGCAGGGTAATCGGCTGGAGTTCATTGCTTAATTGGCGCAGAACTCGATCGCAATCACGAGGCAACAATTCAGCGTTTCTGCCCTTCAGCAAATTAGTGAGCTTACTTTTCAACGCCTGGTATTTTTCAATAGTCTTGCCGTCAACCGATCGGCGTTTCATCGCAATCCAGCGATCGAATAAATCTAACGCCGTCAACCCATCAATCACCTGGGGCCGGTAACGGTTCAAAGTCGAATCAAAATTATCGAGCAGCAAATCACGCTCGATCGTCTTTGCCTTGTATTCTGCTATGGTGCGATTCTCTGGTGTGTCATCTAATCCCACCGCCAGATAGTATCGTTTCCCGCAGTGGGACCAGACCAAGCGCAGGCGACCATCGAGCGATCGAACGGCAACAGACCCTTTTGAGTTCTTCCCCATCAGACCAGTTCCAGACCAGAAAAGACCAAAAAATCAGCAAAGACCAGCAAAAATACGATATCAGAAACTGGTTATAAAATGAGCCTAGAACCTAGAAATGGCGCTGAATCTGAGTAATGGAGAATAGGGGATTCGAACCCCTGACCTCTGCGGTGCGATCGCAGCGCTCTACCAACTGAGCTAACTCCCCGTAGCGTCAACCATTCTAACATCGAGATGAAGATTTAACATTGTGGCCAGCCTGATGTTTAACAAGGACCACTTTTGTCAACATCGCAACGGTTGATATTGCAGCAGCTGATATTACAAGAATTTCAGTTGGCCAAACTCAATCGATCTATCGCTTCAGTTCAGCTAAAAACTGCATAATGCAGCCGATCGTCACGGCAGGCAGCTCAAGCTGTGGAGTTAACCCAACATCCTCTAAAANCCAGAAATTGCCGAATTGCCCGAGGATTTGATTCTGCAAATCGCTGTCCCAATTCCACGGGTGTAAATTGAGCTTGTTTGCCCCAAAGCATCAGGGTTGGCACCGTCAGTTGGGGAATAAACGGAGCCAGATCAAAGCATAGATCGCCTCGCACAAAGGAAATCGCGCTATATTCGGCGTTGGGTTGCAGTGCGGACGCCAAATAGGCATCAACAATTTCCTGCGAAACCCGACTGGCTCGCGCAAACTGACGACTTTCTAAAAAACTGCGAATTCCAGCAGTTGTGGCAATCGCAGAACTGTAAACCAGGCGATCAAAGCCCGGAACGCTAACCAATTTCGCAAAGAAATTTCGGTAGGGTTGGTCAAAGTCGGCTAAGCCAGAAGGAGCAACCACAACCAGTCCTTGAAACAGTTCTGGGTGAGCAACTGCGAGTCGGATTGCAAAACCTGCTGTCAATGAAGAGGCCATGACCACTGCGCCAGTAGGGCAAACCTGGGTCAGAAACTCCGTAATCGTCGTTAGATAATCTTGAATATGGTAGCCACGGGTCAGATGGTCCGATCGCCCCCACCCCAACAAATCTGGGGCCAGAACCCGATAGCGTCCTGAAAAAGCTGGATAAACCAGGGACCATTCATAGGCCGAAGATCCGCCGCCAAAACCGTGCAGAAATACTAATGTGGAGCGGCGATCGGCAGGAGTAGGTTGCTCAGAGCTTGCAACAACAGGCACTTCAGCAGTGTAGTAAACCAGGGAGCCAAGACTGGTAGCGATCGTGTGTGAGGAAAAGCCAGGAGGCTGAAGCATAACGAACTGTCGCTAGACAAAACAAGCAGGAACAACCCCAGTATGCCATTCTTACCCTCCTTTTCAAGGCGGCAGCAGGGCGATTTCAGGATTAAACCAAACCCGACCTGGTTTAAACAGACCTTGCAGCATGTCAACCCTTTCACTCAGAGGAGTTAAAAACTGTATAGAACCCATTTGAGATCTCAAGCAGAGGCTGAAAGCCTCTTCAGCATTAGCCGGACGAAGCAAAGATCGATTTGGACCTTGGAATGGGGTAAGGTGCGCTCAAAGTTCTTCACTAAACTTTTGCATCGTTCCATCCACGCATTCGACCGCTCAATCACCCAACGCGCTACAGCAGGAACAAATCCTGTTTTCCCTTGCTCCGCTTTTTCTTGCTTAGACGGTTTCGTTGATCGCTCAAATCGGATTTTCGTCATGATTTGTGGATAAATTTTCTCCAACTCCTCAGTCAGATAATCGGGATGATAGCCATGATCCAACAAGATTGTCGTTTTAGGAATATTGACAGGCTTGGCTTTGAAATAATCAATGTTCAGCTTCAACATTTCCAGTAATCCTTCATCATCACTCAGGTTCGCCTTAGTGCAATGGGTAAAGAAGGGAAAACCAAGTGTATCAACGGCAAGATGCCGTTTAATCCCGTTGGTC
>LUGL01000020.1 GCA_002796835.1 Elainella saxicola E1 | reverse complement strand
TAAGGCAATGTCTGAAACGGTCCTGCTTCATCTTCACACCACACTGCAATCCCCATCCCTTCAGCTACTCGATAGGCCCGCTCAATCAAGTTTTTTTTGCTTCGGTATCAGGGTCGCTTACCATTACCACACCACTTTTTCGACGTCTCAAAGCCGTCCCTGTTTTACACCAACTCCGACTTTGCTGCCAACTCTGCCCTGCTTCGTGCAACACTTGCCAAATGGTATAAGTACTGATGGTTGAAAATTGCCCCTCTTCTTCTGCTCTTAACCGCCGTTGCAACGTTGATAATGACCACTGGGAAACACCATCAGTTTCTAAGTTCGGGAGCTGTTGAGCTAACTCAACAATCTGCTGTCGTTGGGCACTCTCATAGTGGGTTTTCGCTCCACCCCCATGACGACGAGTGAGTGCGCTCAACCCGTCGGTGTTGAATCGTGCCACCAGTTGCCCGACTGCATCCCCTGAACGTCGTCCACTGGTTTGGGCTGCTGCAGTATAACTCTGTCCCTCAGCAACGGCTAGCAAAGCTTTCGCACGTGCCACACGGTCTGCGGACTCACTGGTGGCACGTACAATTCGTTCGAGTTCTCGACGTTCTTCGAGGCTCAGATCGCGGAGGGGATGTTTTTGATGGCGGGTCATAGTCAGAAACCAAGAGACTTTGTTTTATCATCACAGAGTTCCCCAAAAATGGCTATCTACATGCCAAATGACCCACTAGCGATCATGAGAAGGGTGAGGACACCCACCCCATCATTAATTCAATCTATCATCCTTGAAATTTCACAGGTAAGGTATCAAATCCCTTAAACACCAGATTGGTTTGTCGTGGAATTGCGACGTGATCGGGATCAAAGTGCAGATTCGGCATACGTTTCAGTAACATCTGAAAGCAAATATTGAGTTCCATCCGAGCTAATACTGCTCCTAAGCAAAAGTGGACGCCGGGACCAAATCCCAGATGTTCGTTGGGCGATCGGCAGATATCAAACTGCTCTGGATTCGCAAATTTTGCTGGATCATGATTAGCTGGACCTAAGCCGAGCGCAATCACACTACCTGTTGGAATTTCATGTCCGCCAACGTTCACATCTTGCTTGGCAATCCGAAACAGAAAGGGGGCAGGCGTATCAAATCGAATCATTTCTTCGATCGCGCTGGGCAGCAGAGCTGGATTAGCTTGCAAAAGCTGTAACTGATCGGGATGATTCAGCAACGCATTCACTCCGTTGGGGATCAGGTCCGTTGTAGTTAAGTGGCCTGCGTTCAAAATCAGGATGCAAAGGGAAGGCAGCAGATCCAGGTCAAAGCCCTGCTGTTCATAGGCTAGAGTCAGCAGGCTAATCATGTCCGTGCCAGGATTATGCCGCCGTTCTTCAATCAGCTGACGAATCAGAGCCGTAAACTGTGCAGCCCCTGTGTCCGCTTTGCGAGCTAACGCTTCAATGTTCTGACCACCTGGCGCACCCCAGAATGTGCCAATATCTGAAGCCCATTGAATTAGATTAGCCTGATGTTCTGCTGGCACGCCAAAGATTTCTGCAATCACCAATGCAGGCAGCGGTACCGAAAGATCAGCCACAATATCCATCGAATCCCGAACGCATGCCTGATCTAATAAATAGTTTGTAATCTGTTGAATAATCGATCGCCAGCTTTCTAACGCTTTGGTTGTAAATCCCTGATTTGCCAGTTTACGGAAACGAGTATGGTCCGGTGGATCCTGTTCGATCATCATATTGCCTGTTAATTGCAGAAAATTCTGAATCAACGAAGCATCCAGATTTCCCAGTTGCTGTATAAAGAGCGATCGACGATCGGCACTCAGTCGTTCATCCCATAACGCGGCTTCCACATCCGCATAGCGAGTCAGAATCCAGTAGCCCAGCGTTTCTGAATAATAAACCGGATCGGCCTGCCGCATTTTCTGATACAGCGGATAGGGATTCGCCGTCATCTCGGGGGCAAACAAATCATAGCCAACAGACTGCACATCAGCTAGCATTATGGCTCTCCTGAGTTGAATGGGTTGAATTAATCAGGAGTACGCTGCCGATTGACAATTGGATTGCTCTGATTTGAAACTTGATTGTCGATTGAAAATAGCTTGGATTTGCATAGACTCGTCCAAAGTAGCCACCACCGGATAATGATAGTCCGATCGAAAAATCTCGACGGTCGAGCGTATAAACGCGAGTGATGTTTAGTCTTTCAACGATCGCTGCATCTGTGAATCAAGCTGATTATCAGCATATTGCTCCAAAATTTCATGCACCTGTACCGAATCCTCTGTTGTCGGAGACTCAATTTGAACCGCATCAGATATTACGCTAAATACAAAACGGCACATAACTTGATGCCCTAACCTTGACGCAAGCAGGTGATAAATTTTGGGCAAGACGACTACAGGCAGTACCAATAGCTCATGCAAGCTTTGAGCAACAGCCAGTACTCGTTGATGGTTGCGATCGCTTAATGCTATTCTGCAACTTGGCAATCGCGACACACAGTCGAAATCACTCAGTCCTGGGAAACATCACCTGCCCCTTCCGATATCCCGATTTCATCTTTGATTTCTATGCATGGGTGTTGTGGGACTGCGATCGCTGCTTTCGAGAAATACATAAGCAAGTTACGTTCCAATAAGTAGTAGAACCTGAGTTCGGGATAAGAATGGAGACAAAAAAGGGGCAAACCCGATAGGCTGAAAATGCCAAAATCTCACGCCTGGTTTGCCCTCATGTTTAGTCTAGAAGAACTGTTCTGCTCCGTCGATGATTTTTGCTAAACCTTGGAACCGCTCTGGAAACACCAACTTCTAGGCTTTGGACTCAAGCAGCGCAACCGCCAACGCAGCTTGGGCTTGAGTGAAATCATGACCGTCCTGATCGGGTTTCACCAGTCGTGTTACCGCAATTTCAAAACCTACTATCAACAGAAGGTTCGCAGTGAGTGGGCCACTGCATTTTCTGGATTGGTCAGTTACCAACGTTTCATTGAATGGGTCCCAAGTACTTTAGTGCCGATGTGTGCCTACCTGCGTTCCTGTTTTGGCAACTGCAGTGGCATCAGTTCGATTAGCTGGTCATGCAGTTTGGTTAGGGCAGGATGGAAGCGATTTCGATTGTTCCCCAATGCTGATTCAGAACTTGCATGGCTCTTTTAGCTTGGTGCAGCAATTGCCGATCGCCCATGCGGCGGCTCACCATTTGAATTGCGAGGGGGAGTCCGTTGCTTGCTTTGCCGATCGGTAAACTAATCGCAGGCAATCCACAGAACGTCCATAAAGCACAAAAGAGCGGAGAGCCCGTGTTTTCCAGGCCAAAGGGGGCCGTTCCGGTTGTTGCAGGGGTGAGAATGGCTGTGTCGTCTGTTAAAAGATGGGTGAGAAAAGCGTTGTAATCGATCGCGGCCTGTCTTGCGGCTGCATAGTCTAATGCTGAAAACGATCGGCCTTGCTCAATCAGTTGCGCTAGCTTGGGCGAAAACTGGTCAGAATAGCGATCGTAATCTGCGCCATGATGAAATGCGAGCCCGGTAGCCATGAGCACGGTGGCATGGTGCTGAAATTGCTCGAAAGCAGCAGGTAATTCGATCGCTTCAACTGAGAGTCCTTCAGCTTGTAGCTGAGAAATACATTGCATGAATCGTCCTTGATATTCTGGCTCGATCTGATTCCAGAATGGGGTGCGAATAGAAATGAATTTATTAGGGCGATCGCTATCAGTTGGCTGAGTGAACTGAGTCGTATTCCATCTGTCAATACAGTCTGGATCACACTCATCGGGTCCAGCCAAGACAGAACATAGAAGGTCAATATCGGCGATACTGCGAGCAAAGCAGCCTACATGATCGAGTTCACGACTGGCGGACATTGCACCTGTGCGGGGAATCAAGCCAAAACTTGGTTTAAAACCAATCACGCCACAATAAGCAGCCGGTCGGATTACCGATCCCATCGTTTGAGAACCGATCGCCAATGGAACCATACCTGCTGCTACAGCTGCGGCTGAACCGCTAGAACTGCCGCCTGGTGAATGTTGAGGTTGATGGGGATTCTTAGTCTTCCCTGCCTTTGCTGTGGCGTATTCTGTGGTGACTGTTTTTCCGAATAAAATTGCGCCTGCTTGACGTAAACGTGACACGACTGTGGCGTCTACATTAAACCACTTTCCCGCCTGAATTGGTGTACCCCAACTCGTCGGCATATCTGTTGTCGCAAAAATATCTTTAATTGCAATCGGAATTCCCTGCAATGGTCTTTTGATGCGATCGATTGCGTACTGATTGTCTATCTGCTTGGCCTGATGTCGCACGTGATCAGGGTCAAGGTATTCCCAGGCTTGGACGATCGGCTCTGTTTGAGCAATCCATGCAAGATATTCCTCCACAAGTTCAGCTGAAAGAACCTGCTGATGGATTTTCTCCAACAGAGTGGTTGCTGTGCCGTCAATCCACATCTTGGTGCCTCCTAAATCATGTGATCACCAAAATAGCCTACAGCACAGTCAAGTTCACGACTCCAGTTAGAACCGAAATACAACACCCAGATAAGGGCCTTGCATCAGTAAATCTAGCTTAAAGTCTTCGCCACGAATGTCTGTGGAATATTGCAGGCTAGAAATCCGATAAGCCAGTAGCAGTGAGGTGTTGCCGGAGAACATCCAATCAATTCCTCCAGTCACAGAGGCAGCCATTAATGTGCCACCAATTCCAAATCCAGCAATATCTCCTCTCACCCATCCAGCTACGGTCGGAGACAGATTCCAGCGCAATCGCCCACTAATCAGGGGCGTGATGAGTGTACTACTTTCCGATCGATCGCGATTGGTTCCCAAATTGGTACTCAGGTTAATCTCCTGATGCAGCGCATAAATCCGCATTCCGGCGATCGCATCAAACACCAGAGGGCCTAAATCAAACTCAGTTTTGGCATCGGATAGATTTGCTGCGGTTCGATAGCCAACTCCCAAGTCAAACTGCCCGTATTGCACGTTTACTTCCGTGTCAATTTTAGAGGGGAAAATGTTACAGAGACAGTTTGGTACTGAAGTTGAGGTTGAATTTTCTTGACTGGTGCTAAAGTATGCTCCATCAAAAATTAACCCTAAATTGGCTCTCCAAGCTTCAACTCTGCCTGCTGCTGCAAAGTTCAGAGGATCTAGAATATCATCTAAACCCAAATCAATATCTGCCGTAAAATCCTTGACGGTTGCACTACCATCGACGCTTAGAGGCACAAAACCATAGGGGATGACATTGATTTGCCAGCGGGGAGATGCCGTTGTTGCTTCGGGATCTGGAGTAGATTCTTCCAGGGCAGGATCGGTTTCCCCAGTGTCAGGATTGGTTTGAGAAGTTGTCTCTGCTTGGCTGATCCAGGGTTCAGAGGTGAACGATTCTGCCTCAAGCGACGTAGTCGGAGACAATGGAGCTGCGCGATCAGAGATAAAGTTTTCGTTGTATTCTCTAAAATTAATTGAAATAATTGATGAAATGGATTTATTTTCGCTCGAATTTCGATCATCTAATGATATTTCAGACAATTCCGGCGAGAGCTGAAGAGGTGTAAATGAAGCAGTAATTCGACCCGGTTGATTCTTTCCTTCAAGCGTAGAAGCAACATTTATGAGTTTTTCATCACCAACGACCCACCGAAAACTATCTTTAGCTGCGTCTTTGAATTGAGATGAAGCATCATCAGTGGCTTCCAAGCTTTGATTTTGAACGGATACAGCGATACGACTTAACCCTGCTGATGATTGGACGATCGGTTCTGTTGCGATCGCCACTTCTGTAGAGGAAGGAGCTTCCGACGCATGGACAGATGCCGCTGTGATTCCCATCAGGCCAACAACGACGGGTGCAACCTGAGCTAGAAACCCAACTCGTTTCGTTTGCATAACTCGCTTCCTCACCCTCGATTGATTTGCAAAAGATTGTTGAGACCAGACGATTCCGCTTGAATTGCGTCTAGAATTGCTGCACCCTGTTCCCGATCTGCCAGATCGAGGATTGTTCTATCACTTCGTCCGCCCAAGAAGTCATTGGAACCGATCGAACTCGCCTGAACATCCTCTAGAATCGCTAACGTCTTGTTAGTACTGGCAATGCTGACGATCGTATCTTGTCCTTGTTGGCGGATATCTAGCTGATCAAAGGTTAGCCGACCAGGGAGAAAGAGCAAATCATTACCTGGCTCAAAATCCTGGATTGTATCTGTGCCAAGGCGAGGACGTAACGAGAATAGATCGCAACCGCCGCCCCCATTGAGCAGATCGTCTCCCGGTCCACCGCTCAAAAAGTCGATGCCATTACCCCCGATCAACGTATCTTTGCCTGCCTGACCGAATAGCCGATCGCGTCCACCACCACCTCGCAAAATATCATTGCCAAAACCTCCCGCTAGCAGATCGCCATCTTGAAGACCCCTGAGCAGGTCATCTCCTCGCCCCCCCAGCAATGAATCTTTACCGCGATTGCCTTCAAGAACATCGCGTCCCGCCAGCCCAATTAATCGGTCATCTCCCCCATAACCAACTAGTACATCATCCAGCCGAGAGCCAATTCGATTAATATTGTCGGTAATTTCAGTAATGATATCCTGCCGAAATTGACCTGCAAAAATACGATGTCCCTTCGTTGTTGGATGCACCTGATCCCAGAAAAAGAACTGGTTGGGATCAGCCAAGGGGTTGGCTGGAACTAATCCCTGAAGATAGGCATCAACAGTATTTGAGAAGCCAAATTCCGATGGATTTCGAGCAATTTCTTCACCAATGGGAAATAGATTACTCAGAATAACATTGAGTTCAGAATTGCGCTCTAATGGTGTTAATAGCGATCGCAATTGATTGTTAAACGAGCGGGTGGCGCTTGTCAGGGTTGCTAGCTGTCCTGATTGAAGGCTAAGCGGGGTACGACCTAAGTTCAAGCTTTGCGCCACAACAATATTTTTTGCGCCCAGGCTGGCCAGCGTGGTGACAGCCGTTTTAATATTTTCTGCTGCCTGATCGACAGTCGCGTCTAGGCTGGTCGATGCACTTAATAAATCATTGCTACCGGCCCAGACAAAATAAAGGGCTTTTGGATTAGCCCCGCGTGAACCAACTGCTTGGGAAAACCGATCGACCTGATCCAGCAACCCACCAAANTTTAACCAAAGCGGTATCGCCAATGTTCTCCCGTCCAGTTTTTGCACCTCCGATCGCAAAGTTGGTTTCACGATTCACAGCCAGTCCTAAACGATCTGCCAGGGTTTCAATGGCTAGTGGACCATTCGAAAATCGCCCGTCAAAGTAAGGAGGACTGGGTGGAAATGTGTTTCCTGTAGCCGTAAAAATGTTGCCAGTATCAGAGAGACTGTCGCCAAACACAAAGATCTTGGCATCTCGTGAAGTCACTTTTACCCGTTCGGTTTGAATACGTGCCATATAAAATCAATCATATAAAACTCAATCGGACTCGTTTCGATCGCTGAACAGAATCATGCCTAGAAACTAGAGCAGCACCCAACTGAACAAAAAACAAATGTTTTCGAAATACTGACTAGTCGCCTTTGAATCTCCCCAATTCTTGAACAAAGGGACAACCCTTTCTTGTCATTTCATGCCAGAACCATCCGCCAGACCTGCCCTATGTGAGCCAGACCTCGATCAGGCGCATGCGATGACTAACGAACTGGCGTCAGCATCACCGATATCGATCGTTGATTGATCTTTGTACTTATATCCATCTATTATTATTGTGATTGAACTGACTAAATTAAATATTGATTCTAGTTCATTCATTGCCAATCAGCAAAATTGGCTCTTGAAAGTTTAGCTTTTCATTGAGGAGATTTTNAGGATGAATACTCCTACTAGAAATAGACGCTTTGCCCCTCTGACTTTTTTAGCAATTCCTACTCTGCTGTGCTCCGCAATTCTGTCTTACGATGCCTTCGCTGAAGTCCCCGCACCGGACCCCTCTCCCGATGCAGCATCTGAGTTGGAGGTGGATGGACAGCCTCCCTCAATTTCTGCGCCTGCCAACTCCTCAGTTCCTTCAGATACGCCTGACCAGATCGACATTGATGTTCAGCAACGCTCAAGTTGGGAAGAACAACAGCAAGAATTGCAGCAAGGACAGCAACAGGATTTGGACGATGACTCAGAAGCCCCACCATCGGGCAGCGATGCTCCGGGCCAGGATTCACCTGACCAAGTAGAAATCCCTCTTTAAAGAAGGAACTCTCCTAAAGTGGCGTAACACCTGAGATTAGCGTTCCTCCTCTCGCGGTTGCCCTAGTTCCTCAGGTGGGAAGGCACGAATTAAACTGAAATTGAACGGCGGCACGCCGAGAGATATAACATAGGAGGACTTTAAATAGGGATGATATTCCGATCGCCCCGCAACATAAACCTTCATGAAGGCTAGCCCAACACTCCGGAGATGAGTTAGAAATGCAGTTAATTCGTCGCTGGCTTCGCTATCGATCTGGGAGGGCAGCAAAAGTCGATCGACTAATTCTGTAATCTCAACGTCATGGGCTGCGTTGTCTACGAGGAGTAAATATTTGTCAGGCGTGGTCAACCAGTTAAAAGCCTGCAATTGTTCCACAACGAGGGGAGTGACTGGATCACTTGCACCACTGACCAAGAGAACAGGAATATCGATTTGAGCTAAACTCTGTTGCCCAAAGATTGCGCCTGCCACTGGCGTAATTGCCAGCACAGATTGAATCCGTGGATCTCGCAATTGCCCATTGGTCAACAATTCAACCGAGTCCGGCAATGGCTCTAACTCTAAAGCTCGACATTCCAGCAATAAAGCTGTATCGAACGATCGCCATAGAAAATCCTGCTGACACTGATCCCGCAGCTGCTCAAAATCAACGGTTGCCCCTGCTAACGTCAGCACGGTATACCCACCAAATGAGTGACCCACAGCGCCGACCTGCTGTAGATTGAGGCGATTGCCAAACTCGGTTGGATTCTTTTGCTCCAACACATCCAGAACATAGCTCACATCTAAAGGACGATCGACAAATTCATGAGCTGCAAACGAGTCATGCCTCAGTCCAGCCAACAGATCCTGCTGATATTGATAGTTGCTCCCCACATGCTCTGGTGCAATCACCACAAAACCATAGGAAGCAAGTAATTCTAAGTAAGGAGCAGCGGCTGTTCGTGTTTCGCCATAGCCATGGGAATAGACCACCACTGGAATTGAAGCGGGCATCGATCCCCTAAACACAGGCACATATAAGTCAGTCGGAACGTTCCGATTCCGGCGCTCATCTTGCAGGTTCAAGGTCTGCTTAGTGAACTGAAACGTGCCTTGCCCCTGAAGTTGGGGAAGTGTGGCAGGGTCGATCGCCCCTTCTGCAGTAGCATCTGCCTTGGCACGGCTATGAATTTCGTTTGCAGTCTGTTTGGAGAGGGCGGCAAATTGAGAGAGGTGATTGGATAGCTCCAGGATTTGTGCTATATCAATGCGAATCGACTGAAGCGGAAAGTGCCGCAAGACACCCAATACACTCAGCCCCTGGGGATCAGCCGCCGACTGGATCAAAGCCGCACGCAGGGCATGGAATCCATTCTGGCGAGATTCGGTTTGAATCAGGGTTCCGATGTTCTGTAAGGATTCTTCACCGATCGGTGAATAAAGCAGTTGAGAGAGTTGCCACGGCGAGATCTGATGGGAAACCTGTAATGCATCTCGCACCTTAGTTTCTGCGATCGAGTCCAGCATCCGGAAATAGAAGGCTAGGTTCGAGTCAACTGTACCCGTTTGGGCATAGGCTTCTAGAGAGTCAACTGGCAGATAGGCCTCCAGCAATCCATAGGAAAACTCAATCCGCTCAGCTGCCCGACCTGGAAATGCTGTCAATAAAATAGAGGCTCCGGCCCAAAGCAGAGAATGCCATGCCAACGGTTGCCAACGCCGTTTCGCAGATTTCCAGTTCTGGCTGGAATAGTTACTACATGGGTGAACCAAAGATGCTGGTTTTACCATTGCCATACTGCAACCGCTGCCAATTGATTTAGATGGGTTTGACAAGTCATATAGATTTACATCTAAACAAAACCAAGAAACTTTAATTCTCTAGAAATCCTGAAAATTTGTTTTTGCAAGGTATAAATGTACTATAAACATACTGTTTTATAGGTCGGAACTGTTGGATAAAGCCCAAATTGTATGACCAGCTCAAATTTTGCAAGGTTCTTGGATAGACACTTCTCAAGGATTGGGAAAAATACAGATGTTTTCTTGTCATTTCGCGCCAATTTAATGCTGAAAGCTTGACATTTTTGTTTCCATTCCTTGAATGTCCGTATGTAGATAAAGCTTTTTATCAAAGTAATCGAACTATCCGTTTTTTCTTTACAAAGAGCTTGCCAAATTATATTGGCTTCCTATAGAATGCATGGTGCAACGGGCCTCCCGTTCTATTTCTTGATTTTGCAAGCACCGCGTTCAAATCTTGAGAAACCTAAAAACTTTCAGAATACGAGGTATATGAAGTTATCAATATGATATGAATAAGTACTCTCGTTTTGATATTGAACGTCATCTTTAAGCAACCTGCTATGGTTTCTGTGGCATAGCCTTCTGTTGTTGAGGGCAATATTTTTGCTGCGGACATAAGTGCAGAAGCTTTGAATCAACTATCTAGCTTTGTTAGGGAGAACACCTCGTCATGTCTCACAATTCCGTTTTGTCCCCGCTCGGCCAAGCTTTTGCTTCTGTGTTGCGGTTGAGTGGTGCCACTTTGGTTAGTGCATCAGTTTTTCTACCTGGCTCATCCTTGCTGGCATCTACCTATGATGGCCAAGGAGTGCATCTAAATTCTGGTGAGTCTATCCAAGTCAACTGTGTTGGTGGGGCAGAAAGTGTTGCCCAGCTTGACCAGTTTGGGGATACCCGATACTATTCACTCCACTGTCCTGGTGGCAGTGGCAGTGCCAGCCAGCCAGCCCCACCTGTAGTAGAGAATTCAGGTTCCAAGACAACTGTTCATCTGGCTCCTGGTGCTGCTGTTCATGTCGTTTGCTACGGTGGTTCTGCCAACCTGGATACAGCTGGCAACACTCGCTACTACGGCCTGAATTGTAATCAATAGGGCAACTTAAATTTAGTTTTTAGTCAATGGTTGACAGTTCACAAATTTTAAACTGCCAACCATTTGATTTTTATCGGGCAACCCCTAGCTGGAAATGGGGTAAAGATCTAAGCTTCTAGTTAGGACCACTCCCCGAGGGTACAGCCTGATTACTGGATGGGGTATTTTGAGGAGAACTTGTATTTTGAGGAGAATTTGTATCAGGAGAACTCGTATTTTGAGTCGAGCTTGCATCCCCTGACGCTGCGGGTTGAGTGCCATTCTGAGGATTGTTCGGATGGCCACCAAAAAAATGAATATGCTCGACTTGCTCAGACAATTGCTTTTTAAACGAGTTGACATCGTCAATTCCCTGGCAGACATCTTCTCCTGCGCCTGTGGCATCCTGGCAGCTACGCTGCACCTGTTGATTTACAGTATTTGAAATATCGCGGTGTACGTCAACTACCACATCTGCGGCACCGCATGCCGTTTCTCCTACTCCGCTGGCATTAGGACAGTCCTTTTCGGTCACCTCTGTCAATGCCTGGTTAGTCACTCCCCCGACAACCACTCTACCTAAAACATCTGCTTTGACCGGACTTGTGAATCCGATCGCCAGCATCGTGAAACCGAATAGCATCAAGCTCTGATTGACAAATTTCATTGAGCAGTCCTCCGTTGGCGTAATTAGTTATCCGTAAATGTGAATGAGTCGAGAAAGTGAGTGACTCGATCGCGCTGTTCCGAGAATGCTAGCTTCGTGTATAACCGCCCATTGACCAGAGAGACGATCATCACCCAATATTGATCATTCGCTGAGCCAATTACCATACGGGCTGGAAAGTTATGAAATAGAATGGCTTCTTGCAGTTGGACGCTGTTCGTCAAGCCTCCCTCTGTCAGCACTGCATCACTAACTTCCTGAACCAACTCCTCTGGATTGTGATTATTGAGGTAATCGGCAGAGAGCGTTGTATAGGCAATCATATAGTATTCATAGGAATTTATGTCTGATGAGCCAGATTGCCTCGCTTCTGCGACTTGCCAGGTTAATGTAGCTTCTGGAACCTGAGTTGTGCTGGTAAATTGGTTTGGTGATGCAGGCAGATCAACTACATAATGCCCATCGATCGATGAAAAAGACTGCCAGGTTGTAGTCTGAGAAGCAGGGGCTTGGCTCACCCAATTAGGCAGCAACGGTTTTGATTCATGCAGGTTTGATTCATGCAGAGTTTGGACGGGGCTCAATCTCTCAGCATGGGCGGGAGCAGAAATCCAGAGGCTAGCACTGAGTAACCCCATCACTGTGATTACAAAGGAGCGATCGAACCAGAAAGAAGTTGAGAACGGCATAAGGTTAGAGTCACGCATCAAGGGTGAATTAGAAACGAAATTAAAACAGAAAGCTGGCAAAATCTAAAACAGCATGAAGCTCACGAAACCTGGATTTGATTTGCAGCAAAGGTACGATAAATCTCAAAACTGATATCGCTAGTCACTTGGCTATCGTACCGAGGGTCAGCTAACCAGAACTTCAGCTCAAAAGTCAAACTTGAATCACTAAATCCAACCAAAGAAACGATCGGCGTAGGGTCAGATAGCACCTTAGGATATTGAGCCGCAATCTGTAATAGTAGATCTGTCACCAATTTGAGATCGGAGCCCGATTTGGCTTTGACTTGAATCGTCCGGGCAGTGAGGCGATCGCTGCCTGTGTAGGTTGTAACTTCCTTCGTAAAAAACATTTGATTCGGAATAATTTTTTCTGAATTATCCCGCAGGACTCGAACCGTCGTGGCACGAATCCCCATCCGTTTTACCTCACTGATTTCCCCTTCAACGCTAATAATATCACCTGGTCTTAAAGCTCCCTCAAACAGAAGCAGAATCCCGCTAATAAAATTGCTGACTACCTGCTGTAATCCGAAGCCGATCCCAACCGATAATCCTCCTGTAATTGCAGCAAAAGCTGTTCCCTTGATACCCACATATCCCAAAATCAAGACAATTCCCATTCCTAGCAGGCCATAGCGGAGCAGAATAGAAGTGGCCTGCGCTGGACCTGTTTCTAGGTGAATCCCAGCGGTTAATATCTTCACGAACAGGGATTCTAAAAAAATGACAATGACAACCCAGAAATATAACCCAAAAGTCAGGACAAAAAGATGCCCTAACGTAAAAGGACTGCCAAATAGCGAGACTGGAACGACTTGAGCTAATTGCACTAAATTGGTTGACAGGCTGAGAACCTTCCCTAAGGTGTAAAGGACAAAGATAGGCACCAACAGCCGTAAATGATATTGCCGTACGATATCCTTTGGGAACAAGGAATAGAGTGAGAACAGCAAGAATCGATAGCCCAAATACACCCACAGCACCTCTATTGCAGTGTTCAGTAAGCCAATCCGCCAATGTTGCAGCAGTAATAGCTGGCTCACAAAAGCGAGGAATATCAGGCTGAGAATCGGAATCAGCAGGTAATGAATTGCAATACTACCGTAATGCCACCAGGAGAGGTTTTGCTCAAGTCGGTGGATTCGTTTGGGAACATCAGGAAATCGCTTGCTAAACCAGCTGCGGAACCAGCGAGCGCCTAACCAGGCTAGACCGATCGTTCCAACAATGGCAAATAACTGCATTTGCACATGAAACCGCTGAAAAAAGATGGCGTGTTTTACCAGGGAATCAGCAATGAATTGGAAGCTATCTTTGATCGACATGAAGCAGGCCCTCCTAAGGTGAATCGAAGGCCCGATCCAGAGCCTGAATCAGCTGAGCATTGGCTTCTGTTGGTGT
This sequence comes from Elainella saxicola E1, assembly GCA_002796835.1. Taxonomy (GTDB): domain Bacteria; phylum Cyanobacteriota; class Cyanobacteriia; order Elainellales; family Elainellaceae; genus Elainella; species Elainella saxicola. The sequence goes on along the minus strand of LUGL01000020.1, from coordinate 34,874 downwards.
AATATCTCCAATAATGGTTTGCCGAAACAGTATTTCACCTTGATCGAGAATGGGTTCAATTTTATCGAGATCATCTAGAGAAATAGAGACGCTGGTTTTAGCCTGTTCTAATAAGACAGCTTCGATGGGCAAGACGTGATGGTTGATGACAACATCTGGATTGACCGGCAGAAAATCCTGCGACTGCACCGCACTTTTAATCTGCTGTTCCGGGTTCGTTAAAAACTGCGCTAACTGGTAGGCCAAACGAGTTTGGGTAGGGCTGGCATTTCGGCTCAACATCAAAGCACGGGTGAACAGCAATGGTCCGGCTGGATGATCTGGTTCACCGGGCAAGCGGGCTACTGCAAAATTATCCTTTAAGGCTTGTTTGAAGTCAGCCACTTCAGTAGAATCACAAACATAGTAGGCTAGCTTGCCTTGCGTAAAGGCGTCATGCAGCACAAATCGTTGCTGCCCAAGGACGATATTCGGTTCATTGGCCGCCTGTCTCAACCAGGTCAACCATTCACCCCACCCCTTCAGAAAAGGCAAGCGATGATTGACATCATAGAGCTGTCCACCAAAAATTTGAATCCCCCAGAAAGTATCAATGAAGGTAGACACCATACCTACTGAATATCCTGCCCTTGCATTTTGAATCAGCTCTTCCAGCGTGGTTGGGGGAGCCGTCAGCGAAGATTCACCATGAGCAGCACCAGCATTCGTTGCCTTGACAGCAGTGTTGGATTGTTCGACGATCGCCTGGTTATAACATAAAACTCGAAGCTGGGAATTTAATGGAATCCCATAGAGGTCGCCGTGGTAGCGTACTTGGGTTAATGCTTGTGGTGTGTACGAGGATAGGGAGATTGCTGTTTGATCGAGTGCTTGCAGGGTTTCTGCCCGGATCAAAGCGGGAATTTCGCTAGCAAAATCGATCATCAGATCTGGTCCGAGTCCAGCTTGAAATTGCCGAATAAAGCGTGTTGAAAGGTCTGCCTCTGGAATGTATTCGCTAACAATGTGAACATCAGCATGGGCTCGTTCATACTCTGTCAGAGCATCCTTAAAAATTCTGGCATTAATATTTTCGAAGGGATGCCAGATCAAAAGTTGTCCTTGAGCCTGCTGAGGTGCTCTGGGTGGTTGATGCCAAACTACAGTACTGCAGGCAGTCAAGCTCAAGACAATACTCAGGAGTGCTTTGGCAAGGATCTTCATTTTGGGTAGGAGTAGTGCCTGATTCTGCAACCTGATTCTACAATGCCATCGATAACGTCTCTGAAGCGTTATTTACCCCATGGCTTTAGAAAAAGGCAGTGCAAACGATCGTCGAAAACCCTGATTATTGATCAAATCAGCATTCCGTCTCTTGTCATTTTACGCCAAGCCGCAGATTGTAAATCAATTGCTTTTCTGTATTTTTTGCCTTTCCTACATCTGCCATCGCAAATGCCGAAATTCTGAAGGAGAAACTCCTGTCCAACGCTTGAAGGCCCGCGTAAAATTGGCGGCATCTTTGTAACCCAATTCGAATGCGAGATCTGTCAATTTTATCTCTGAATGATGCAACATTTTGAGGGATTGTTCAAAGCGCACCTGCTCCACGAGGCGAGAATAGGTCAGATCGAGGTCATGGAGCTGCCGTTGAAAGGTCCGTACACTCATACCGACGAGATCTGCGATGACTTGAATGTCCGTTTTCTGTTCTCGTAACAGAGTTGCAATAATTTGTCGAACTGATCCAGAAAAATTCGTTGCAGGCGCAGATGAATGCAAAAATTCGTAATCTTTATATTGCTGCCAATCTCGATGTTCACTCCAACGCCCCAATGGGAGACTGAGGAACGATCGCGGAAAAACAACTGCGCTAGCCTGCTGCTCGAAAACAATTTTGGCCCTTGATAAGGGTTCAAAGTTTTCTAATCCTTTTATGGGCTGAGTTTCCAGGTGAATCTCTATGGGTTGCCACTGGGCTCCCGCTGCCATGCGAATCAAATTAATCATCACCATCATTGAAAAATGATCGGCATGGTGCAATCCTCGATGGAGTCCATCGACAAAATTACGGCAGATCCAAATTTGGTCGCCATGTTCCTCTAGCCAAAACTGTTCAGCCGATGTATAGGTCGGAACCATGTAAATGCCTTTGTTAATGGCATCATGTAGCGTGAGAGATTGGCAGAGCAGCCGACCATAGACACCCAGATTGGCAATTTGAGTTCTTTGCCCCACCAACAGTCCACAATGCTCATTCCCCTCTTTGCTGGCTGCTTCCGCATAAAACTCAGCAACTTGCTTAAACGGCAGCAATGCTTCGGGAGTGTGCAACGCTGAGGCTGGCAATTTTGTCTTGATCAACAGATGTTCTGCAGAAGAACCAGATTCCTCGAGAAAGTTCGCAAACCCTTTAATAACATTTGCTCGGATTAAAGGAATATGCTTCATGACTATTCGTGAAGTGACGTTGTAGTTGCAGTTTCTGAGTCAAGCAGGGCTTCACAAGGGTTGTTCACAATAGATCCATGTAAACAAAATTTCTGGCTTTTTTCTTGTCACCAAGCGCCAGCTTCACGAAACGATTAGTAGAGTAGTAATAAACCCGCCTTCTTAATAAATTCTCAATAAGTTTTAGTTTCAACAGTTGACATGCAGACGGCGAAATTCGCGCGGCGAGACTCCTGTCCAGCGCTTAAAAGCCCTCGTAAAATTGGCGGCGTTGTTATAACCAAGTTCCATTGCAATATCAATCAACTGGATACTAGGAACATACAAGAGTTGAATAGCTCGATCGAACCGAACCTGTTCTACAAGAGTGGAGTAACTGAGATTTGTTTCTGTCAGTCGGCGTTGGAAGGTGCGGACGCTGATCCCTGCCGCTTCTGCTACTAAGCTAATATCTGGATAACCGTCGCGTAAGAGCGATTGCAAAAGTTGTTGCAAAGAACCCACAAACTCAGCAGAGGGAGCCGTTGTCTGCAAATGATGGTAGCAGTCTTGACGAGATAAGTTGTAATCGTTCTTGATCCGCAGTGGCAGACTCAGCAGCGATTTAGGAATGGCGATCGCAGTATTAGGTTGGTTGAAGTGAAGGGGGGTATTGGCAAATTCTTCGATCTCAGTCAATTTGCGTGAATAGCCCGACCGGAGATGTAACTGTGTAGGTCGCCATCTAGGTCCGGCGGCTAATTGAATTGCCTTCAGGTAAAGCAAAACAGTGTACAAATTGGCCTGCTGATTTTTAATGGTGGCAGGGCACACCAATTGATGATTCAGCCAGACGTGATCGCCTTCCTCAACGAGCCACATCTGCTCTTGCGAATTGAGTGTAGAAATCATTCGCTCAACTGTTTTGAGCAGGTCATATAAAGTCAGCGATTGCCGAATGAGTTGACCAAATAGCCCCAGATCGGCGATTTCGGTTTGCTGTCCTACCAAAATACCCAACAACTCTATTTTTTCCAGTTGGGCAGCCTGTTCGATAAAGCAAAGGGCTGGGTAGACCGGCAGCAATGCCTCTGGATCGTCGAACGCAAAGAGAGGAAGTTTTGCCTGTCTGAGCAGTCGATCGGTTGGGCTACCAATGCTATTGAGAAATTTTGTGAACGGTAAAATAGGGCTTACCCGAACCAGAGGGATGGGATTCATAAACTTAAAAAAACAGAAAAATCATCTCTGAAAGATGATTCTGATGAGTAAACTAAATTGAGACCGAAGCGCCTGTAATTCAGCTTACATTTACTGAATTTCACTCGCTAAATTTTGTAGGTTGCTCATTATTAAGCAGAAACTACCATGAATCCTATCATGTCTGGTTAAAATGGCACGAAATGACAAATCTTTCTTTGTATCATTGGGGCAGGATAAATTCAACTCAACCTATTTATCCCACTAAACCTACTTTTTGATCACCTGTCTGGCTTTAAATATCGCTAGTTGCATTGTCTTCCTTTAACGATCGGTTCTATCTTCATTATTTTTCACAATTATGTCAAACGACGCGTACATAGGAGCAAGCTTGCCGTAGACGTTAAGTTCAGTTTGAATCAAAAACTTAGGAATTTGTTAAATTGCTGTCGTTGTATCGGCTGTGGCATGAAATGACAAGCAGAAATGCTTCTGTCTATTGAATTATTGGAGGGACTTATTGCATTCAGTTGGTTCAGGATGCATTTAGGCTGTCTAAACTTTTTCTGACGATCGGCTTCCCGCTATATCTGATTGGTTTCTACTCCTGGCAACGCAGCAACATAATTCAACAGCAGCATGTGGGAAGTTTTCCTGCATGGTTAGCGATCGTTCTAGCCAAGGGGGCTCTACCAGCATTCGTCTGACCTCTCTGGGGAAATTAATTAGGGAAGGAAATTAATAATGTCTTTCAGCAATTCGATTCAACGTCAAGTTCTGCCGATTCCTGACCAAGCCCATTTCGGCCTCACCACTTACGATGCGAAAAATCCAGATACCCACTATCCACCCATTCGGGACTTACGCCCACCTGCAGGTGCGCCAAACGTTTTGATCGTGCTGCTGGACGATGTCGGTTTTGGGGCATCTAGCGCCTTTGGAGGTCCCTGCAACACGCCTACCTTTGAGAAACTAGCCTCTGAAGGACTGAAATATACCCGCTTCCACACGACTGCTCTCTGTGCCCCCACACGTCAAGCCTTGCTAACCGGACGCAATCACCACTCGGTCGGCATGGGCAATATCACCGAAACGGCAACGGCTGCCCCAGGCCAGTGTTCTGTGCGTCCTAACAACAAAGCGCCATTGGCCTTAACCCTCAAGCTGAACGGCTATTCCACCGCAATGTTGGGTAAGTGTCATGAAGTTCCAGTCTGGCAAACCAGCCCCATGGGACCCTTTGATGCATGGCCCACGGGTGGTGGCGGCTTTGAATATTTCTATGGTTTCATTGGCGGAGAAAATAACCAGTGGGATCCGGCTTTATATGAAGGCACAATCCCGATTGAACCTCCCGCTACGCCAGAGGAAGGCTATCACTTAACTGAGGATTTGGCAGATAAGGCGATCGGCTGGATCAGTCAGCAAAAAGCGCTCATGCCCGATAAGCCTTTCTTCATGTACTTTGCGCCCGGTGCGACCCATGCACCTCACCATGTGCCGAAGGAATGGATTGAAAAATATAAAGGTCAATTTGCCCATGGGTGGGATCGGCAGCGAGAGATTACTTTTGCCAAGCAGAAAGAGCTAGGGGTGATCGGACCTGATGCAGAGCTAACGCCGCGTCATGCTGAAATTCCAGCCTGGGATGACATGGATCCGCAACTGAAGCCGGTGCTAGAACGGGAAATGGAGGTATATGCTGCATTCCTGGAACATACCGATTATCAGGTCGGACGGGTGATCTCAGTTTTGGAAGATCTGGAAATTCTGGATGACACGCTGATTTATGTGATCGTCGGCGACAATGGGGCATCTGCGGAGGGCACACTTCATGGGGCCTTCAACGAAATGGCCAATTTCAACGGCATGGCGGCGCTGGAAACCCCAGAGTTTATGCTGTCGAAGTTAGAGGACTTTGGTTCCCCGGATTCATACGGACACTTTGCAGTCGGCTGGGCCTGGGCGATGGATACCCCCTATCAGTGGACCAAGCAGGTTGCATCTCACTGGGGCGGCACTCGCAATGGCACGATCGTTCGCTATCCCAAAACAATTCAGGAAAAGGGAGGCTTTCGACACCAATTTACCCATGTGATTGACATTGCGCCCACCGTGTTGGAAGTGGCAGGTATTCCAGAGCCAACGATAGTGAATGGGGTGCTGCAAAGCCCGTATGAGGGCACCAGTATGGCCTATAGCTTCAATGATGCCAATGCACCCGAACGGCATGATGTGCAGTACTTCGAAATGTTTGGCAACCGGGGCATCTATTACAAAGGCTGGAGTGCTATCACCAAGCACCGCACCCCCTGGATTATGGTGGGACAGAAAATGGTGCCTTTTGATGAGGATGTCTGGGAACTGTACGACGGTAGCAAAGACTGGTCCCAGGCCCATAACTTGGCCGAGCAGATGCCAGAAAAATTGCATGAATTGCAGCGGCAGTTTCTGATCGAAGCAGTGAAATATAACGTGCTGCCATTGGACGATCGTCAAACTGAACGGATTGATCCAACCACTGCTGGACGGCCTTCCCTGGTGAAGGGAGATTCTCAAATCTTCTTTGCGGGTATGGGGCGTTTGTCTGAGAACAGCGTCATTAACATCAAAAATAAATCCTTCTCTATCACTGCTGAGATCGAGGTGAAAGACCAACCGGCAAATGGGGTGATTATTGCCCAGGGTGGCAAATTCGGCGGCTGGAGTGTTTACACGAAAGAGGGTAAGCTCAAGTTCACCTACAACGTGTTGGGGATTCATGAGTTTCCTGTTGAAGCAACCACACCCATTCCCGCAGGGAAACATCAGGTGCGGATGGAGTTTGCCTATGACGGGGGCGGTTTAGCCAAAGGGGGCAATGTCACCCTGTACTATGATGGGGAATCTGTTGGAACGGGACGGGTTGAGGCAACGCAGCCCATGATTTTCTCAGCCGATGAAACAACCGATATTGGCTACGAATCCGGCACGCCGGTCAGTCCGGATTACACAACCCACAGCAGTAAGTTCACTGGCAAAATTCACTGGGTCCAACTCGATGTCGGGAAGGACGATCATAACCACTTTATTTCTCCAGAGGAACGTTTGAGGGTTGCCATGGCGCGGCAGTAAATAGAAACCCAATAAAGCAAGAGCACTCAGATCGGAAAGTCAAGAATTCTGCTCTTTCATATCCGATGCTCTGAGTGCTCCTGCTCCATCTAAGAAGAAATATCTAAACTATGCAAACCAACAATCCTGCTGAAGCCCGCACGATCGCCAAAGAAGCTTATATCTACGGCTTTCCAATGGTAGATAGCTACCGCATTCAACACGCCTACTTTGTCGATCACCAAAACCCTGAATTCAAAGCACCCTGGAACCAGATCCGCAACATGCCTCGCGTCTTTACAGCGGATGATAAAGCAGTGCAAACCCCGAATTCAGATACACCTTACTCCATGCTGGGAATGGATCTGCGGGCGGGACCGATCGTGCTGACAGTGCCAGAGATTGAGAAAGATCGCTATTTCAGCATTCAACTGATTGATCTCTACACCTTCAATTTCGATTACATTGGCAGCCGTGCGACGGGCAACGATGGCGGCAGTTTCTTAATTGCAGGACCCGATTGGCAGGGTGAAATCCCCAATGGGGTGAAAAAGGTGATCCGATCGGAAACCGAGTTGGTATTAGCTGCCTATCGCACGCAGTTGTTTGACCCTGCTGACCTCGATAATGTGAAACAAATCCAGTCTGGATATCAGGCACAACCACTCTCCGTCTTCCTCGGTCAATCTGCACCAGCAGCGGCACCAAGCATCGATTTCATTCAACCGCTGACTCCTGCCACCCAAAAGATCTCCCCTGAGTTCTTCAACATCCTGAACTTCGTGTTGCAGTTTTGCCCGACCCATCCATCGGAGCAAGAACTGATGGCACGATTTGCCAAGATCAATGTCGGCGCGGGAATGACCTTAGACGTGGATACGCTCTCACCTGAGTTGAAAACTGCGATCGAACAGGGTATGGCTGATGCCTGGGCAGAATTGAAAGAGTTGAAAACACAACAAATCGATACAGGGAAATTGACCTCGGGCGATATATTCGGCACAAGGGAGTATTTGCAGAATAACTACCTCTACCGCATGGCGGCGGCTGTTCTCGGCATCTTTGGGAATTCCAAGCAGGAAGCGATGTATCCGTTCTATTCTGTCGATGCCGATAAACAGCCGCTAAATGGTGCAAATCGTTATACTTTGCGTTTTGCACCGGATCAACTTCCGCCTGTCCATGCATTTTGGTCACTGACGATGTATAAACTGCCTGAAAGCTTGCTGGTAGCAAATCCCCTGAACCGTTACTTACTGAATTCACCAATGTTGCCACAATTCAAGCGCGATGTGGATGGTGGCCTCACGCTCTACATTCAGCATGAATCGCCAGGTTTAGATCAGGAATCGAACTGGCTACCCGCACCTGAGGGACTATTCTTCTGTGCTATGCGTTTATATTGGCCCAAGGCCGAAGCGCTCGAAGGGAGATGGCAGCAACCGCCGATGCAGCGGATGAAGTAGGGGCTGTTTGAACTTAGAGTAGAGCGGTCACTCGATTACTAAAAGTTACTGGGGGCGTTTGCCGTGAATCAAGATGACCATGAACTCTTTCTATCACTCAAAATTAGTGAGCATGGGAAGGGTTGCACCCATTGCTTTCGATTATCTCTATCAAAATTGGAATCATGAGTACTCAAACCCTAAGCCAAGCAGCAGCCTACGAGATCGGGATTGAAGCGTATCATTACTTCTACTCGCTGATCTCAATGGATGTAACCCGACGCGTTACGACCAATTATGCAGCAGGGACTAAACCTGGAATGGGACCGATGAATGCCTTTCATCACTTGCGGGCCTTTCCTCCTGCCGATTTCCGGGAAGTGGTGCGACCCAATTTCGACACCCTCTATTCTTCGGCATGGTTGGATCTCACTCAAGAACCCGTGATTGTCTCCGCCCCAGATACGCACGATCGCTATTATTTGCTGCCCATGTTGGATCTGTGGTCTGATGTGTTCGCCTCCCCTGGCAAACGCACGAGCGGCACTCAGGCTGGCAATTTCGCAGTAATTCCTCAAGGCTGGAAGGGCACGCTACCTGAAGGGATTCAATCCATTGAGGCACCCACTGCCTATGTTTGGATTATTGGGCGGACCCAAACCAATGGCCCAAAAGACTATGAGGCTGTCAATCAGGTACAGGATGGGTATCGGATTACGCCGTTGTCGAAATGGGGACAAACCTGGGAGCCGCCAACCGCGATCGATCCAACAGTGGATATGAAAACCCCACCGTTGATCCAGGTGAACACCATGTCTGCCGCGAAGTACTTCAGCTACGGGGCGGAACTGATGAAGCTCAACCCTCCCCATATCACGGACTGGTCTACGATCGCTCGTTTGAACCGCCTTGGCATTGTGCCCGGTCAAAGCTTTGATTTCGATGCTGCTTCACCGACCGTCAAAGCAGGGTTGGAGCAAGCGGTGGTGGATGGGCTCAAATTGATGCAGGAAAAGTTGCCAACCTTGGCACGGGTTGTGAATGGGTGGCAGTTGAACACTGACACGATGGGAGTCTATGGCAACTACTACCTGAAGCGGGCGATCGTGGCGATGGTGGGGCTGGGCGCTAACCAACCCCAGGATGCTATCTACCCGTTATGCTTAACCGATGCTGAGGGTAAACCGTTGGATGGATCCAATCAATATGTGCTGCATTTCATGAAAGAGGAACTGCCGCCCGTAGAAGCATTTTGGTCCATCACCATGTATGACGCTGAGGGTTTCCAGGTGATCAACAAACTGAACCGCTTTGCGATCGGCGATCGTGATGATTTGAAATACCATCCTGACGGTTCTCTGGATATCTACATTCAGCCTGATTCGCCCGGTCCTGACAAGGAATCAAACTGGCTGCCATCTCCTGCACAAGGAACACTGGGTGTGACCATGCGCCTTTATGCCCCTAAACCACCTGCCCTAGATGGTCGATGGGTTCCTCCCGCCGTGCAGCGCGTGTAGAGTGACCAAGGGTAACCTTTGCTCGCATCCAGCTCATTGCAACTGTCTATGCAGTAAGTTAGCAGCGCAGGAAAATAGCAGTAGTTGGTGCAGCAGGTAAAATCGCGTATTTTTCAAAATTAGGGCGAGTGCTCATGGACAATATTCTGTCAGATTTCATGAATGATCTCATCCTCCGCATCGACGGACCTTTGCACTTTCGGTTCATTTTCCAACCGTTAGTTGCTGTATGGTTCGCGTTCCGGGATGGACGCCGGGATGCCCGCAAAGGCTATCCGCCCTATGGGTGGGCTGTGTTGACCGATCGCGCCCACCGCCAATTCTTGATTCAGAGCGGTTGGAAAGGTATTTCTAAAGTGTTTGTTGTCGCAATTGTCTTGGATCTGGTTTATCAGATCATCGCCTTGCGAACATTCCATCTCTTAGGTGCTCTGATTGTCGCGGTTTTTCTGGCCCTGCTGCCCTATGTCCTGTTGCGGGGTCCTATGAACCGGCTGATGCGATCGCGAGTCCGGCGGCGGCCTTAGAAAAATCAGGAGTTTATACTATGGTGTTTCAGGTGTTTCATCGAAAAATTCGGTTTCAAGTTTACTGGGTTGGTTGGATGTCTATTCTCAGCATGAGCACAATTGCAATTCCTGCGATCGCTCAGACTGATTCAAGTACCAATCCCGCTGTCTTGATCGGTCAGGTCAACGTTCCGTCGGATGTTGGACTTCCTTCTGAGCTATACCATGATGTTGAAGGAACTGTTGAAAGCTTAAATGGCGATCAGGTTGTCCTGCAATTGAACGACGGTCAGGAAAAAACTTACAAAATTCCTGAGGGTGTGCAACGTCGTTACCGCATGGCTCCTGGTTCCAGGATTGTGTTGACGGTTCGCAATAATGATAATGATGTGGTTGATGTCGGCTTACCCGGTCAACAGGCATTAGACCAGTAGACGATATGACAAAAATCCCTTCTTCATTCATTTGAGAAGGGATTCCAGTTCAGCCCATCCAGTTGTCTTACCAACCCTGAAGCAAATAAGTGGTAATTGCGTTGTTTCTCTGTTGATCAGGTCCCGCAGACACGGCTACGGCCACGCGACTATCTGGCAAACAGAGTACTGCAGCGCTATGCCCCCCACTGCCAGACCCAAACACTCCATTGGTTGAAGCTTCAATGACGCCGCTTGTCTGCATCGTTGCAGCAATCTCTAACGCCGTCGCAATTTTCGTATAGGCAGCCTCCTTACACTGTTCCAGACTTAAATTCATCGTAGCGTAGTTGAAAAACATACTCGGCCCATTGGCCTGAGAGAGCACTTTAGTTGGCAGAGCCAGAAACAAAAGGCTAGCCATTCCCGCAAGAACAATGTGAATAGAATAGCGCCGAGCAAATTTCAACCCTGAAGCAAGCGTTCGACCCGATGCAGAAGACCAATTCATATTGCCGTAAACTCCTCTGTGGACTAGTAAATCGATTGAAGCAGATCAACTCATGAAATTATAGGGTAACTTTTCTTTGATCTCTCATCGGAAAATCAGGATGATTGTATTGAAAAGATTTTTAACACTGAGTGAAAATTTAAGTCTGTGGTATCAGAGTATATGATATGACTTTCAATGCAAACCAAGCTTTGAATTAATCAGCTCCCAAGAATAAAAGCTCTCAGAATAAATACTCGCCCTATCAGAACCACAATGAATCATAGTTGTTACGGCTCGTCTTATTAAGATTTTCATGTTGCTAAAATCCGCCTGGTGAACCTCTATGCAAATCCCTCCCGAAGGCCCCGAACCACAAGCCTATAACCTCAATAACGAATTGGCGAAAGAACGAACCCGTGCTGCTGCCGATCGCACACTCATGGCCTGGATTCGTACCTCGCTTTCCTTAATTGGGTTTGGCTTTAGCATTCCAACCATTGTCAGAACCCTGGAAGCCACAAGGGCTGGAGAGCATTTGAATCCTCACCATTTTACCAATGCAGTTGGGCTCTCTTTTATTAGCGTTGGTATCTTTGCTGCCGCTGCTGCCCTGAAAGAACATCGCCGCACCCTCAAGCGACTGCGGAACGATCGTTTTACCTACGAATCTTCGAATATTGCTGAAACGGTTGCCATCGCTTTGCTCTTGGTTGGCCTATTGAGTTTTGTGGGAGTTTTGATTAAAGCCCTCAATTTTTAGAAGATAACAGGCCCCCTTGCTCAATATATGCAGTCAGAATTTTACTCAACCAAGAATTTTACTGAATTCTATCGAGAAAGACGATGAATATCAAAAACATAAGCTTAATGGCTCAACTTGGGTGATTTCGGTAATGATTTACATCAAAATTGATACGCTGTTGTATATGTTGATCAACTAAGCTAGATGAATCAATCATGTGGACAATAGTTTTTTCAACCTAGCATGATTGGCATATGAAGACACTGATTTTACACAAGGAGAAACATAATGTCTACCAGACGAACTTTTATTGTACTTTCGGCTCTTGCTACCGCTCTTTTGCCCTGGAAAAAGGTTCTGGGCCAAACAAAACCATCCCCTACTCCGACGGCTACCAATCAAGCAGACTTTCTGTTTGTTCAAACCGCAAAAAGTATGAGTTATGACTCTGCAACCAAACAGTTAACGCTTGTGGGAGTAACGCCTGTAACGCTGTTTTTTAGCGATCGGCCTGAGCGCATCGCTGGCAACATGACAACTGAGGCATTTATCCCGTTTTGGAAGACTGGCAGCGAGAGTTTTCTCTCCGATCCTCCCAATGCCGATCTCTCGATCTTAGAAGGAGGTACCCTCCGGCAAACCGTTGTTGTCTTGAAAGATCCCGTACTGGAAGGCGATCAGTTGATCTATACCGTTGACGTGATCGATGGAGAAATGCCTAGTCGAGGGAGTGAGGTATCGGTTTTTATTGATGTGATTGGAATGCCTTTAACCCCCGTCTCCTATGCAGGGGCGGCGCGACGGACTTATCGCCGTGCTGTGATCTACTAGCGGCACTGCATCTATGCATTCTTCACCACCAACCCTCAAACTTCTGCGGTGGCTGATTCCGCGCCTTAGTTTGCCCTTATTTGTGCTCAATGGGTGGGCGCTGTTACAGCTGATTGAGTACTTCAAAACTCCGCTCACCATTTTGATCATTGGGGCAGTTGTTGCCTTTTTGTTGGAGCATCCACTGCGATGGTTAGAACGTCATCGAGTCAGGCGAGGCCCCGCAATTTTAGGGCTTGTTGCGGCTACGCTGATTTGCTTGGGGCTTCTGGGCATTACGTTAATTCCTGTTTTATCCCAACAGGTGCAGGCTCTGATGCGTGATTTCCCTACCTGGGAGCAATCTGCCAACCAACAAGTGCAGGGACTTCATGCAGGATTGCAACAACTTGGGATTCCCGTTGATCTGAGTGGAGCAACCGCCAACTTGAGTAGTCAACTCTCGGAGCAACTGCGGGCGATCGCTACTCATTTCCCCAAATGGCTGGAAGGAGCAGTAGGAGGAATCTTCGAATGCTTTTTAATTGTGATTGTGATTGTTTATCTGTTGCTGCGGGGAGAAAGCCTATGGCATGGAATTCTGGGTTGGTTGCCTCCAAAGTTGGGCAGGAAACTACAAACCACCTTGCCGCAAAGTTTCCGTAACTATTTCATTGGGCAAGGAACGGTTGCTCTAATGTTAGGTACGGCATTAGCCTTAGCCTTCACATTGTTTCGTATTCCCTACGGGTTTCTGTNTTGGCGTTTTGATCGGAACATTAGCGCTATTTCCCTATGGTGGAACATTTGGAATTACGTTGGTCACGCTCATGCTGGTCCTCAAAAGTTTTGGATTGGGCCTGACCGTGCTGATCATTGCCACCGTTATCGATCAGATCGTCGAAAATGGGATCGCTCCCCGTCTCATGGGACATCTAACTGGCGTTCATCCAGTTTGGGTGGTAATGGCAATTCTAGTTGGCGCTAAAATTTCAGGTCTTTTGGGAGTTGTGTTGGCTGTGCCGATTGCTAGCACCGTTAAGCAAGTCATGGAGATTTATAAACCAAAGTCACTCGCAGCATCTACTGAACTAAATTCCGAACTAGATCCCTCGCAAAGTTAATGGAGTGTTTGAATGAACTTACCTTTACAGATGTCCTTTGCAACAACGCTATTTGCCTTGCTTAATCCGCTTGGCGTCCTTCCTATTTTTATTGGCTATACCTCCAAAGAAAGGAAAGGGGCGCAAAGATGGATTGCCCTTTTCATTGCCATTACGGTTTGGGCTTTGCTGATCCTGTTTCTGCTGACGGGTTCGGCCTTACTCCGGTTCTTTGGCATTAGCATTGATGCATTTCGGATCGCAGGCGGAATTCTGCTCACCCTGATTGGAATCAATATTGTGACCGGCAGCTCCAGCCAGGAGACTGAAAATGTCTTAGCTCAAACTGAGACAACCGATCTGCAAGAAGCCAAGTCTGTTTACCGTAAAATTGTGATTCCGCTGGCGATGCCGTTGCTCGTCGGTCCTGGTGTAATCGCCAACGTGATTCTTCATGCCAGTCAGGCAGAAGTTGCGAAACAAGACGAACTGCTGGTGGGATTTTCGGTTGTGATTGCGTTGATCTCTTTCCTCACTTTTGTGATCTTCCTATCAGGCCGTTGGCTACAGCGTGTGATTGGCAACGTGGGGTTAAGTATTCTTACCCGTATCTTGGGGCTTTTAGTGGCCGCGATCGGGGTTCAGTTCATGGTAACGGGTATTTCGAGTGTGATTATTACTTCGATCGCTCCCGAAATTTTGAAGCTCAAATAATATCTTCTCTCTGAACAGGATGACTGTCCCCCATGCCGAAAGCATCCCCATCTGCTCGTGCGCCTTCTGCACCGGGCATCTTACAGCAAATCTTACCGCTGACCGCCTGGTTGCCCCATGCTTCTAGTGCTGGGCTGCAGAGGGATTGCATTGCTGGATTGGCGATTTGGGCTTTAACCGTTCCTCAAGCGTTGGCTTATGCTGGCATTGTGGGAGTCCCTCCTGTGGCTGGCCTCTATGCAGTGCCGCTGGCCATGATTGCCTATGCCTTTTTTGGCACCTCCCGCACCCTCAGCGTTGGACCCGATTCGGCGACTGCCTTAATTTCTGCGACAACGATCGGCACATTGGCTGCTGCTGGCACGCAAGAACATATGACGTTAACAGCTGGACTGGCTGCCTTGGTGGGTGGCTGCTTTTTGCTGTTTGGCCTGCTCCGTCTGGGTTGGGTGGCTAACTTCCTGGCAACTCCTGTTCTTAAGGGGTTTACTTATGGTCTGGCTGTCATCATTATTTTGGGCCAAATCCCCAAGCTGCTCGGCATCGAAGCAGGCAAGGGCCATTTTTTCCAGCAACTTTGGGCGATCGTAATTCACCTTCCCCAGGCCCATCCCATGACTGTTATTGTGGGAGGCTTCAGTCTGCTGCTGTTGTTTGGTTTGCCGCATCTGGTTCCAAAAATTCCGACTTCCCTTGCCACGGTTATTCTGGCGATTTTAGGGGTGTCTCTGTTCGATCTGGCTGCTCAAGGTGTGGATGTGGTGGGTACGATCCAAACCGGCTTGCCCCCCTTTGCATGGCCAGTCATATCCTGGGAACAACTGCAATTGCTCATTCCAGGAGCCTTGACGATCGCCCTGGTGGGTTATGCCGAATCCATTGCTGTTGCGAAGACCTCGGCTGAAATTACCGGAGAAGAAATTCGTCCCAATCAAGAGTTGTTGGCATTGGGATTGGCCAATTTAGGGGCAGGCTTGAGCGCTGGATTTGTAGGCATGGGCAGTCTGTCACGGGGATCGGTGATTCTGGCAGCCGGCGGGCGTAGTCAGATCGTCTCGCTAGTCAATGCCATTCTAGTCATCTTGACTTTGCTGGCGCTGATGCCGTTGTTTCGCAATCTGCCACAGGCAACCTTGGCCGCCCTTGTGATTGAAGCAATGGTGCGATCGCTCAAACTTGCTTACGTGCAAAAGTTGCGCCGCATCCGCATTGAAGAATTTCGTCTGTTTGCTATTGCTTTTCTGGGTGAGCTATTTCTGGGCGTGTTTCCGGGTATTGCCTTAGGCGTAATCTTATCGTTGCTGCAAATGATTCGACGGGGCAGCTATCCACCGACTGCTGTCTTAGGCAGGAGCCCTGGCACTGAGCTCTATTTCGATCGGGCAACTCATCCTGAAGTTGAAACCATTCCCGGCCTGCTGATATATCGCTTTGATGCCATCCTGGCTTTTGCGAACGCGCCCCATTTTGCCGATCAGCTCCGACGATACATCAACCAAACTGAATCTCCTGTCCAACAGGTGTTGATCAATGCGGAAACAATCACCGAGATTGACACCACTGGCATTGATCAAATCTTGCGTTTGCAGCAGGAATTGAACGGACAAGGAATTACGCTTGCTTTTGCCCGCATCCATAGCCGAGTTCGGGGAATGCTGGAACGATCGGGCGCGATCGATCGAATTGGCATGGAGCAGTTTTACGACTCGATCTCGGATGGCGTTCACGCTTTCATCAACGCTCAAAAACCATAGTTCGATCGTTTCTATTCCCCGGTTTGACAAAACGAAACGTCGAACATTTGGAATGTTAAAATCAGTGCTTTCAAACCCATCGCAACCTCATCCCTATGCTGACGCTTCCCCCAAATGCACCTCCTGCTTTCCATTTGTTGGCAAAACCGACTGGAGCGATCTGCAACCTGGATTGTCAGTATTGTTTTTTCCTGGCGAAAGAACAACTCTATCCCGGCAGTAAGTTTCGGATGGCGGATGATCTGCTGGAAACTTATATTCGGCAGCTTTTGGAATCGCACCGCACGCCAGAGGTCACAGTCGCATGGCAAGGCGGCGAGCCGACTTTGATGGGTCTGGAATTCTTTCAGCGATCGATCGAATTCGTCGAGAAATACAAAAAGCCGGGGCAGCAGATCATTCACACATTGCAAACCAACGGCACAAAATTAGATGACGCTTGGGGTCAATTTTTGAAGCAGCATCAGTTTCTGGTCGGTTTAAGTGTGGATGGTCCTCAGCACTTGCATGACGCCTACCGGGTGGATAAGCGGGGAAGAGGCACGTTTGAACAGGTGATGCAGGGCTGGCAGATTCTCAAAAAACATGGCGTTGATTTCAACATTCTTTGTACTGTTAATGCAGCCAATGGCGATCATCCTTTAGAAGTTTACCAATTCTTTCGCGATCGATTAGGCGCTGAATTCATTCAATTTATTCCGATTATTGAACGGATGAATGATGATGGATCAACCTTGATTCAGACAGGAAATCGGGTGACAGAGCGATCGGTCAAAGCAGAACAATTCGGGCAATTTCTGATTGGCGTGTTCGACGAATGGGTGCGGCGAGATGTCGGTAAAGTGTTTGTCCAACATTTTGATGCTGCCTTGGCCAACTGGCTTAACGTTCCCGCTTCAGTCTGTGTTTTCTCGAAAACTTGCGGTGCGGCGCTAGCGCTGGAACATAATGGCGATCTCTATTCTTGCGATCACTTTGTTGAGCCAGAATACAAACTAGGCAACATTCAGGAGACGCCGATGCTTGAAATGATCGCTTCTGAAAAACAGCAGCAGTTCGGTCAAGCGAAGTTTACGACTCTGCCGCAGTACTGCCGCAATTGCGCAGTTCGCTTTGCCTGCCATGGTGGCTGTCCCAAGAATCGCTTTGTTGAAACACCGGATGGAGAACCAGGATTGAACTATTTGTGCGCCGGGTATAAAGCCTTTTTCACCCACATCGATCAACCCATGAAGATGATGGCGGAGTTGCTGCGGCAGGGCCGTTATGCCGATGAAGTGATGACACGATTCGCAAAATCAGCAGGAAAGCCAAAAGGACGTAAATTATCTAAGCCAGCCGGATTTAGCCCTAAAAGTGTTCGTTAATCGATATCAATAATATTAAAAAGTAATACTAAAACTATGGAATATTTAGAGCATGGTCTCAATCTTTTTGCAGGAACACTTAAGTTAGTACTTGAAGCAATCTCGTTGCTGTGCATTTTGGTTGGGCTGCTGACGACATGGCAGGTTGTCTTTGGCCAGAATCGCCGACTGCAAGCCTCTTCTTCTGAAGTTGCCAATGTTCGCCTCAATTTTGGACGTTGGCTATCGCTGGCTTTAGAGTTTCAACTTGGAGCCGATATTGTCAATACCACGGTTGCTCCCACCTTTGAAGCACTCCTCAAACTTGGGGCGATCGCTTTAATCCGAACGTTCCTCAACTTCTTCCTGACTAAAGAACTCTCTGCCGAAATGGCTGTGGGTGAACAAAGCCGCAAGTCGCTTTCTACCACCCCCAGGAACGATGCATAAAATCCTAATACTGACTGGGCAAATGTAATTATTGAAGAACTAGAGAATAGAGGCAGGAATAGAGGATGTACCGTAAAATATTTTAATTTTAATTGAATCTTCTTAGCATAACTATACATAAAACCATGTATGGGGAGTACTGTCTTTAGCCAAATTATTAAAGTCGCAAAGACGACCATCACCTTATTAAAGTAAAGTATTGATATAAATTTGCTCGCCATCAGCCTTATGTAGATTTTCTAATCGTGATTTACTCAAGGAGGTAAGTGCCTAAATTGATTGCTGTGTAGGGGTTTTCCAGCGTTAATTGCTAGTTCAGATCGGGAAACATAATACTTTGGAAACATGCTAAATGCAAAACTGAATTGATATGAAACTCCGCAGACATTTCTTTTGCTCTGCCTTCCTCGCTTGTCTTTTGGCTATTCTTAGCAGCTGCATGCAAACTCCCTCCACACCCCTGCGAGTTGGTGCAAATGTTTGGCCAGGTTATGAAAACTTTTATCTGGCTAGCAATTTAGGTTACTACGACAATTTTCCGATTCAATTAGTGGATTATCCTTCAGCCACAGAGGTAAGTCGTGCCTTACGCAATGGCGATCTAGAAGTAGCAGCTTTGACCTTAGATGAGGCCCTTTCACTGGCAGAAACCAACCCTGATATCCGGGCGGTGCTGATTACCGATGTCTCTGCGGGGGGAGATGCCATCATTGCTAAGTCAGGAATTGAGACATTAGCAACGCTCAAGGGGCGGCGAGTAGGAGTAGAATCCACTGCTCTAGGGGCATTTGTCATTACACGAGCGTTGGAACAGGTGGGGTTATCGCTTCAAGATGTGGAGATTGTTTCTCTGGGAGTTTCTGAACATGAGCACGCGTTCAAACAGGGATTAGTGGATGCGGTAGTCACCTTTGAACCCACTCGATCGAAGCTTTTGGCTATGGGAGCAAATTTAGTGTTTGACAGCAAACAGATTCCAGGAGAAATCGTGGATGTTCTGGCTGTTCCGCAAGCTGTCCTGGAAAATCAGCGAGAAGCGCTTGACGGGCTGGTACGGGGCTGGTTTCGCGCCCTTGACTATCTGCATAAAGATCCTCAAGATGCGGCAAAACGGATGGCTGTTCGAGAAGGTGTAGAACCCAAGCAATTTCTGGCCTCGCTGGAACTGATTCATATTCCAGACTTGAAAGAGAATCAGAAATTATTGAGTAAAGCTGATCCAAAACTGCTGAATGTGGCAAGGCAACTCTCTCAACTGATGGTTCAAAAGAATTTATTGCAGCAAGCAGTTGAGGTAGAGTCTCTCTTGGATGATCGTCTGGTCAAAGGGTTGCCATAACTGAAGGTGCAACTCCTTAGCCGCAATGAACCCTACGGTAGTTTCTATGAAGCGCTTCCCCTTCCCACTACAGTATTCGATCCCAACAATTCTGCTGTTATTCAGTAGCGTTGCTGGATTGTATGCGTTGCACCAGGAAGTGTCGATGGCGGATCGGCAGGTCGAGGAGCAAACGCTTCAAACAGCCAAGTTTTCAGGCAGCAAAACCTCCAGTCTGTTGGAGTTTATTTACCGGACGCATGATGAAGGTGGGCCTGATCTGGAAGGAGCAAATCTTGTGATTAGCCAGATGGGGGGAGATCCAAATCTGAAGCTGGCGATGTTGCTAGATGAGCGCGATCGAGTTGTGTTGGCAACCCATTATGCCTTGAAGGGGCAACCTTTAGGCCAAACACCGTTAGCCAAGGAAGGACAAAGCGATACATTACTGGCCAAGACAAGAAAAACCTTAGCAGGACAGAGCATGATTAGGCAGGATGGCAAGAGCCTCACTGTCTTTTATCCCATGAGGTTCAAACCAAAATTGGGTGAACTACGCTCGTCGCGAATTGGCGTTTTGGTTTTGGAATACGATTTGTCTGCACGGAAACAGCAGGCATGGCAAGCTGCATTACAGCGATCGCTGCAAACAGGTGGAATTTTAGTGTTACTGGGAGCGATCGCCTGGTTCTTCTTTGAAAGAACGGTCACGCGGCGAGCGTCTCATTTGGTTGCGGTTAGCAATAGCCAGAGTGAAGGGAAGCTAAACGATCGGGCGCAACTACAAGGGTCAGATGAACTCGCGCAGATTGCTGCTGCGTTTAATCACATGGCAGATCAGCTGGAGCAGGAGACCCAGGAGTTGCGTCGAGCCAATCATGAGCGAGAACAGGCTAAAGAAGCATTGCGACAGGTCATTGAGGGGACCGCAGCCGTTACAGGTCAGGACTTCTTCCCCGCGTTGGTCCGTCACATCGCCGAAGCCATAAAAGTTCGGTTTGTTTCTGTTTCCGAGGTAAGTTCCCAGGGATTTCAAGTTCTGGCTTTTTACGGAGATGGAATCCTACATTCCCCTGAATCGCTCACTGACCAATTAGTTCCCTGTTGCTACGAGATATCCCAAAACAGAGAATCTAATGCCCCTGAGCGCATTCCAATACCCTACCCAGCTCATCCTTTTTCTTCTGATTTTGAGATTGAAAGCTATCTAGGCGTTGAACTGCAATCGACCGCTGGGAAACCAATCGGCAATTTGAGTATTCTCCACGATCGCCCCTTACCCAATCCCGAATGGGCCAAGACACTCCTACGCATTTTTGCGGCTCGTGCTGGTGCTGAACTAGAACGCTATCAAACCTCTCTCGAATTAGAAAAACTGAATAATCAACTCGAACAAAGAGTGCAAGAGCGAACCGAGCAACTTCAAGAACGAGAACTTCAACTTCAAACAACTAATGAAAGATTGCTGCGAGCGACTCGTCTTAAGGATGAATTCCTGGCTAACATGAGCCACGAACTTCGCACTCCCCTCAATGCCATTTTAGGAATGACTGAAGGCTTGCAAGAAGGGGTCTTTGGCAAAACTAGCGAAAGACAAGACAGAGCCCTCCAAACGATAGAGCGCAGCAGTTCACACTTACTGGAATTAATCAACGAGATTCTCGACCTTGCAAAAATTGAATCAGGTCAAATGGAGCTAGATCTTCGACTGACAGCAGTTGCACCCTTATGTCAGTTAAGCCTGGTTTTTATTAAGCAGCAGGCTCACAAAAAACAGATTCAGGTTAGATCTCAACTGCCCGCCTATTTACCAGAATTAATGATCGATGAGCGACGGATTTGTCAGGTTCTGATTAACTTACTCAATAACGCTGTTAAATTTACACCAGAAGGTGGGCAGATCATGCTCAAAGTCGAGTATTTTCCGCAACAAGCCTGGGATGCGATCGAGATTTATTTAGATAAGCTTCCGCCAACAGATTTAAGATTGCATGACTATGTAAGGTTTTCGGTGCAAGATAATGGAATTGGGATTGCACCTGAAAATATCAACAAACTCTTCAAGCCCTTTATTCAAATCGATAGTGCACTTAATCGCCAGTATGCTGGTACGGGCCTAGGGCTAGCTTTGGTGAAAAACATCGTTGAGCTGCATGGTGGAGAAGTTAAGCTGGTCAGTCAATTAGGGATTGGTAGTTGTTTTACCTTTGATCTACCCTGTGTGAACAATGGCTCCATCGCTACCATACCCACAATCCAGCAACAGGAAAGCTCTGAATTTAACCAGCCTGCTGACCAAGCAGATAAATCGCCAACCATTTTGTTGGTTGAAGATAACGAAGTGAATGTTGAGACAACTTCAAATTACCTCATTGCAAAAGGCTATCGAACCCGCATCGCTAAAAATGGCCGAGAAGCCCTTGAGCAAGTTCAAGCTGAACCTCCTGATCTGATTTTGATGGATGTACAAATACCGGAGATGGATGGCTTAGAAGTGATGCGAAAAATTCGTCAAATTCCTGAGATTGCAACAATTCCGATTATTGTCCTGACTGCGTTGGCGATGGATGGGGATAGAGAAAAATGCCTGCAAGCTGGCGCAAATGATTACCTGAGCAAACCACTCAAACTCAAGAAACTAGTAATGCTGATTCAGCAGCACCTAACATCTTTGTAATGAAAAAGCACTGCCAGTGTACAAAGCCGAAAATCATCCTCTAATACAATAGAACAAATAAAATATGTTTCTAGTATGGAAAGCTGAAGTTTGCAACGAGTACAAAAGGCAATAAACTTACGCCGCAGACGATTGTGAGACTAGCCATCAAGCTGCTGTATGAATTCAAAAGTGACGGTAGTAATGATAATCAATCTTACAGTAGACTTAATCGGGAATAGGGTAGAGTAATGGGGTAGAGAAACCGGGAAGTTAGCCATGCTCACTTACGCCCAAGTCCAAAACAAACCTGGCATCCTCAAAAGCTTGACTGGACTGAGCAAAAGCGAGTTTGAAACTCTTCTACCCAGCTTTGAAGCGGCATGGGCTGACTACATCCAACGTCAGTTCATTGACCAAGCCCGCAACCGTCGTTACGGTGGAGGCCGTAAACCTCATCTGATCACAACGACTGACAAGCTTCTGTTCATCCTGTTCTACTTCAGGCAATACCCCACCCAAGCAGTGCAGGGCTTCTTGTTTGGCATCGGTCAACCCCAAGCCCACGAGTGGGTGCACCGACTGACACAGGTCCTCAACCAAGCCTTGGGCTATGAGCAACAACTGCCAGCGCGCAACCCGCACAAGCTGGAAGCGGTACTCAAAGGATGCCCTGGACTGGAGTTTATCATTGACGGTACTGAGCGACCGATCAACCGTCCCAAGGACAGAGCAGTGCAACGGGAGTACTACAGTGGCAAAAAGAAGACCCATACGGTCAACAACAACATCATTAGTCATCGGGGTGGGAAAGTGGTGTACTTGAGTGACACCTACGAAGGAACCGTGCATGACAAGCTGATTTGCGATTTGGAGGGCTACGAGTTTCCAGCAGGCAGCAAGTTGTGGCAGGATCGGGGTTATCAGGGCTATAGACCTGCAGGGGTGGTGACATTACAACCGAAGAAGAAGCCCAAAGGTGGGGAGTTAACTGAGGCCGACAAGGAGCGCAACCAGGAGATATCGAGAGAGCGGGTTGAAATCGAGCATCAGATCAATGGGATTAAGCGGAGTCGGATTGTGAGTCATCGACTGCGGAGTCGGACGGAACACTATGCGGATGATGTGATGGAGACAGCTTGTGGGCTGCACAATTATCGCTTAGCTCATCGGCAAAGCAAACGGCTGAAAGTGAGCTAAGGCAATCAGGGGAATAGGAGCTGTTATCCTTTCTGTTCTCCTTACTATTTCCGATTAAGTCTAGTAGGGAATCAGGACTTTGTATCATAAGTAACAAACTATTGAGAATTAGAAACTTGTGCTTTTTGATACAATCTTTCAGCCTCCTAGCGTTTAGCTTATAGATGGCTTAGCTTGGCGTGGCTAAAGCCTTTAGGAGAGGCGTCTCTGGACGCTAGCGCAATACCCTGAAGTCTTTGTCTAGCCACCCTGCGAGTCGTTATTGATGGGCAGGTCGTTCTACCCTAACATTACGATTCAAAGTATTGGCAGATTCGATTCCCAGTTCCAGGCGATCGGCAGATTTCAGGTTTGATCACCTAGCCGATAGGAGGTTTCATGCCTTCGTCATTGATTCGCGGTAAATCCGTTATTTGTCGGGCGATCGATCGCAATGAAATAGAGGCCATTGACGATGGTGCTGTATTTCAGCAGGATGGCCGCATTGTTGAGATTGGTCGATATTCTGATTTGGCTGAAAAATATCAACCCGACCAACAGTTCGGTTCTCCCGAACATATCATTCTGCCCGGTTTTGTTAATTGTCATCATCATGTTGGCTTAACGCCCTTCCAGCTTGGTTCACCGGATTATCCGTTGGAACTCTGGTTTGCCAGTCGTCTTTCTGCCAGAGATGTCGATCTGTATCTCGATACGTTGTATTCAGCATTCGAGATGGTGGAATCTGGAATTACCACCGTGCAGCATATTCATGGCTGGCGATCAGGACCCGCCTCGACCTGGTTAGGGGCGGCGGATCAGGTTTTGCAAGCCTATCAAGATTTGGGCATGCGAGCTTCCTATTGTTTTGCAGTCCGGGATCAGAACCATTTTGTCTATGAGGCTAACGCTGAATTTCTGAAAAAGCTGCCGTCTTCAATTGCGGCTGAGATGGAACCAATCCTTAAGAATCAAGAAGTGCCGTTACAGGACTACATGGACTTCTTCGAGCAGCTTTGGAAAAAGTGGGATCGTAATGAAGGGGGCCGACTGCGTATCCAGCTTGCTCCAGCTAATTTGCATTGGTGTTCAGATGAAGCATTGGAAAAGCTGCAATCCTATGCCACAAACTATGGAGTTGGGATGCACATGCACCTGCTAGAAACGGCCTACCAGAAGGTTTATGCGGAGCGGCGTACAGGTAAAACGGCCGTGGCCCATCTTCATGATCTGGGCATGTTGGGTCCCCATTTAACGCTAGGACATGGAGTTTGGCTGACCGAAGACGATATCGATCGCGTTGCCGAAACGGGCACTATGATTTGTCACAATGCCAGCTCTAATCTGCGCCTGCAAAGCGGAATTGCTCCTTTGAACTACTATGCGAAACAAGGCGTCGTCGTCGGCATGGGGTTAGATGAGGCAGGAATCAATGACGATCGCGATATGCTTCAGGAAATGCGGTTAGTGCTCAAACTTCATCGCGTTCCTGGCATGGATGAATTAGTGCCCACATCCGCGCAAGTGTTCCAGATGGCGACCGAGCATGGCGCAAAAACAACCGGATTTGGGCGGGAGATCGGCACATTAGAACCGGGCAAATCTGCTGATATGGTGATGATGGACTGGAATCATATTGCCTATCCCTACCTAGATGATGATATTTCGATTATTGATGCCGTGATTCACCGTAGCCGTACCTCTGGTGTAGATGCGGTCATGGTCGAAGGGGAGGTGATTTATCAAAACGGTAAATTCACGAAGGTGGATAAAGAGGCAACGCTGGCAGAATTATCGAGTCGCTTGCAAGTACCGCGCACGGCTGAGGAGGAACGCCGCCAGAAATTAGCCAAAGAAGTGTTTCCCCATGTCAAAAAATTCTATGACGGTTGGCTAGGGGGTCTTCCTTGCAATCCCTTCTATTGCCAAAGTTGTCGTCAATGATTTTATAAATCGATCGCAATTCGATTGAGCTCAGTTGCTCAGTTGCAATCATCAACTTCATTGTCTGAATTCAAAAAAGGAGGCGGGTTACGATGTTCGAATCAATGCGTCATTTATCAATTGGAATCGGTCGCCAAGGGCGTCGGCATTTTCTGAAGTTGGGAATAGCCGCAGCATTCACACCAACTCTGCTGAATGCTTGTGCAAAGAGTGACACCACCGCTAGCAATACAGAAGCAAGCCCTAGTGCCTCAGCAGCAGCGCGCACAATTAAGTTTTCGCACGGTAGCGGACTGTGCAATATGCCGTTGTTCTACTCCTCGGAGAAGAAGCTCTTTGAAAAGTACGGATTTAGCGGCACGACTGCCCTCACTCCTCTGAACGCGGATATTGCCGCCCAGTTGGCAACGGGTCAGGTAGAAATGGCAGTTATTCCTTTTACAAACGCGATCGCAGCCTATACCCAAGGCGCTTCTTTCCGAGTTGTGGGGGGGAGTGGGGTTCAAGGCTTGATTGTCGTGGCCAAACCGGAGATCAAAAGCTTTGCAGATCTGAAAGGCAAGAAAGTTGGCACCTTCCAGGCCGACACATTAGACATTATTGTGTACGACTATCTCAAGAAAAATAACATGTCTTATAAGGATGTGGAGATGGTCTACTTTGGCGATTCTACTGAAATGCTAAATGCCTATCTGGCAGGCCAGGTTGATTCGATTAGCAGTATTGAACCCTACGCAACGAAGGCTAAGACTTCAACCAACGGTAACATTTTAGGAGATGGTAAAGATATCTACGGAGCAGGTTATCCAGATTGCGTGATTGCTGCCCGGAATGAATTAATTGAGCAAGAACCAGAGGTGGTGAAGAATGTGATTCGCACTTTCTTTGAGGCTCAGTACGAGATTGAGAATAACTTTGAGGAAGCTGCCAAGACAACGGTGGGTAAATACTACAAAACTGACTTAGCTAGTGTTCTACAAGCAGCTAAGGCGCAGCCGCCCGGTGTAGATATTCGCGATAAGCGTGACTTTATGTATTCCCGTGCAGACAGTATGCTGGCGTTGAATTACATCAACAAAAAGCCAGATGAACAGTTTGTTGATTTTAGCTTACTAGAGGAGGTGATCAAAGAAAATCCAGAGATGTTAGAGCGAGTGAAAACGAAATCGAAACTTGCCTAGATCGAAACTTGTTCAGTGAAAGCTGAGCCGGTATACGCGTTAATTCTGGAAGTTATATCGATTCGATCGCAAGTCTACTTCGATGAATTGGTTTAAATTAACCTGGCATCTTGAGTGGTTGTTCTGCAATGATTCACCAAAGTGAATGCGTTAGAGGTGCGAGTTTTCGTACCTCTATTTCCCTTTATAGATTATCTTGATTGAGCATTGCCAAACTTCGTTGTTCTCCTAATCTCCCCCTCTTCTAATATGGTGGAATCTAACCCGAAAACCCTTGAAACTAACCGATTGACTGAGCCTACGCCTAATCCTCCAGTGCGGCCAAAACGCCGATCGTCCAACCCATCCTGGATCAAAACAGCGCTGATCAACATCGGCTGGTGGATTCTTTCGATTGGCCTGTTTTTGGGCATTTGGGAAGTGATGACGCTGCTGGGCTGGGTGAATACGCTCATTTTGCCGCCCCCGCACCAGTTTTTAGGTGAAATTGCCAATCAGGATCAGTTTTTGATGCCTCAAATTGGTGTAGAACGAACGGGTGCCAATTTTGTTGCTTTAACCGCGATCGTCGCCACTTTAAAGCGAGTTCTAACAGGTTTATTGCTTGGATTTATTGCCGCGCTGATCTTCGGCTGTCTGGCGGCCTATTTCAAGATTTTCGGTAAGTTAACGCTGCCCGTGATTACGCTGCTGGCCCCGATTGCGCCGGTCGCCTGGATCCCTCTGGCAATTCTGGCTTTTGGCATTGGCGATCGGGCTGCTATCTTCGTTGTATTCATCGGTATCTTCTTTATTTTGACCCTTGGTACCATTAACAGCATCAACAAAGTCGATCAGGTTTACATCAACACGGCTCGCGTTTTAGGAGCGACGCGCAGTCAGGTGATGCGCCACATTATTATTCCAGCAATTATTCCTGACTTGTTCGTAATTTTGCGCATGAACCTGTTCGGAGCCTGGATGGCAGTTCTTGCTGCAGAGATGGTGGGAGTAAATACGGGACTGGGTGCGATCGTCATGGTAGGCCGCCAAATGTTCAATGCCAAACTGATGTTTTTGGGCATGGCGATTATCGGCGTTGTGGGATATTTGTTGGATGTAGCATTTGCGCAAATTCAGAAGCGGGTACTGTGGTGGAAGAGTAATGCGCAAATTTAAGACTCGCCTGGAACAAGTTAGCGACCAAGGCATTTGTTTTAGTTAGGAGGGAATTAGCGATGGGGGAATTAGTTTGTCAGCAGGTGGGTAAAGTTTGGGGAATTGATACTGCTGAGCAGGTGTCCACGCTGGAGGATATCAGCTTTTCAGTTCAGTCTGGGGAATTTGTGGTGATTATTGGACCGAGCGGCTGTGGCAAAAGTACATTGCTGTCGATGCTGGCAGGTCTGGAAAGTCCAACGTCAGGTATGCTGCTCCACAATGGTCAGCCGATCACTGGCCCCAATCCCGATCGCTCTCTCATTTTCCAGCAGCCGTCACTTTTACCCTGGTTGTCGCTAATTGACAATGTTGCGTTTGGCCTGACGCTGAAAGGGATGAGCAAAAAAGAACGTTATCGCCGCGCCGAAAATTTCCTGTCCCAGGTTGGCTTGCGCTCTTTTGCCAAAAAATATCCTCATCAGCTTTCTGGCGGCATGCAGCAGCGGGCCTGTATTGCGCGAGCGCTTTGCCTGGGAGCCGATATTATTTTAATGGATGAGCCATTTGCTGCCCTGGATGTGCAGACTCGCTACAACATGCAAAAGTTTCTGCTAGATATCTGGGAAGGCTCCGGCAAAACAGTGGTGTTTGTGACGCACCACATTGATGAAGCAGTTTATTTGGCCGATCGGGTGATTATTCTTTCTGCTCGTCCCGGTCGAATTCTCGATAGTGTTCCCATTAACATGCCTCGTCCCCGTGATGTCATCAGCCCAGAGTTTGAGCAGCATCGCACCATGTTTGTCGAGTATTTGCGATCGGAAGTGACTAAAGCATTTGCCGAACAAGAATTGGCTGAAATGCTGGATACTCGCATCAAATAAATGTTTGTTGAGACTAAATTCCTTATGCTAAAACCCGTTCAACTCTTTCAAACCCTGACTCAGCGAGTAATGGGGGTAATGACTCCCCAACCTGAGAATGCACCCGCGATCGATATTTGGGAATATGCAGAACCTGCAGAAGAAGAACCCAATCCGCTGAAGCGTAATATCTTGCAATGGCGACGGCTGATTTCCTCAGTGCGCGATCCGTTAGAAACTTTTCCAGGCCAGCCTGTCAATATCATCGGGTTTGTGCAGCGTTCTCAATTGGATACACCCGAACAGTTTACGCTGGCTCGTCCAATTATCCGCTGTTGCTTGGCAGACACCGTTCCCCTTGGCCTGATCATCTACACACCAAAAGCCTCACAATTTCCAACCGATTCCTGGTTACGCGTGCAGGGCCAGTTTGGTACGCAAATTATCCGAGACCGATCGACATTAGTTGTGATTCCCAAACATATAAAATCGATCGCCATGCCTAAGAAACTTTATATCAACGGTGTATTTTAGGAATGGGGTAATGCCTTTTTCCCGTCTATTACTCGTGCCCCACTCAGACGAAGTGATGAGCATTCTGGTGATCGATCGACCTCGAAATTCGCCTCGAAATTCGCCTCGAAATCCGATCGGCTGAGTCACGTAGACCCAATTGCTCTTACCAGGAATGAAGGATGCGATCGAGGCTTAGCTGCCTGCCAAATGTTCGTTTTGCTTAATGGGAATGCGAATCGTAAATTCTGCTCCTTTCCCTGGTACCGAGGTGCAGCCAAAGTAACCATGATGCTGTTCAACAATAATTTGATAGCTAATCGACATTCCCATTCCTGTTCCCTTACCGATCGATTTCGTTGTGAAGAATGGATCAAAAATTCGTTTTTGAATACTTTCAGGAATACCACTCCCATTATCTGCGATCGCAATTTCAACCCAATGGTTCGCAACCAGAGTCGTACGAATCGTAATCGTAGGAGGGGTTTTTGCATCGATAGCTTCAGAAAAGATGGGATGAGTTGATAACCTCTGTCTCTCTGTATCCCACTTTTCATCCAGCGCATCGATCGCATTCACTAAGATATTCATAAAAACCTGGTTCAACCGTCCAGGATAGCAATTCACGATCGGCAATTGACCATAGTTTTTGATAACGTGAATTGCAGGTCGTTGGGGCTGATCTTTCAAACGATTTTGCAGAATCAGTAATGTACTGTTGATTCCCTCATGAACATCAATTGACTTAAACTCAGCCTCATCCAGTCGGGAAAAGTTACGCAGAGATAAAACAATCTCTCGAATGCGGTTGGTGCCAACTTCCATGGATTGTAATAGCTTAACCGTATCTTGCGTCAGGAAGTCGAGATCAATCTCTTCAATTTTGTCTTGAATCGATTCAGGAGGGTGAGGGATATAATTTTGATAAGCTTGGATTAACGACATCAAATCTTGCGTATAGGTGCTGATATGCGTGAGATTGCCATGAATAAAGTTGACCGGATTATTAATTTCATGGGCGACGCCTGCCACCAAATGACCCAGCGCTGACATCTTTTCGCTCTGGATCATCTGAGCCTGGGTCCGATGTAATTCTTGAACCGTTTCTTGTAAGGTCGTTGTGCGTTCCTCGACTCGCTGTTCCAACTCATCGTTAATTTGTTCCAGCTTGGCAAAAGAATCTTGCAGATGATTCACCATGCTGTTGAAAGAATTTGCCAGTTGGCCCAGCTCATCCTGCCGCGTGGTATCAAGATGGATCGCAAAGNTCTCCATTCGCTAGTTGATTACTGGCAACCGTTAACTCCTGAAGGGGCTTGGCAATTTGTTTACGTAAAACTGACATTAGCAACAGCACTTCAACCAGCAGCGCGACAGCACCCGCAATCAGGATAAATTGAGCAGTAGACCAGGCCGCCTCTGCCAGCAACGACTTGGGATAAACCGTGACAAAATACCAATCTGGACCCGTTAAGCGAGTCACTGCTAAATACTCATTATCTTGAGTATTTTCAAGAATAGAAGTATTGGGTTGAGCATGGGTAACTAACTGGAAAATATGATTGAGCTTCGGATCTTTGATCTCGTCAATTTTGAGTTGTCCTTGTGCCTTTTGAAGCTCTGAAGTGTAGTGAGGATGAACAATCAAGCGACCATCCGATCGAAAAATTAAGTTATAGGTTCCTGACAATTGATCTTGAAGCGTGTGCTCGATCAGATCTGTCAGAATTACATCATGTCCTACAGTTCCTATAAAGCGATCGCCCTGATAGACTGGAGTGATCGCTGAAACCATCCAAAGATTGACGCTAGGATCTAGATAAACGCCTGTCCAACGGGTTGAACGATCAGGATTATGCTGAGGATTGGCGATATAAAAATATTCCTGTTTGGGATGGTACAAATCCGCAGGAGCCTGTAGAGCAATTGGCGTTCCTTTCCAATAGACTATTCCTGTATTTTCAGGCGTAATAAAGTAGGTATCGACAAACCGATTAGACCAGGCAGCTCCATAAGCACTCACTAATTCGAATCCGACCAGGAGGCGTCTTTGTAATTCTTCTGTGAGATTAACATTACGACCGATGTAAACTCCAGCGTGCCGAGTTGAATCAAATTCCTTAAAAGGCCGATCATCAGGAAAATTGCGTCGAGTTCCATCTTTCCAGGGAAAAATCAGCCGCTCAAATTCAGCTTGAAAATTGGGTTGAACAGGCTGCTGGAGATCCTGAAGAATTTGATCACGCAGTAGTGTGAGATTGTCTTGTGCAAGCTGGAAAGTTACACTCTCTTGCTGCCCTCGCCCCTTAATATATTTCTCTAATTGCTTCTGGGTCTGATTCTCTAAACGGCTAATCATGTGAATGTAGCTGACGCCAGCCGATACCAGCACAACGCCCGTCACCCGTATTGCCATATTCAGCAGGGTTTTCTGGGTTAAGGAAGTGGATTGATGCCGGTTCAGGAGTTTAAGTTGGGCAAACTTTAAAGACCATCGCTTCTGGAGTTTTTTGCTAAACGCAGTCAACATACATCGTAATTCTTGAAGGCTTCAGGGCTTAGGGTGCCCCTGTTGTAGCCGGAATAGACAAGGGCAGGTTGCGAATCAAGCAACTTACACTTAATCTTTACAATTTGTCATAATTTGTGCAATCGAACCATGGCAGTTCTTTGCTGATCTTTGCTGAAACGTTTGTTCGGTAGAGCGATCGGTAACCATAGAAGCCGCAATTTCAACGGTTTTAGCTGTTTTGGGATCCTGGAATAGAACCGAGCAAGTACCTCCTTGCGGAAAACCAAATGCCGACAGCCCGGTATAACCCTCTTTGTGCACTTTCATGAGAGGAATTTAGAATAGAACCAGAGAGATTGAGGATGCATTAGCCTTGATGTCTGCTTCGAGACAAGCTCGACCCACGATTCAATGTATCAATGAACACTACCAGTTGTATGAAGGATTATTTCCAGACGTGCGCAGCTTTGAAGCCTTTAAGCTCCTGTACTCAAAGCTAACCCCCCAGCCAGGATAGGACTCACTGAACCAGGGGGGAATGGCAGGTATTTGTAGCGATCGATAGCCCTAATCGACAGCTCTAATCGACCGCGACCATCACATCAGATGCCTTGATCACTGCGTAGACTTCCTTACCGGCTGCCAAGCCCAGGCTTTCAGCCGAAGATTTGGTAATAATTGCGGTTACTTCTACACCGGAAGCCACTTCGATAGTAACTTCATCATTAACAGCACCGGTTACTACAGACTTTACGGTACCTTTCAAAGAATTCCGTGCGCTAACTTTCATAATTATCTCCTAGAAATTACAAACTCTTGCAGTCAACAACATCGAACGATCATGCTAATCAAAACGTCTTCTCGGCGAAGTTCTGGACAGTGTCACCGTACAAAATGGCTGAGCCAACAGCTTCTTGGTCAACTGGGTCCGACCTTGCTGAAACAAGATGAAGTGCTGCAGGATTTCAAACAAGCGACGCTTATCGAAAATGCCTTGAATCAATGTTGTCATCTCCGGTTCGCCGGTTAGTGACAACTCTTCTCCACTGACAGCCTGAATTGGTGTGAACTGTTTCCAGGAAGCAGTAAGGGAACCCATGCGAGATTGAACCCCATTCGACACGATCAGCAGCTCATTCAATGAGAAGAACTTGGGCAAATGTGATTGATAGGCTTGAAGCTGCAAATAGGCGGCTCGTAGTGACCAGGACTCTTCTCCCCCATGCAGGCCGTGAAACATTGCCAACGGGAAGCCATTGATAAACACCACCAGGTCGAGGCAATGCTGATAATCGCCTTCCACTACTGGAAACGATCGGATCACGAGCCAATCGTTGTTAAGCAAGTTGGTAAAATCAACCAGTTTCAGCGTGGTGAGCCGGGATGAATCGATCGCAGATTGCACCGGAATGCCAGCCAGCAATTGCCGATGCCACTGGCGATTCTGTTGCAGCATTGGCATGGTTCGAGCCGTAGTCAACTGATGCAGCACGGTTTCAATTTGCTGCTGAGAAGCCATTGGATTGATCTGCCGCATCGCCTGCCGAAACCGATCGGCCAAAATGCCGTTGTGATAGGTCTGTAAAATAGACTGATATCGACCTGAAACAATATCCGATTGGAGCAAAACGGTATAACCCAGCACTTCAAACCAGGTCAGCGTCTGGTCTATGATCGGTTCAACCACTTCAGAGATGTTCAGCCAGGAAGTTGTACTGCCTCTGATGCGATGAATGGTGTTTTTGGGCGATCGGTTCATGGAGTTCAAGCGGCGTAGATTGCAGTAGAGCGGCAGGATGCCCTACCAACTATATTGGTATCATACGCAGTGAGTGAGAGAATCTGACTCACCATTAAGGCTGTGATGGCGGGCTATAACCGATTTGCAGTCAGCTTTTCAAATTTCTTTTGGGGCAGGGTCCGAGTATTTTAAGCCTCAGGCGTGAGAATTCTGGGCAGACCCTAACAGCAGGATTCCAGCAGCATATTCCTGAACCAATAGAACCAGAAAAATTGATTCACCTGGTTTCTAGCTTGATAAAAGCTTAGAAAGCTATTCTTCTCTCAAATCCAAAGGTCTCTAATCAAACAAACCCTCTACAGATTGCCGGAAAGCAATTAAAGCATGATTCGATTGAAGTGGTTTCAAGTCCTCCAACAATTGATCTGAGGTTTCTAAAGCAACGATCGTTTTGATCTCAATGTTGGTGTTATAGCCAGCCATGTCACCCATGCGTCTCCCATGACTGCCTGCACCCTGTGCTGGGATGATTGTGTAACCAGATACGTGCAATTTTGTCAGTAAGTTGATGAGTCGATCTTGCAATACAGCTTCACCAATGATGGTAACGAGAACACCGCTTGTTAAGGAAGTAGACATAAAACCTCTATGAACGATTGTGTTTGAATTGGAAGAACTCGATGAACTAATTCCGCTCTGTCACTTTCAGCGAGAAAGGGTGCAGCGAGAAAGGGCGATCGGCCAGCATTGCGCTATTTCTATGCCATATCGACATCAATTCTTTGATGAGTTGCTTCATACTAGCTGGATGAGCGATCGCCCAAATGTCCAGACTAAAGCAAACGCAGGCTAAGGCTGGCACAATGTAGGTAGGAGCCATCACCAAGAGTCATAGAATTGTTTTGCCAGCGGTTTACTTCCACCTTTATCCTGCATTGAAGCATCGCATTGGGATTATTTACAGAGTCAGGCACGTATCATGCCATCAGGCATCTTAGCTCCGTTAAGTCCTGCCTTGTCAATTTTGGCTGCCTCAATCTTAGCTCCAGTCAAATCTGCTTCATCTAGATATGCTCCATCTAAATCTGCATTATTCAGATCAGCTTCTCTTAAATTAGCTCCACATAAATCGGCTCCCCGTAAGTCAGCCCCACTCAAATCTGCTTGACTGAGGTTGGCGTTTCTTAAATCGGCTCCTCCTAAGTTAGCTCCACTTAAGTCAGCCCCGCTCAGATCGGCATGAGTTAAATCGGCTCCGCTCAGATCGGCCCCACTCAAGTCAGCATGGGTGAGACAAGCTTGAATCATTTCTGCATCGGCTAAATTGGCTTGATTTAACCTTGCCTGATTAAGATGAGCCTCAGTTAGATCTATCCCACGGAGATCAGCCCCAATCAACTCTGCGCCGATTAACTTGACTCCAATCAGCTTTGCATTTGTCAAACAAATTTGAACCAAACTGACATGGCTAAAGTCCCGGTGACCTGTAGCGTAGAGTCTTAAAATCTCTTGAGCGTTCATATTTTCTCCTTTCAATCTCTACGGGTCGATTCCTCGCCGCTCTGCGGCGTAAAATGTAGGGATGAGCGAGTACATCCATAAACGACATAACGTTACGGTTTTGCTTTACCATCTCGTGTTTCCAGCAAAGTATCGACGGGCTGTGTTCGATGAACAGGTGGACGCAGTGTTGAGAGAAGTGTGTCTCGAAATCGAGAAGCGTTATGAGGTGAAGTTTGTCGAAATTGGGGTGGACAAAGACCATGTGCATTTTTTGGTGCAGTCAGTGCCGACTTACAGTGTGACGAAACTGGTCACGATGATTA